>CAZMGV010000016.1:0-113299 GCA_964565925.1 uncultured bacterium
ACAGTGCGCTGGTTGTCGCCGCTCAACATGACGACCTTTTGTAATCCGGCGTTATACAGAGAACGGATGGCATCCGCGGCATTCGGACGGATGGTGTCCCCGATGGCGAGAACTGCGAGTATTTCACCCGTGCAATTCTCATGTGGCTTGTGTCCGACTACGACGACAGACTGGGCAGTGGCTTCAATCTCCGCCAGTGTTTTCTCCAGTGCGTCCGAACACACCGCAAGTTCGTGAGCGAAGCGGTGGTTTCCTACGAAATAGTGATGTCCATCGATTTCCCCTTCCGCACCTCGGCCATTTCGAGACTGGTAATTATCGCAGCGCGAAAACTCGATATTCTGTTCTCGTGCGTAAGCGGCGATTGCCTGCGCAATCGGATGGTCCGAGTGGACATCAATGGACGCTGCCACCCGGATCATTTCTCCTATAGATTTCGAATTGAAAAGGATCACTTTCGTCACGCGCGGGCGGCCTTCCGTAATCGTGCCAGTCTTATCGACTGCCAGCACGCGCAACTTCCCGATGGCCTCCAGGAACGTACCCCCTTTAATTAGTACACCGCGTCTGGCCATCGCGGTCAAACCGGAGACCACTGACACTGGTGTTGATATGACGAGCGCACAGGGACACGCGACGACAAGCATGACCAGCGCACGATAAGTCCACACATGCCATGGGGCATGGAACATCAATGGAGGAACTAGCCATACCAGCAGAGCGAATAAGAAAACCGCAGGCGTGTATATCCGGGCGAATTTATCGACGAATTTCTGTGAAGGTGATTTTTGTGATTGCGCTTCTTCAACGAGTCGGATGATCCGTGAAAGCGTCGTGTCGGAATATGCTTTTGTCACGCGCACTTCCAGCGAACCCTCGCCGTTTATCGTTCCGGCAAACACCGGATCGCCCGGACCCTTTTCAACCGGCATGGATTCACCGGTGATTGGAGCTTGGTTGACGGCGGATGCTCCACGAATGACTTCTCCGTCCAGCGGCATTCTTGCCCCTGATTTGATCGCTATGGTATTTCCAATCCGTACCTGCCCAACTGGCACTTCTCGGAAGGTATTTCCTTCTTCCAGCCACGCGGTTTCAGGAGATATATCCAAGAGCGCCTGTATCGCCCGGCGCGCTCGGGATACACTGTAAGATTCGAGGAGTTCAGATAGCGCAAACAGGAATACGACCGTTGCGCCTTCGTTCCATTCGCCAATAGCTGCAGCGCCGATCACGGCGACTGTCATCAGGACATTCATGTCGAGTGAGTAGCGGCGTAGCGCGCTTAAACACTTCGGGAAGATAAACCAGCTACCCGCGACGATGGCGCAAGCGAATACGCCGGTATTAAGTTCCGACGGAACAGCACCGCTCCAGCGAAGCACAAGCCCGATAAAAGTCAGCCCGCCCGAGCAGATCGTCGCAACCAGACGCGACTGTTGTTGGTCGCTCTTGCCGGTGTCAGCTTCCGGCTCGTCTAGCGATGCCGTTAGACCTGCCGTCGCGATGGCCCGGATTAGTAGGGAGACTGGGATCGCCTTCTCGTGAGCGATGGTCACTTTCCCTCCCATAAGATTTACCCGCACGTCGCGGATTCCGTCGATCGATTTTAGCGCTCGCTCGACAGATGCCACCTCATCGGCGCAATCCATTCCAGAAACTCGTAGCGTGGTCGTTTTGTCAGACAAGAGCTGAACCTCTCCCTTCTTGTTCGTGGCGACTCATCATCAGGCACAGAACCGGCAGCACCACCAGCGTCAGAAGCGTTGATGAAACGATGCCCCCGATAACGACAGTGGCGAGCGGCCTCTGCACCTCCGCACCGGCTCCGGTTGAAAGAGCCATCGGAACGAAGCCGAGGGATGCCACCAGCGCCGTCATCAGGACCGGACGCAGACGCGAAAGGGCCCCTTCCCTGACGGCCAGCTCCGGAGGCTTCCCGGCTGCTTCGAGCTGCCGGATGAATGTGACGAGGACGAGCCCGTTCAGCACAGCGACTCCAGATAGCGCGATGAATCCCACTCCCGCTGAAATCGAAAATGGAATATCCCTCATCCAGAGGGCGAGCACGCCGCCTGTCAGAGCGAGCGGCACGCCGCTGAACACCAGTAGCGCGTCTTTCATCTGGCCGAAGGTCAGATAGAGCAGGACGAATATCAGGCAGAGCGCCAGCGGTACGACGACCTCAAGCCGCTTTGACGCCGACAGCAGATTCTCGAACTGTCCGCCCCACCCGAGCCAGTAACCGGCGGGCAAGGTGATCTGCTCCCGTACCGCTTGCTGGGCGTCTTCGACGAAACCGCCCAGATCGCGTCCGCGCACATTGGCGGTGACGACAATCCGGCGTTTGCCGTTCTCGCGGCTGATCTGGTTGGGGCCCACGACCGTTTCCACCGACGCCACCTGTGAAAGCGGAATAAACCGGTTCCGAATGCTCTCGGCAGCGCGCCGGTGCCCTCCGCCCGAAGCAGCAGGAACCGCTACCGGCAGGCGGGATATGGCGGCCATATCGCTGCGAATGGGTTCGGGGAGCCTGACGATCAGCGGGAACCGGCGGTCGCCTTCAAAAATAAGGCCTGCTTCCGTCCCGCCGATGGCGGTTCTAACCAGTTCCTGCACATCTGCCACATTCAGGCCAAAGCGGGAGAGTTCGGTACGATCCGGAATGATGGTCAGAAAGGGAAGGCCGGTTATCGATTCGGCCTTCACATCTGCCGCTCCGGGTATGGTCTTCAGCAGCCGGGCTACCGCGTCGCCCTGCTCTTTGAGTATTTCCAGATCGTCGCCGTAGATTTTGACCGCCACATCGCTTCTGACACCCGAGATCAGCTCGTTGAACCGCATCTGGATCGGCTGGGTGAACTCGTAGTTGTTGCCCGGAATGGCCTGCACGGCTTCCTCGATTTCATCAACCAGTTCTGCTTTTGTTTTCCGGGGATTGGGCCAGATATCCCTTGGTTTCAGAATCACAAAGCAGTCCGCCACATTGGGCGGCATCGGATCGGTGGCGATCTCGGCGGTACCGATCTTGGCGAATACCCGCTCGACCTCGGGGAACTCCCGGACCCGCTTCTCGATCAGGTGCTGCATCTGAACCGCCTGGGCGAGTCCCGTTCCAGGTATACGCATGGCTTGAAGCGCGACGTCGCCTTCATCCAGGGATGGAACAAACTCGGTTCCCAGACTGGTTCCCAGCCAGACGCTTCCGAGAAGCATCGAGAAAGCCCCGGCAATTACAGTCTTCCGGTGAGAGACCGCCCAGCCAAACACCGGTTCATAGGCACGTCTGGCGAAGCCGACGATACGGTTTTCCTTTTCGGAGACCGGACCATTCAGGAAGATGGCGATGGCCGCGGGAACAAAGGTCACTGAAAGCGCCATCGCGCCGGCAAGGGCCATAATCACAGTAATCGCCATAGGCGTGAACATCTTGCCTTCGACTCCGGTCAGCGTGAGGACTGGCAGGTAGACGATCATGATGATCAGTTCGCCGAACATCGTCGCCTGACGGACTTCCTTTGACGCCTCAAAGACAATCTTCAGGCGCTCTTCGAGCGCCAGCGGCCGCCCGTGGTGAGCTTGTTCCTCCGAAAGCCGCCGGATGCAGTTCTCCACGATGATGACGGCTCCGTCCACGATGATTCCGAAGTCGAGCGCGCCGAGACTCATCAGATTCGCGCTGACCCCGGTTTTGACCATTCCGGCCGCTGTGGCGAGCATTGAGAGAGGGATCACCAATGCTGCGATCAGTGCCGCGCGGAAGTTTCCAAGAAACAGGAACAGGATGGCGATGACCAGCAGCGCGCCTTCGGTCAGATTCCTCTCAACCGTAGCGATCGTGCGCTCCACAAGCGCGGTCCGGTCGTATACCGGAACGGCCCTTACTCCCGGCGGAAGCGATCTACCGATCTCCTCAAGCTTCACTCCGACGGCACGCGAAACAGTCCTGCTGTTTTCGCCGATCAGCATGAAAGCTGTTCCGATCACCACTTCGCGGCCGTTCTCGGTCGCCGCACCGGTTCTCAGTTCCCGGCCGAACTCGATCTGGCCGATATCCCGCACACGCACCGGGATACCCCGGCGGCTTCCGATGACGGTCTCCGAGATCGACTCCATCGTCTCAAGCCGTCCGGGGACACGGACGAGACGCTGCTCGCCGTTCTGTTCAATATAACCGGCACCCGCGTTGGAGTTATTCCGTTCCAGCGCCTGAATCACATCGTGAAGACTCAATCCGTACGCAGCCAGACGATCCGGATCGGGTGTGACGTGGTACTGTTTTTCGTAGCCGCCGATCGTATTGATCTCGTTCACGCCCGGAACCGTGCGAAGCTGTGGCTTCACTATCCAGTCCTGGATCGTCCGCAGATCGGCAAGCGAATACGGCGAACCATCCGGCTTGCGGGCGCCCTCCTCCGCTTCGACCGTCCACATGAATATCTCGCCCAGCCCGGTGGCGATCGGCCCCATTTCGGGCGCAAGCCCGTCCGGAAGCGACTGCCGGACGGTCTGAAGCCTTTCGCTCAGAAGCTGCCGCGCGAAGTAGATATCCGTGCCGTCTTCGAAAACGGCCGTGACCTGCGACAGGCCGTATCTGGAGACCGACCATGTCCGCTCAAGTCGCGGAAGCCCCGCCACGGCGGTCTCGACAATGGAAGTGATCTGCTGTTCGGCCTCCGCCGGGGTGTAACCGGGGGCTGCGGTATTGATTTGTACCTGGACGTTCGTGATGTCAGGAACGGCATCTATGGGTAATTGTATCAAATAATAGATACCGAGGGCCGCAAAGGCTGCCGTGCCAAACAGCACCAGCCAGCGCCTGCGGATCGAAACGGAGAGTAGTTTTTCCAGCATGATTATCTCCGTTCAGTGATCGTGTTCGGCTTCGGATTTGAGGATGTCGGCTTTCAGGACAAAGGAACCCTCGGACACGTATTCCATGCCCGGTTCGAGCCCGCCGGTGATTTCGGTCCAGTCTCCGTCGGAGGCGCCGGTTTCCACCGGAGCGACTTCGTACTGGTCGCCGGATTTCCGGAACACCACCGTCCAGTCGCGGAAGGACTGGAGAGCGGCGGACTTCACCGCGAGCGGGACCTTGCGAATGCCTGTGATCAGAGTCGCATCCACATAGAGTCCCGGCCGCCACTGACCTTTCGGATTCGGGACAGTGGAGCGTGCGATTCCCGACTGCGTGTCTTCGTCTACCGTGGGAGAGATATAGTTCAGGCGGACATCTGCGGAAGCAGAGGCACCCGGCAGTTGAACCGTAAGCGCCTGTCCGGGTTTCAGCCGGGCCAGATCCCGGCCGGGGACCGCCAACTCGACCCACACTTCCCGCAGATCGGACACGGTAAACATGCGCGTGTCCGCGGAAACGAATTCACCCAGAGAGGCGTCCTTGTCGATAACAGTTCCCGATATTCCGGATCGTACCTCGTAGTTAGAAAGGCTTTCGTTGCTCTCGACGACAGCGATTACATCGTCTTTTGCCACCGGATCGCCGATGTCCTTCAGGACTTTTCGGATAATGCCGGAATACCTCGGGTGGATGTGGGCGATCCGTTCACGGTCAGGAACAATCTGTCCGCGAAGCCGGATAATTTCCCGTAGCTCTCCCTGCCCGGCCTTCGCAGTACGGATGCCGGACTTTTCCGCCATATCAGGGGCAATCTCCGTGCGCCCTTCGATCTGCTCATAGCTGAATTTGCGGGTTTGTCCGCCAAATGAAAGCTGCCATTCCGTAATGAAAGAATGGGGTTCGTAGATTTCAGACCGACCCTGAAGGAAGCCTTCTTTCGGTTGAAACTCGACGATCTGCTCAATATCTCCGAACCGTTTAAGGGTGACCGACAGCTTCGCCTGCTCCGGCGGCAAAGGTTTGCCGTTTTCATGAACCCATACACGGAATTCGGGCGGGACGCCGTCTTCGAATATTTTCACCTCGATGGCGACGGGGCCATCCTCCAGCAGTCTGCCGCCATTGGGCCCCTTTTGGACGGAATTCTCATGCTCCTCCTCTTCGTGATGCTCATGGGTATCTGATTGTTCCGTTTCCCGGTTTTTGCAGGAGGGGGCAAGGAACAGGACACATGCAAGGACCGTAGTAAGCCGGTATTTCATGGGCGTGTTTCTCCGATGGGAATGAAAGTGATGGATTCCGCATAAAGCGGTTCGGCGGTCAGGCTCTCTATTTCGGCCGCCGCCTGATGGAAGCTCACGAGGGCGTCGTGGTACCGTTCCAGCAGTTCGTAGAGCCGCCGCTCCACGTCGGTCACGTCGATCAGCCCGAAACGTCCGCGCCGGTACCCGTCCAGAAGCAGGTCAAGCGCTTCCCGGGTCTTCGGCAGCAGTTCATCGCGAAGCGCCACCGCTTCCACATGGTGGACCTGAAGTCTCGAATAGGCGTTGATCAGACCGGCCATGAGCTGCCTGCGCGCCCGCGTCCGGTCCTGCGGAATCCGGGCGAGCCGCTCCTCCGCTTCACGCACCGCCCCCTGATTGCGGTTCAGGACTGGAATGGGAACCGATATCCCCGCGACGGCGGCATGCTCATTGGTGGCGTTCAGACGCCGGTAACCCGCCTCGATCCGGAAGTCGGGCAAAGCATGGCTGCGTTCGAGATCGCGTCTCTTTTCACGGGCGGCCGCTTCCGTCTCCCAGAGCGGGTTGATGCTGGCGGCATCGAAGCGTGTGGTGAGCGTGTCCAGGTCCGGAAGCGAAACGGGCAGTTTCGAGATCGCCGCATCCGGCTCGGACGCTTCATGGGCGCCGTCGGTCCAGAAGAGTGTAAGCCGCCTCCGGCTCGCCTCCAGCTCCAGGTCGCCGCGCTTCAGCTGTACGCGGGCGTCCCGGAGCACCGTTTCGGCCCGGAGTTCCTCGGCGGGCGGAGCAGCACCGGCTTTCACCCGTTCGGCCGCCGCCCGTGCGAACTTTTCCACCAGCGTGACCGCCTGTCCGGAATGTTCGACATGTTCCCTGTGCCCCAGCACCTCGACGAATGTCCGGATCAGGTCCGCGGCGATCATCCGTTTCCGGACGGAGATTTCAGCCTTCAGCCGTTCGAGATCGGTATCCGCCACACCGGAAGCGAGACCGAGCCGCCCCGACAGGGGAAGCGACTGACTGACGGTTACGGTGGTTTCCGCCCCCTTGATCCCGCTCAAGGACCTCGTCCCGAGAATATTCTCCGCCGTGACGGAGAGTTCGGGGTTGGCGAACCGGCCGGCATAATCCCGTCTCGCTTCCAGAACCCGGAGTTCCGAGGCAAATGCCGCCAGCTCCGGATCGGCGGCTTCGGTCCGCCGCCACGCCTGTTCAATCGTGAAACCAGAGATCGCCTCGCTTGGGACGGGTTCGGCCGCAATCACAGGCACTGCTATCAGTGCGGCAGTAATCGCCAGCGGAAGTTTCAATTTAATCATGTCGGACTACCTCTGAAGCGCCAGTGGGCAGCGCCAATTGGGAATCGAGCCTCAACGCCGTGTTTCCCGATGGAATCAGGGCATAAATTCAGAAGTGTATGGAGTTACGTACGCAGAATGACGGAGGAGAGATGGGACGATGCGAATGAACTGACCGGAACTGGTAAACGGGACTTGCGCTCCGGTATCAATTCAGGCGTGGCGGGGACCAGGAAACCAGACGGCAGGTACGCCAGTGCCGGATCAGCGGTGAGTTCCGAACGAACCGCTGTGTCTACCCGACCGACATAGGTGGCTGCATCGATGCAGGAATCCGGTTCGCTGCTGCAGCGGTTGCCGGCGGGACTGTCCAGCCAATGACCGTTCGAAAGCGATGAGGTCGCCACATCGAAACAGCGGCCGTCAAAACCCGCTTCCACATGGACGGAACCGTCCTGTTCCCAGCAGATCGCCGTACCTTGGGACGAAACGGCCCCGACAAGCGTCAGAGCTAAAATCAGAAATTGGCGAAGCATGGATACCACATTGCGATTATGCGAGTGACTGGCACCAAAAACAAGTTCCTAATTTTACTGAGAAACAGAGCGACTATCCTCGCAGAGATCCGATTGTCTTCCACAAGCCTCCCACTGACAGAACCCGGCCAGCACCGACCGTCACGGGCCCAGCTGCCGAAGCATGGTGAACGTATCGGTCACGGACCAGTCCTCGGCGATCAGGCCGTTCCCGAACCGGCTGATCGTGATGCCATTGAACCGGACCCGCCGGCCGTAACTTTTCCCGGTGACGACGAAACGGGACGTCACCCGGTTGCCTTCAACCATCTGCTCCTCGACGGTCACCTTCAGGCCGGAGAGCACCTTCGTGTACGTCGCAACCGACTGCCGGGGGGCCCCTTCGAGCCCGCGGTATTCCAGATCGTTCACGTGATCCACGAAGGAAGGGCTGTAGTATTTTGAGGCCGGATCGAGCCCGGCTCCCGAGCAGACCTGCTCAAGCGCGCCTCTGACATTTTCGGCGATGGCCGATGGCAGACCTTTTGACGTTTCAGATTTCGGGGGAATCATATTGCCAGCCGCTCTTTCCATTTCTGTTCCAGCGCGTGCGTGTCGTGATCGTCCGGATGAAATTCCGGCCGGTAATAGTTTACCATGGTCAAATTATATTGTTTGGTATATTCTAAAAAAGTATGCGTCGTGTGGTGGCTACCACTGTCGTGATTCTGCTGAACGCTGTTTCAATTTATGGCGGGGCTTGCCGTACGAATTGCGCTAAAGCGTTTATCCATACATCTGCTCCGGCTCAAATGGCGCAGGTTGGCGCTCATCCCGAATGCCATGGGCGTCCGCAGCCTGATGGAGAGCCTGACTCAACAGGGTCGAGCGAATGCCATCGAGAATTCTGTTCAAGCATTTTCACTGTTCAAGACCATCTAAAATCCAGTTTATGGCAGGCGATGATACTTATCCCTATTGTACTGTTTGCTCCTGTCGCGTCTGCAATGACAGCGTTGGGGCCGATATTTGGGTCTAATTCTGATCCGTCGGAACACCAGACCGATCCGCCCGCACTCAGTTTCACTGCAACTATTGTAATAACTTGCTGATCTACCAGTAAGTACTTCCGGCCGGACTGAAATATTGTCCGTACTGAAATATACTATTTGTTTTTAGTTTCAGTAACTTTTGCAAATTCATCCAGTGCTGGGACCTGACTGTAAGGGCCCATGAAGTGGTGTGAGGCATTATAATGAGGCGTTCATTGATCCAATTTATAGGGGTTTCTGTATTCGTTGTTGGCCCGCAATTCTGGACAAGTCCGGCACGGGCTGCAGATCCGGCCGGAGACGGAATAACGCTAGAAAGCCTCGTATCGGAAATACGACGTGCCAATCCGGATTTGCAAGCTGCCAAGGCACGCTACCTGGAAGCGTTGGGGGATGCACCGCAAGAAAGCTCCCTGTCCGACCCGCGATTTATGATGCAGTACATGATTCTGCCTAATGAGACCCGAGCCGGGCCACAGAGATTCCGTTTTGAGTTAGAGCAGGAGCTTCCTGTCTGGGGATTACGTCAATTGCGGGAATCTGCCGCTCAGCACGAGGCAGAATCAGTTCGCGCAAACACTTCATCGTTCAGTATTGACCTCGTTAGCGAAGCCAAGAGCAATTTCTTCGACTGGTACTATTTCGAGCAGGCACTAAAAATTAACCGTACCAATCGTGAGCTGATGGCGGCAATTCAGAAAGTGGCAGGGGAGCTTTATCGAGCTGGCCAGGTTCCACAAAGCGATCCACTTAAGGCTAGAGTAGAACTAGCGCGGATAAACGTGTCGGAAGCTGCTTTTTTAAGAATGCGTGAAGTCGCTGTTGCCCGTATTCGAACACTCCTTGGACGTAATGAGACAGAGCCGTTGGGATGGCCGGTGCTTCCCGAAATTTCTGACTCACTAATCTCGCTTGCTGCATTGCAAGAAATGGCGTTCCGACAGAGACCCGAATTGAAAGGTGTAGAAGAACGCATCCTTGCTGCCGCAATGAGAAGGGAAATAGCGGAGAAGAGTTACTGGCCCGATCTGGTGCTTGGAGTAATGTATGCGCCGACCAAGGGAGGCACCAATCCGGGGTTCACCGAAGACGGCATGGACGATCTGGCCATTAAAGCAGGAATCAACATTCCTTTGCAGATCGCACGGCGCCGGGCCTCAATCGGACAGGTAGCAGCCAGCATGGCCGCCGCCGAATACGAACGAGATGGAATCCGGAATCGAATCCGGTTCGAGGTTCAGGAGGCATATGAACGGCTATCCGAAACGACTGCCGTTCGGGCTCTGTATCAGGGTGAGATTATCCCTGCAGCCGAATTAGAGCTTCAGGCAGCCAGGCAGGCCTATACAAATACACGAATCAATTTGGTATCGCTCTTGGACAGTGAGAGATCCTATATCGCAATTCTTCTTGAGAACGCCGACGCTATCCGTTCCTATTGGCAGGCGGTCGTAGCGCTCGAACGGGCACTTGGCGATGGGCCCCGAAATGGCTGCCATTCTGTCACCACAAGTCCCGATGACTGCTCTATAAATGGAGCACCACAATGAAGAATTTTGTAGCAAAGTACCGTGAACTGCTGGTTGCCTTTCTAGTAGTAATTACCGGGCTCATTGTATACCAGCTCGCGGCGCCGGAAACTCCTGAAAAGTATCCCGAAGCGCTTCACCCTTCAGACTCAGTTCATGAAGGTCCTGTGCCTGAAGACAATTTAGAGGCGTCGCCAATGGATACAGGTTTAGATATCTGGACCTGCTCAATGCACCCTCAGATTCGCCAGTATAAGCCGGGAAAATGCCCTATTTGCGGGATGGATTTGGTGTTGATAAAAAAAACTGATGCAAATCGTTCCGCCGTCGAAGTTGAGTCCATTCAGACCCGACCACTGTTCAAGGAAATAAGATCTGCTGGAAAACTCTCATTTGACGAGAGCCGAATCGCCTCGATTACCGCCAGGGTTTCCGGACGGGTAGATCGACTCTATGTGGATTTCACTGGATCCTCCGTGAGCAAAGGCCAGCATATTGTTGATATCTATAGTCCTGAGCTTCTGGTCGCTCAGCGCGAGCTATTGCTGGCGGCAAAAGGCAACGGGCTTCCGGCCGATCTCCGGGATGCCGCGCGTTCAAAGCTGCTTCTTTGGGGTCTTCAACCCACTCAGATCTCCGAAATAGAGAAATCCGGGCAGCCACGTACCCGTATCACGATCTTTTCGCCTGAAGGAGGTGTGGTTACTGAGAAGAATGTCCGCGAAGGGCAATACGTCAAAGAGGGTGACGTCCTGTATCAGGTAGCAAAGCTCGATCCGATCTGGCTCAACGCGGAGATTTACGAATATGACCTGTCGTGGATTCATGTCGGACAACCAGTCCGCGTCACAGTCGAAGCGTATCCAGGAGAAATATTTGAGGGATCGATTGTGTTCGTATCTCCGTCTCTCGACGATTCGACGCGAACTGTAAAAACCCGGATTAACCTGAAAAATACGGACGGGCGCCTGAAGCCAAACATGTATGCCGCTGCATTTATACGAGCGCAGATGACAGAGGCCGGCCAACCAGTGGATTCATATCTACACGGGCATTTCGTCTGCCCTATGCATCCTGAAATTATCCGTAAGACATCAGGCCACTGTCCCATCTGTGGTATGGCACTCGTCAAAATATCTGGGGATCTGGCGGATGAGCAGAAAGTCTCAGGAATTCTATCAGTTCGTGCGTCGGCAGTGCTCGATACCGGAGAGCGCAAGCTCGTCTACCGAAAGACGTCACAAGGCGATTTTGATCCTATTGAGGTGAATCTCGGTCCAGTTGCGGTTTCAGAAGTGGAGAGCGGCAGGAAAGATCGTTACTATCCGGTTATTTCCGGCCTGTCGGAAGGGGATGAAGTCGCAGTTCGCGGCGTATTCTTGCTCGATAGTCAACGACAGATCGAAGGGAAACCCAGTCTCCTGTATCCAGATGGTCAGACAGGCGAGTCGCTCCACGGCCGCCCGCATGGCGGACACTGAAGGTATCCCATGAATCCCATCATCCGCTGGTGTTTCAGCAATAAAGCACTCGTCCTGATCCTCTCGTTCGCCCTGATGGGGGCTGGGATGCTGGCATTTCAGCATACGCCAGTAGATGCCATCCCTGACATTGGGGAAAAACAGGTCATCGTATTTGCTGACTGGCCCGGCCGGTCGCCCCAGGATGTCGAAGATCAGGTCACTTATCCACTGACTGTAAGCCTCCAGGGAACCCCTAGCGTCAAAACGATTCGGTCGATGTCCGGATTCGGCTTCTCGATGGTGTTCGTCATATTCAAAGATGAGACGGACTACTACTGGGCCAGATCCCGGGTTCTCGAACGATTGAGTGTGGGACAGACCCGGATGCCGGAGGGAGTCACTCCGACGTTGGGCCCCGACGCAACGGCCCTGGGACAGATTTATTGGTACACGCTGGAAGCAAGCGAAGCAGACCTAGGCCAATTGCGATCAATTCAGGACTGGTATGTACGATATCAATTGAATTCTGTAGAAGGTGTTTCGGAGGTGGCCAGCGTAGGCGGCTACGTCAAACAGTACCAGATCGATGTTCACCCGGACAAGCTCCGGGCTCACCGGGTAACGCTTCCAGAGGTTTATGAGGCAATCGTCCGCAGCAATGTTGATGTCGGCGCAAAAGTAGTTGAAAAAAATGGAATGGAATTCTTTATCCGGGGAGTTGGTTTCGTAAAAAGTATTACAGACCTAGAAAATGTAGTTATCCGGCAGGAGTTAGGCACTCCAATCTTTATCAAAAATGTCGCTTCAGTCCAGCTTGGACCAGACTTTCGTCGTGGTGCATTGGATAAACATGGCGAGGAAGCGGTAGGTGGAGTGGTAATCATGCGATATGGAGAAAATCCGCTCGCAGTTATCGAACGCCTAAAAGCAAAAATAACTCAGATTGAAGCCGGCCTGAAAGTAACCCTCTCCGACGGACGACAGTCTCCAGTCAAAATCGTTCCGTTCTATGATCGCACCGACATTGTCAACGAGACGATTTCGACATTATCTGAGGCATTGATCGAAGAAGCACTTGTTGCGGGCGCAATAGTTCTCATCTTCCTGCTGCATCTGCGCAGTTCAATGGCAATTCTCCCAACACTTCCTCTTTCTCTCGCCATCAGCTTCCTTGCAATGTATTTTCTCGGGATCGACGGAAATATCATGTCGCTCGCCGGACTCGCAATTGCCATTGGTGATATTGCTGATACCGGCATTATCATGACCGAAAACATATACCGACGAGTCACCGAAGAACCCGAAAGGTCCTATGGTGAAGTTGTCTACGAAGCCACAACGGAAGTCGCCGGCGCGATCGTTACAGCAGTTTCGAATACGCTTATTTCGTTTATCCCCGTATTCTTTCTGACCGACCAGGAAGGAAAGTTATTCAAGCCACTTGCTTACACCAAAACGTTCGCCATTGGTGCTTCAGTAGTACTCGCGGTTACCCTCGTACCTGTACTCACTTACTATTTCCTGAAGCCCGGTCGCTGGAGTAGCCGACGATCTCTCATCTGGTCGGCGATCACTGGAATCTGTGCGGTTGGCGCAACTCGATATGCTATCGGATGGCTGGGAATAACGTCGTCCGCATCCTTTACTGGATGGCCTACAACAATCGGGATTGGGGCCATCGTATCGATACTGGTCTACCGGATTGGTCGAGAGCGGCTAGTACCACTGGACCAGAATATTGTTTCTCGGATCGTCTTTAGAAGTTACCGGCCGACCCTGAGATGGGTTCTAGATCACAAGCTGGCCTTTCTTTCCTTGCCGGTAGTGCTCATTGCTGGCGGTCTGTGGGTGTTTGTGAATACGGGCAAAGAATTTATGCCGCCCTTGGATGAAGGATCGATCTTATTCATGCCATCGCTGCTTCCTTCGGCTTCACTGACAGAAGTGCAAAAGGCTGTCGCGATCCAGGATAACGCTATTGAATCTATCCCGGAGATTAAAAGCGTGGTTGGCAAGCTGGGCCGCACGGAGTCCGCTTTGGACCCAGCACCCGTGAGCATGGTTGAGACCATCATTACCCTGAAATCTCCCGAGGAATGGAGGCCTATCCACATAGATCGTTGGCACACCAGTGTATGGTGGCTTGGGTGGTGCAAGCCGGTGCTTAAAAGCATCTGGCCAGAACAACGAAAGCGAACCACGCAGGATATTCTTACGGAACTACAGTCGGTGACAAATCTTCCGGGCGTACTGCCAACCTGGCTCCAGCCCATCCAGACACGGTTGGTGATGCTTCAGTCCGGATTCAGAGCCATGATGGGTATTAAAATTTTTGGCTCCGACTTAAAAGAAATAGAGCGAATTGGCCTCCAAATGGAACGTATTCTGAAAACCATTCATGGAGCCACCGATGTCGTTGCGGACAGGATCATCGGCAAACCGTACGTCGAATATGAAATCGACCGTGAGGCGATTGCGCGTTACGGGATAAAAATCCGGGATGTGCAAGATGTCATTGAAATAGGAATCGGAGGAACAAATATAACGGCCTCCGTCGAAGGTCGAGAACGCTACCCGATACGCGTACGCTATCCGAAGGACCTTCGTGAGGATTTCGAGGACCTGGAACGGGTGCTTGTTGCGACAGCGACCGGTGCCCATGTGCCCATTGGGCAGGTTGCCCGCATTCGCCGTGTGTTCGGACCTCAAGAGATAAAGAGCGAGAACGGCCTCCTCGTCGGTTACGTCACCATGAACACGAGGGATCGGGATGAAGTCAGCGTTGTAAATGACGCTGAAAACGTATTGCGCGCTGAAAAAGAAAAAAGCGACAAAATGATCGCCGAAGGGCGTCATTCCGAAGCAAGTCTGGTTGTTCCGCCGGGTTACTATTGGCAGTGGGGTGGGCAGTTCGAAAATCAGCAGCGGGCGACGAAGCGCCTTGCGGTTCTTGTCCCTATTGTCCTGCTCGGCATGTTCATAATGCTCTATCTCGGTTTCGGGAAATGGTGGCTTGCGATCCTTGTCTATTTCTCAATCATTGTTTCGGCCGCCGGCGGCTTCATCATGCTCTACTTCTGGGGTTCAAACCTTAGTGTAGCTGTCTGGGTCGGATTTATTGTGCTTTTCGGTGTGGCAGATGATGATAGCGTCGTCATGCTGACCTATCTGGAACAGGTTTTTTCCGGTCAACAAGGTGAAAATACTCCACAAACCCGAGAGCGTATCCGGGAACTCGTTATTGAAGCAGGGCTTAAGCGAGTGCGCCCGGCACTGATGACCATGGCAACTACTGTCATTGGATTACTGCCCGTATTTCTGACCAGCGGGCGGGGCTCCGATGTGATGCAACCCATGGCTATTCCGAGCGTTGGCGGCATGGCCGTTCATCTGGTCACGATGTTTGTCACTCCGTGTCTCTATTGTGCCGCAATGGAATGGAAACTGGATAGGGCGGGGAACCGTGATGTCGCAAATCACCAGTAAGCATATGGGGAACGAATTGGAAATATCCGCAGCTGAAGTCCGTATAGGGCGTGTGCAGTATAGCCAAAATGATCATAGACTCGATACTGACTTCACTCAAAAAACTGTACCGAGCTCAAAGTTGGATTTTCCGGTTTTGCGGCCCTCTGGGTTTTCAGTTTCCTGGCCCATTCTTCGGGAGCCTAGTTTCCCAAAGAACTGTGCGAGCGGTTCTGGTTGTAGTTCCGGCGGAGCGCTTCGGTCTTTCTGCGGGCGTCGTCCAAGCCGGTCCATCAGGTTTCGTTCAGGCACATTGATTCGGTAGCGGGTTGTCACCGGAGAATTTCTTTCACCCTCCGTTTTTTATGGCTCATTTAAAGTCCCCCCTGAGTTTTAATCCTGTCCCACATGGCGCACCAACTATCGACGAATAAAAATCCCGCGAAGCTCGCGGGATTTTTTGTGCATAAGGGGAAATTCCAAAGGAAGCCCCGCACCGCCGTCCGGGGCGGCCGGTCTTACTCCACCCGCCAGGGGCCGAACCGTTCCCGGTATTCACGGGGCGACATCCCCGTGTGGCGGCGGAACAGCTGGCGGAAAAAAGCGACGTCCTCGTAGCCGACATCCAGGCTGATCTCGTTCACCGTCCGGGCCGCGGTCTCCAGATGGCGCTTGGCCCGGTCGATCCGGAGATGGTGCAGGTAGGCGAGCGGCGCTTCGCCCGTCGCGGCCTTGAACCGCCGGGCGAAGTTGCGCGGACTCATGCCGACTTTTCCGGCGAGGGCGTCCAGGTTCACGGGCTCCCGGTAGTGGGTATACAACCATTTCTGTGCGCGGCCCACGGGCTCGTCGTCATGGGCCGAACGCGGCGGCAGGGCGGCGTACGGAGTCTGCCAGATGCGCGGCGACTCAAGGAGCAGCGCCTTCGCCGTCTGCACCGCCACGAGGTGGCCGCAGAAGTGCTCAACCAGATGCAGGCTGAGATCGATCGAGGCGTAGACACCCCCGCCGCAAAAAATGTTGTCCGACTCGGTCACGAACCGGTCCGCTGTCCAGTGAACCTGCGGATAGAGCTCCCGGCACCGGTCCACCATGCCCCAGTGAGTCGTCGCGGGGCGGCCGTCCAGCAGTTTCGCGGCCGCGAGCAGCGACACGCCCGTGCAGACCCCGGCGACGGCGGTCCGGCGGTTCCTCCGGGAGAGCCACTCGACCACACCGGCGTTCTGCTCGCGGGCTGCCCTGAGGTCCATCCCCGCCGTCGGCACGATAACGAGGTCGGTTTTGCCGATCTCCGCCAGCGAGGCCGTGGGCTCGATCGCGACCGGAACGAAGTTCCGGGTCTTGCGCCGGTTTACCGAAGCCGTGCGCACGCGGAATCTGGGCTCCGCCGGCGTCCCCATGAGCATTCCCCACAGCGATCCCGCGCAGGCGAAGATTTCCAGCGGAACCATCGAGGTGGAAGGCAGCCCGCCCTCCAGCAGGATCACGGTCACGTCGATCATGTCTGATTCACCCCCTAAGAATGGCGATTATGCCACTACCGGGACTGCCGCCGCCACGGTATTTTTTACGTAACGAACCCCGTTCCGAGGAGGACGCATGGCACACTCAACCGAAGCACAGCGCACGGTATCTCTCTCCGGGGCACCGGACGCGAAACGCAACTTCATCCTTCAGCAGGGGTTGGACGAGCCGCCGCCCGCTTCCTGCGGACCTCGGTACTCGGCGCTCCAGTTCCAGCCGCGGATTCTGGGCCCCGTGTTTGCCGCCGGGACGCTGGCCGGAAGTTCCGGCCTGTTCCTTGCGGCCGGTGTAGTGCTCTGGTGGTGTGCACTCCTGCCCGGGTTGAACCCTTTCGACGCACTGTACAACAGGTTTCTGGCGAGGGGGCTGTTCCTGCACCCGGCGCCGGGTCCCCGCCGCTTCGCGCAGGGGCTGGCGGGAACGATCTCCGCGGCCATCGCGCTCGCCCTTGCAACGGGCTGGCACGGAGTGGCGCTCGGCCTTGAGATCTTCCTGCTCACGGCCGTGGCGGCTGTCGTCTTCGGCAGCTTCTGCCCTGGGAGTTTCATGTTTCATCTGCTTGCAGGCCGCACACGCTTTGCCGTCAGCACGCTCCCCTGGAGCACAGGAGGTCTGAGATGATCCGGCTCAACCGCGAACACAGAATCGAAGTGACGAATACGAACCAGGCGCTCTGGGAAAAGGGCGACTTCACCCGCATTGCGGAAACCATGCGGGAGAGCGGACGGGAACTGGTTGCGAGCCTCGGCCGGCTGCACGGACTGAAGGTACTGGATCTGGGCTGCGGCGACGGCACCACGGCGCTCCCGGCGGCGGAACTCGGCGCCGACGTGCTGGGTGTCGATATCGCTCGGAAGCTGGTCGAGGCGGGGATCCGCCGGGCCAGGGCACAGGGTCTCCTGAATTGCCGGTTCCGTACGGGCGACGCTTCCAGCCTGGATGGAATCGCCGACGGCGCCTTCGACCTCGTGGTCAGCATTTTCGGGGCGATGTTCGCACCGAAGCCGTTTGATGTGGCGAGGGAGATGGCCCGGGTGACCCGCCCCGGCGGCCGGATTGTCATGGGGAACTGGATCCCGGGCGATCCGACGATGGTGGCACAGGTTCTGAAGATCAGCTCGGCCTACTCGCCGCCCCCGCCGGAAGGGTTCGTGAGCCCCATGACCTGGGGAATCGACGAGTGCGTCGTCGACCGGTTCCGGGCGGCGGGCGTTCCGGAAAGCCGGATTGCCTTCTCGAGAGACACCTGGACATTCCGTTTCCCCGGCCCGCCGTCAGAGCTGGTCGACCTGTTCCGCCGTTACTACGGACCGACCATGAACGCGTTCGAGGCGGCCGAACGAAACGGCCGGGACGGCGACCTTGCCACGGAGCTGGTCACCCTGTTCGGGATCCAGAACACCTATCCGGGCGGCGGCGAAACGGTCATTCCCGCGACCTACCTCCGCGTCACGGTCACGAGGTAGGGGTTCTCCGTTATTCTGTCCGCCGTGAATAACCGGTTCGAGACGAACGGACTGCAGGAGCCGGGCCGCCCTATTTCTTGATACCCAGTTCCTTCTCGGCCGCAACCACGGTGCCCAGTCCCTTGAGTATCGAATCCGGATTGAGCGAGATGGAGTCGATCCCTCTCTCCACGAGGAAGCGGCAGATTTCGGGGTAGTCGCTGGGAGCCTGCCCGCAGATTCCTATCGGGCGCCCCGCCTTGTGGGCGCCCTCGATGGCGGCGGCGAGCATCCGTTTGACCGGTTCCACCCGTTCGTCGAACAGCGGGCTGACAATGGCCGAATCGCGGTCCACGCCGAGCGTCAGCTGCGTCAGGTCGTTCGAGCCGATGGAAAACCCGTCGAAGATCTTCCCGAACAGATCGGCCGCGATGACGTTCGAGGGGATCTCGCACATGACGTAGACCTCAAGCCCGTTTTTGCCCTGCACGAGCCCGTGTTTAGCCATCTCGCCGATGACTTTTCTGCCTTCCTCCGGTGTGCGGCAGAAGGGGACCATGATCTTGAGATTCGTGAGCCCCATTTCGTCGCGCACGTATTTGAGTGCCAGGCATTCGAGCCGGAATCCTTCGGCGTAGTTCGGATGGTAGTACCGGGACGCGCCGCGGAACCCGATCATCGGGTTCTCTTCGACCGGCTCGAATTCCCGCCCTCCCAGCAGGTTCGCGTATTCGTTGGTCTTGAAGTCGGAGAGCCGGACGATAACCGGCCGCGGGTAGAACGCGCCGGCGATCATGCCGACCCCTTCGGCCAGGCGGTCCACGAAGAATTCGGTCCTGTCGTTTTCGTAACCCCGGGTCAGGGTGGCGATTTCTGCCTTGACCTTTTCGTCTTTCAGCGCGTCGAACCGCACGAGCGCCATGGGGTGCACGCGTACGTAGGTGTTGATGATGAACTCCTCCCGGGCCAGCCCCACGCCGTCCACCGGCAGCATCGAGGTCTTGAGCGCCTGATCGGGATTGGCGACGATACAATGCACTTTCGTTTTTGGCCGTGTGACCGTGCCCAGATCCACGGAAGTCCTGGAAAACTTCAGGATACCGGCGTAAACGTGGCCCTCCTCGCCATCGGCACAGGAAACGGTCACCGGCGTACCGGTTTTGATAACGTGCGTACCATCGCCGGTCCCCACGACGCAGGGGACACCGAGTTCGCGGCTGATAATCGCCGCGTGGCAGGTTCGCCCGCCCCGGTTTGTGACGATGGCAGAGGCTTTCTTCATCACCGGTTCCCAGTCGGGATCGGTCATATCGGCGACGAGGACGTCGCCGGGCTGGAACTCCGGCAGCGTTTCAACCGACTCGATGACCCGGGCTTTTCCGGACCCGATCAGTGCGCCCACGGCCCGGCCGGTGGACAAAATGTCGCCTCGCTCTTCCAGATTGTAGGAGACCATCTCCGCCTGATTGCGGTTCGCCTGGACGGTCTCCGGACGCGCCTGGAGAATGAACAGCTCGCCGGTGCGCCCATCCCGCCCCCATTCGATATCCATCGGCGTGTCGCGGCCGTGCTTTTTTGTGTAGTGCTCCTCGATGAGGCAGGCCCATTCTGCGAGCTTCAGCACATCCGGATCGGTGAGGGAGAGCCGCTCCCGGTCCAGTTTCGATACTTCCACGTCGCGGGTCCGGCGGGTCCCCTGTCCCGCGTAGACAAGTTTGAGCTGCTTGGCCCCGATCTTACGTCGCAGGATGGCGTCCTTCTTCAGTTTCAGTGTCGCCTTGAGCACCAGATATTCATCCGGATCGACCTTGCCGGATACGACATTTTCCCCGAGCCCCCAGGCGCTTGTCACAAATACCACGTCCCGGAAACCGGATTCCGTGTCGAGCGTGAAGATCACGCCCGCACTTCCCAGATCCGACCTCACCATCTGCTGGACGACAATCGAGAGCCGCACCAGCGAATGCTTGAACCCCTTGTTCACGCGGTAACTGATCGCCCGGTCCGTATAAAGTGACGCGAAGCAGTTCTGGCAGGCGGTGAGCAGATCCTCCTCGCCGCAGACGTTGAGAAACGTCTCCTGTTGTCCGGCAAACGACGCATCCGGCAGGTCTTCCGCCGTGGCGGATGAACGAACGGCCACATCGAGATCGGTCCTGCCGGTACGTTTGCACAGTTCCCGGTACGCGGTTCTGATTTCGGCGGCGACCGCTTCCGGAATCGCAGTCTGGCGGATCAGAGTCCGGATCAAGGTCCCGCGCCGGGCCAGTTCGGCCACGTCCCGGGTGTCGAGCCCTTTCAGAATTTCCTCGATCTTTTTCCCGGCCCCGCCGGTCTCGATCAGTGCAGTATAGGCGTCCGCCGTGATCGCAAAGCCGGGCGGAATTTTGACACCTTGGGATGTCAATTCCCGGACCATCTCGCCGAGCGAGGCGTTCTTTCCACCCACCAGCGGGACGTCGGCGATCGAAATCTCTTCAAACCGTCTGATAAAACTGGCCATGTTCACTTTTCTGCCCGTTTTGGCGGTGTTTAACCGGACAGCCTTTCGTTTCAGGGAGTGAGCAACGGATGCCGAAAACACCCGTTCCAGTGTCGCCAATCCGCCAGAAATGTAGCTGACCTCAGTCATATTGGAGGGCCGGAGAGGGAGATATAATTTCAAAAGAGTTGCAGTTACGCCGGGGAGTTCCTGGAGGGGAGGATTCAGTGGAAGATCATCAGATCGACGAAATTGTCGACGAACTGTTTCCTGCGCCGGTTGATCCTTCGGGTGATACGCCGGAGCCGGAGGGCAGGGCTTTGACGCCGTCAACGCGGCGTGATCTGGCCAGACTCCTGGACGAAGCCGAATATTTCCTCGACGTTCTCGCCTGCGCCTACGACCAGGCGATCCGTCCGCACGATCCGGACGGCTGCACGCGCCGGACACGCAGGCTGGAACTGGGGATCGACGTACCCGAACTCGACATTGTCTGCCTCTGGGCTTCCCGCAACGAAACGGAAATCTCCGTCCCGGGCGTTGAGTTCATGGCCTTTCAGGTGGCAGACCGCTTGCGCCGTGTTCTGACCAGGCTCGAAGCGGCCGGGTCCGGTGATTACGGGAAATCCAGAACCGATCTCGACCGGAAGTTCCGCAATCTGCTCGCGGCGCTCCCCAACACCAAGGTGAACCGGGATTACCCCATGCTCGGTGATCGATTCATGCCCCCTGAAGTGCTACAAACCTGGTGCGACAGCGACGGCGATGTCCGCCGGCTGCTGGGTTCGTGCAAGCGCGCTCTGGGCATGGGAATCCCTTCTTGATCCGCAATCGCGTCTGACTGTGCCTGAATTCCAGGCGAGACGGCCTGCAGACCTGCAAGTGCACTCCTGCAGGCGATATTGAGTTGACGCCCGGAGGGGGCGACTAATGGTCACTACAGCCCTTGGCAACACTCTCGCCATCGTCCTGGCCGGCGGCGCGGGAAACCGGCTGATGCCGCTGACGGCCAACCGCGCGAAGCCTGCCGTACCGTTCGGCGGCCATTACCGCCTTATCGATTTCGTCCTGTCCAACCTCGTCAATTCCCAGATATTCAGAATCATGGTGCTCACGCAGTACCAGAGTTACTCGCTCATCCGTCACCTGGCCCGGGGCTGGTCATTCTCGCCCCAGCTCAACCAGTTCTGCGAAATCATCCCGGCCACCGAAGGGCGGAACCGGGGCTGGTATCTCGGCTCGGCCGACGCCCTCTGGCAGAACATGTCCTATATCCGGCGCGACCGTCCCCGGTTTGTGGCCGTGTTCGGAGCCGATCATATCTACCGCATGGACATAAGGCAGATGATTGTCGAGCACGACCGGTGCGGCGCGGACGTGAGCGTGGCCTGCATCCCGCAGCCCCGCTCCGAGTCGTCGCAGTTCGGCTGCATAGGAACGGCCGACGGAGGCCGGATCGTCTCGTTTGTCGAGAAGCCTCCCGACCCGCCTCCCATGCCGGGCCGCTCCGACATGTCGCTGGTTTCCATGGGGAACTACATCTTCAACCTGGACATCCTGGAAAAGATGCTCGCCGAAGATTCGGCCGATGCATCGAGCGCCCACGACATCGGGAAGAACCTGCTGCCCAGATGGGTGGACCGCGCGCACCTGCATGCCTACGATTTCTCGCGCAACATAATCCCCGGCAACACGCCGCACGAAGTCGGCTACTGGCGGGACGTGGGCACCATCGACGCCTATTGGAAGGCGTCGATGGACCTCATCCAGGTCAGCCCCGATTTCAACCTGTACAACTCGGAATGGCCGATTATCACCGCGCACGACCACTACCCGCCGTCCAAATACGTATTCGCCGACCGGGAATCCTCCCGTATCGGCGTGGCCACCGATTCGCTGGTGTGCGACGGCGTCATCGTCTCGGGCGGACATATTGACCGGTCGATTCTCAGCCCCAGGGTCCGGATCAATTCATTCAGCACGGTGTCGGAGAGCATCCTGTTTGAAGGCGTGCAGGTTGGCCGCAGATGCCGGCTCCGGAAAGTTATCGTCGACAAGAACGTGAAGATTCCGCCCGATATGGTGATCGGATACGACCCGGATCTGGACCGGAGCCGGGGCTTTACCGTTACCGAAAACGGCATTGTCGTTGTGCCGGCCAGCGCGGCGCTCTCCTGAAGGAGCCGGATGAAAGACATCCGCCTGTGCTTCCTCTGGCATATGCATCAGCCGCTGTACCGCCGGTCCGGCGAGCATGAATGCTTTGCGCCGTGGGTCCGACTGCATTCCTCCCGGTCCTATTACGATTTTGCCCGCCTGCCGGACCTTTTGCCCGGACTCCGGTTCACGGTAAATCTCGTGCCGTCCCTGATTCTGCAGATCGAAAATTATGTCTCGGGTTCCACGGACTCGTTCCGCGAAGTCGCGCTGAAACCGGTGGATCAGTGCAGCACTGCGGACCGGGTGTTCCTGTTCCGGCATTTCTTCTCGGTGCATCCGGAGCGGATGATCGCCGCCTATCCGAGGTACCAGGAACTGTTCCGCCGGCGTGAAGAGGCAATCCAGGCACTGGGCGAAGACGAGGCGTGGCGCATCTTTGGAAGCCAGGACTATCTGGACCTCAAGGTTCTGTTCAATCTGGCGTGGTTTGGCTTCGCGGCCCGGCGGGATTTCCCCGACATCGACCGCCTCGCTGCCCGCGGCCGGGATTTCACCGAGCAGGATTGCCAGTCAATCGACCGCATCCAGAAGTGGATTCTCGAATCGATCGTGCGTCTCTACCGCAAGCAGTGGGAACAGAACCAGAGCGAACTCTCCACGACGCCGTTTTACCACCCCATACTACCGCTGCTGCTCTCCACGGACGCCGCCCGCGAAGCGATGCCCGAGGCGCCGCTGCCCGCGCCGTACGGGCAGACGGCCGATGCCGAGGAACAGGTACGTCGTGCGCTCGAGTTCTTCAGGGACCGGTTCGGCCGTGTCCCTGACGGAATGTGGCCCGCCGAGGGAGCGGTCTCACAGGCCGCCGCAGAACTGCTGGCTTCCGGAGGTGTGAAATGGATCGCCACCGACGAGGAAAATCTTCATCAGTCGGTACGCAGCGGGGGATTACCGGCCGACATCTGCGGACCCTGGCAGACCGGCGCGTCCGGACGGGAGATACAGATCGTATTCCGCAACCGGGACATTTCGGACCGGATCGGGTTCCGATACGCCGATCTGGAACCGTCCGCCGCCGTCCGCGATCTGATGGGGGCGGTGGAGAGGTGCGCTGATGCTTCAGCCTCACCCGCACCGGCCGTCTATGTGATCCTGGACGGCGAGAACCCCTGGGAACATTATCTGAATGCCGGTTACGATTTTCTCTCCGAGCTGGAACGGACCATCCGGGAGACCCCGTCAGTTACACTGCAAACCGTTTCCGAGAGCTTGAACGCACCGGCATGGGGGCCTCACCGCATTTCACATCTCCGCGCCGGGAGTTGGGTGAACGGCCGGTTTTCCATCTGGATCGGTGGCCCCCAGAAGAACACCGCCTGGGATTCGCTCAACCTGACCCGGCGCGAGCTCTGGGCCGGAGCGGTCTCCGCAGGCAACCGGCGGGCGATGGATTCGATGCTGGCGGCCGAAGGAAGCGACTGGTTCTGGTGGATGGACGGCCAGTTTGCGACCGAACACCGCTACAACTTTCACGACCTTTTCCAGAAACACCTCGAGACGGCCTGGGAAGCCATGAGCCGTCAGCCGGAAGCCGGCTCACTTGAACGCTTCCGCATGGCCGGTGGATACGACGAGCGGATCTGGATTCCGATGGCCCGTATCGAGGGCCAGATCGACGGGCTCCAGAACAGCTATTTCGAATGGTCCTCCGCCATCCGGTTTCCCGGCCAGCGCATCCAGGCCGGCTCGACCATGGCCGCTTCAGGCGGCATTCTGGAGGCTCTCCATGCCGGCTTCGGCAGGTCCGGCGAACTTCTGTTTCGCGCGGACGGATTTCCGTCCGCTCCCCGGCAGTTGGATATCCAGATGTCAGGCGGACCGGAAACCGTTAGTCTGAGGTTCGTACACGAAGAAGACGGTTACCGGATCGCTCCGGGAAGCGGCCGGCTGACGGGAGAAGCCGTCTTCAAGCGTGTGCTGGAAGGAAGTCTCAGTATACCCGCGGACCTGCTGCCGGTGGACGGCGTGTTCGCCTTCCGATTCCGTTTCCGGCTGGGGGACCGCGAAACTGAGAGCCGCTGGATCCGGATGCGGGCGCCTGTGGGCCTGCACCGCCTGGCGGGATGGAGCGCGGTCTGAACCTTTAGTATGTCGGAATTCAGGCAAAATACGCAGTCCGGAAACTGGGTCCTGATGGCACCCGACGCGTCCATGCGCCCGCGCGCACGTATTCAGGCCGCCGGTCAGGAAGGCCCCGGCAACTGTCCGTTCTGTCCCGGCAACGAACGCGTGTGCGGAAATGACATCTATGTCCTTCACCACCCTTCGTTCCTGCACGGCGCCAACTGGTCGCTGCGGGTCGTGCCGAACCGCGTGCCGCTGCTGCGCGTCGAAGCCTCGGTGCATCATCCGGGGGTAAGCCCCCGCACGGCCGACGGCCTGGGTGCCCACGAGATCATCATCGAAACGTCGGATCACGAACTGCCGTTCGCCGCTTATCCCGTCGAACTACTGACCGATGTCATCCGGGCGTGGCGGGACCGGATCCGGGACCTGATGAACGACGGCCGCTTCGCCTCGTTTACCGTTCACCGGACGGAAGGCCTGAACAAGCTGCACCATCCGCACTCGCAACTGTTCGCCTATCCGGCGCTCCCGGGGCTCCAGATATGGAAACCGGCCGTCACCGGAGACACGGATCCACGGCGCCTTGTGGTCGATCACGGCCAGTTCGAGGCCCGTATGGACTATGCGCAGGAATATCCATTCGAAACGAGAATCCGGGCGAAGGATGCCGGGACGCATCTGGGAACGCTGGAGGATCTCGCCGGTCTGGCCCGGATTGTCCGTGACGTGTGGCGGAGACTTGAGGTCGCATTGCAGTCTCCCCCGGTCAGGCTCGCCTTCAGGGTTTCCAGGAGCTCGGACTATTCGGCCGGAGGCTGGGAAATTATTGTCAGGCCAGAACTGGAGATGTATGTGCCCGAAAACTGGGAGACCGGCTTTCCGGTCAATCCGGTCAAACCGGAAACGGGTGCCGAAGTCCTGAGGAACTTGTCCGGAAGCATGGACCTGCCTTCCCCCGACTACCTGCTGGAGACGCCCCGCATTTCATGAAGATCTGGATGGCCACTTCCGAATGCTCGCCGTGGGCCAAGACCGGCGGGCTGGGGGACGCCGTCTCGGCGCTGGCCCGTGAACTCGCCAGCAGGGGCCACGATATCCGGGTATTCATCCCCGGTTACGCCTCCATCAACCGCACCGGATTCGGTACGCCCGGCCAGCCGCTTTCGGTTCAGGTCGGAAGCGCACGGGAATCCGGCGAACTGCGTTCCGTGAAAACTCCGGAAGGAGTGACACTCACGCTCGTCGAATCGGGGAAATACTACAACCGCCCTGGAGTGTACGGAGAGCACGGCGCCGACTATCCGGACAACGACCGGAGGTTTACGTTTTTCAGCCGGGCGGTTGCGGAACTCGCTGCACACGATCAGCCGGAAATCCTGCATTGCCACGACTGGCAGACTGGCCTGATCCCCTTCTTCGTCCGCAACGTGGTCCGGTTCGGCGGCCCAAGGCCCGGGACCGTCTTCACGGTCCATAACGCGGGCTATCAGGGATCGTTCCCGCTGGAGTCGCTCGAAGCGATCGCCCTTGGTAGCGAGGAAACCGGCCGCTATCTCCATGGAGGACCGCTCGAGTTCTACGGGCGGTTCAATTTCCTGAAAGCCGGTCTCATGTCGTGCGACGCCGCCAACACGGTCAGCCCGACCCATGCAAAGGAGACCTGTACCGAGGCGCTGGGCTTCGGACTGGATGGTGTCTTTCGCTCGCTCGGCGGTAACTACACCGGGATACTGAACGGCATAGATGTGGCGGAATGGAATCCGGAAAGCGACCGCTACCTGACCGCCTCATTCAGCGGCAACCGGCTGTCAGGGAAACAGAAGCTGAAAACGGAACTGCTCGCACAGTTCGCCCTTAATACACACCCCGGTGAACCCCTGATCGGAATTGTGAGCCGCCTTGTCTGGCAGAAGGGGATCGATCTCTTTCTGGAAGCTGCTTCCGGTGTAATCGGGCGCGGCACGAAGCTGGCCGTGCTCGGTTCCGGAGAAACCGCCACCGAGACCACACTTGAGGATCTGGCCCGCCGGTATCCGGACCGTGTGGGCTTGCGTATCGGCTATAACGATGCGCTCGCCCATCTCATCACGGCGGCCTCCGACATTTTGCTTGTCCCGTCCCGTTACGAACCTTGCGGGCTGGTGCAGATGCAGGCGATGCGGTACGGCACCCTTCCGGTGGCTTCGCGAACCGGCGGGCTGGCGGACACGATTATCGATTTCCATGAAAATCCGGACGCAGGCACCGGTTTCCTGTTCAGCGACATATCGGCCGCTGCTCTGGGTTCGGCCATCCAGCGGGCGACGGACACTTACCGGAATGACAGCAGGGGCTGGCTGGCCGCACAGCAGCGGTCGATGGCGCGCGATTTTTCATGGGGACACGCGGCAGCTTCGTACGAGGTTCTTTACCTTCGCGTGAAGCAGGCACCGGCCGGCAAACCCTGATCCGTAAGGGTGATCAGTCCCTGAACCGCGACGTTTGGGTCATGGACGCTGGCAGATACATCCCTTGCACGTAGTCGATCACCATCCGGTCGGCATTATAGCGCCAGCCGAGAGTCTTCAGCGCATCCTTGATCATGGCCATCCACCGCACCGGCAGGTTCTGCGTGTCCCGGTCGTAGAACATCGGGACCACCTGGTGCTCGATGACATCCATCAGATCGGCGGCATCACGGCGATCCTGGATGTCGGGGTCGGTGTGGGTGAGCCCTTCGCCGAAAGCGAACCCGTTCTGGGTATCCCAGGCCTCGTCCCACCAGCCGTCCAGAGTCGAGCAGTTCAGGGTGGCGTTGAAGACGGCTTTCTGGCCGCTGGTTCCGCAGGCTTCGAGCGGACGGCGGGGGGCATTGAGCCACAGGTCGCAGCCCTCGAGCATGTGACGCGACACATTCATGTCGTAGTCTTCCAGAATCGCGATATGGTCTTTCAGATCCGGGTCGCGGCTCAGCTCCACCAGCCGGTTGATGATCCCCTTGGCCGGCAGGTCCTGCGGGTGGGCTTTCCCGGCATATATGATCTGCACCGGCCGCTTCGGATCGCAGAAGATCCGCTTGATGCGGTCCACGTCCTGAAAAAGGATCAGTCCCCGCTTGTACATGGCGAAACGCCGCGCGAAGCCGATGGTCAGTGCTTCGGGATTGAGTCGGCGCACGGTGCCGGTGGTGTTCAGCCGGTCGTGGCGCCGGTTGATCCGGCGTTCCACGAACTCGAACATCCGCCGCTTCAGGGCGACCTTGGTCTGCCACAGCTCCACGTCGTCGACGTTGTCGATCAGGCGCCAGCGCTTGGGATCGCACTGGTGATTCTGCCAGTCGGTCCCGAGATAGTCCCGGTAAAGCTGATCCATCTCGTTGGCCAGCCAGGTGTTGACGTGAACGCCGTTGGTGATGTGGCTGATCGGGATTTCATTCGTGCGCCGGTCGGGCCACAGGACCCGCCACATCCGGCGCGACACCTGCCCGTGCAGGGAACTGACGGCGTTCGCATGGCCACAGAGCTTGAGCGCCAGTACGGTCATGCAGAATTCTTCGCTGTTGTTGAACGGATCAGTGCGGCCCAGACCGAGCAGTTCGCGGTCGCTGATTCCCAGCCTGCGGTGGAGCGACTGCAGGTAATGCAGGACCGTGTCCGCCGGAAAGCGGTCATGGCCCGCCTCGACCGGAGTGTGGGTCGTGAACACCACCTTCTCTGCAACTTCGGAAGCACACTGCTCGAAGTGCTGGCCTGTTTCCTCCATCCGTTCGGCAATCGCCTCCAGAATGGCGAAGGCGGAATGCCCTTCGTTCAGGTGCAGGACGCCGGGACGGATGCCGAGTTTGCGCAGGGCGCGGTAGCCGCCGACGCCGAGCACGTACTCCTGCGCGATGCGGGTCAGGCGGTCGCCACCGTACAGGCGCATGGCGAGCGGCGCGGCACTGCTGCCCGGCGGATTGCGGACATCCAGCAGCACCAGCTTCGCCCGGCCCACGTCCGCGATCCAGACATCGGCGTAGAGCGTCTCGCCGTTGATCTCGAGGGCGATCGTGAGCGGCGAGCCGTCCTTTTCCACCTTGCGGATGGCGACCCGGTTGACGTCCAGCGGGTGGTAAACCTCGCTCTGCCTGCCGCTCGCATCGATCTGCTGCGTGAAGTAGCCCTCACGGTAGAGAAGGCTGACGCCGTAGATCGGCACGCCGAGGTCGGAACAGCTTTTCAGATGGTCCCCGGCGAGCACGCCCAGACCGCCCGAATAGATGGGCAGGGATTCGTGGATGCAGAACTCGGGACTGAAGTAGGCCACCGGTGCCGAGGAAAGCCCCGGTGCATTCCAGGACGACCAGTGGTTTTCGCTGTCGAGATACTGGCTGAGCGTCCGCTCGGCGTGGGCGACCCGGGCGAGGATGTGGGCATCGATCTCGAACCCTGCGAGCCGGTCGTTCTGGATATCGGCGAGGAAGGCGACCGGGTTGTGGTTCACCCGCCGCCACAGGTCCAGATCGACAGCCCGGAACACATCGTCCAGTTCGTCGTTCCAGCTCCAGTGAAGGTTGGAAGCCAACCGCGTCAGTCGGGTTTTCAGGTCAAGCACGCCAGGTATTTACTCCAGCAGGGAAGCTAGCCGAAAACCCTCCGGCAAAGCATCACCCGCGGGAATTGTGTACGGCCCGTTAAATTGCCCCTATGACCCCGATCATCGGCCCCGCGCTTCAGGATTTTGCGCCGGCCAGCATCGGCGAAAGCGCGGGTTCGGCGGACTTCTCGGCTTCCGGGAACCGCACCATTATCGCCGACAGGGCCGTGACCGCCACGCCGACGCCCATCCAGTAGAGGGCCGTCTGCATCGATATCGCCTCGCTGCGGAACAGCATACCCGTGAGCACCGCCCCGGCGTTGCCGCCGGCGCCCACGATACCCGCCACCGATCCGGTCGCTTTTTTGTTGATGAACGGGATGACGGCGTAGGTCGCACCGGCCGCCATGTGAACAAACAGGCCGAAGATGGTCATGCTCATGACGGCGATCCAGAGGACGGGGATCTTGGAGAATACCACGAGTGCTGCGCCTTCCATCAGGATCACAAGTCCCAGGAACCAGGCGCGGCCTTTAAGACCGGTCTTCACGGTCACCTTGTCGCTCAGCCAGCCGCCAAGGGTGCGGGCGAAAATCGCCAGCACGCCGAATACACCGGCGAACAGTCCGGCCGTCTTCATGTCCACACCGAACCGGTCGATGTAGTAGATCGACGCGATATTGTGGATCGTCAGCTCGACGCCAAAGCAGGCGCCGTAGATGAGGAACAGCGCCCAGACACGGGAATCTTTCGCCGCGTCCATGAAAGTTCCCTTCGCCTTGGCGGTGGGCGTCATCTCGCCCCGGGCGCGGAGTTCCGCGAAATCGCCGTCGGGGGAGTCCTTGGTCAGCCTGGAGTAGAGGAGACCGCATGCGATCATCAGCACGCCCGGAATCACCATGGCGATGCGCCAGCCCTGCGAATCGGTGAACCCGAGCGCGACAATCCCCGCGAAAATGAGCGGCATGGTCATCTGCGCGACGCCGCCGCCCAGATTGCCCCAGCCGGCCGTCGTCGCGTTGGCCGTGCCGACGCAGTTGGGCGCGAACATGAGCGACGTGTGGTACTGGGTGATCACGAATGACGCGCCGATGGCGCCGATCAGCAGCCGGAAGACGAGAAACGTCTCGTAGCCGGTCGAGAGCCCGATCCCGAGCAGCGGCAGCGCGCCCAGGATAAGCAGCCACTGGTACACCTTCTTCGGGCCGTAGCGGTCGCACATGGGGCCCACGATCAGCCGCACGATGATCGTGATGGCGACCGACGCCACGATCGTGTTGCCGACCTGCTCCTTGCTGAGGCTCAGGTCCTTGCGGATCACCGCCATGAGCGGGGCCACGCCGAACCAGCCGAAGAAGGAGACAAAGAACGCGACCCACGTCATGTGAAACGCGCGCATCGGCTCGGTCTTGAGCGAGAAGAGATCGATCTTGCGGGCCTGGTTGGTGGAATTCATGAACGGTTACCTCCAAGTTGTGCGGCTTCGGGTTTGGCCAGCGGTTTCGGCACGGCTTCGCCCTGGATCTGGTTGAGCATGGCGGCGATTTCAGGACGGCAGCTTCCGCACCGGGTGCCGGCGCGGCAGGCCGAACCGACTTCCCGGACGGACGAAGCGCCCGAGGCGATCGCGGCGATGATTTCACCCGTAGTGACGGAGTTGCACGAGCAGACGACGGGGCCTTTCGCATGCGGAGAGCGCGTGTGACCCGCCGGAGAGAGCAGGATCTCGCGTTCGTCTCCGACACGGAGCCCCTTGAGCATCCGCTGGTGCAGCTCCACGAAACCGGAAAACGGCCCGATCGCCATCACGCCGACGATACGGTCACGGTCCAGCACCACCTTGCGGTAGCGGCCGTGCTTGCGGTCGAGATAGGTGATCTCTTCCTGCTCCGGGTCTGACGGGTCCGCGGCGGCCCGGCCGGAGGCCCGGAGTTCCAGGCCCTTCAGCTTGAGCGACAGGATCTGCGGTTCGCGGCGGTAGCGGGCCGCCGGATCGCCTGCCAGAGCGGCGGCAGCGGTCTCGCCCATGGCGCGGGCCACGGGGATCAGACCGATCGATTCGCCTTCGAACTCCGCCGCCTCGCCGACGGCATAAATGCCGGGGACGCTCGACTGCATACGGCTGTCGACGGCGATCCGGCGGTTCACCCGCAGTCCGGCGGACTCCGCCAGACGGTTGTCGCCCGAGATGCCGGTGGCGAAAATCACCAGTTCGGCATCGAACGAACGGCCATTCGTGAACCGGACTCCGGTCACAGACTGTCCGCCGGTAATTTCTTCCACCGTCGATTCCGTGTGGAACGAGATCCCCGCTTCGGCGAGCGTATCGGTCAGCAGGTAGGCGGCGACCGGATCGATCTGGGTCCGCAGCGGCCGGTCGGAATGGGTCGCCAGCGATACGTCCGCACCGGCTTCCTTGAGGGCGACGGCGATCTCGATCCCCAGCGGACCGGCGCCGATGACACAGGCCCGAACGCCCGGTGCGAGCGTTTCGCGGATCTTCAGGATCTCCGCCAAACGGCGGATTGAATAGACGCCGGACTTGTCGCGGCCGGGAACATCGGGAACCGAAGGCACGCCCCCTGTCGCGATGACCAGCTGGTCGAACGGAAGGATCGCTTCGCCAGACAGGTAAACAGCGCGGCCGGCCGGGTCGATCCGAAGAACGCGCGTTCCGCTCATTACTTCGATCCGGCGGTCCCGGTACCAGTCGGCCGGATACACCGTCAGCGCTTCCGGACCGCACCGGCCGGCGAGCACTTCGTGCAGCCGGACCCGGTTGTAGTGGAGCCCGGGCTCGTCGCCGATCATCGTGATCGGACGGTCCGGCTGGAGTTCGCGCAGTTTCTCCGCCGTGGCAATACCCGCCGCGCCCATCCCGATAATTACGACCCGGCCTTCGGCCCGGCAGGTGAACTTCGAAATTCGCACAGCCGCGTGCTTGAGTTCCGGCTGCTTCGATACCGGATCGATTGCCGGCAGCGTCGCGTTGTTGGCGATTGAACCCGAAACGAACTCGTCCCCCCAGTGCATCGGGGCGAATGCCGTGCCGGCCGGGACCGACGGGCTGATTTCGGCCTTCATCAGGAACGATCCGCGGACGGAAGCAACTTCCGCCTTGTCGCCCGTGCGCAGGCCCAGGCGCAGGGCGTCGTCCGGGGATATTTCCAGCACCGGTTCAGGAGAGTGCAGGTTCAGCTCCGGCACGCGGCCGGTCTTTGTCATCGTATGCCACTGGTCGCGGGCACGGCCGGTGGTGAACGAAACAGGGAACTCCTCCGACACGGGTTCGCGGACTGTGAACACCGCCGGGACAACGAACCGGGCCAGGCCGTCTCCGGTCACGAAACGTCCGTCCGTGTAGAGGCGGTCCGCGCCTTCAGGTTTTGCCGAGGTGCAGGGCCACTGGAGCGGCCCCCGTTCAAGATTCTCCGGCGTCATGCCGGTGAGGTCGCAGTCGCGCCCTTCGGTCGTCTTCACGTGTTCGGCGAAGATCTCGCTCTCCGACCGGTAGCCAAACTGTGCGCCGTGCCCCATCCGCCGGGCCACATCGCAGACGATCTGCCAGTCGGGGCGGCATTCTCCGGGTGCAGGGATGGCCGCACGCACTTTGGAGAGGCGGCGCTCGCTGTTGGTAACCGTCCCCGACTTCTCGGCCCAGCCGGCAGCCGGCAGGAGAATATCGGCAAAGGCTGCGGTATCGGTGGTTCCGACAATATCCTGCACGATCACGAGCGGCGTGCGCTCAAGGGCACGGCGCACGGTGGAGGCGTCCGGCATCGACACTGCCGGATTGGTGCAGGCGATCCAGAGGACCTCGATTCCGCCGTCAGCGGCCTTCTCGAACAGTTCGACAGCGGTGAGCCCCGGTCTGGATGAAATCGGACCCGAACCCCAGATGGCTTCCACCTCGCCACGGTGGACCGGATCAGTCAGGTCCCGGTGTGCGGAAAGCAGGTTTGCCATGGCACCGGTTTCCCGGCCGCCCATGGCATTGGGCTGGCCCGTGAGAGAGAACGGACCGGCTCCCGGCCGTCCGATCTGGCCTGTGGCGAGGTGAAGGTTCGTGATCGTATTGACGGTGTCGGTGCCGTGGGCGCTCTGGTTGACACCCATGGTCCAGAGCGTGAGAGCGGCCGCGGAGCCGTTCCAGGCGCGGACGACTTCCTCGAACAGCCGGCGGCTGATGCCGCATTCCGACTCCACCCGGTCGGCCGTGAAATCGGCGAAGGTTTTCTCAAGAGCGCCGAACCCGGCCGTATACGTTTCGATATACCGCTTGTCTGTGCGTCCGCGCCGGTGCAGTTCCGCGAGCAGTGCGGTCAGGAATACCCCGTCCGAGCCGATCCTGAGCGGGACATGTATATCGGCGAGTTCGGCGGTCGCCGTGCGGCGGGGGTCGAGGACGATCATCACCGGCCGGTCGCCTGCCGCCATTTCGAGCCGTTTTTCCATCCGGCGGAACAGAATCGGATGGCACCAGGCCGGATTGGCACCGACAACGAACAGAAGGTCGGCATGATCGATGTCCTCGTAGCAGGCGGGCGGGCCGTCGGCCCCGAAGGCCCGTTTGTACCCCGCCACCGCACTGGACATGCACAGGCGCGAATTCGAATCGACGTTGTTGGTGCCGACAAACCCCTTCGCCAGCTTGTTGAAGACGTAGTAGTCCTCGGTCAGCAGCTGGCCCGAGATATAGAAGCCGACCGAATCGGGCCCCTTGGCGTTGCGTGCGTCGCGGATTGCGTCGGCCACCCGGTCCAGCGCCGGATCCCATGTGGTCCGGAAACGGGCACCGCCTTTAGACGGACGCATTTCCGGGTGGAGCAGCCGGTTGGGCAGGTGCACGGTCTCGTGGAGTTCACGTCCCTTGGAGCAGAGTTCCCCGAAATTCGCCGGGTGGCTCTGATCGCCGGTAACGCCGACGACCCGGTCGCCCCGGGAATGGATCACGACACCGCATCCGACTCCGCAGTAGGAGCAGACCGATTTCGTGTGCTTTGCCGGGCCTCCGCTCATCACTCTTTCTCCGCGGGGCCGGAATAAAGCGCGCTGTGCGAAAGCTGCCAGCGCGCAACCTGGTTCCAGAACGACTCGCCACCCTCGTCTCCCTTCCACGGGAGTAGCAGCAGGCGCAGCCGGTCGGCGGACTGGCGGTTGCAGAACGTCTGGAAGGTTTCCCCGTCCCGGCGCCGTCTCAGAAAGCTCGAAATCACAAAACCGAGTACGCCGTTCAGATTGTCCACCGGGACCTTGGAAACGAGCGCCTTCGCGAGGGACGCGGAAGGCCCCGTCCCGCCGCCCACCTGTATTTCGAACGCTTCAGTCCGTTTCCCGTCGATTGTGACGGTGGAGCCGAGCAGCCCGATGTCGGCCACCTGGTGGTGCCCGCAGCCGTTCTGGCAGCCGGAGATGTGGATGAAGAGCGGATCGATATTCGGGAACCGCTTCTCCAGATATGTGGCGATCTCTACCGACCGGTCCTTGGTCTCAGCCATTCCGAACTTGCAGTGGGTCTTCCCCGTGCAGGCGGCGACACCAGACAGGAAGGCCGACCGTCCGGTGCTGAATCCGGCCGCCGTGGCCGTCCGGACCAGCGCTTCGACCGCCTCTTTCGGGACGTCGGAGATGATCAGGTTCTGGTGATGGGTAATCCGCAGATCTCCGCTGCCGAAATCCACCGACAGCTTCGCCAGCGTCTCGGCCTGTTCCGGCGTCAGGTTTCCGGAGGGCACCGAAAGGCCGAGCATCATCCTGCCCGGAGTCCGCTGCTCGGTGAGTCCCAGATGGTCGTGTTCCGAGTCACCGTATTCGAGCACCGGCATGGGATAGGGGTCGAGCGCCGTTTTCATCCGCCCGGTGAGTTCGCTCCGGAACCGGTCGATTCCCCATTCGTTGATCAGGTGCGCCAGACGGGCGTGGTGCCGGTCGGTCCGGCAGCCGGTTTCATTGAACAGCTCCACCGCCGTGCAGGCGACCTCGATCACCCGGTCTGCCGGAATAAAGTAGCCGAAGTCGCGGGCGAGGAACGGCGACCGCCCGAGCACGCCTCCAATGTAGAGGCAGAACCCGACCGTCCCCCAGGCGCGGACCGCGACGAACCCGAGGTCGTGGATCTCGGGATGCACGCAGTAGGTCCCGCAGGCGGAGAGCGCCACGTTGAACTTGCGCGGCAGATTCTTGAAATCGTCCCTGTCCAGATAGGTCTGGCGCAGTGTCGCCACCAGATCGCGCGTATCGAGCAGCGCCCGGGCATTCAGCCCATCAATCGGGCAGGCGGTGATATTACGGATGTTGTCGGCGCCGCTGCAGGCGGCGGTGAGCCCGGCGGCCTCGATGTCTTCCAGGGCCGCTTCGGCACTCTGCGGTTTCACGCCGCGGATCTGGAGGCCCTGCCGGGTAGTCAGCGAGACAACCGGGTCCCCCCGCATGCGCGCAAGGTTGGCGACGGAGGCAAACTGCTTTGCCGAAATCCGGCCGCCTTCCGTCTTGATCCGGACCATGAAGGCGTCTTCGTGAGGCTGGCCGTGGAACAGCCCCTCCCACTTGAACCGGAACGCATCATCTTTCGAGACCTTGCCGGCTCCGTCAGCCGCGAACTTTTTCAGGTCAGACCGCATCTCAAGCGGGTTGCGATCTTTCTTCAGTGTTTCTTCGCGGGTGAGTGTCGCCATATCACGGCTCCAGAAATCTTAAGGCGTCCGTCGCAGCGAATTTCCAGTTCGCGCGTCCGGACGCCTTTGTCCTTGGAATGCAGCCTGCCCGCCTTTGGACCAGCCCATTCAGATCTATGTCAGCCGTCGGTTCGGGCCGTCCGGCTGCTGTTATCAATACAAGTGTTGTGCCATCCCCGGATTCGGGGTTTGGGCCGGTTTTTGGGCCGAAAAAGGTGGAAACCGCGTTTGAGTCCGAGGGGGAGTGGTGAAGGGAGATGCAGCCGGCGGACGGACTGCCGTGTTTATTGGCAGCTCGAAATAGGCCCCGTTGCTTATTGATCCGGCAGAAACCGGCTCTTGTCGAAGCGCAAATCACGTCCCATCAGTACCGGACGGCGGGCCTGGGTCAGCGACCAGACACGGTCGTGCAGCCCCTCCGGTTTGGAATCGACCGACGGGACCGGATGGCCGATTTCGGCGGCAGCCTCCCGGTAAATATCCGGCCGGTAAGCGGCGGCGGCCGCATCCTTTGGGCTGACACCGGTTTTCACCTGCCCTGTCCGCACCATCTGCTCGGCAAACCACTGCGCATGGGAGCGCCAGGGGAACGACGCCGCGTACCGGTGGAAGACGAAAAAATCCTCATAGGTGACGGCCGGGCCATCCGCCGTGAAGCCGAACTTGCCCGTCAGCGACGGCAGGATGTCGCTGACACCGGCACCGATCCACGGACTGATCATGACGGCGGATTCTTCGCGGTTCATCGGAGCGTCCAGCCACTCGCCCGCCTTGAGTACCGCCCGGATCAGCGCCCGGTGCGTATGGGGATGCTGCACGGCCCAGTCGGCCCGGACCGCCAGCACCTTTTCCGGGCTGTTGTTCCAGAGATCGTATTTCGTGGTCACCACGTGGCCGAGGTTGCGGCGCACGGCGATCGTGTTCCACGGCTCGCCCACGCAGAATCCGTCCACCAGCCCGTTTTTGAGCCCCTGCACCATCAGGGGCGGCGGCAGGACCAGTATCTTCACGTCGCGGTCTGGGTCGATACCGGCGGCCGACATCCACCAGCGCAGTTCGTAGTGGTGGGACGAGAACGGATAGACCGAGGCGAACACCGGCGGGTTCGCACCGGCGGCGCGGCGCCTGGCGATCACCGCCTTCAAAGGTTCAGCCGTAGACGGCGGCGCGCCGAGTCCGGCGTCCTGCATCTCAGCGCGAAGTTTCGTCGAGACGGTGATGGCGTTCCCGTTCAGGTTCAGGGAGCAGCCGGTAACGAGCGGCGGGCCGAAGCCGTCCGCCTGCATTGCCGACGCCACGACCATCCCGGCGAGCAGGTGAGCGCCGTCCAGGGCGCCAACGGCCAGCTTGTCGCGCACGTTCGCCCACGAAGGCTCCACGACCAGCGTCACCTTGAGCCCTTCAGCGTCGAACAGCCCGTGTTCCTTCGCCACGACCAGCGGGGCGCAGTCGCACAGAGGTACCATCGCGAGCAGCAGGTCGGTCTTTTCGAGCATCAGAGCACCTCGTCTGCGTCGATGATCCGCTTCGCCACATCCACGAGCCGCTGGTTGCGGTCCATGGCCAGCTTGCGGAGCGACTGATAGGCGGCTTCTTCGGTGAACCCCTTGCGCCGCATGAAGATTCCCTTGGCCCTCTCGATAGTCTTGCGGTCGGCCAGCGTGTTACGCGCCTCTTCCAGCTCGCGCCGAAGCGACTGGAACGCCTCGAACCGGGTGACGGCCGCTTCCAGAACCGGCTTCACGCGCGTCGCATTGAGACCATCCACCACATAGGCGCTGACCCCGGCTTGCACGGCCGCGCGGGTCATCTCGGCATCGCTGCGGTCCACGAACATGACGACCGGCTTGGGCCGTTCACGCGAGAGCTTGCGCATCCCCTCGAGTGCATCTCGAGTAGGTGACTCCATGTCCACGATGATCACATCGGGATTAAGCCTCTCGACCTGGTTCTCCAGATCGGCATGATTACCCAGGACGCCGACAATCTCGTGCCCGCCGGATGAGAGCGCGGTCATCACCATCGAGGCACGCTCGGCGTTCTCGTCTATCAGAAGTATTCGAAGCGTTCCCGTCAATCGTGCATATCCGGGAGGCAATGGCCTCCATCAATTGAGATGAAATTGAGCAGGCCTGCATCGCTGCCGCCGTTTTTCAGCGGTGACAGCCGATCTGCCACTGAAATGAGCAAGGGGCGGGCCAAATTCCGGTAATTGGACGGATGGTCTTACGGAATCAGGACGATCTTTCCCTTTACGCGACCGGACTGGCTTAAGGCGTGGGCCTTCTCGGCGTCGGCGAGCGGGAACTTCTCGGAGACCAGCACCTTGATCCGGTCGGCGGCAATCGCATCGACCAGCGGCTTCAATGCCGCGCCGGTGGGAATTCCCATGATCATGCGGGTCTTGAACGGCGGCAGGAACGCCTGCACGGCGTCGGACGCGTTGTGGGGCGAGATGCTCGCGTGGCGGCCGCCGGGGACCAGCAGTTCCCGGCACCGGGCAGGGGAATATTCCCCCACGGCATCGACGACCACCTGGTAGGGTCCGAACGCTTTCGCCTGACTCAGGGCGTCTCCCTTGCCGTAGTCGATCACTTCGTCGGCGCCGAGGGATTTCACCAGCTCGGCATTTCGCGACGAGCAGACTCCGACGGTGAATCCTCCGCACACATGTTTGGCGATCTGGACGGCCAGGTGGCCGACGCCGCCGGAGGCGCCGAGAATGAGCGCCCGCTGGCCGCGCTTGAGGCGCCCGGTCCCGACCACGGCGTTCCACGCCGTGACGCCCGCGATCGGCAGCGCGCCGGCGGCGACGAGGTCGAACCCCTCCGGGAGCGGGCAGACCTGCGATTCGGAAACCACCACCGTGTCGGCATAACTGCCGCCCTGGCCCATGAACACCCGGGTGGCACCGGCGACGGGATCGCCGCGCTTCACGCGTTTGACGCCGCGGCCGGTCGCCTCGACGATCCCGGCGAAATCCATTCCCAGCTGCACCATCCCGGACGGTCTCAGGACGCGCCAGGCGAGGAGCGCCGGTCCCGGAGCGATCAGTTTCCAGTCGACCGGGTTCACCCCGACCGCCTTGATGGCGATCCGCACCTCGCCGGACCCGGGTTCGGGTGTCGGGAGTTCGACCAGTTCCAGCGCGCCGTCATCCGAACCAAGCCTTTTTACGATCGCCTTCATGGGTGATCCCCTCTCAGGCGCCGATAGTATCCCGAGAAACGGCGGTTGTGCTACTGCGGTTTACGGTAGATGAATTCCATATCGGGCCGTTCCGTCGCGTAATAGTGCAGCCAGATGTAGGCATGACCGAAAGCGGCGGCGATCAGGGCGCCCGTCGAGCCCAGCAGCAGTGCCAGACCCCACGGCCCGAGGAAAGCCACCCCGTACATGCCGTTACCCGTCCAGCGGAAGATTCCTTCCCTGACCAGCGGCAGGGTCCGGTAGCGTTCCTCGAAATGGTCCGCTCCGGCCGCCCGGCTCAGGCCGAAGTAACGGGCGACGCTGAACATTGCGTAGGCGGACAGCACCAGCAGCAGGGCGCCAGGGACGAGCCTTGACGCCGGGGGCAGGTTCAGTGAACCCCGGCTGGCCCACGCCAGCGGGATGAACGGTACGAGACGGCCCGCAATAAGAATGAAGAACCGGCCCGGTATCCGGCGAAGCCGATCGTGCGGCTGACCGCTCTGGAATGGAGCAGTTCCAGACGCCAGCAGACCCACACATAGGTCTGGTGCACAACCGGAACCGCGATGGATCCCCAGAACCACCCGTCGCTGCCGATTCCCAGAAAGGTTCCCGGCAGCGGTGCGGCCGCCGCCCAGGCCCGCCAGGAAAAAAGCAGCAGCAGGGCGAGACCAGCTGCGTGAAGCGCCTGTCCGGTCCAGAAAGACAGTTTAGGTGTGCCGGGTTCCAATCCGGTCAATCTAAGCCGGAGGCGAGGGCCGGACAACGAACGAAGTTCCGCTGCGAACCTTGCCGATCAGGTCGGTGAAATAGATCAGCAATTATCAATGGTTATGTGATTTGAAAGTTCCGGCTTGCCCCGGACGGCCGGATCCGGTATAAAAATAGAATTAGAATTCTAATTCTAATAAAGGGAGAGCGGTCAGGTGAAACGCGCAGCGGTATGGGTCCGGGTGCCGAAGCAGGTCCGCAGCCAGCGGACGCTGGACGCGTTTCTGGACGCGACGGAAAGGCTCCTCGGCAGGCGCGCGTTTCACGAGATCACGGTGAACGAGATTATCGAGGAAGCCGGGTCGAGCGCGGGATCGTTCTATGCACGTTTCAAGGACAAACGGGCGCTGCTTCATGAACTGCACGAGCGGCTGGGCGTCCGGATTGACGCCATGGCCGACCGGCTGGTTCCGGAGACTGAAGGCGCGGGCGCAGAGGACGCGGTGAGAATGATCGTGACGGCCATCGTGACCGAGCACGGGAAGAGCCGGGGCGTGCTCCGGGCGGCCCTGATGGAGTCGCTGCAGGACCCGCTTTTCCTCGCGCGCGCGGCCCGTCATGTCCTGAGACTCCGGGAGGCGGTGATCGGGGTGCTGCGTCCCTACCGCGGCGAACAGGTCCGCGCGTCCTTCGATGCCTCCGTCAGTTTCGGACTCGGGCTGGTCGTCGCGGCTCTCGATCAGCGGATGTTCCTGCCGGTGAAGACCGGCCGCGCGGGCGAAGCCGACGAAGCGGAACTGATTGCCCGGCTGACGGACTGTTTCACGCGCTACTTGCAGCTTGCCTAGGAGACACCGGTGGTACGATTTTCTGCACTGTTTCGGGCCGCCGCCGTGCTGCTGGTGTTAATGGCAGGCGGATGCACCGGCACGCTGGTCGAAAGGGCGGCCGACCGCGCCGTGGAGGAAACGCACACCGAACTGTTCGGTGACGGCCGGATGCATGCCTTCCTGTGCGGGACCGGGATTCCGCTGTCGGTCAGAGGAAGGGCCGGCGCCTGTACGGCCGTGATCGCCGCTGGGCAGTTCATCCTGGTGGATACGGGGCAGGGCTCCTGGGCGAATATCGCCGCCGAGCGGCTCCCGGCGGGCCGGTTGTCGGCGATCCTCCTGACGCATTTTCATTCCGATCATATCGCGGAACTGGGAGAGGCAGCGACGCAGAGCTGGGTCCGGGGCCGGACGGGGATGCTCGATGTCTATGGCCCGGCCGGGGTCGAACAGGTGGTTGAGGGATTTAACACCGCCTACGGACTGGACCGGGGCTACCGGGTCGCCCATCACGGGGCGGAGCATATGCCGCCAGATGCGGGCCGTCTGCAGAGTCACACCGTTTCACTTCCGGCCCCGGATGCAGCCGCCGTTGTGATCGAGAAGGACGGACTTCGCGTGACGGCCTTTGCCGTAGACCACGAACCCGCCTCGCCCGCCTACGGGTACCGTTTCGAATACCGCGGCAAAGTGCTGGTGCTCAGCGGCGATACGGCAAAAAGCGAGAATCTCGTCCGGCATGCATCCGGTGCCGACGTGTTGATTCACGAGGTGGTCGCCAAACATCTGGCGTCGATCAGCACGGACCGTTTGAAAGAACTGGGACAGACGAGACTCGCCCGAATGGCTGAAGACGCACTGTCTTACCACACCTCGGCGGCGGAGGCGGTCGAGGTGGCCCGGCGCTCGGGGGCGAAAAAACTGGTATTCACCCACCTGGCTCCGGCGCTGTCACCGTTGATGCCGGATCTCGTGATGCGGTGGGTGTTCTTTGACAGTCTGCGAACCGGATTTGACGGGCCGGTGGTGTTCGGGACCGACGGTATGTGGATTCATGCGGGGTCATAAAGGTCCTGCATACAGACGCGGCGGCGTGGGTCGCCGCAAGGAGTAGGCAGATGGGTGTGATGGAGAAGTTCCGTGCGAAGGCGGGTACGTGGCGCGTGATCGCGGTGAGCGGGACCGTTTATGTAATCTCGCAAGCGATCATCGGCAGTATCCTGCATGTGCTGGGGCCGGAGAAAGTGCTGCGGATGCAGACGTCGATCTCCGATACGGTTGTGAGGGAGACGTTCGCCGAATGGCGGCAGGCGGGCCTGCTCGGCCGCTACGCGAGCCACTACTGGCTCGATTTCCCGCATGGGGTCTGGTACGGGCTTTTTCTCTCGTCGCTGCTCACCCATCTCTTTGACCGGAACGGTATTTCCGAACGGTATAACTTTCTGCTGGCGGTTCCGTTCGTAGCCGCCGCCTGCGACATCGTCGAGAATCTCTGCCATCTGTCGTTCCTGGCGAACGAAGCAAATATCACTCCCGCACTGGTGGCGGTGAGCGGTACCTCCTCGATTCTCAAATGGTCGCTGGCAGGGCTCAGTGTCATCGCTATCGGAATTCTCGTGGCGCGGTCGCTGCTCCACCGCCAGGAGGCGACCGCGTGAAGCTGGTAACCTTTCAGACCGGTAGTGGCCGGAGAATCAGCCTCGGTGAACCCCGGTTCGGCCTCGTGATCGACGGAAGAGCGGTTTCCTTCGCAGCGCTGCAGAGACGGGCCGGTAAATCGTGTCCCGAACTGGCGGATGTGTATGCCTACCTGAAGGGGCTTCCGGGCAGTTTCGAGGCCGCTCGTTCCTTCGAGGAGTACGGGATCAGGCATCTGAACAGCCTGCCGGAAGGCGAGTGCGATCCGGTGGCGAAGGTCCGGTTTCTTCCGCCCGTACCGTCTCCGGCGGCACTGATCGATTTCGGGCTGTCCCCGCGCCATCTCAGGAACTCGGCCATGACGATGCTCCGCCACGAGTACGGATCGCTGGTGAAGGCGGTGGCGGGGCCATTCCTGAAGATGCGGCTCGACCGCATGAGCCGCTCCGACGCGCTCCCCTACTACAAGTGCAACCACAACGAGATAATCGGCGACGGCGATACGGCCGGGTGGCCGTCGTATTCGTCCTATCTCGACATCGAGCCGGAACTGGGAATTGTCACCGGCACCGCGGCGCAGCCGATTGCCGGATACCTGATCTACAACGACCTGTCGGCCCGCGACGTGCAGATGCCGGAGATGATCGGAACCGGACCTTCCCGCAGCAAGGATTTCAGCCGCAGCAACGGAATCGGGCCGTGGCTCGTCACCCCCGACGAGATTGCCGATCCGCTGGCCCTCGAGGTGAATGTGAAGGTCGGCGGCCGGTACTCCTGGAAAGGGAGCACGTCCGAATATATCCGCCGGCCGGAAGAGGTCGTCGGGCATATCCGGACCATATTCATGCCTCTTCCGGGGACTGTGATCGGCATGGGGACCGTCCCCGACTGCACGGGGCTCGACCACGACCTGTGGCTGGTGCCTGGCGACGAGGTGGCGGTTTCGTTCGCCGGGCTGGGGACGCTTCGGCAGCTCATCCCCGCGCTTTCCGGAAAGCTTGAACACTCGCGCTGGAAGGACCGGACCGAGCTGTCGGCCTTTTATAAGAACTGACGGCGAGCCGGAGGCCGGATTTATCCGGTCAAATAAAACGGGGCCCCGGTTCCTTATGAACCGGAGCCCCGCTGCGGACGTTCCCCATCCGGTATCGGGGACGGGGACGTTTGACCTGAATCCTTTGTTCTAGGCGGCTGCGGCGTGGTGGTGACCCTGCAGCCGTTGCCACTCCAGTTCCATCTCCTGACGGGCCTGCTCGTACCGTTCGCGGCCGATGCCTCCGAACACATCGCTGCCGTAGATCTCCCGTTCGAGTTTTTCCATCTCGGGGTCGATCTCGCCGGCGGAGAGCAGCGTGTAGTCCTTGAAGCCGTGGTAGTTTTCCGGCTCGTTCTTCATCAGGTACGTGTTAATACCCAGGTTGAAGCCGATCATGATGTCTTCGCGCTTCTGGGGGAGCGGCATGCCGGCCCTCTCCGCCAGGCGCGTCATCTTGGCGATGAACTTGCCGAAGAAGCCGAACGCGTCCATGCCAAGCGCCTCGAAATACGGGCGGTAGTCGAACAGCACGCCGGCGGCGGGCAGCAGCATGAGCGTGCGGGAGATCTGCGCCCGCTTGCTCTTGGTGACCCACTCCGGGATGTTGCCGGCCTGGTTGTAGTTCTGCGGGAAGCCCACGTGGCGGGATTCGTCGCGGTGGAACTGCTCGACGATGTCCTCGAAACCCGGATATCTGCCGAAGTGCGAGAAAATGTTCGTCGCGAAGCTTTCCAGCACCACATTCATGCCGAACAGCTTGTTGTACTGCTCCTGCCGGGCGATGGTCTCGAACAGGAACCGCGCACTGTTCTTGAGCGGCTTGATGATCCCGAGCGTGCGCAGCAGTTCGCGCAGCACGATGAAGTGCTTGGCCTCTTCCATCACCTGGAGCGCCATGCCCATGCGGGCGCCCGTGCCGGTCACGACCGGGAGCAGGGTGGATGACGTGTAGAGGGCGTAGGCCTCGCCGTGGCACATGAGCGACATGATCCAGCCCACGGCCTCGCGCTGCTCGGGCGTCGTAGCCGCCTCGAACCGCGCACGGACTTCCTTCGACTGCGCGATCTTCATCATCCGGTCGATCTCTTCGATCTCGCCCGGCGACGATGCGCCCTTCTTTTCCAGATTGCTGGCGTCGCGGAAACCCAGATACGGGGCGGAAACCTCCGCCTTCCAGATGTTGGAGAGCGCTTTCTCGTAGTTGCGCTGGGTGAGGAGTTCCATTTCGCCGCCGATGAAGTTGGCGGTCTTGTCGTCGTAGGTGTTGGCGAGGTGGCCCTCGACGAAACCCCGCAGCCGATCCTCGTTGGCCCGGTAGGTCTTCGCGACCCCCAGCACCAGATTGTCCATTACCGCTCGTGTCGCCTTTTCAACAGGATTCATCCGCATAGTCTCCTTATGTTGAAGCTGTAAATTGTTCGGCCGGGACTCGGACCGAGGGGGTGATACCGGGCGACAAACCCATACCCCTCAATCTGACAATATCATATGTCATAAATATTTTCTGACAATGACTTTTGTCATTTTTGTGCTATCTTGCTGAAATCAATGATGAAATCAGGACGATCATACCGCGGTGAAGACCCTGAGGCCCGGCTCCACACCCGGCGGCAGAAGCTGCTTGAGGCGGGTCTCGAGCGGTTCGGCACCGACGGCTACGCCAGCACGACGGTCAAGCACATCTGCGAAACGGCCGGACTCACCGAGCGGTATTTCTACGAGTCGTTTTCCGGCAAGGACGACCTGCTGGGCGCGATCTATGACTACACCATCGACCTGATTCTGAAAGATGTGTCCGCCGCGATGACGGCTTCGGCCCCCGGACCCGACGCCAAGGCGCGGGCCGGACTGGGCGCGTTCATGGAAGCGATCGCCACCGATCCGCGCAAGGTCCGGATCCACACGCAGCTGATCGAGGTGTCCGGCGCGAACGCCGCGCTGGGCGCCCACTACGAGAGGGCCGCCCGGCTGTTCGCGGGGCTGGTCCAGTCGGCGGCAGAAGTGATCGCGCCGGGCGCCATCGAGCGCAGCGGCAAGGACGGCAATCTGGTCGCGATGGCGCTGATCGGTGCGACGATCCAGATGGCGCGCGCCTGGTCGACGGGAGAGACCAAGGTCTCGCTCGAGACACTCATCGATCACTGCACGGCGATCTACACGGCGGTCGCCCGGGACGTGCTCGGTATTGCGGCCGCACCCGAACCGAAACGCCCGGCCAGGAAACCATAAGGTCCGTCGCCATGCAGGGCATGCCCGACGGCTTTGCCGCCACAATCACCGGAGTACGGGAGATTTCCGTCACCGGCACGGCGGATCTGGCGTACTGGCGAAAGCGGCTGGAACCGGAGGGCCTTTATCCACTCGCCTCAGATGGCCGCGCCGAACTCATGATCATGCTGACCGACGCGAGCTGGATGGGCTGGCCGTTCCGCGAACTGGCATTCACGGTCGTGCTGTCGGACCGGCCTCACGGGACCGCCCAGAACGGTGTCTTTCTTTTTTACGCCGCGCATTCGTCGAGGGCGCTCGCGTGGATGGAGCGGACGTTTTTCCGTACACCCTACTTTCCGGCACAGATCGACCCCGACCGGGAATCTCTGCGCAGTTTCCAGCTGGCCGACGGAGGCCGCCTGCTGATCGGTGCCGTCCTGAGCCCGGCCGCGCCACGCCTAGCCGGCGATCCGGGTCTATGGGACTGCGCGCTCTTCCTGCCGGGCGGCAGGGAGTTTTTCCGCGCCCGCCTGTCGGGGGCGTATTCGACGTACGCCTTCGAGACTGGCCAGCCGGGGCAGAACCGGCCGGGACAGAGCCGGTTCGACCTTTCCGGTATCCGTCCGGATGATGCCGTCTACCCCCTGATCGAATCGGGCTTTGTGCCTCGGCGCTGGAGCCTGCGGCACGGGGCCGTGCACGCACGGTCGAAAACCGTCCCGAGACCTTAAAAAAACGGCTGACACCGGAATGAATATCGCGTTATAAGGGGAGGGTATGAAAACCTCCTATCGATCGACGGCTTTCGCGGCCTTTGGCCTGTTTGTGGCAGTGGCAATTCTGGCTCCGGCCAGTTCGCAGGCGGCGGAACGCTTTCATCTCAATGTGAAGGGTGCGGACCGTTCTTACTTCCTGTATCTGCCCAAGGACTGGAAGAGTAAGGCGGAAAAACCGCTCGTCATCGCGCTGCACGGCGGCGCGTCCAACGCCTCGGCGATGGAAGCCTTCTCCGCGCTGGACGAGAAGGCGGAGGCGGCGGGATTCGCCGTCGTCTATCCGGACGGCAACGGACGCTTTAACCGGCTGCACACCTGGAACTCCGGCGCCTGCTGCGGCTACGCGAAAGACAACAACGCTGACGATGTCGGCTTTATCTCGGCGCTCATCGACGAACTGGTGGCAAAAAACGGCGTCGATCCGTCACGCGTCTACGTCACCGGCATCTCGAACGGCGCCATGATGGCCTACCGGGTGGCGGCGGAGATCCCGCAGAAGATCGCCGCCGTGGCGGCGGTGGCGGGTACGCTCGATGTCCCGCCGGCGAACGTGAAAGCCCCGGTGCCGGTCGTTCACTTCCACGGAACGGACGACAAGTTCGTGCCGTGGGAAGGGGGCGAAGGTTCGCGGAGCATTTCAAACGTTCCGCATACGTCGGTGGACGTCACGATCAAGACGTGGGTGAAGGCCAACGGGGCTTCGGACAAACCGGTCGAGACGCAGCTGCCCGACTCAAGCGACGACGGCACGAAGGTGACCCGGATCGCCTATCCCTCGCCCGCGGACCCGGACGCGGTGGTGCTCTACAAGATCGTGGGTGGCGGACACGCCTGGCCCGGCCGGCCCAAAATCGAGATTTTCCTGGGCACTGCGTCCAAGGATATTTCCGCCAACGACATCATGTGGGATTTTTTCAAGGCGCATCCGAAGAAGTTGGCAGCGGCGGCACCGGCAACTGCGCCCGAGGCGGCGTCTTCAACGACAGCGCCCGCTTCGGCGGCGCCGGCGGCAGCACCGGCACCCGCGCCGTCACCGGCCCCTACGGCTGCGAAACCGGCAGCCAAGCCGCTGGCCAAGCCTTCCAGATAGAATCTGGGTTTAAACCGGATGCTTTTCTTCTGACAGGGGAGGCGTTTCTGTCGCGCTCCGCTTTTTCAGCAGTTCCCGGGTCCGGCGCAGGGTCCAGTTCCGCAGTTCGTCGATAAGTGTGTAGACGACCGGCACCACGACCAGCGTCAGAACGGTCGAGGTGATCAGGCCGCCGATCACCGCGGTCGCCATCGGGCGGCGGCTCTCGGCGCCCTCGCCGGTGCCCAGCGCCAGGGGAAGCATGCCGAAGATCAGCGCGAACGTGGTCATGAGAATAGGCCGGAGCCGTACCGGACCGGCCTTGAAGACCGCTTCGTCGCGGCTGAGGCCTTTCTCGCGCATGACGTTCGTGTAGTCCACGAGCAGCACGCCGTTCTTGGTGACCAGCCCCATCAGCATGATCATGCCGATCATGGTGTAGATGTTGAGCGTGAGCCCTGTAGCGACGAGCGCGCCGAAGGCGCCCACCACCGAGAGCGGCAGTGCCAGCATGATGGTGAAGGGATGCACGAAGCTCTCGAACTGCGCGGCGAGCACCATGTAGATCATGATCACCGCCATGAAGAGGGCGAACAGCATGTTCTGCCCGGTCTCCTTCATGGTTTCAGCCTGCCCGGCGAAGGCGTAGGTGTAGCCGGCGGGAATATCCATCCCCTTCATGAGCGTGTTGATTTCACCGACCGCCTCACCCAGCACCTTCTTGCTGCGGTCCAGGTTGGCCATGATCGTGATCTGGCGGGCGCGGTTGTACCGGTCGATCTGCACTGGACCGACCTCGTCCTTCACCCGCGCCACGTTCGGCATGCGGATCAGTTCGCCCGATGAACTCCTGACCGACAGCTGGTCGATGGCACTGGCGGTATTTCGGAAGTCCTCTTCCAGACGCACCGACACGTCGTAACGGTCGCCCGCCGCCCGGTATTTGGCGATATCGTCGCCGCCGATCAGCGCCCGGATGGTTGAGCCGATGGCCGCCGGGCTGACCCCGAGATCGGCCGCCCGGTCGCGCTTGATATAGACGCCGATCTGCGGCTTGTTCTTCTCGTAGGTCGTGTCGATGTCGGCGAACCCCGGCGCCGAACGCATGTGTTCCACCACCGCTTTGGAGATGGTCTCGAGCTTGTCGAGGTCTCGGCCGCGGATTTCGAACTGCACGTCGGTCGACTTGCGGCCGCCGCCCGCCACGCGGGGGACGACTTCGACGCTGAGGATCGACTTGTGGCGCCTGCCGATCTCGGCCAGCTGCTTGCGGGCCCACAGCATCGCCTCCATCTGGCTGATGGAGCGCCCCTTCTTGGGCTTCATCTTCACGTACAGCTCGCCCTCGTTCACGCGCTCCAGCTGGTCGGCGCCGATGGTCTCGAAGGTGTACTCGACCCACGGCTGGTCCTTGATCTGGTCGCGGATCTCCCCGAAGATCGCGTCGGTTTCCGAGAGCGAGTCGCCCAGCGGGGCTTTCAGCTTCACGTTGAACTCGCTCTGGTCCTCGAGCGGGATGAACTCCATCCGCAGGAATTTCGCCAGGTAACCCGAGAACAGGAACGTCACGGCCGCGATCGCGACCACCTGCCACCGGTGGGACAGCGCCCAGCGCAGCAGCCTCTCGTACCGCTGCTCGATGGCCAGGAAGAAATCCTCGGACTTCTTGTAGAATTTCGTGTGTTTCGGTTTCTGGAGGATGCGGGAAGAGAGCATCGGGTCCAGCGTGAACGAGACGAACATCGAGATGAGCACCGCGAAGGTGACGGTCATGCCGAACTGGTAGAAGAACCGGCCGACGATACCTTCCATGAACGCCACGGGCACGAACACGGCGACGACCGACAGGGTCACGGCCAGCACGGCGAGGCCGATCTCGCTCGTGGCCTCCGACGCCGCCTGCATCGGCGGTTTCCCTTCCTCCACGTGCCGCATGATATTTTCCTGCACCACGATGGCGTCGTCGATGAGGAGCCCGATGGCGAGCGAGAGCCCAAGCAGGCTCATCATGTTCTGGGTGAAGCCCAGATACTTCATCAGGATGAACGTGCCGATGATCGACGTGGGGAGCACGAGCGAGCTGATGAACGTGCTGCGCAGGTTCCGAAGGAACAGGAACACGATCAGGATGGCGAGCCCGCCGCCGAAGATCAGGTGGAAATACACTTCATGGACCGAATGTTCGATGAACACGGACTGGTCCTTGGCGACCTCCAGCCGGATTCCCTTGGAGGTAAGTTCGCCCTGGAGCTTCCCGATCGCCTGCTTCACGTGCTCGGCGACTTCGACGGTATTGGTGCCGGACTGCCGGCGGACGAGCAGGGCGACGGCGCGGTTACCGTCCAGGCGGGCCACCTTGCGCTGCTCTTCGAGGCCTTCCTCGACTCGGCCCACGTCCTTCACCCGGACGGGCGCCCCCGCCCGGTAGGCGAGCAGCATGTCGGAGAACTCCGCGGGCGTGAAAAACTCGGCGCGTGTTTTGACGACGTATTCCTTGGGGCCGGTCTCGACGCGGCCGCCGGGGACCTCGATGTGCTCCGAACGGACCGCGTTGATCACGTCCTGCACGGTGAGCGAGTAGCCCTCCAGCCGGTTGCGGTCCAGCCACAGCCACATCTTGCGGTCCTGCCCGCCGACGATCTTCACCTGCCCGACGTTTTCGATGCGCTGGAGCCGCTGCTTGACGGTCTTGTCGGCGATTTCCGTAAGATCCCGGATCGCCAGGTTGCCGGAAACGACGACGGCCATGATCGGCGCCGAGTCGATGTCGAACTTCTCGACCACCGGGTCTTCGAGGTCCTTGGGCAGGTCGCCTCTGACGGTGCCGATCTTCGCCTGAATCTCCTGGTAGGCGACGTCCACGTTCTTGTCGAGATTGAACTCGATGATGACCTGCGAGAAGTTCTCGGAACTGGTGGACCTGAGGTGCTTGATCCCGGAGATGGTCGAAACCGCCTCTTCGATCGGGTCGGTGACGGTCGTCTCGATCGTCTCGGGGTCGGCGCCCGGCAGCATCGAGATGATCGTGATGGTGGGGAACTCGACCCGGGGGAACAGGTCGATGCCGATCTTGCGGAACGAAACGAGTCCGAACACCACAATTGCCATGATGATCATCGTGGCGAAGACGGGCCGCTTGATGGCTGTATCGGAGAGAATCATGGAGAACCCCTGCGGTTAGCGGACGGTTACGGTAAGGTTACAGCGCGTTTTCGGGGACCAGCACCTTGTCGCCCGGCGCGAGGCCGTTCGTGATTTCCGCGATTTCGTCGGTGACGAGCCCGGTCTCTATCTTCTGCGTGACCGGTTTCCCGTCCACCTGTTTCAGTACTTTCCAGCTTCCGCCGTCGCTGGAGAGCGCCTTGCGCGGAATGACCAGTGCCTGGTCCGAACCGGCGTCCATGACGCGGACCTGCGCCAGCGCTCCGGGGTGGAGTTCGCCCTTCCGGTTGTCGATCAGCACGCGGCAGCGGAACGAGCGGGTGGCTTCGTTCACGCCGGGATAGACGAGATCGATCGTCCCCTTCTGGTCGCGGCGGGCATCGCCCTCCACGTCGAACTCGACCGGCAGGCCCTTCTTCACGCGGGAGAGCATCTCCTGCGGGAGCGAGAATTCGAGTTCGAGGGTCGAGATCTCCTGGACTTCCAGCACATGCGTGACGGGGGTCGAGGTGACCGGTTCGCCGGGATCGACCAGGCGGGCGGTGACGACTCCGTCGAACGGAGCGCGGATGGTGGATTCCTTGAGACGCTGCTCGGAGTAGGCCAGCGCACCCCGTGCCTTTTCGAGCCGGGCGCTGGCGCTGTCGAACGCCGCCTTGGCGTCGTCATAGGACTTGCGCGGGATCGACGGCTGCGAACCGTCGGGCTTCACCCACAGGTTTTTCATCCGCTCGTAGTTCAGCTGGGCGTCGCCCTGCGCGGCCTTGGATGCTTCCAGTTCGGCGCGGGCCTGCTGGAGTTCGATGTCGAAAAAGGTCGAATCCAGCCTGAGCAGTTCCTGACCCTTTTTGACGGCGCTTCCGACGTCCACGGACACCGATGCCACGCGGCCGTTCACCTGCGATCCCAGCTGGGCGGTCTGGCGGGCTTTCAGGGTACCCACAGCGGGTGTCACCCGCTTGAGCGCCTGCTTCGTCACCTCGGTCCACTCGCCCTTGGGGATTGCGGGGGTAGCCGGGACAGCCGGTTCGGAAACGGCGGCTGGCGCGGGCTTTTCCTCCTTGTGACAGGAAGCTGCAAACAATGGCAGCAGGACGGCCGTTAGCAGTGCCGGTTTGAGCTGGCGGCGGTATCCGCAGGTGAGGGATGCCATGGATGACTCCTTAGTGTTCCTGGTTGGCGGCCTGATCCGGCGCCGGTGTTGCGGGGGCCGCGGTGCTGAATGCGTCCAGCGGCCCGCCGGTCGCGTTCGTGAGGGACGCGAAAGCGTTGTGGTAGTCGTAAAGGGCGCGGTAGTAGCTCAGGCGCGAATGGCTCAGCCGGTCTTCCTCGAGCAGCACGTCGGTGGTGCTCACGATCCCCTGTGAATACTGGTCACGGATCACCCGGAGGTTTTCCTCCGCCAGTTCGACCGCCTTGCGGGCGACAGGGATGCGTTCCGATGCCTCGCGCATGTTGAAATACGATTTCTTCACGTCGAGCAGGATGTCGTCGACGAGATCGTCATGCGCGCCGAGCGCTTCGGCGATTTCCTGCTGCCGGCGGTCCAGGCGGGTATAGGTGACGCCGCCCTCGAACAGCGGCCACTGCACGACACCGCTGCCGGTGAGCCACTCCTGGTGGATCTGTGTCTTGTCGGAGGTGTAGTTCGCCATCCCCTGCAGGTAGAGGATCGGGAAAAGCTCGGCACGGGTCGCTTTGTAAGTGGACTGGGCCGCCTCGACCTTCTTTTTCAGTGCCTGCAGGTCGGGACGCCGGTCGATGGCCGCACCCAGCACCGTTGTGTAATCGCCCTTCCATGGTTCTGTTTCCAGAGCGTCCTCGATCTGTGTGTCGCGATTTACGTCCATGCCCATGATCCGGTTCAGCACGGCAACGGCCAGTTGTACGTTGTTCCTCGCCTGGATCAGCTCCTGCTGGCGTCCAGCGAGCTGGACTTCCGACGTCAGCACGTCGCTGCGGGCGACTATTCCCTGCGCCAGAAACTCCCTGGCGATCTCCAGCTGACGCTGGACCAGCTCGATCGACTCTTCGACGACCTTCTGGGTCTTCTTCGCTTCGAGCACGCGGAAGTAGGAAAGGCTCACCGCGTAGGTGACTTCCTGCCGGCTCCGTTCGGAGTTGAGCCGGGTCGCCTCGACGTTGCGTGACGAGTTGTCGAACGCGTTGGAGGCCCGGCCGAAACTGTAGATCGGTACGAGCAGGGTGAGATTGGCGGTCCCCACGTTCTTGCGGCCGAACGGAAACGGCCCGGAGGGAGTGATGACGCCGGGCTGGCTGTTCCGCATGTCGTACTGGCCCTTGGCATTGAGGCTGGGCAGCGCGGGGGCGATTGTTTCCCACTTCACGTCTTCGGCGATGATGATCCGCCGGTCCGCACTCGCTATCCACCGGCTCGTCGCCAGTGCGGTGCGGATGCAGTCGTCGAGCTTCATCACCGGTGTCGAGGCGACCGGCGCTTGTGCGATTGGAACCGATGCACCAGCAGCAGGTGCGCCGGCCGCGGGCGTGCCGGCGGCCGATACGCCGCTGGCAGTCTCTTTCGCGAGCGGCGACGGCTCCGGAATGGCTGATGGTTTAGCCGAAGGAGGTACCGGTGCCGGCGATGTCTGCACCGGTGCTTGCGCCGGGGCCTGCATCGGAGTCTGGCTGGGCGCCTGCTTGGGTACCGGGCGGTAGTCCGGCCGGTCGTCATAAGGCGCGCCGCAGCCCTGCACCAGGAGTGCGCTCACGGCGACGGCGCCGATCGTTCTGTACATCCGGCTGTTCATCGGGGACCCCGTTTCGCAAGTCGCGGCTTCCGCTGAGCGGCGCGTTCGGTGTCGGAAAGTATTCCGGTGAAAATGAAATCGAGCAGCTGGTCCGCCTGTGCTTCGGGGGAAACGCGGCGGCCGGCGAACCGGTTTGCCAGCATGGTTCCGAACATGAGGTCACCCACAATGTCGAGTATCTGCCGGACCGGCCCTGGGCTGACCCGGCCCGCCGCCTGCAGATCCTCCATCACTTCGTACCACCGGACGATATTCACCTCGCGGTGCTCGAAGTAGGTGGGCTTCTTGCGGTCCTTGAACTCCGCCCGCTCCATGATCATCAGGTCCGCGAATTGCGGGTGCCGGTGGAAAAACTCCAGATAGTTCCGGATGCCGGTCCGCATCTGCTCCAGCGGATCGGACTCCCGGTCGGCGGCGGCGTCCACCTGTTCGGTGAGCAGGCGCATCCCCCGGTCGGCGGCCGCCAGGAACAGTTTCTCCTTGGTCGGGAAATACCGGTAGACGGTGCCTTTCCCCATTCCGAGCGCGTCGGCGATCACCTGCACGTCCGTGCCGGGGTAGCCATGACGGGCGAACCGGTCCGTGGCCGTCTCGAGGATCTCCTCGCGGCGGCGCACGGGCAGCGTCTCGTCCCGGGGGCGGCCCGGTTTTCGTCTGGGGGAAGCGGCTGGCACAGGCGGTCCTTATAATTGACGGACTCGTCCGTCCGAAAATTAACGTAAGACATGGGGCCGGACCGGGTCAAGATGCCGGTCCGGGCGGCGGGCCGGAAGCGGGATAAAGCGGGGCAGCGGCGCCGGGGTCAGTCGACGCGCATGCCTTCCTTGGGGGCGGGCAGGAACCGCATTTTCAGCAGATGGCGGATGTAGCGGAAGATTTCCTTCGAGCCCATCTTGGACGCTCCGGCCTTGCGGGTGAGAAAGGTGTAGGGAACCTCGTCGATCCGGCCCGGCTTCGCCCGCACGATGACCTCGAGCATGATCTTGTAGCCGATGGGGTTCAGCGTCTTTCCGACGATGATCTCGCGCCGCAGGCCGAACAGGCCGCCCATGGGATCGCCCAGATTCCGGAGCAGCACCGGGAACAGCACCTTCGCCATCATCGTGGCGACCCAGCTCACAAAAACGCGCCACAGGTTCCAGTCGCCGGTGGAGCCGCCCGACGATTTCCGGGTGCCGGCCACCAGATCCACGTCGCCCTTGCCGAGACGGTCGAAGATCCGCCTCACGGCCTCGGGCGGATGCTGGCCGTCGCCGTCGATGACGGCGAGGTATTTCCCGGTGGCGGCCTTCCAGCCGGCGATGACGGCGGTGGAGAGCCCGCGCTCGGTGGTGCGCCGCAGGATTTTCACCCGGTGATTGTGCTTGCCGTAGGCGCCAACAATCTCCCAGGTCTTGTCCGGGCTGTCGTCGTCCACGACGATGATCTCGTAGTTGAGGCCGTTCAGCGCTTTCGTCAGGTCGTCCAGAAGCGCCCGGATATTGGCGCTCTCGTTGTAGGTCGGAACGATCAGGGAATAGTCCACGTTGTGAATGCTCCTTGGGGCCGGTGTTTCAGCCGGGCTGCCGCCAGTATCTCAGGCGGTTGCCGGTGCGCCGCGCCGCCACAGGTCGAGCCACAGGCGGACGGTGATGATTCCGAGCAGCAGGTTCCGCACGGCGAGTATCGCCCTCGGAACCGGATACAGCGAATACAGCATCGGATAGATGACGGGGAAGATGAGCGTGGTGAGCGCGCCGGTGAGGACCCAGAGCGCCATGTCGGCGCGCGGCGTCCGGGACCACGCGATATGCAGCGCCGCCAACGGATAGACCCACATGAAATACTGGGGCGAGAGTACCTTGCTGGTGAGGATCAGCGTCATCAGGCAGGCCAGCACGGTGTCGATCCAGAATTCGGTGAACCCGTCCCGCTTCGCCAGGTTGCGCATCCCCCGGACGGCGAGCAGGAACACCACCGCCTGCCCCAGCAGGAGCAGCAGGCTCGTGACCGGAAGCAGCGACGCTTCGAACGGGATCCGGATATTCCACGAGTTGTAGGTGTTCTCGACGGTGAGCCCGGTCTGGTCGAGCGGGAACAGGAGAATGACCGAACTGTAGATCGACTCGAGCTGGATGCCGCGTTTGCCGTGGTATTCGAGCACCTGGCGGATCGATTCGAGACCGGCGTGCGCAAGCATCGGCACGGCGAGAGCGATCCCCATGCCGCCGTAGACCAGGCAGGTTTTCACGGCTTCGCGGCGGCCGCTGCGGTACCAGTCGCGGACGGCGAAATAGGGGAAGCCGAGCAGCGGGGTCAGCTTGATGGCCGTCGCCAGCGCGACGATGCCGGGGGCCAGCACGCCGCGTTTCTCCGACAGCGCGGCCAGTATCGCCAGCACGAAGCAGAGCGCGATCACGAGATCGAGGCGCATATAGAGGATCGGAACCGCGAGCGTCGAGATAACGAGGTAGGTCCCGAGCACCTGGTTCTGCCTGTGCTCGTCGGTGACCTTGAGCATTACGAGCAGGCGGACCAGGGCGAAGAAGGCGAACAGTTCCATCGCCAGCATCTCGATCTGGAACCAGAACTTGTAGGTGAGTCCGATCCTGGAGAACAGTCCGGGTACCATCGCAAAGGGGATCGACCACCACGGATACTCGTAGGGGTAGTCGATATAGGGCGTCTTGCCCTCCATGATCCCTTCGAAGGCGACCTTGAACACCCGGAGCCCGCCGTCCTTGTTGGTCTGGAGATAGATATCGATGATCCGGGTGACGGCGGCGGTGATCGCCAGGGCCGTCATCCAGAGGTTCTTCGCCAGCCGTTCGCGAATGGAGAGTGCGTTATTCAAGCGTGGTGGCTCCCGTAAAAGGCGGCGCGGACAATGTCACGCTCCCGTGCTGATGTCCATGGAAACGTAGACGAGGGGAATCGCTGTCAATCCGGCGGTTCATGGCTGTTCCTTCCGCCGCCAGAGGACGATCTTTCCGATGGCACCCGCCTGGATGTAACGGGCCCCGACCCAGTCGGAGAGATAGTCCGGCATCGGGCAGCACCCGAAACCGAGAACGTTGTTGACGGAGAGGTCGGCGATTTCGGCCGGCCGGTTTTTCTCGAGATCCCGTACCAGCTTTTCCACCTCGACCGGGTCCACCAGTTCCTGCCCGCGCAGTTCCCCCCGGATCTGCGCGTCCGAACCGTAGGCGTATCCCGACACCCGCGTGACGGGGACCAGATAGCGGCTCGCCGGCATCCGGTCCGACAGATAGTAGGCCCCCGTCGCGTAGCCCCAGATAAAGACCTTCTCGCCGGGCGGGACCGTTTTCTTCCAGTGATCGGCCAGGCCGATCACGTCGCTCGTGATCCTGTCCTCGTGGGTATCGAGTATCAGCTTCGCGCTGTTAACCGTCAGGAAGACCAGGGGCGGCAGCAGCGCCAGGCAGACGATCAGTGTGAGCCCGCGGGACGGGACGGGCTCGCCTTCGGCGGAGGCTTCCGTCAGCGGGAGGCGCGGCAGCAGCCGGCCGATCCACACCGCCGCGAGCGGCACCAGCGACGGAAGAAACTGCAGGAAGTAGTGGCCGCGCCAGCGGCCGCCGAAAGAGCAGGGTACAATGGTGATCAGCGTGACCCAGAAGAGCATGAGCAGGCCGTAGTCCCGGTCGGCGGGTTTCCCGGTTATTTCACTGCGGGCGACCGAGGCGGCCCCAATCCACAGCAGTGCCGACGCCGTCAGCCAGGTGGCGAACGAGACCGTCGCGCGCCGCCAGAAATCGAAGCCCGTGTTGGCCGTATCGGCGATTTCGCCGCCTGCGAGGAAGCTCCAGTAGAGGAACTCCTTCAGGGCGCCGTGGGAGTTGAACCACAAGGCCGCGAGTCCGAGCACGGAGAGCCCGCCCGCAATGGCGCCGGCGAGCCGCAGCGCAGAGGCCGTGAACAGTTCGCGGTGGTTTTCCGGTCCCAGAAACCAGAACATCGCCACGACCGGCGCGGCGAAAGCGGCGGTCGGACGGCACAGGACGGCGAGCGCGAACAGCACTCCCGTGAGCGCCCCGTCCCGGAGCGCGTCCCGCACGGCGCCGCCCGAGCGGATTCCGTAGTAGAGGGCTCCGGCGAGCGGCAGGTTCATGAACACTTCGGTGTTGGCCGTCAGGAAGTGCCGGTCGAGCCAGGCGGCCGAAAAGAGCAGGTACAGGACCGACGCGAGTCGCCGGACTCCTTCGCGTTCCCGGTAGAGCATCGCACCGGACGTGAGCGCGGTCGCCCAGGTAAAAACCGCCGCCAGTATCCGCGCGCCTGTCACGCTTCCGAACCCGAGTGTCACGAGGAACCAGGTGAGCGGCGGCTTGTTGTCGATGAAATCGAGGTAGGGGATGCCGCCGTGGACGAGCAGCTTGGCTCCGACGACGCGGACCGCCTCGTCCGAATCCATGAGCGGCGCCAGGAACGAGGGGAAACGGAACACGATTGCGAGCAGCAGCGTCACGAGCGCGAATCCCGCCCGGTTCAGCCTTTCGAGCCTCTCCAGAAGTCCGTTCACGGCTTGTGACACCTCCCGGGGTCGGGGGCTCCGTGGCAGACGAGGAATTCGAACTTGTCGGCGGTGGACGCCGGGCCGGCGACCGTCCGGCAGTTGGTCCGCACCCAGTAGTAGAGCTCCAGGTAGTTACTCAGATCGAAGTCACCGAAGTAGTGGAAATCGTGCTTGCTGAAATCGACGATCAGGGCGGGCGGCGTGCACCGGAGATCATCCATGAACTGGGCCCAGCGGTCCTGGTAGATGAGCGATCGCGGGTTGATCCGCGCCGCCAGCTCTTTGACGCCGCCGAACGTATATCCCGTCACCGTCGTGGCCGGGGTGAGCTGTCTCGTGGCGGGGAGCCTGCCGGAGCGTTCATAAAGATCGCTGCCGTAACCCCAGACCAGAAGGCGGTCGGTCTCCTGCGTGGACTGGTAGATGAAGTCCGACGCATCGGCGATGGCGGGCAGGGTCTCGGACGTGCTCTGCGCCACCCACACGCGCCAGACCCCGGCGACGGTGAACACCGAGGCTCCGGCCAGCGCGACGATGGCGGCCGCCGGTTTGAGCCGGCGATGACGGTCGGCGGCCAGTCCGGCGGCGAGCGCCAGCGGCGGTATGACCTGAAGATAGTAGTGGGCGAGCCACCGGCCGCCGGCCGCCGCCGCAGCGAACGACAGAATGGCGGTCGCAAAGGCCGACCACATCATCAGCCGCCGGCGGCCTTCCAGATTCCGGATACCGGCAAACACGCAGATCCAGACGGGAAGGGTGAGCGCAAAGGGCGCGCCGATGTTCTTGACGAACCGCGCGAGCGATTCCTCCGCGCCGGGTCCCACGTTCACGTACAGGGTGTTCGCGGTATACGACCAGAAAACCATTTCGGAAAACGCCTTGTCGCCCGGTACCCACAGGGCGACCAGCGCCGCTCCGGCGAGCAGTCCGGTGGCGTAACCGGCGATCCGGAGCAGCCGCTGGGGCCGGATCAGCAGCACCAGGGCCGCGACCGGCAGTACGAGCACGGCCGCCGGAATCCGGGTGAACGGAAGCAGCATCGAAAGAATGCCCGCAAGAAAGGCGGGGAAGGGGCTCTCTTTGGACGCCAGCCACAGGCCGGCGGCGAACAGGAGCGCGCAGACCAGTTCCGTCGAGACGAACTGCGTCTGGCGTTCGACACCCAGCGAGAGCCCGGTGATCAGGAGCGCACCCGCGAGCAGCGAGCCGCGTTTGCGGTCCAGAAGCTGCGCTGCCGTGCGGTCCATCGCCAGTGCGGCGAGGGCCAGCATCAGGATGGAGGCGAACCTGAGCAGCGGGAGCGCCCATTCCGACTGGGCGCCGGTCATAAACAGCATGCACCGGTAGAAAGCGAAGATGACCGGCGGTTTGGTATCGACGAAATCCAGGTAGGGCGTGCCGCCCAGGTGCCAGATCCGGGCGCCGGTCATCCAGACCGCCTCGTCGATGTTCATCACCGGAAGGGCGGCGAACGGCCCCCTGAGGACCAGCGCCAGTGCCATGTACAACAGCAGACGTGCCCACGGGGGCGCATGCCCCACGAGCTTTCCCTTCAACAAGGTTCCGGTTTCCGGGTTCGGTTCCATCTGGGCTCTTTACAAGGACCGGGGTTCGCTGTCTTCGCGTATGCACGCGTGGCCGGAGCACCCGGCCGCGAAAAGGTGTGACACGGGGGCAGGGGAAAAGTCGAACCCGCCCGGCCGGGTGCGGAGGGGCGGCCCGGCGGGGTCTTAGCCCCGGGTCATCGGGGATGTTAGGCTGCGCCGTCATCTATTTCGGAGGTGAACAGGCGCGTGCTCGAGTGGGCGGTATGGATAGCGATCGGTCTGGTGGCCTTCGGGTCCGGCCTGGTCATGCTGTCCGCGCTGTCGAAGGTCCTCCGCCGGGTGGTCATCCGGCGGTTCACCGACTCCCTGCCGGACCGGATGGAGCAGTACGCCGCCGGATGCGTGCGCGGGGCGCGGCTGTTCGAACACCGGCTGGACTATTCGCCCGGTTCGCTGGCGCTCGTCGACGACGAGATCGAAACCCATTTTCACGGTTCCACCAATGAAGAAGTCCGGCAGTACATCCCGGGGTTCGCGGCCTATCTGGGTACGACGCTGATCCGGAATTTCGGGGGCCGCTGGGAAATGGATCCGGCGGCGGGTCCGGTGGTGATGGACGCGGGCGGGCAGCCGGGTGTGCGCGTGCGGGTGTTCGATGCCGTGAAAGCGAAGTTCAACCTGCGGGCGGGACTGAAGCTGGGGGAACTCGTGGGGCAGGTTGAGGCCCCCCCGGGGGTGTGGCCGGGCGAGAATCCCGACTACGGAAGTCCGGACCTGTTCATCCAGCATCTGGCGGACGCCGATTCGCAGACGCTGCTGGGTGCGGTCCGGATCGAGGCCGAACGTGCGGCCAGCGCTCTGGGGCTGGATATGGGCGGTCCGGTTCAGACAATTCACGACACGCTCCGCAGCCAGATCTCGCGTCAGCGGTGGGTCGACCGGATGTCGAAGGGCGCGCTGCTCCAGCTCTCCTGCCTGTGGGCCGAACTGGTCCGCCGGATCTATCCCGGTTCTTCGTACCGGGTGCTGGAGGTCCCGGGCGTCGGCAAGCTCCTGGTGCTGGACCGGGGCGGCAAGGATGACCGCGCGCCGTTTGTGGAAGTTCATGCCTACTGGTGGCTTCCCGGCCGGGCGCTGGAGCTGTAATTGCCGGTGGCGACTGAAAAACAGCACGAGAAACCGTCCGCGTCGCCGCTCGACCGGCTGCTGTTCTGGCGGAAACTCCGTCCGAAACCGGATGCCAACATGACCGAAGCGGAGGCCCGGGAGGCCGGCGTACTTCCGCCCGAAGACTGGCGGCCGCCCGATCCGCCGTTTCCGGCGCGGGCCATGTCGGCCATCGCCTGGGCCCGGTTCTACCGGCACGCGAGAAAATCGTGGCGCGGCCGCCACGATCCCGGCGAGGGGCTTGAGAAAGCGCGCCGGTTCTGCCGGGGCGCGCTGGAAGCGCTGGACCTCGATCTCAGGGTGACGGGCGAGGACCGGTTACCGCCCAAGGAGCAGGGTGTCCTGTTCATGTGGAACCAGACGAGCCATCTGGACCATCTGATTCTGGGCGCGGTGGTCGACCGTCCGGTACGCAGCCTCTACAACATCGAGCTGGCGAAGGTCCCGGTCTACGGCGACTGGCTTCGGAAGCAGAACCATTACCTCGTCGACCGGTACGACGAAACGCAGTGGCGGGAGTCCATCGCGCAGGCGGCCCGTGACGTGCGCGAACAGAACGTGTCGATCCTGATTTCTCCGGAGGGCACGCGGAGCTGGGACGGAAAGCTGCTTCCGATGAAGCGGGGGGCGTTCATCCTGGCGATCGAGTCCGGCGCTCCGGTCGTTCCCATCGTTATCAAGGGAGCCCAGCGGGCGCTGCCCCGGGGGAGCGGCGTCGTCCGGCCGGGGGGAGTGATCGACGTCGAGTTCGCCGAGCCGGTTCCGACAGCCGGCTACACGCAGGAAACCCGGGCGGAGCTGAAAAAACGCGTCGCGGATGTCTGGAAACGGGCCGGGGCCGGTTGAGCGGCGGAAATTGTGACAGATTTAATATAGATATTGAAAATCGTATTCATTTTCTATACCCTCCTCCCCGTCGGCTGGATCGACCGGCCGCGTGGAAGGTGGAAGGGTGTTGTGAACAACAGGTACATCGGGGCGGTGCTGGGCGCGTTGCTGCTGGCGGGGTGCAACCCCTCCGTCCATGAAGCCGATCCGGCAAAAGTGGCGGTCGTCGGCAAGCTGATCTTTTTCGATCCGGGACTCTCGAACCCTCCCGGCCAGTCCTGCTCCACCTGCCATTCGGCCGAGCGGGCCTTTACGGATCCTGACAGCAACCTGCCGGTGTCGCAGGGCGTTCACCTCGACCGGGTGGGCAGCCGAAATTCACCGTCGGCGTCCTATGCGAGTTTCAGTCCGGAGTTCCACTACGAAGCCGGCGACGGCACCTATGCCGGCGGCCAGTTCTGGGACGGCCGGGCCTCGACACTGGAAGACCAGGCAAAAGCGCCGTTCCTGAACCCGGTGGAGATGGCGAACGGATCGAAAGAGGACGTCGTCGCCAAACTGCGAGAGGCTCCCTACCGCGACCTGTTCCGCGAGGCGTTCGGGGTCGATTCCCTGGATGACGTCGATACGGCTTACGACTACATGGCCGCCGCCATCGCTTCGTTCGAGCGCACGGCCGAGCTGAACCGGTTTACCTCCAAGTTCGACTACTACCTGCGCGGAATGGTGGACCTGAACGAGCAGGAACTGAACGGTCTCGCGCTGTTCGAGAACCCGCTCAAGGGAAACTGCTCGGCGTGCCACCCGAGCGTGGTCCAGGACGACGGCACGTTCCCGCTCTTTACCGATTTTACCTACGACAACATCGGCATCCCCAAGAACTGGGACAGCCCGTTCCTGGACCTGCCGATCGAATTCAATCCGGACGGGGCGGGCTTTATAGACCGCGGGCTGGGTGCCGAACTGGACGAGCCCGAGCAGGACGGCAAGTTCAAGGTGCCGACCCTGCGCAATCTCGCGCTCACCGCCCCATACGGGCACAACGGCTATTTCACGAACCTTCGAGACGTGGTGGATTTCTACAATACCCGTGACGTGGACGACTGGCCGGACCCGGAAGTTCCGGAAAACCTGAACACCGACGAACTGGGCGATCTGGGGCTCACCGGACAGGAAGTGGACGACATCGTCGCGTTCCTGCAGACGCTGACCGACGGGTTCGTGGTGCCGGCGCCCTGACCGGTCCCGGTCTTATTTGTTCTCGACGGTCAGCCTGGAGCCCGTATCGAAGATCACCTGCTGGTGCGGGTAGGGGATCTCGATCTTCGCCTCATCGAGCTTTTCCTTGATGCGCTGGTTCAGGAACCAGAGAATATCGTCTTCGAGCGCCGGGTGGCTGGTCCATACGCGGAGCTCCATCTCGAGCGAGCTCGGGGCGATCTGTTTCACGATTACCTGCGGCGGCGGGTCCTGCAGGATCAGGTGGCTCTCCTTCGTGAGCGCCAGCAGCGTCTCCCGGGCCTTGGCGATCTGTTCCTTGTAGGCGATCCCCACGGTGGCGCGGACCTGGATTCTTTCGAAGAAGGTCCGGTTGATGACCTTGTGGCTGGTCACGAGGCTGGACGGCAGGTCCACCAGGTAGTTCCGCTTGGTGCGGATCTGCGTCGACCGCAGCCCGATGTGCTCGACCTGGCCCAGTTCGCCTTCCAGTTCGACCCAGTCGCCGCGCTTGTAGGGCCGCGTCCAGAGGATGATGAGCGACGAGAGAAAGTTCGACAGCGTCGCCTGCGCGGCAAGGCCGACGGCGATGCCGACGACGCCGAGCGCCGACACCATGGGCAGGATTTCGATGCCCATCTGGCCTGCAGCAACAATGAGGCCGAGCATCATGAAGCCGGCCATGATGATGATCCGGCAGATGGCGATCACCTCATCCTCGAAGTCGTGGAGCTTGAGGGATTTACCGATAAGAGCCCGGACCCAGCGTCCGGTGACCCAGAAAATCAGCAGAATGAACAGCCCGGTCACCAGATTCGGCAGCCAGTTGATCGCCTTGATCGTGAAATCGGTAAGCACGACCGGAAGATCGATCACCCGGCGGGTGAGATCTTCGGGTGCCCGGGTCAGCGCGTTCTGCAGTTCGTCGGCGCCTGCGGCCTGTTCTTTTGCGTTGTCGACTGCCGCAACAAGCAGTCCGGCTGCCGGAAAATTCAACATCTGAAGCGGTCCCCCTGTGAAACCCCGTCCCAACGGGTGGTCTTCATCTGAGCGGGCATGTAGCGGGTACCGTCAGGAAGGTAAAACGGGGCTGGCGGGGAGTGTTTTTCAGGATTATTAAAACGCCGTCCGGGGTGTTTTCAGGGTGCGATGGGCACCGCCCTGATTGTCGACTGTATACCGTATACGATTTTTTTAGGCGCCACTTGGCGCGGTTGCCCAAATGTGGCTAGAACGTAGCCCGTGTGCATCCGCCCGGAGTCGATTTGGGCCGGAAACCGCCCGTCTTTTCGCTGCCGTAAGGGGTTTTCCCGGTGCGGCCGGAGACGGTGCAGCGCCTGCTTATTGAAGGTGTGAATAACGGTATGGACGACGACAAGAAGAAAGAACTCCTCGAAAAGTTCAAGAAGATGCGTACCGAGGGCCCCAAGCCCAAGGCTGCCGCGGCTCCCAAACCGGCGGCTGCGGCCGTCGTTCAGGCGGCGCCCACCGGCCCCGTCCCGACCCGCAAGCCCAAGCCCGAAGTGGTCACGGGACTTCCCCCCGACAAGCTGACCGAAAACCACATCTGGGGCCTCTCGCTCACCAAGCGCAACATGCTCAATCTGATGGGCTGGGGCGCGCTTGCGGGCGTTCTCCACATCGGCATCGCCGCCATCCACCGGTTCCTGTTCCCCCGCGTGCTTTTCGAGCCGGCCACCTCCTTCAAGGCGGGTTACCCGGAGGAATATCCACTGGGGACCATCTCCACGAAGTACCAGGGCGACCAGAAGGTCTGGATCGCGCACCTGCCCGAAGGCATCGTCGCGATTTCGTCGATCTGCACGCACCTGGGCTGCACGCCCCGGTGGCTGCCGGCCGAGGACAAGTTCAAGTGCCCGTGCCACGGCTCCGGCTTCACCCGCGAAGGAATCAACTTCGAGGGTCCGGCACCGCGTCCGCTGGAACGGTTCCGGATTTCCAAGTCGGAAGACGGGCAGCTGACGGTCGACAAGGCCACCGCCTACCGGTGGGAGAAGGGCGAGTGGGGCAAGCCCGGCTCGGTCTTCATGGCGTAATCACGCCCCCGTCCTGATCAAGGTTCGATGACGCGGCCGCAGGGTTCGCGATGAGTCTGGGAGAGAACTGAAAGTGGCCGAAGAGAAGAACGAACAGGGAAACGCACCGAAGCCTCTGGCGCCCGATACCCGCGCGGCGCTCGCCAAAACGGCGGACGAAGTGTTCAATTCGCAGGTCTGGAAGAGCGCGTTCCGTCACGGATACGCCGACACCGGCCGTAACCGCCAGCTGATGATCCTGGGCAACGTGTGGCTGCACCTGCATCCGCCCAAGATGCGCCGCCACGCCGTGCGCGTGAAGTTCACCTGGTGCATGGGCGGGATCACGTTCCTGCTGTTCCTGGTGCTCGCCATCACCGGCGTCGTCCTCATGTTCTACTACCGCCCGACCGGCGAATACGCCTACATCGACATGAAATACCTCATGCACGACGTGCCGTTCGGCGCCGTCGTCCGCAACATGCACAGGTGGGCCGCGCACGCCATGGTCATAACGGTCATGCTGCATATGTTCCGGGTGTTCATGACCGGTTCCTACAAGCCGCCCCGCGAGTTCAACTGGATCGTCGGCGTGCTGCTCATCACCTTCACGCTGCTGCTCTCGTTCACGGGCTACCTGCTGCCGTGGGACCAGCTCGCCATCTGGGCCATCACGGTGGCCTCGAACATGGCGCGCGCGACGCCGTTCATCGGACAGTCGGGCCCCTTCGCGGAACAGCTGGGTATCGGCGGCCGCTACGACGCCCGCACGCTCATGCTGGGCGGAACGATCGTCGCCCCGGCGACGCTGCTCCGGTTCTACATCCTGCACTGCCTGGTGGTCCCGCTGGCCGCCGGTCTGCTGATGATCCTGCACTTCTGGCGTATCCGCAAGGACGGCGGAATCTCGGGTCCGCTCTGATCCGGTTCCGTATCCAGTTGCCGAACGAAACGCCGGGACAGCCGACGAGATAGCCGAGGGAAGAGGAAGATGTCCGAAGAGAACAAGAAGCCTGAAGGCGGCCAGCCCGCCAAAGCGGCCGAGATGGACCTGGAGGCCGCCAAGGCCGCAGCCCGCGCCCGCGCGATGCGCGCCCGCGCCGCGATCACGGCCAAGCCCGTGACGCCGATCGCCGCCGAACCCGGTACGCTCCGCCCGGTGGAGTCCCAGACGCCGCGCGCGCAGAACGTTTACGTCGTCGACGACGAAGAGCTTTCCCGCCAGATGACCAAGGACCGTATCTACGTGTGGCCGTACCTGGTCCGCGCGGAGTTCATCGCCACGCTCGTGACGATGGTGATCCTGATGGTCTGGTCGCTCGTGGTGGATGCGCCGCTCGAGGAGCCGGCCAACCCGTCGCGCACGCCGAACCCCTCCAAGGCCCCCTGGTACTTCCTGGGTCTGCAGGAAATGCTCGTATACTTCGATCCGTGGCTCGCCGGCGTGATCATCCCCGGCCTGCTGATCGCCGGCCTGATGGTGCTCCCGTATGTGGACGTGAACCCCAAGGGTAACGGCTACTACTGCTACGAAGAGCGCAAGTTCGCCATCAACTCGTTCCTGTTCGGATTCCTCGTGCTGTGGGTCGCGCTGATCATCATCGGCGTGTTCCTGCGCGGTCCGGGCTGGAACTTCTTCATGCCGTGGCAGGAGTGGGACCCGCACAAGGTGGTCGCGCTCACGAACGTGAACCTCGTGGACCTGCCGGTCATCAAGAGCTTCTCGCCGCTCTTCAAGGTGGGCGGCGTGGATATCCTGGGCGGGCTGGTGCTCGGTGCCTACCTCGCCACGGGCGGGGTGTTCTGGCAGCTGTACAAGGACAAGTCGCCGACGCTCCAGAAGATGGGCCCGGCGCGTTACTACGTGACCGCCTTCTTCTTCCTGATGATGATGCTTCTGCCGCTCAAGATGGCCCTGCGGTGGGTTCTTCACGTCAAGTACATCTGGGCGACGCCGTGGTTCAACGTCTGAGGATCTGGACCGCTAAGAGCCTGCATTAGAGAGAATATTCGGGGACTGGGAGCAAGACGCCTGTGGCAAGCAAGCCGATCGAACAAGAATCACTGAAGGTGCCGTTTTTCGCGCTGTCGGTACTCATGCTGCTGATCACCATGTGGTCGCTGATGGATGAGTTCGTGCTGCGCCGTGACTGGAAGGTCTACCAGCGCCAGTTCAAGCAGCTGGAGCTCGACCGGGCCGCCAAGGACCTCGAAGAGACCAAGAAGGCGCTCACCACCCACGAGTTCCCGTCCACCTGGGCGCAGGCCGACATCGACAAGGCGAGCCAGTTCCCGCCGCTCAACGAGATCGAGAAGAACCTCGCCGATGCGCAGGCGAAGCTCGACCAGGGCGGCCTCAAGAAGATCGACGACGACATCACGAAGAACAAGCGCGCCGAGTACCTTGCCAACATCGAGTTCCAGAACGCGAAGTCCGAGGATCTCGAGTGGTGGTACCACTACACGCACGCCGTGGATTCGGGCGACGAGAAGGGCAAGGAGCACGCCCGCGCCCGCCTGGACGAGATCGCCAAGCAGATCACCGAAAAGAAGGATGTGCTCAACGGCATCCGCGCCGAGGGCCAGAAGCTTCGCGGCCAGCGCGAGGAGATGAACGCCGAGGTCGACAAGTGGACGCAGATGCGTACCCGCGTCACCGACCGTATCGGCGAGGTCCAGGCCAAGTACGACAAGATTTATCGCCGGTCGAAGGGCGCCTTCTGGTGGTTCTTCGGCGACGACGACATCGTCCAGTATGTCATCCGCGGCAACACGTTCGACGAGTTCAACGAGCAGCAGTACCAGGTGGACCGCTGCGCCACCTGCCACTATGCCGTCGACAAGATCGGCTGGGAAAAGACCGAGAACAAGCTCTACCAGACGCACCCGCACCTGAACGAGCTGCTGGGTACGCACGCGCCGGACCGGTTCGGCTGCACCTCCTGCCACCAGGGCCAGGGCAACGCGCTCCAGCCCGTGACGGAAGCCCACGGCGCCATCCACTACTGGGACTGGCCGCTGCTGGGCCTCAAGCGCCCGCCCGAAGGCGAGCACTTCGAGGAGAAGGTGTTCGACAACACGATGGTCCAGTCGTCGTGCTTCAAGTGCCACATTACCGAATACGCGGTGACCGACCGCACGCCGGACGCCTGGACCGGTATCAAGTACCAGAAAAACATCGACTACGCGTCCGAGCTCAACAACGGCCGCGAAGAGTTCGAGAAGCTGGGCTGCTGGGGCTGCCACCAGGCCAAGGGCTTCGAGGTTCTGGACGAGATGGGCCACAAGCCCGGCCCGAGCCTCAACCGCATCAAGTCCAAGACCACACCGGAATTCCTGTTCGCGTGGATCAAGGACCCGCACAAGCTCAATCCGAAGACCCGCATGCCGTATTTCCCGGATTTCGGCGCCGATCCGAAGGCCCCCGACTACGCCGAGCAGCACGACAAGGAAGTGAAGTCCCTCGTGGCCTTCCTGTGGAAGAACTCGGAAGAGGGCTACCCGGAGAAGGACGCCGACACGCGTCCGGAGTCGTGGTTCACCGGCGGCAACGCCTCCAACGGCGAGAAGCTGTTCGGCAAGGTGGGATGCCAGGCCTGCCACGTGGCGTCGTCGGACTTCAAGAACGCGCGGCCCGAGGGCTACTACAAGTTCGACAATCCGTTCTACAAGGAATTCGACATCGCGCCGAACCTCTACAACGTCGGCAGCAAGGTTAACGCCAAGTGGCTCTACCACTGGCTGAAGAACCCGACGAGCTATTCGCATGACACGGCAATGCCGTCGCTGCGGCTCTCCGACGACGAGGCGCGGGACCTGACCTCGTGGCTGATGACGAAGAAGGAAAAGGATTTCCCGCAGGTGGACGGCCTGACGGAAGCCCTCTCCAACGAGGAAATGATCAAGAAGGGCGAATGGATCGTCCGCAACTACGGCTGCTACGGCTGCCACGCGATCAAGGGCACGGAGAAGGAGCAGAAGGTTGCTCCCGAACTCACCACGTTCGGCCTCAAGGGCTCGCATGAACTGGCTTTCGGTCCGCGCACGGATGTGCCGCGCACCTGGGAAGACTGGTTCCTGAACAAGGTGAAGTCGCCGCGCGGCTACCGCGACGAGCGCAATCTCCAGAAGATGCCGCAGTTCGGTTACAACCTCGACAAGGACGAGCACGGCTTCAGCGACGAGCAGGCCCACCGCCTGATGGTGCTGGTGAAGGGTTTCAACAACCGGAAGATCACCGGCGACTGGGCACATGGCCAGAACGCCGAACAGCAGGCCGTCGAAAAGGGCCGCCGTATCGTCGAGTACTACAACTGCAAGGCGTGCCACATTATCGACCGCCGCGGCGGCCGGGTGCTGGGCTACTACGAGGAACAGCCGCGGCTCGGACCGCCGGACCTGACCTTCGTGGGCGCCAAGCTGCAGGCTCCGTGGTTCGCCAGCTTCATCCGCAACCCGAATATCGAGATCCGCCCGTGGCTCGAGATCCGCATGCCGAGCTTCGGCTGGCAGGGCAGCGAGCACACGCAGGTGGTGAACTATTTCACCGCGATGGTGGGCGACCTGTCCAACCTGACGCCGACGGACGTCGAGGTGATGGATCCGGCCAGCGTGGCGCTCGGCAAGCAGGCGTTCGAGAAGAACGTCTGCATGCAGTGCCACCAGGTCAATCCGAAGGTCCAGAAGGGCGTCGTGGGCCAGGTGGCTCCGACCCTCATGACCTCCTACCAGCGCCTCAAGCCGGAATGGATCCAGCGCTATATCCGCAACCCGGCCCACATGTATCCCGGCGTGATCATGCCGCCGTTCTGGTCATGGCCGCAGACCGCCGACGGGCTCACGATCTACGACCCGGCGAAGGCCGCCAGCGAGGACGACGCCAAGGCGATCGTGCAGAACTGGAAAGAGATCAAGGGCGTTTCCGACTGGCTGATGGTGTTCGGCCGTCAGGACCAGGTGAAGGACCGCGTGGGACGCAACTTTAACGCGAGCCTCGCGGCCGCCAACGAAGGCAAGCTCCCGGCTCCGGCCTACCAGAAGGTTACCGGCAGCGTGGGCCATGAGCCCGGCGAGGAACGCATCGAGAAGGCCCCCGAAGGCGAGGGCGGAGGCGGCGACAGCGGCTTCTGATCCGGCTGGAATTGTCCATGAACAGGGGCGCTGCAAGGCGCCCCTGTTTTTTTGCAGCGGGCGGGATGTGGTTTTTAGGGCGGGCTATTGCCAAGCCCACCCCGAGCGGGTATCCCGACTGACGCGCGCGTCAGTCCCATGGCGGACGGCGTAGCCGGAAGGGACTTCTCCAATGCTCAAGACACGGTTCACGGAAACATTCGGTATCCAGCACCCCATCATTCAAGGCGGTATGCAGCATGTCGGACGCGCCGAACTGATCTCGGCGGTCGCCAACGCAGGCGCACTGGGCTTCCTCACGGCGCTCACCCAGCCGACCCCGGAAGATCTCAAAAAGGAGATCGCCCGCTGCCGCACGATGACGGACAAGCCGTTCGGCGTGAACCTGACCATCCTTCCGACCATCAAGCCGACCCCGTATGACGAATACGCACAGGCGATCATCGATTCGGGCATCAAGATCGTCGAGACGGCCGGCCGCAATCCGGAAAAATACATGCCGGCGTTCAAGGCAGCCGGTGTGAAAGTCATCCATAAGTGCACCTCGGTCCGCCACGGTGTGAAGGCCGAGAAGATCGGCTGCGACGCCATCTCGATCGACGGCTTCGAGTGTGCGGGTCATCCGGGAGAGGACGACATTCCCGGCCTCATCCTGCTCCCCTGTGCGGCGGACCAGATCAAGGTGCCGATCATCGCCTCGGGCGGTTTCGGCGACGGCCGCGGACTTGCGGCAGCCCTGGCGCTGGGCGCCGACGGTATCAACATGGGAACCCGTTTCGTGGCGACCAAGGAAGCCCCGGTTCACCAGAACCTGAAGCAGAAGATGGTCGATTCGGATGAACGCCAGACGGCGCTGATCTTCCGGACGCTCAAGAACACGGCGCGCGTCTACCGGAATTCGGTCGCCGAGAAGGTGGTCGAGATCGAGGCCCGTCCCGGCGAGACGAACTTCGCCGATCTGGCGCCGCTCGTCGCGGGCGAAAAGGGCCGAAAGGTCATGGACAACGGCGACATGGAGTACGGAATCTGGTCGGCCGGTATGGTGATCGGCCTGATTCACGACATTCCGTCCTGCAAGGAACTGGTCGAGCGGATCGTCAAGCAGGCCGAGGACATCATCAAAAACCGCCTCGGAAAAGCTATCGCCTGAGCCTCGGGGTCGCAAAAAAACGGCCGCCCGAGGGCGGCCGTTTTTGTTTCACCGGGATTTCTCAGGCACCCAGCTTGTCGAACGCATCGATGACGTCCTTCGGCGCCTGGACCAGCTCGATCAGCACGCCTTCGCCGCAGAGGGGGGTCTGCTCGTTCCCCTTGGGGTGGATGAAGCAGACGTCGAATCCGGCCGCACCCTTGCGGATACCGCCCGGTGTGAAGCGCATTCCCTGCTTTTCGAGCCACTCGACCGCCTTGTGCAGGTTATCCACCCACAGGCCGATATGGTTGAGCGCCGGGTCGTGGACGGCCGGTTTTTTGGCCGCGTCGACGGGCTGCATCAGGTCAACCTCGACCTTGAACGGCCCGCGTCCGGCGACGGTAATGTCCTCGTCGACGTTCTCCTTCTCGCTCCGGTAGGTGCCGGTGACGCCGAGGCCAAGCGTATCCACCCAGAGTTTGCGCAGTTTGGCCTTGTCCGTGCCGCCGACGGCGATCTGCTGAAGTCCGAGAATCCGGAAGGGACGGTCCATATATGTGAAATCTCCTTGGAGCGGTCTGGTTGAACTGTACGGCGTCCGGCCGGAAATGCCTTGAGGTCCGGCCGCCGGGCGGGCAGTCTAGTCCCATCACGCCAGCGGAGGAAATATCCCGTGACAGCGATTTCGCCGGAAGCCCGGATGCTTATCCGGAGCCAGATTGAGGAACTCGTTACCGAATACGGTTTCCTGTTTGACCACGGACAGGCCGATAAGATGGCGGACCTGTTCACGGAGGATGCCTCGTTCAAGGGGCTGGCCGGGACGGCGAACGGCCGGGCGGAGCTGAACGCGATTTTCACGAAAACGGCGAAGGCGATGACCGCCAGCCGGCACTGCTCCACAAATCTGCGCCTCACGGTCGAAGCGCCTGACCGGGCGTCCGGATACGTGCTCGTGACCTCCTACGGCCACATGGGTGCCGGGATGGGAAAGCCGCACGCCCACACGGTGGGGGATTTCGAAGATACCTACGTGAAGGGCGCCGACGGGAAGTGGCGGTTCTCGTCCCGCAAGGTGGTGAGCGCCTTCTCGGCCTGGGGGAAGTGAGCGGCCATGAGGAGAAAGTCCGGATACCGGGTTCTGGTACTTACCCTGGTCCTGCAGGCGGTTGCGGGCTGCGCGTCGACCACCGGCTCCTCCGCCGGGACGCCGCCCTATGTAACACCGCAGTCCTGCAATCTGATCGAGGTTTATGTGCGCGAAGGCTGCCCGTACTGCGCGCTCGCCAAAGGGTATCTGGAAAGCCTCAAGGCACGCCGCCCCGACCTGACCGTCACGCTCTATGATATCAGGGAGAGCGAAGAGAACATGACCAGGTACCGCAGCCTGACAGAGGAATACCGGCTGGAACATCCGGGTGTTCCGACCTTCCTGATCTGCCGGCAGGTGATCGTGGGATTCAGCGAAGCCGGAACACCGCCGGCGATCGAGGCCCTGATCGGCGATTAACGCCGGCTGCTGATATCGCGACGGCCTCCGGCGGTTGAAACGGGCGGTTCCCTATCTGGCCGGGAACAGGTCCACCTGCTGGAATCCGGCCGGCGGACCGTAGCGGGAGGCGTCCGGACTCAACGGCTCCTGCCCCTTCAGTTCGAGGTACGTCCGCAGCGGTGAACCCGCGCTCGTGGTCTTTTCGATAACCACCGGGACCCCGTACGAGCTGAACGGAAAATCGAGCGGCCAGGGGAAGCCGCCGAACACGCCGGTGATACGCTCGCCGCCGGTCGACTGCACCACGGTCGTTTCAAGCTGGGCGATCTGAGGGGCCACCGGCTGGGCGGCCGCCTTGTCGGAGCAGACGGCCTGCACGGGCGTCGTGGCGACGCGGCCTTCCGTCACGGCGCACTTTACGCCGCCCGATTCGCTGCGGCGGGTGGTCTGGACCCAGAGCAGCGGATCGCTCCCCTTGGCGGCTTTCTGTTTCTCGGCCAGTTCCCTGAACTCCTTGGGAAGCTGCGAAATCACGTCCGATGCGACACTGACGGTCTTGCGCATCTTGCTCATATAGGCGTCGAGCTGGGCGTAGCCGAACGTTTTCGCGGTCTGGTTGATATAGAGCAACTCCCCGGAGCGGGTATTGATCACGAAAATCTCGGTGGGGGTTTCCGCCCGGACCTTTTCGCCCGAGATCTCGACGGTGACAGACGACGTGGGAGGCGGTCTTTTGGCGGTCGAAGCGGCGACTCCGCCGGCCCAGTAGTTGTACGTGTACCGGTACGCCTTCGTTTCGGCGCGCGCGGGGGAACTGAGGGCGGCGGCCAGCAGCGTCGCCAGAAACAGATGAATTCGCATGGAGAAAAGGCTAGTTCGCCGGGGTCCGTTTTGCACCTCGGTTGTTCCGCTAGAATCATGCGGTCGGCCCGAAAGATTTCATGTCCGATACCAAAATACAGGATCCTCTGGGCACGATGACCGGCTGGATCGAGGTCGAGCTGGCGCTGGACCCCCGGCTGGCCGATCCGGTGAGCGGTCTTCTTTTTTCCAAGGGCGCGACGGGCGCCGAAGAGATGGAACCCGACGGCGGCCGCTCGCGAATTCGCGCCTGGTTCCCGACGTCCGTGGAGCCGCAGTCGGTCGAAATCTGGCTCTCCGAGCTGTACCGGTCCGGCAAAGAGGCCTACAGCGATCTCCTGCCGGTGAGGATTTCGGTGAAATCCCTGGAAGAGAAGGACTGGGCCGAGAGCTGGAAGAGCTGTTTCGCCCCGCTCCGGATCGGCCGCTCGCTCCGGATCGTTCCCTCGTGGATCGAGCCGGACCGGGACAACGACCCCTCGCTTGCGCGCGACGCCCGGATCGTGCGTCTCGATCCCGGGATGGCGTTCGGGACCGGCACCCACCCCACCACGTTCATGTGTCTGGAACATCTGGAGGCCCTCGCCCGCGAGAAACAGTTTAATCTGGGCCGTGTCTGGGACTGGGGATCGGGCAGCGGGATTCTCGGAATTTCGGCAAGGGTGATGGGTGCCGACACCGTGCTTGGCACCGATACCTCCACACAGGCGGTCGAGGCCGCCTATGACAATGCAAGGCTGAACAGTCTTGAAGGCGGCATCGAGTTCACCCACCGGCCGGTGGCGAAGGTCGAAGGGCCGTTCGATCTCATTCTGGCCAACCTGTACGCCGAGGTGCTTCTCAAGGACGCCCGGGCGGCGCTGGAAAAGCTCGCCCCCGGCGGTTCGTTTATCTCGAGCGGTTTCGTCGAGGAGCGTGCTCCGGATATCGAGGCGATGCTGAAAGCGGCGGGTCTCACGGAAGTGAAGAAGGCCGTCCGGTCCGACAGCAGCCAGCTGAACGGGGAGCGGTGGTGCGGCCTGTGGTGGCGCCGGCTGGCTTAAACGGCCTGCCTGAGAGTAACGTCTAAATAATCACAATCACCCGGTCCGGAATTTCGTTTTTGTCGTCAGGACGGCGCGGGAACTTTTCGGCCAGATGGTCGATCAGTTCGCCGATCATGGCGACGATGCCGTCGGCGAATTTGGCCTGCCTGAAGGCTTCTTCTCCGAGACGCACCGCCTGCGCGGCCAGTTCCGCGGGCAGGGCCCCGAACACGGCGAACTGCCTTTGCCGGATGGTGAAATAGAAGATGACGCCGGTGCCGTCCTGCGTGCGGTCCATCCGGAGTTCCCGGAAGAACTCACGGGCCCGTTCGTGCGGGTCGCCGTCGTAGTCCACTTCCACGACCACTTTCAGTTCGGCCCCGGACAGTTTTTCGACTTCGCCGATCATCGCCTCAATCTGCACGCGGCCGACGTGGTCCAGAAAGTTCGTCTCGACTTCCTGCTCGAGCGCTTGCCGGACCGTGAGATAGTGGCGCCGCCGGCGCCACAGATAGATATTGAAGACGAGCAGCGGTGCGAGCGACAGGAAAAACGCGCCGGGGATCCAGATGATTCCGGCTGCGAGGGCGGCCAGCGCGGCGGCCGCGCCGAGTCTCACCGGCAGCGGCCGGTGCTGAACCTTCTCCAGTGCGAAACGGACCGGCTGGATGACGAGCAGCGCCAGCACGGCAACCCCGGCCGGGGCCGGCCGTTCCGTGTGGACCAGAAAACCTGTCAGTTCTTCAAGCATCCGTGTTTACCATCTGCCGCTTGCGCCGCCGCCGCCAAAACCGCCACCGCCGCCCGAGAACCCCCCGGAACTGCCTCCGCCGCCGCTCCAGCCGCCTCCACCACCACCCCAGTAACCGCCGCCGTAGTATCGGCCGCCGCGCCGGGAGCGGCTCATGGCACTCCAGAGGATGACGCCGAATATGAGAATCTGAAGGATGGTGACGGCCAGCTTGGTGGAATCGGCCTGGGCGTCTTCGTCAGCGCCGAAATCCACGTTGGCGCCTACCAGCACATCGGCCGCCGCGTGGACGCCGGCTGAAATACCGCCCGAAAAATCCCCGGCCTTGAACCGTGGTGTGATCACTTTGCGGATGATCTTTCCGCAGGTGGCATCGGTCATCGTGCCTTCGAGCCCGTAACCGACTTCGAACCGCATCACGCGGTCTTCCTTGAAGATGATCAGCAGAAGTCCCGAGTCGGAACCCTTGCGGCCGATCTTCCACTGTTCGGCGACCCGGAGCGACGCCTCTTCCAGCACGTCGCCGTCCAGCGCCGGGAACGTCGCCACGACGAACTGGATACCGCGCCGCCCGCTGAACTCGCCGAGCAGCTCTTCGAGCCGGGCCTTGGCCTCGCCGTCCAGCATCCCCGCACCGTCGTAGACAAAGGTGCCAGGAGGCGGCGGCGGGGTGAACAGGGCGAATGCGGGGGCCACGAGGCCCAGAACCAGGCCTGCCGTCAGCAGAAAGAGGGCGGAGCGCCCTTTCAACTACTTGAACTCCACCTTGGGCACGGCCTTGGCTGCCGCTTCGGCCTCGAACGGAACGTGGGCGTTGAAGTGGAACCATCCGGCGATGAGATTTCCGGGGATCTGGCGGATCCGGGTGTTATAGGTCGCCACCGATTCGTTGTAGCGGGTGCGGGCGACCGTGATCCGGTTCTCGGTGCCCTCCAGCTGCGTGTTGAAATCCATAAACGCCTCGCTCGACCTGATCTCGGGGTACTTTTCCATCGTAACCATGAGGCGCGAGATCGCGCCCTTGAAGGCGGCCTGGTTTTCCTGGAACGCCTTCATCGCCTGCGGATTGGTCAGCACGTCGCCGCTGAACTGCATGGACGACGCCTTGGCGCGGGCCTCGGTGACCCCGATCAGGACGTCTTTCTCCTGATCGGCGACTTTCTGTACCGACGCGACAAGGTTCGGGACGAGGTCGTTGCGCCGCTGAAGCTGCGCGTCCACGTCGGCCGCGGCCTTGGTGACCTGTTCGTCCAGGGCGACGATGTCGTTGTACGTCCCGCAGCCGGAGAGTCCGGTGACCGAGAGCACGAGAACGGCGGACAGGAGGAACCCGTGAAGAAATTTACGCATATGAAAACGACTCCATCGGGCGCGGGATTAACAGGGCCGCACCCAGTGGAATACAACGTGGCCATTCTTTGTTACGGCGGCAAGGGCGTGGCCCTGCGCGCTCATTAACAGGTTCCGAGGATTTCGGCGGCGACCATCGTTCCCAGTGCCATGACCGTGAACTGCGGGTTCACCCCGATTGACGTCGGGAACAGGCTCGCATCGGCTACATAGAGGTTGTCGTAACCCCGCACCCGGCCGTTGCCCTCGCAGGTCCGGCCTATGCCGCAGGTGCCCATTGGGTGAAGGCTGCCGCCGGCGAGCCGCCAGGCGGGCAGGGGGTCGGGCAGGTTGCGGGCCAGTTCGCGCAGACTGCCGCTCCGCTTCGATCCGAACAGGAGGGGTGTGACGGCTGTGGCACCGGCAGCGAACGCCAGCTCGCCAAGCTGCAGGAGCGCGGTCCGCAGGCGGCCGAGTTCGGTTTTTCCAAGACGGTAGTCCAGCCGCTTCCCGGTGCGGGTTGCGGAAATATGTCCGCGCCCCGCCTCGTCCCGGATCAGTGCGCCCCAGAAACCGGTATTGGTGTGTTCCCGGATGCTCTTCATCTGACCCGTCGCGGCCAGCGCCGGAATGGTCAGATGCGGCGGCACGGAACCCAGCAGCATCATCACACCGTCTGACTCCAGAAACTGGTCGGAATAAACGCTTTGCGGGACCGCCGCCTTTCCCATTTCCACCGGCTCGGCGAAATGACACGCCAGCACGATGCCCGGGTGAAGGAGCAGATTCTGTCCAAGATACGGCGCGTCCACACCGCTTCTCTGCAGGATTCCCGGCGTAAAAACGGCGCCGCCGGAAACGACGACCTTGCCGGCACGGACGGTCACCAGTTTTCCGTCGGCACTGCGGGCTTCCACGCCGACAGCCTGTTTGCCGTTCATCAGAATCCGGCTGGCCGGTGTGTTGAGCAGCACCTGTGCGCCCCTGGAGCGGGCGACCGGGAGATACGACAGGTGGGTCGCCTGCTTGGCTTTCTCCGGGCAGCCCAGTGTGCAGACCGCCCGGCCCGTGCAGCCGGGGGCGTTTCGAGGCACGCGGCCGCCTTTCCAGCCGGTGGCTTTCAGGCCCTTCAGCATCAGCTCGCCGTTATGGCCGAGCAGATCGTCGGCGGTCTCCGACACCTTGATGAACGAGTCGACCCGGTCGAACGCCTCGGTGAGATCCGGCGCACCGGCCGCTTCCCACCTGCGCTGCAGGAACTCCGGCAGACGGAACGCGCTGCCGGCATTGAGCGCCGTCGATCCGCCCTCGCATCTTCCGTGCACGATCGGATTCATCGGTGTGCCTCGGGCCAGCGACATCACGGCGTTGCGGTTTTTGATGACCCGCCAGAATGACCGCTCGATCCGCTCGCCGAGTTCGGCCAGTGGCGCGGGTCCGCCGGCCTCCAGCACCACCACCGACGCCCCGGCGAGCGCGAGTTCCGTCGCCACCGGCGCGCCGCCGGCTCCGGAACCGATCACACAGACGTCTGCGGTAATCTCCATTCGTCCACCCTCGTACCGGAGCGGTCACCGGCATCGGAGGTGAGTCTAGCGGAGGCACCCGTCCGGCGCACCGGAAAAGCACACTGAACGCGATTCTGTTCTGAACGGGATTCGGTAACTATTCGTTGCCGGTGACACCGAGGGTCCGCAGGTAGACGTCCCGGACCGCCTCGGTATGGTGGCGGTAGTCGTCCATGAGCCGACGGCGGGCTTCGGTACGGCCGCCGCCCGAGTAGCCCATGCGGTAGGCCAGCGCGTCCAGCTCCGTGCGCTCCAGGTCGATGTCCTTGATCGGGCGGTCCTGTACGATTCGCAGGCGGCTGCTCAGGCGCTGGATGAAATCGTACCCGCGCATGAGCGCGCGGGCATCGTCGTCCGGGATAAGCCCAAGCTCATTCAGCCTCACGAGCGCATCCAGGGTGCCGGAGACCCAGAGCCTGTCGCCGTGTTCGCCGAAATGCTTCAGCTGCAGGAACTGGGTCGTGTATTCGATGTCCACCACGCCGCCCCGGCCGGTCTTCGGGTTCTTGTGGTTCGTGTCCTCTTTGGCGAGCTCCCGCTCCATGCGCCCGCGCAGATGGGCGATCTCCTGCGCCAGATTCCCGGTCTTCGTCTCTCTCAGTATGGCTTTCGAGTCTTCCTCGATCTGGCGGCCGAACGCTTCGTCGCCTGCGCAGCAGCGGCCCTTGAGCAGCGCCTGTTTTTCCCAGGTCTGGCTGCTGCGGTGGTGATAGTCCCGGAACTGCTGGACATCGGTGACCAGCAGCCCGGCGTTTCCGGAAGGCCGGAGCCGCGCGTCTACCTCGTAGCAGGACCCCTCCGCCGTCTTCACGGTCAGGTAGGAGATCAGCCGCTGCGCGACGCGGATAAAGAACTCGATGTTGCTGACCTTCTTCTGGCCGTCTTTCTTTGTTTTCGTTTCGCCCTGCTCGGAGAACAGGAAGATCACGTCGAGATCCGAGCCGTAGCTGATCTCGTAAGCGCCCAGCTTGCCCATGCCCAGGATGGCGAAACGGGCCGGTTTTCCGGAGGACTCCTCGTACGGGTTTCCGTGGCGGTTGGTGGCGTCTTTCCACGCGAGCTTCAAGGCTTCTTCCAGGCAGACGCGGGCGATACAGGTGAGCCGTCTGGAGGCTTCCGTCGTGTCGATGTCCCCGGCCAGATCGAGCATCCCGACTTCCAGCGTGTAGAGGTTGCGAAAAAGCCGCAGGCAGTTGATCTCGCTCTCGTCTACGGCCTCGGGCGTGGCGTCGGCTGCGTGCTTCGCCTTGAGGCGCTGGAACCCGGCGCGCAGGTCCTCGATGGAAGAGGAGTCATTCGTCGATTCGACGGTGAGGATCGATCCGATCAGCCGCCAGTTGCGGATGAGGATCTTCGACAGGAAGTCGCTCGAACCGAAGACCGATACCAGCCGTTCGCAGAGCGCCGGGTTGTCGAGCAGCGTCCCCCAGAAACTGATCCGCCGTCCCACGGTGTCCATGAGCTGTTCGAGGTTGGTGTGTGCCATCTCGACATCGGCGGAGCGGCTGATCTCGCCTTCGAGCCGCTTGGCGAGTGTGGAGAGCTGTCCCTCCACGTCCGGGTTCAGCGTCGCGATGTTGAACTGGGTGCGCAGCCGCTGGTGCAGGCGGCTGTCGGCCGGCGCCTCGGCGAAGAGCGAGTTGTAGCTGCGGCGGACCATCGCCATGTGGTCGGCCAGCTCCGCCGTGAACTCCTGCCGCACGCTGTCGTCAGGGCCTTCGAATCCGAGCGACCGTGCCAGGCGGGCCAGCGCCGCCGGGTCCGGGGGCAGGTTATAAACCTGCTCCTCCTCCACCATCTGGAGGTGGTTCTCGGTGCGGCGCAGAAACAGGTAGGCCTCGAGCAGCCGGTCCTTCTCGGGCGTTCCGATCAGCTTGTGCTGCACGAGCTGGCCGAGTCCTTCCACCGCCGAGGCGGTGCGCAGGTCCGGGTGCTTGCCGCCGTAGAGCAGCGAGAGCCCCTGGACGAAGAACTCAAGGTCCCGGATTCCGCCCTCGTCCAGTTTTACCGAGACGGTCGTATGATTCGTCTGGGACTCTTTGTCCTCGATCTTGATCTTCATCTGCCGGATCGAGGCCACGGCGGCGAAGTCGAGATACCGGCGGTAGATCACCGGCTGAAGCTGGCGGAGGAAAATCGCACCGAGCGCCCGGTTCCCGCCCACGGGCCGGGCTTTCGCCATGGCCGCCTTCTCCCAGGTGGCGGAATAGATTTCGTAGTAGTCGGCCATCGAATCGAGCGGCAGGACGACCGGGCCGGCCCGGCCTTCGGGCCGCAGGTTCAGATCCACGCGGAAGACGAAGCCGTTTTCGTCGCGCTCCGAAAGCGCGCGGGACAGCAGTTGCCCCGCACGGCTGAAATATTCGGCGGGGGTTTTCCGGGTGGCGCCGTCCACGGCATCGCCGGTCGTTGTCGAGTGCAGGAAAATCAGGTCCACGTCGGAGCTGAAGTTCAGTTCTCCGGCCCCCAGCTTGCCGAGCCCCAGCACGCAGAACTGGGCCCGCTCGGGCTTGCCCTCGAAGTTGGGATACACCGGAGCGCCGTATTCGCGTTCGGTTTCGGCGAGCGCCCAGAGGGTCGCCTGATCGACGCAGAACTCGCCGATCCGGCTGATCTGGGCGAGTACCACCGGATATTTTTCGAGCGTGACGAGGCCGCACTGGTCCTGCACGACCACCGACAGCATCGCCTCGTGCTTGAGCAGCCTTAAGGACCGGTAAAACGCCTCTTTTGATTGCCCGGGTCCGCCTTCCAGCGCCCGAAACCGCGCATTGAGCCATTCCGTGGTGATGACCGGCGGGTTTTCCAGAACGGGCGTCGCGAGTCCGGGGTTCTGCTCCGCCCAGCGGAAGTAGCACGGCGACCAGTCGCGAAGTGTTTCCAGACGGCGGGAAGCTTCGGCGGAATCCGGCATCAGCCTTCGCCTTTCCCGCCGCCCTCGACGAGCCAGCCGGCGTAAAACACCGCGCCGCCGGCGAGCAGCATCCCCAGTTCCGTGTACATATCGTGCTCGAAGAACCCCTGCACGAGACCGAAGCCGCACAGGCCGATCCCGAATATCTCGATCAGTTTACCGGACCAGAAACGCATCTCAGGGTTTCAGCGCCTTTGCCGCCGGGGGCGGAAGGATGGGCTGCGTGAGCGGTTCCTCGCTCCGCCGCTGGAGTTCGATCTCGGTGACGAGCACGCTCGGTGCCACGGCCGAAACCGGAATATAGCCGCTTTCCGCGCCGCAGAAACCGTTGAACACCTGGTAGTCGTCGCCGGTGACGGAGATCTTCCGGATCGAGGCGAGCGGTGTGCCGACAATATCGGCGCCCCGGACCATCTTCAGCGCGCCGGTTTCGGCGTCCACCTGGTAGAGCTTGCGGGCCACACCCTTGAACGTCTGCACGCCCCAGCGGGTGGTGTTGGTTTCGCCGCCGTCGACCTCTTCCACATAAAGTCCGTAGGGCTTGCCCTGCCGTCTGGCTTCGGCCCTGAGTTCCTCGAACAGCTTTTCCTTGGAGAGCATCTTTGTAGACCGGGCGACAAGGTTACCCATCCGCGCAATCGGCGCCGAGAACATGGACGCACGGCCGTGCCCGTTGGACTGGTTCCGCACCCGGATGGGGGACCGCGACAGCAGGAAGTCTTTCAGGACGCCCGCCTGAACGAGCGACACCTTCTCGGCCGGGACGCCTTCGTCGTCGTAACGGTAGTAGCCGTTCAGCGTGACGTTTGCTTCCTTCTCCTGCGTCGGATCGTCGAAGACGTCCAGGAACGTGGGGATGATTTCCGTGTCGAGCTTGTCGGCGAATGTCTGGCCGCCCTCGTCGTCGTCCTGCCGCTCGCCTTCCAGCCGGTGGCCGACGGCCTCGTGGAAAAACACCCCGGCGGCATATGGCGACAGGATGGCCGGTCCGGTGTAGGGGGTCTGCACGGGTGAGCTGCGTACCTTGATGAGATCGGTGGCCACCGCCTCGGCGTCCTGCATGAGCTGCTCGAAGGACGGCAGGTCGGACGGGGTCCGTCCGTAGTAATACTTGATCGATTCCACCGCCTGGCCGTCGTCGGCACGTCCCTGCGCCGAGACCGTGATGAGGTAGTTGGTCGAGGCGTCCGCAAGGCTCGTGCCCTCCGTGTTCAGCAGATACCGCTCCATCCCGTAGGCGACGTAGCGGACCTCGGAGTCGATCACCTCTTTGTGTTCGGTCAGCTTGGCGGAAATCTTCCGCACCCGTTCGCGCCAGAGATCCCGGTTGGGTTCGTAGACGACCGGCTGGCCCTCGAATTTCACCGGGGTTGCCTTCGAGAAACTGCCCGCCTTGTAGCGGTCCACCTTGCTGACGGTGTTGGCCTTGCGCTGGAAGAACTGGGAGACCGCCTGCTTGTAGGCGTTGTCGGTCCCGGCCCACAGGTCGAACCGGATGGCGCTGATGTCGGCGTCGAGCGAAGCGAGGGGGGGCCTGGACCAGCCGAAGAACCCGAATCCGCCGCCGCCCTGGTAGCGGCTTCCGCCCGTGTTGTCGAACCCGTAGTCGCCGACGCGGACTTCCGTGTACAGGCCGCGCTGCCGTTCGTGGTTGTCCTCGTAGACGCCGCCCGCGCGGGCGGCGATGGAAACCGTCGAGAGGTCGTTCAGGCGGTAGGCGACGAAATAGGGGGCAGGAAAATCCTTGGCCTTGAGCTGGGTGCGGGAGCGGTCGAGTTCGAGCCGCATCGCTTCCATCACTTTCGACTGCTGGTCGGACTGGAGAAGCAGGCGGGTCTGGTCCGGCTCGATGACCTGCTGGCCGGCGGGAGCGGTGCCGGGCGCTCCGGCGGCCTGCGGGAGCTCGGTGACCGGTGCCGGGCGGCAACCGGCGAAAATCACGAGAGCCGCGGGCACCAGGCCGGTCCTGATCAGGCAGGCTATAAAACGGGAGGCAAGAGCGATAGTGAAATTTCCTGGTTGCATCGGGGTCAGTATAGAGAAGAAAATCGAAGGGTACCCATGGAAGGCCCGAAAAAAGAGAAGCCTCCGTTAACCGGAGCTAATGGCGAAAACGGAAGCCGCGAGCTGCTGGATGCGCGGATGGAGAGCCTTGCCGTTTTTTCGGGCCGGATCGCGCACGAGTTCAACAACATCATGAACAGCATCATGAACACCGCGGCGCTGCTCAAGATGACCGGCGACCTTTCGCCCGAGATGACCGAACTGGTCGATCTGATCGACAAGTCCACCCGCCGGGGCGCCGATCTGACACTGGCGCTGATGAGTTTCGCCCGCCCGGTGACGCCCCAGTTCAAGGCCACGGATATTAACGCCGCCGTGCAGGCGGCCTCCGACTCGCTGCTGAAGCGGCTCCCCCCGGGCGTCCAGATGGATTTCCGTCCGGCGCCGGAGACGCTGGAAGTCCGGCTGGACGACGTGCTGATGGGGCAGGTGTTTTCGGCGCTGCTCGACAATTCGCTGGAAGCGATGAGTCCGGCAACGGGTTCAGGCTCGGCCGCCAGAGGACCCGCGGCACCGGTCACCGGTAAAATAGAAATCGCCGTCCAGACCGTCCGGGATTCGGGCCGGGATTCCGGCAGGGAACCGGTCGTGAGAATTGTCTATGCCGACACCGGCAGCGGGATACCGGATCAGTACCGCAGCCAGATCTTCGATCCGCTCTTCTCGACAAGACAGGGGGTCAAGAGCGCCGGGTTCGGCCTGGGCCGCGCCTACCGGCTGCTCCGGGACCAGGGCGGCCGTCTGATGCTCGACCCCGAGCAGCCTGAACGCGGCGCGCGGTTCTGGATCGAACTGCCGGTGGCGAAGCCGGACACCGTGGCGACCGCTCCCCGTCCGGCCGCCCGCGAGGCCGCCGCGCCGTCGTCCGGTTCCGTGCGGGTGCTGCTCGCCGACGACGACGAAGGCAACCGGGTGCTGGGCGCGCGACTGCTCGAGAAGTTCGGCCATTCGGTGACGCTGGCCCGCGACGGGCTGGAGGCGCTCCAGATCTTCCAGGCCGGAGTCGGCCGGTACGATGTGCTGGTGGTGGACGAATCGATGCCCGGCCTGACCGGATCGGAAGTGGTGCTCATGGCCCGCAAGGCACGCCCCGGAATGCCGGCCATTCTCATTACCGGCGCCGATGTGGAGCCGGAAAACGAACTCGTTCCGGGGATCCAGCGGATACTCAAGCCCTACGAGGCGGACGCTTTTCTGCACGCCGTCACTTCCGCAGCCGCCACCGGTACCGCTAAGACTCCTTCATGACGAAGAAGTCCGAATTCCTGCTTGCTTCCGGATCCCCCCGCCGCCGTGAGCTGCTCGCGCAGGCGGGCTACCGGTTCCGGATCCTGGTGCCCGATATCGAGGAGCGGTTCCGCCGTACGGAAACCCCGCTCGACATGGTCAGGCGGCTCTCCCGCGAAAAGGCCGAGGCGGTGATCCGCCGCCACGGGGCTGTCGGCCACGTCGTACTGGCGGCCGACACGACCGTGGTGCTTGAAAACCACGTGCTCCAGAAACCGGCCTCGCCGGGCCATGCCGTCCGGATGCTCAGACAGCTCGCCGGCCGCGAACACCAGGTGTTCACATCGGTGGCCGTGACCGACGGAATCCGCTGCGTCGTGAAGGCGGTGAAAACCCGGGTGAAGTTCCTGGAGCACTCCCGTCACGTGCTGGAAGAGTATGTGAAGACCGGTGAGCCGATGGACAAGGCGGGCTCCTACGCCATTCAGGACCACGGTGCCTTTCTGATCGAAAAGATCACCGGCTCCTATACGAACGTGATCGGCCTGCCGATGCCGGAGACCGTTAAAATTCTTGCCTCCTTCGGAGTGTTTCCCGGGTAGCCGGGCGGGGCAGGCAGGGACGATGGGTATCCGCGAAAATATCGAGAAAGTCCGCGCGGAGATTGCGGCCGTCTGCCGCCGGTGCGGCCGCGATCCGTCGGAGATCACGCTGATCGGCGTCTCCAAGTTCCAGCCGGCCGGGGCTGTCCGCGAGGCGGCGGCGGCAGGACTTGCCGACCTTGCCGAGAACTACGTGCAGGAGTGGCGCAAGAAGTCGGAAGAGCTTTCAGGCGTTCCCGTGCGCTGGCATTTCATCGGCCATCTCCAGTCGAACAAGGTGAAATACCTGACGGGACAGGTGGCACTCATCCATTCGGTAGATTCGGTGAGCCTTATCGATGAGATCGCGAAGCAGTCGGCCCGGAAACAGGTGCGGCAGGAGATCCTTCTGGAGCTGAATCTGTCCGGGGATCCGGGGAAAACCGGTGCGCCTGAAGGCCGGTTGCCGGAACTTATGGAAGCGTGCCGCCGCCATGAAAAGGACCTCGTTATAAGGGGGTTCATGTGCATGGGCCCTCTGGACGACGACGCCGAGGCCGCCCGCCCCGTCTTCAGGCGCTTGAAAGAGATCGGCCTTGGGTCCAATATAGGAAAGACCGGATCGCCGCTGGTGCTTTCGATGGGAATGTCGGGAGATTTCGAAGTGGCGATCGAAGAAGGCGCTACCCACATCCGGATCGGAACGGCCCTATTCGGCCCCCGGCCCGCGAAACCGGCGCCCGAGTGACGACCTTCGGTTCCTTCTGTCCCCCACACAACCTGTGATGCGAGGCTGTGCGCGTTCTGTAAAGATCCGCGCGTAGTCCCGTGACGAAAGGCAGCTGAGAAAAGTGTCCCTGAAACTGGCCATAGCAGGCGGCGGAGCGATGGGCGGAGCCCTCGCAAGCGGATTGATCAGGTCGAAGACGCTGTCGGCGTCCGACATCGTCATCATCGAGCCAGTCGCTGCCCGCCGTGAAGAACTCAAGAAAGAACTGGGCGTCGCCGTGAGTGCCGAGCCGTCGGCCGCCAGAGGCGCCGAAGTGCTGCTGCTCGCCGTGAAGCCCCAGTCGCTGGGCGAGGCGGGCGACATTTACGGAAAACTGCTCGGCGGCAGGACCGTGGTGTCGATACTCGCAGGCACGACCGTCGAGTCGCTCCAGAAATATTTCACGGGCGGAGTCGCCCGCGTGATGCCCAACACGCCTGCGCTTGTGGGTGCCGGTGCATCGGCGGTCTATTTCTCGAAAAACGTCAGCCAGCCGGAACGCGACCGCGTGAAGAAGTGGCTCTCGTCGGTGGGCCGCGTGGTGGAATGTGCGAAAGAGTCCGATCTGGACGCCGTGACGGGGCTCTCGGGTTCGGGCCCCGCCTATGTGTTTGAAATGATCGAGGCGCTGGCCGACGGCGGCGTGCTCATGGGCCTTGGCCGCGACACGGCGGTAACGCTGGCGGCGCAGACGGTACTGGGGGCCGCCAAAATGGTCCTCGAAACGGGCAGGCACCCGGCACAGCTCAAAGACCAGGTGACCTCTCCCGGCGGTACGACGATCGCCGGGTGCGAGCAGCTGGAAAAACACGGCATGCGGGCGGCCTTTATAGCGGCCGTCCGGGCGGCGACCGAAAGGTCACGCCAGTTGGGTGCGGCTCCGGCTTCCGCTAAGATGGCTGAAGGTAAGCAGTCCGGGGCAAAGACCGGCGCCCGCCGGAAGAAGAAGTAGCTGCGGGCGTCGAAGGGTTTGGGACCGCAGGTAATGGTCTGCGGTAAACGGGTTTAACGGAGAGGTCCGGCAAACGGACGTCTCAAGAGGTGATGGGTCATGAAACTTTCTCCGATGGAGATCCAGCAGAAGATCTTCAACCGGTCCCTGCGCGGGTTCAACGAACAGGAAGTGAAGAATTTCCTCGAGGCCGTGTCGAGCGCCTACGCCGACGCCGTGCGCGAGAACAACGGCATGCGCGACCAGCTTGCCCGCCAGGAACAGGAAATCCAGCAGCACAGGAACCGCGAGCAGATTCTCAAGGACACGCTCGTGACCGCCCAGCGCGCCGTCGAGGAGATGCGCCGTAACGCCCAGAAGCAGGCGGAGCTGACCGTCGCCGAGGCGGAACTCAAAGCCGACGCGCTCGTGAAGGACGCCCACAACCGCGTGGCCGACCTGCAGAGCCAGATCCAGGAGCTGAAGCGCCTGCGGTTCCAGTTCGAAAACCATCTCCGGTCGGAAATCGACCTGCACCTCAAGATGCTTGACACCAATACGGTGTCCGAAGCCGAACGGGACCGGGTCGAGAAAAAGGTCGCCTTCATCAAGAAGGGCGAATAGTCCCTGCACCTATGGCCGTGAACCGGGCGAAGCCCTGGACCGTCGACGCATCGGGCACGATATTCGTCCATGTGCACGTCCAGCCGCGCGCCAGAAAGGCCGGGATCGCCGGGGTACACGAGATGCCGTCGGGCCCGGTGTTCAAGGTCGCCCTGAAATCGCCTCCGCTCGAAGGCCGGGCCAATGACGAGCTGACCGAGCTGTTCGCCGGGCTGCTGGGGCTCAAACAGTCGGCGGTATCGGTGGAAAGCGGACACAAATCGCGGGACAAGCGGCTCCGGTTAACGGGTGGCTCGGCTATCCTTCTCGAACGGCTTGCGGGCGGCTGAGTCCGCGGCCTAGAGTTGCGGGCTGAGGAGCGATTTCCCGATGGCGGATCTGAAACCCAAGGCGCCCGGACACGATGTCCGCAAGTGCAAATGGAAAGAGCGCGACGAGGCGGCCGTGGCCGCGCTGCCCGAAGGCACCGGTCATAACGACCGCATGAGCGCGATGATCTTCCGCTGCACGAACCCCGACAAGGCCGGTCCCACGAGCATGATCCTCTGCAAGGTCTGCCGCGAGAACAACGACGGTTATGAACCCGCGCCCGATTCCCCCGACTACACCGGTCCCGCCGCGTCGCACTGACGGCCTTTGGAGGCGGGCTTTGCGGCTGGCCGTTCTGCTGGCCGTTGCGTTCGCGTTCACCGTCCGCGCCGCCGAGCCGGGCAAGCCCGGCGCTTCAGCCAAATCGGCCAGTCCTGACAATCAGGCCGGACTGGTAAGGCCCGCGCTGCTCGTCATGTACGTGCGGCCGAAGTTCCCGGAACTGGCGCCCGCCTCGCGGGCGGCCCGGGAAAGCCTCATGCGGGTGCTTGAGGGGCTCAAGTTCAGGCTCTTTTCGCCGGACGATGTGGCCAGGCTGATGACGACCGAAGAGCAGGGCAAGGTCCTGAACGACAACTCCACCGGCAATCTCATGTCGCTCGGCCGCAAGGTCGGCGCCGAAAAGGTCGTCTACACGGAGCTCGAAAAGGAAGGGAAGAAGCGGATCTTCAAGCTGGCCCTCCTGCCGTCCTCGATGCGCGGCCCGATCCGTTTCGCCAAGGCGGAATACGCCGATGACGCCAGCGATCCCGAGCTGGATCTCGCCGTGACGAACGCGCTCATTACGCTGTTTGACTGGGACGTGAAGAAGTAGCGGCCTTCTGACCCGGTGCCGGGCGCCTACCGGATATCGCTGACGGCTTTGGCCTCGGCCCCTTTGACCCACTCCACCGTACCGTCCGAGAAATATTCCTTCTTCCAGATCGGGACGGTCTGCTTGAGCGTGTCGATGGCCCAGTGGCAGGCCTTGATCGCATCGGCGCGGTGCGGAGAGCTGACGGCGATGGCCACCGACGCCTCGCCGATCCTGAGGTCGCCGATCCGGTGGTCGATCCGGCAGCGGGCGACGCCGAACCGCCTGACGGTTTCCGATTCGATCTCGTCCATGACCTTCTCGGCCATCCCGGGCTTGGACTCGTAAAACAGGCGGTCCACGGCGCGGCCCTCGTGGTGGTTGCGCACGATGCCGAGGAAGGTCGCCACGGCGCCGGACTCGGGCGTCGACACCTCCGCCACCAGCCGGTCGACCGACAGCGGGTCCTTCGTCAGGCGGCTCACCGGATACCTCCGCAATCGCCGGTGCTGCTGCCGCCGCTGGCACCACTGCCGCCACTGACCGGCGGGATAAACGAGATCTCCTCGCCTTCTTTCAGGCGGTAGCTCCGGTCCACATAAGCGTCGCCCGAGACAATCGCCAGGTGCTTCTCCCGGGCGGCGAACTTCGGGTGCCGGGCGGCGATGGCCGCCATAAGGCCCGAGACGGTTGTGCCGTCCGGCAGGTCATAGGCTTCCGAGGCCGTACCGGTTTCGTCCTTGAGCATGGCGTAGTAGGCGGCGTGGACTTTCATTCGGGTGAACTGGCTCCCGCCCGGTTTCTACCTGTCCTTCGCAGGGGTGTCGAGCCGCCTGTCCGCCGAAAAACAGGCTGTTTAACTATCTGAAAAAGGTGCCTTTTCCCGGTTTAGAACGGTGTGCTATGGCAAAGGTCGCAACAAACCAGTGACGGGGCTCACAACGGATGGGCCTGCGGAAAATCCCTCAAAAAGGGTTTTCTGCTGCACAGGCGGTTTGTTCCTTGGGGTTGGAAGATGAAACTGGGTAACCGTACGAAACTGTTCGCCGTGTGTCTTGCGGGTCTTCTGGCCCCCCTGCCGGCCCTGGCCGGCGAGACCAGAACCCTCTCGCGGAACGCCGACCAGGTGGTGCTCGACGGCGAAGTGCTGCTCAAGCTCTGGAACCGCAAGATCAGTTCGTTCCGTGTGCTGGCGCGCCGCAACGGCAAGCTCGAAGTGATCCCGTTCCAGATCGACAAGCGGGACCCCGACAACCAGTACATCATCCCCGTCGCCACGATGACCAAGGAAACGATCAGCGAGACGAACTGGGACACCCGCACCGAGGAAGAACGCCACCGGGACCGCCTGAAGGATTTCAAGAGCGACGAGTCGGACCTCCTGGACGACGTGAAGGAAGGGAAGCTCAAGCAGACCGAATTCGACAAGCTCAAGCGGACGGCCGAGTGGGTCGAAAAGAACGACGAGTTCGACTACAACGACGAGATCGCCCTGATGGTGAAGGACGCGGGCGACCGCGCCGACGCGTCGGAATACCCCGATGCCGACACCGTCGAGGTCACCATCAAGAACCCGCTCGACAAGACGCAGGCCTGGGTCTACGTGGCCTCCTACCGGTCGAACGCGCCGGCGCTGAGCCCGGTCGACTACCTGTCATACGATCCCAAGGGCGACATGGTCGAGAGCAAGTTCGCGATTCTCGACTTCGTGGACAACAAGCCGCTCGTGCTCGAGAAGATCGTCGCCAAGAACCAGCAGACCGGCGCGCTGGAGCCCAACGTGCTGGACCGGTTCAAGGTCCGTATCACGATCAAGCCGATCATGTTCTTCGCGCTCAACTTCGACGAGAACAACATCAAGAGCTTCACGGTGGGCTACGTGGACGGCCCGATCCGCGTCATCCGGCGCAACCTGTTCTGGATCGTGATCGGCGGCATCAAGCTGCCGTTCTTCCCGAAGGCGATCGTCTACTTCATGTTCTACGAAAATCAGCTCCAGGGCCCGACGGAGATCTTCAATCCGTTCAACCCCAAATACACGCTGCGGTCCGGGTCGATGTTCTCGGGCGGCGTGGACCTGCGCAAGGCCGTCTACGGCGCCCAGGTCTATACGGCCGGCCAGGCCAAGCCGTTCGTGATCGACGGGCAGATGACGCCGGAGGAAACCGTCATGGCGACGAACACGACGAACAAGCCGTGGTTCGCCGTCTACCGGCCCGATCAGGGCGGCGCGATCATCGCCCGCCTCATTTTCGACGAGGAACTGGTGAAAAAGGGCGCCGAGATGAACTTCCGGTTCATGGACGACGGCGCCCGCGAAGATCCGCCGGAGAACGAGAAGGGCTACCACTTCGTCGGCTACGACGTGGACCTGCTCAAGTTCCCCAAGGGCAAATACAACATCTCGTTCTTCCAGTATCTGGCGTTCCCGTACAAGCCGGGCGACGAAAAGCAGTACCTGGATATCTACGATCACCCGCTTGTCTATTCGTCGCGGTAGGGATTAAAGCCTGCGCGGGGTTTTTCATGACCGAAGTGCAGCCGCCCGATCAGTCCCGTGAATCGCCGCCCGCCGAGCCCGTCGGCACGCTGGTCAGCGGGAAGGTTTTCCTGCTGGTGGCGGCCGGTCTGTTCGTCTTGTTCGGCGGATTCGCCATGTGGCTGAGCAACCTGCGCGTCCGGACCAAGCCCGCCATCGACATCTGCAACACGATCGGCATCGAGCTGGAGGAAGCGGCCGGAGCGGCGGTGCGCAGGTGCCTGCACCTGCCGGACGCGGGTGCCGTTCCGTCCGCGGAGTTCAGCGCCGTCGACGACCGGGCCCAGGGGTTCGTCATCAAGGGCACTCCGGGGTCTTCCGCCTGCGAAGGGAAACGGGCGGAGTTTATCTACCGTTTCACGCCCCCGTGTCCGGAAATGGCCCGGGACGTCGAACTCGGGGTCAACCTGCCGCTCAAGGACGCCAACAGCGTCCGCGACGACATCGGCCCGGCGGTCCAGGACGCCTGCCGGACGGTGCTCGAGATGAACTGCGACTGCCGCAAGATCCGCAGCGTCCCGGCCGGAATCTACGAAACCGCGTGCCGGAACATCGACGAAGACCGCAAGTCCCCGGCGAAGTGAACTGCCCCGGGCCTGTCCCGCCAAGCCTTTAGCGGAGCGGAAATCAAGTCCCCGCCGGGCCGCCGCGGGCGGGCGGCCTCCAGGGTCTGGCGCTTTTCCCGCGGGTCTGGCTACAATCGATCCCAAGGGTCCATGGAAAAAGAAGCATCCAGTCTGCCCAGTATCCTCATCATTGATGACGAACCGGTGATGAGGCAGTCCACTCAGCTTGTGCTGCAGCGGCAGGGCTATGACGTCCTCACGGCCGAGTCAGGCAAGACCGGCCGCGAGGCGGTGGAAAAATCGCGCCCCGACGTGATCCTGCTCGACGTGAAGCTGCCGGACGTGGACGGTATCGAGCTGCTCAAGGAGCTGAAGCTTCTTTCCCCCGAGACCGAAGTGATCGTGATGACCGGTTACGGCACGGTGGAGAGCGCCGTGGACGCCATGAAGAGCGGCGCGTTCCACTACATCACGAAGCCGTTCCAGCTGGACGACCTGCTCAACCTGATCAACAAGGCGCGCGAGCACCATGCGCTGCGGCAGGAAAACCAGGAACTCAAGCGCCAGCTCCAGTCGCTGTCGGGGTTCGAGAACTTCATCGGCTCCTCCGAGAAGATGCAGAAAATATTCACCCTGATCCGCCGCGTCGCCGACACCGACTCGACCGTGCTCGTCACGGGCGAATCGGGCACCGGAAAGGAGCTGGTCGCCCGCGCGCTGCACAACCTGTCCCGCCGGCGCGACAAGCTGCTGGTCGCCGTCAACTGCGGCGCGATCCCGGCCGACCTGCTGGAGAGCGAGCTGTTCGGTCACATGAAGGGCAGCTTCACGGGCGCCATCGCCAACCGAATGGGCCGGTTCGTGGCCGCCTCGGGCGGCACGCTGTTCCTGGACGAGGTGGGCGAGATGAGCCCGCCGCTCCAGGTAAAGCTCCTGCGCGTCCTGCAGGAGAAAGAAGTCACGCCCATCGGTTCGGAAAAAACGGTCAAGGCCGACGTGCGGGTGATCGCCGCCACGAACCAGGACCTCTCGCGTCTTATCCGCGAAGGGAAGTTCCGCGAGGACCTGTTCTACCGGCTGAACGTCATCCCGGTGCAGATCCCGCCGCTTCGGGAGCGGCGCGAGGACATCCCGCTGCTCGTGAAGTTCTTCATCGACCGGTTCATCCGGGAGAAGCACATGCCGATCAAGGGGATCACCGACGGCGCCATGGCGGCGATGGCGGAATACGGCTGGCCGGGCAACGTCCGCGAGCTGGAAAACGTCATCGAACGGACCGTGGTCTTGAAAGGCGAAGGGACCATCGACCTCGCCGACCTGCCGGAAAAACTTTTTGGCGACCCGTCGGCGTCGCCGCGCTCGCCCACGTTCTCGCTCCCGCAGGGGGGCCTGGATTTGAAACGCACCATCGAGGACTTCGAGGACCGGCTGATCCTCTCGGCGCTCGACCGCACTGGCTGGAACAAGAACCGCGCGGCGACGCTCCTCAAGATCAAACGCACGACGCTGATCGAGAAGCTCAAGAAGCGCGGCATCCACCCCCCGGTCGGGGTCGTGGACGACGCCAACGGCGGCGAACTGGAACACTGAGTACCCGGGTCAGGTCACAAACAAAAAGGGCGCCTTCCGGCGCCCTTTTCCGTTCAGTGCGAAGCGCTCAGTGACCGCTGTTGACCGAGTTGAAGAAGTCCCGGCGGTCGTGGCGGTGATCCGACGGGTGCGACACTTTGGCCCCCCGGTTCATGAGGAAGTTGATGTCCAGCACGGTGCGGTCGTACTGCACGTCGTCGACGATGGCCGAGTCCATGCGGATCGCGTCGCACGGGCAGGCTTCCACGCAGAAGCCGCAGAAGACGCAGCGCAGGATGTCGATGTCGTAGCGGACCGGGGCCTTCTCGACCGCGGGGTCCTCGATCTGCTGGGCTTCGATATGGATGCAGTGGGCCGGGCAGTTGGTCGCGCACAGCATGCAGGCGGTGCAGCGGGTGCGACCGTCCTCGTGCTGCATCAGCCGGTGGGCGGCGCGGTAGTAGTCGGGCTGCCAGATCTGCTCTTTCGGGTAGTCGACCGTGACGATGCCGTCCTGCGGGCCGGGCAGCGCCCACTGGGTGATGGCGCCCAGGACCGGGATACCGGCCGTCATTGTACGGAACCGCTTGATGCCGCTGTTGAGGGCCGGGAACGGGGCGCTCCAGGTGTCCTTCAGGTTGCGCAGAAGCTGGCCCAGGGTCGAGACCATCCCGCGGACGATTTCGACCACGTAGATCTTTTCGAGGAAAGACGGCTCTGAGCGGCGGACTAGAACGACAGTTGCTGCCATGGATCGAATTACCCTCGTGTCGGCCCGGCTTTTGGGGTGCCGAGGCCTTGCAACAGGCCTAGGTTAAAGCCAAACGGAAGCCTTGAGTCAAACCCCGTGTCCGGGCCCCCCTGGGGGTGAACCGGGAGGGGTCCAGAGGTACCGATATGCCGACCCCGATGCCCCCGGATCAGCTGGCCGAACTGCGCCAGATCGAGTTCCCGGTGCTCCAGAAGGTTATTCACCTGAACCACGCCGGGGTCGCACCGGTGATGACCCGGGCCATGCTGGCGGCGGCCCATTTCGCCGCCGAGGCGGCCCGCACCGGCCAGACGAACTACGTCCAGTGGGAACAGAAGATCGAGAAGGTCCGGGAGATTTCGTCCTGGTTCATCGGCGCGCAGCCGGAAGAAGTCGCCTTCGTCCGCAACACCTCGCACGGCCTGTCGCTGGTCGGCGAGGGGCTGGACTGGAAGCCCGGTGATAACATCGTCACGACGGCGGTCGAATACCCGTCCAACGTCTATCCGTGGTTCAATCTGAAAAGCCGGGGCGTGGAGACAAAACTCGTCCCCGCCCGGGACGGCGACTTCAAGGTGGAAGACCTCGTCGCCGCCATCGACAGCCGTACCCGGCTGGTCTCCATTTCGCATGTGGAGTTCTCGACCGGCTACCGGTTCGATCTCAGGGCGCTTGCCGACGCCGTACACAAGAAGGGCGCACTGCTCTGCGTGGACGCGATCCAGTCGCTGGGCGTGCACCCCATCGACGTGGTCCAGTCGGGCGTCGATTTTCTGGCGGCCGACGGCCACAAGTGGCTCTGCTCGTTCGAAGGCTGCGGCATTTTCTATGTCCGCAAGTCGCTGATCGGCCAGCTCCGCCCGGCGCTCGTGGGCTGGAACTCCGTCGTGCAGAACAAGGATTTCGACAAGTACGACTTCACGCTGCCCGAACACGCCAGGCGGTTCGAGGAAGGCTCGATCCCGCAGCTGATGATCTTCCCGCTGGGCGCCGTGATCGAGAAGTTCGCCGAGATCGGCATCGAGCGGATCGAACGGATGGCGCTGGAAAACGCGGCCAAAGTCCGCGAAGAGATCAAGCGCCGGGGCCATCAGGTGGTGAACTTCCGGGGCTCGGGCCTGGATGTCGCCATCACCTGTTTCACCGGGAAGTTCGACGGCGCCGCCACGGTCCGCGAAATGAAGAAGAACGGCGGCTGCGACCTCGCCTTTAGGCGCGGGGCTGTGCGCGTGTCGCCGCATTTCTACAACAACGCCGACGATATCGGCCGGTTCTTCGAACTGTTCGACCGGGCTGTGAAGGCCTAGGCCTGCCCGGTCTTACGACCGGTTCGTCAGGTCCAGCCGGAACGTCTGGAGCTGGCGGCTCAGGTTCTCCGACATGCGGGTGAGCTCGGTCGCGGTCGCCCGGAGCTGTTCGGCGGCCGTCGTCTGCTCGGCCTGCGTCTGCACGATGTTCTGAAGCGCGGTGGACGATTCCGACGACAGCTTGGAGTGCTCGGCCGCCAGGTTTTCGAGTTTTTCGAACGCCCGCTCCGCTTCCGAGAACGCCACCGTGATTTCGTGGAAACCGGAGGCCGTGTCGCCCACCGCCTGCTGCCGCGACGCGAAATCCTGGCGGGCGGCCTGTACCAGCGCCGAGGTCTTCTGGCTCGTATCGGTCACCTGCTTGACGATGTCGTTGATCTCCGAGGCGCTGACGCTGGCCCGGTCGGCCAGCTTGCGGATCTCGTCGGCGACGACGCCGAACCCCCGTCCGTGCTCTCCGGCGCGCGCGGCCTCGATGGCCGCGTTCAGGCTGAGGAGGTTCGTCTGGGCGGTGATCTCGCGGATCACGTCCACGATCCCGCCGATCCGTTCGCTGCGGTTCGAGAGGTCTTCGATGCCGGTGAACACCTCGCCCAGCGACTGGCCGAGCTGGTTCATGCCCCGGGCGCTGGTCACGAGGTCGTCCTCGCCGGCGCCGGCGCGGGCCGACGCCCGGGCGGCTTCCGAGCGCGTGGATTTCATCACCGAGTCGACTTCCTGCGATCCGGTGGCGATCCGGCTCAGCATGTCGCCGGCCCGGGTGGAGTCGTTCCTGACCTGCTCGCTCCAGCTCACCAGCGTCACGGCGGTGGATGCGAGCTGCTCGGTGGCGCTCGCCACCGACTGGGCCAGCTGCTGGGAGTCGTCGATGGCTTTGGACAGTTTCCGCGCGGCACGGCCGAAATCGATCAGCAGGGCGCCGATCTCGTCGTCGGCGTACGGGTTGCCGGGATTGCGCAGGTCACCGGCGGCCAGCCGGGCGGCGCTCGCCTTCAGTTCCTCCAGCGGCAGGGTGATATCCCTGACAACGATCAATGCCTGGAAAGCGACGGCGGCAAGTATGACGAGGACGATCACCACCGCCACGGCGGGGAAACCGAATTCGTTGCCCAGGTCGCTGCGGCTGATCACGGCGACCAGCCGGTGGCCGCCCGGCATGGAGACGGCGGTGCCGACCTGCTCGAACAGGGGGTTCACGAAAATGGCGTCTCCGGGCGTTTCAAGGACGGCAGTGCGAAGCCGCCGGTCGAGAGTCTCCCAGGCCACCGGATCCGCGGGTTTGCCCGACGCATCCAGCTGGACCCAGACCGACCGGGGCCACAGGTCCCGGTACGGGCCGCCTTTGGCGTCCTCGCCGCCCGCGATCCGGGCCGCTTCCCTGCGGACGGCCGGGGTCAGGGAGCTGAGGGCGATCTGCCCCAGCTCGCTGCGCCGGAAATAGGTGACGAGCGAGACAAAGCTGGCGGCGAAGATACCCAGCCCGACGACCAGGCCGATGATGATCTTGCCCCTCAGGGTGAGCGGGGCGAGCGAACCCGCCTGCTCGTCGCTGAGGAGACTGGCGAACCGGCCCAGCACCGGCCCCATGGTGTGCTTGTAGACCGTCCAGCTGAGGCCGTGGGCGAACAGGTAGCTGCCCACAAAGCAGCCCATGAATATGGTGACCGAGAAGCGGGTGAGATCCCCCTGCGTGCTGAACAGCCAGAGCCCGGTGACCATGCCGGTCAGCCAGCCCAGGGTCGAGATGGTCTGGAATCTCATGACCGCGACACGCGACGTCCGCAGCGCCTGTTCCAGGGTGTCCGGCGGGACCGGCTTGCCGGCTTCCATGAGCTCAAGGCTGACCGCGAGCGGCTCGTTCTCGCGCATGAGCCGGAAGTAGTTGAACGGGGAGAAGGCCGCGAAAAGCGCCGCGACCGCGCCGACGGCGACCAGCGACTGCTGGAGCCCGTAGCCGTGGAGCCCCAGCAGGATAGGCAGCACGAAGGCGACCGGCGCCACGGCCGCCAGCGATCCCAGCAGGATCGCGCGGCGTGCGACGGTCTCGATGTCGGCCCGGACAGTAGTGTTTGATGGGTTCACGCTGGGACGGAAATCCTATCCGCTCCCCGTCTGGCAGTCATTACCGGCCGGGGAATCTGTTAAAGGGGTTGCGCTGAAATGAAACAGCCATCGTGGAAGCCGCCCCGGTAACTGAATGGGGCTCACGACCGTCCGGTCTGGTCCGGATTCCGGTCAGATTCCGGCCAGAACCCGGTCAAAGGCGTCGCCAACTCACGACAGGTCTGTCACAAATCCGTCAAAATCTTCCGATACGGTTGCGCACCAGAAATGGGGCCGGTTCCAGAACGACCGGTCCAGGGAGAAACCTCGAAATGCACAAGATCCAGAACTCCAAGCGCACGATCCGCCGGGCGGTTATTGCCGTGGCCGCCGGTGTGGCGTCCTTTGCGGGCATCGCCTTCGCCGAATCCCATGTCGATGCGGGATACGCCTCCTATTCGGCCGTGCAGGGCATCTCCGGGAACCTGGGCTCCATCGGTTCCGACACCCTGCTGAACCTCTCGACCATGTGGGCCGAGTCGTTCAACAAGTTTTATCCGAACGTGAAGGTCCAGATCGAGGGCAAGGGCTCCACGACCGCTCCGCCGGCGCTGATCGCGGGCACGGCGCAGCTGGGCCCCATGAGCCGCACGATGAAGGACGAAGAGAGCGACAAGTTCGAAAAGAAGTTCGGCTACAAGCCGACCCCGTACCGGGTCGCCATCGACTCGCTGGCTGTCTATGTCAACAAGGACAACCCGATCGAGCACCTGACGATGGAACAGGTGGACGGCATCTTCTCGTCGACCCGCAACAGCGGCAACTCCGACATCAAGACCTGGGGCGATGTGGGCCTGACCGGTGAATGGGCGAACCGCCCGATCAGCCTCTACGGCCGCAACTCGGCTTCGGGCACCTACGGCTATTTCAAGGAACACGCGCTGTTCAAGGGCGACTACAAGTCGACCGTGAAGGAGCAGCCGGGCTCGGCCGCGGTGGTCCAGGGCGTGACGGAAGACATCGCCGGCATCGGCTACTCGGGCATCGGCTACAAGACCTCCGGCGTGAAGGCTGTGGCGCTCTCCAAGAAGCAGCCGCAGTCCATGCTCAAGCGCGCGATGGCGAAACTCGATTTCATCGAGGCGAACTACGAGAACGCACTGAGCGGCAAATACCCGCTGGCGCGTTATCTGTACATCTACGTGAACCAGAAGCCGAACACGCCGCTCGATCCGCTGGTCCGGGAGATGCTGCGCCTGATCTACACGAAGGAAGGCCAGGAAGTGGTCGTCAAGGACGGCTACGACCCGCTTCCGCTCAACATCGCACAGGAAGAGATGGCCAAGCTGAAGTAACCTTCGGTCACGGCTTTTGCTGAACGCGGCCCCGGGTTTCCGGGGCCGTTTTCATTCCGGACACCTGCGCCGGCTGCCTGGAGGGGCGGGCGGTTCCCTTGCGGCGGGAGTTCCGCTAGAGATGGCAGGTCTGATGGAACCGCACCTCACAGAAACCCGCTGGAAGAAATACCTGCTCTCGGTGGGGCTTTTCTGCGCGATGTGGGCCTACGCGCTGGGGCTCACGGTCTTCGGACCCGCGGTCGCCCGGATGGCGGCCGATCTGGGCGTCTCCGAAGCCGCCACCGGCGCGCTGTCGTTCTGGATGTCGGTCGGCTTTCTGGGCGCGACGGCCGTGGGCTGGTGGATCGCGCACCGGATCGATCTGAGGCTGTTCGCGGTTCTCGGGGCGGCGGGGCTGGCGGCCGGTCTGGTGCTGGTCTCCCGCGGCGCCAATTACCTGGAAGTCGCGCTCGGAATCGGACTCTTCGGCATCGGCGGCGCGCTCTCGGAAATCGCCGGCAACGCCACCATCGCCAACCTCTACCCGGAAAACCGGGCCATGGCGCTCAACGTGTACCACCTCATGTTCGGGAGCGCGGCGCTCGCCGGGCCCCGGTTTTCGGGCCTTCTTGTTTCAAACGGAACGGGCTGGCGGACGGTATATCTGTGCGTGGCCGCGGTGGCGCTTCTGCCGCTGCCGGTGTTCGGCCTGCTGCGCTTTCCGGGGTCCGTTCCCGATCCGGCTGAACATCCGGCAGATGATCCGGCAGATCGCCCGGCGGATCGTCCGAAAGCTGGCGGTCCGGCCGCCGATGCCACGCCGGCCGGTGACGCACCCGTCTGGCGCAGCCCGATCATCGTCGTCGTGGCACTGGGAATCTTCTTCTACGTCGGCTCGGAGATCGGCACCAACAACTGGGCCGCGCTGTTCCTGCAGCGCACCCGCGGCTACGACGAGATGCGGGCGGCAGGAGCGGTATCGGACTTCTGGCTGGCGCTGACGGCCGGGCGCCTTTTCGTGATCTATCTGGCTACCCGCATCCCGGCCGAAAAGCTGCTGCTCGCCATGACCATCGGCGCGGCCGCGGGTTCCGTCCTGCTGGTGCTCGTGCCCGGGGGTGCCGCGCTCTGGATGATGGTGCTGGGGGGCAGCTTCTCGGGCGTGTTCGCGACCCTGTTCGCCATCGGGGTCAACCGTTTTCCGTCCCGCAGCGCCGCCGTATCCACGGTGCTCACCGCGGCGGCGGGGCTGGGGATTCTCCTGCTGGCCCCCTCGATCGGTTACGCGAACGAGTGGCTGGGATACCGCCTCGGTTTTGCGCTGACATCTGTCTACGCGCTGGCGCTCTGCGGCTGCAGTCTCTGGCTGGCGGTCCGGGCTGGAGCTACTTCCCGTGCTGACGGGAATCCGGCTGCCCTTTCATCCCCATGAGCGCGTAGAGGCGTTCCGGATGGACCGGCCGGGTGACAAAGTAGGTGGCGTGATGCTGGAGGGCGGGAGTCCCGCATCCCGTTTCGCCAATGACGATGACCGACTGGATCCCGCCGGTATATTCATGGTGCAGCTTTTCCAGGAACTCGATGACCGGCGTACCGAGGTTATCCGTAAAGAGGATGACCGATTTCGGCTGCAGCCCGTTATCCAGCAGATCCGCCGCCTGCTCCAGATCGGCCGTCTCCGCCACGTCGAGACCCATCCCGTCCAGATAGACAGAGGTCTGTAGCCGCTCGGCTCCGGTATCGCCGATGAGCAGGACGACGGCGTGATCGGCCTGGGCGGGTGTGCCCGCGTCGGGATGCAGTTTCGCTCCGTGACTCTGCTGCGAAAGAAACAGCGCCAGTTTCGGCGGCATCAGTTCGAAATAGAGTCCCATGCCCGGCGGCCGGTGGTGTTCCTGGTGATCGCGGATCGACCGTACCACGACGGCCGGAAGGCCCACCAGACCGTGCTCGTTGGGCACCAGCACCGAGAGGTTTACCCTGGTGCCGACTTGGAACGGTTCCCGGGTCCGCAGGAATACTCCCTGTCTGGACCAGTCGTGGGAGTACAGAGTCGCCTCCGGCAGGCCTTCGGCCTGCACGTGAACCTTCAGTTCAATAGGCACCCGCCGGTTAAACCGGTGGTCGCTCTGTTCATGGCCTGTCATCAAACCGAAATCCCTTTCCGGTCGGCATCTTATAGATAACAATGACGGGAGCACAAAAGGAATGAGAAACATCAGGCGTCTCGGGGAATGCCGGGGCGGACCGTATCACATGGGAACGGTCTGGCTTTAAACGAATGGGAGAACGGTTTCGCATTGAACGGCCGGCGGATTATCGGATCGGGAGCAGGCGGACTGGCTACGCTGCTCGACGGGCTTGCGACACCGTGGCTTTTTGCCGCGGTTTACCCGTTTTTCACGGATTACGTGTGGCGGTGGTACTCCCCTGCGTCAGCAAGCCGTATAGGCGCTCTGTATACGGCCCTGTGGATAGCCGAAGGGTTCCTGCTGGTCCCGGCTGTACGCCGGATTGCGGGTGCCTCTCCCCGTGCGCTGACGGCCGCCGCGTTACTAATTCCGCTGCTCCGATTCAACGTCATCTGGGGGAGTGCACGTTTTGGCGCTCTCGAAATTTTTATTCTGCTGGAGCGGGCGGTGTCCTGGACCGTTTTCCTGGCGGAACCGTCCCGGTCCGGACGGATCCGTTCCCGGCTTGCCCGGTATTTGCCGTGGTTCTTCGGCGTGGCGCTCGGATCCGGGATGGTGGCGATGGCGGCCCGCTGGCTCGAAACCGATCCGGCCATGTACATCGCCGCCGGAGGAGCCGCCGGACTGGCCGCGGCACTGCTCAAAACGCTCTCTGTACAGCTGGTGCCGGAACCGGCGGCCGGATTCACGTCTGCTGCCGAAGCGCCGCCGCCTGCGGCGAATCACTGGGTACCGCTTGCGCTGATCTTTGCGGTTCTGGTGGCTGCCGGTCTGCTTCCCAAGGATCTCGCCTACCTGTCGCCGGGTATCGAACAGCATCTCCGGTTCTGGGAACCGCTGGACCGTTCCATGTGGATCGCCGCGCTGGCGGTTCTGGTTCTCCTGCCGGCGGAGCGGTTCCGCCTCGGATACGCCGCTGGCGCACTGCTGATTCTCCTGTCCGGAATTCCGGGGCTGGCCGGAGTTCCGGGACCGGGCGGGGCGCCGGCGCTGACCCTGCTCGGTGCGGGACTCGGCGCCATGGCGCTGTGCCTGGTTGACGGTTCCGCGGAGGCGCCACGGCCCGGCCGTTTGGAGATGCTCCGGTCTGTGAAATGGTCCGTCGGAACGATCGCCTGTTTCCGGGGGTTCGGCGTACTGGTGCTCGACTTCACCTTTTCCGGATGGCTGATGGCGGGTGTGGCGCTGGCCGCCGTCCTGGCGTTCGGGCTGTGGTGGCGGAAAGGTTCCAGGCCTGCCGAAACCGCCGGAACCGCCGAAACCGGGTGATACGTGACACGCGAAAATCGGGCAGATAAAGGGGCAGTTTCGCCTGTAAACCGCTGGCGGAACGCGATACAATCGGATTTCTGAAATGAAGGTCGCATTCATATATCCGGCTTACGAGAGCCTCGCGGTGGAATATCTGTCGGCCGTGCTCAAGCGCGAAGGGCACGACTGCCGCCTGTTCTACGATCCGCAGCTCTTCGACGACGCGTTCGTCAAGATCGCTCCGCTGGCGAAGCGGTTTTCGCGCAGCGAGCAGGTGGCCCAGGAGGCCGCCCGCTGGAATCCCGACGTGATCGCGTTCTCCGTCGTCACGGATGAATATCCCTGGTTCCAGTGGATGGGCCGGCGGCTGCGCCAGCTCACGAAAGCGCCCATTATCGCCGGCGGCATCCACATCACCAGCGCGCCGGAAGAAGTAATCAAAAATAACCCCTTCTGCGATTTCGCTGTACGGGGCGAGGGCGAAGAATCGATTGTCGAACTGGTCGATGCGCTGGGCCGCGGCCGGGTGTCCCCGGACATGGGCAATCTGGTCCTGCGCCACGGCGGCGGAGTCCGGGTGAATCCGACACGGCCGCTCATCCGCGATCTCGACTCGCTGCCCTGGACGGACAAGAGCATTTATGCGAAGTCGGGCCTGCTGCCGTCGGACTTCTACACGGTGATGACCAGCCGGGGTTGTCCGTACAAGTGCTCGTTCTGCAACTCGAATCTCCTGCACCGGGTCTACGAGGACGACGACAACTACCTGCGCACCCGTTCGGTGGATGACGTCATCGCCGAGCTGAAGTGGGCGAAGCAGGTCTATAATCCGAAGGTCGTCAATTTCTACGACGAGATTTTCGCCATCGGCATGAAGTGGTTCGAGGAGTTCGCCGAGCGCTACCGCGCCGAGATCGACAGGCCCTACATGTGCTGCGTCTATCCGTCGATGGTGAACGAGAAACGCGCCGAACTGCTGGGCAGTTCGGGCTGTGTGAAGGTCGACATGGGCGTCCAGTCCGTGACCAACGAGGACGGCAAGAAGAAGGCGATCCTCAACCGGGGCGAATCGAACGAGCAGGTCCGCGACGCGTTCACACGGCTGCGCGCCAGCCGCGTCGCCGTCGCGGCTGAAAACATCGTCAATCTTCCCGGCGAGACCGAGGAAGACCTGGTCGCCATGGCGCGCTTCTACAACGAGAACCGCCCCGACGTGATCAAGTTCTACTGGCTCCGGTACTATCCCAACACGGAGATCGTCGGCACGGCCCGGCAGATGGGCCTGCTCACCGACGCCGAGGTGAAGGCGCTCGACAAGGGCGACAGCCTGGGTTCGATCATGACCGGCGGATACGATCCGTCGGCCATGGCGCGCCAGTTCTACAACCTGTTCGTGCTGATCAAGGTCATTCCCAAGGGGGCGCTGGAAAAGATTCTCGACTACAAGCTCTGGAAACTCCTGCCGCCGTTCGGCTTCATGGGTGTGTCCTACGCGGTGTCGCGCCTGCTGAACCGTTCGGGCGCCAACGAGGAGGCGATGGTCGGCCGCTACCTCAAGCACTACGCCTATCATCTGGGGTTCAAGCGGTACATCGAGCGGGATTCGCCGCCCTATGTCGAGCCGCCGAACCTCAAGCGCAAGCCCGAGCCGATTACCGCCGGAATCAGCGCATGAAACTGTTCTTCCTCAATCCCCCCTCGGCATACAGTTTCTGGGAGCTGGGGGTCTGGATTGAGCCGCTCGGACTCGCCTACATCGCGGGCGTCTGCCGGGACGCGGGCCACGAGGTCCGGATCCGGGACCTGTTCGACTCCTCCACGGAGGACATCCGCAGGCTGTTCGACGAACTGGACGAATTCCGTCCCGACGCTGTCGGCTTCACCGCCATGACCGAGAACTTCCGCAACGGCGTGGAGCTGGCGAAGGCGGTCAAATCCCGTTACGGCTGCCCGGTGATCTTCGGCGGCTGGCACGTGTCGGGCGAACCGTCGGCCGTGCTGGAAACGCCCATCGACTACGTGGTGATCGGCGAGGGCGAGGAGACGATGCTCGAGCTGATCGAGCATCTGGAAGGCAAACTGGCGAAAGAAGAGATCGCCAGTATCGGCTACAAGACGCCGGACGGGTTCCACGTCAACGAGAAGCGCGCCCGGATCAAGAAGCTGAACGCCATTCCCAGGCCCATGCGCGACGGCCTTCCGCTTGACCGTTACCGGTGGCCGGCGCTGCTCGCCTCGACCACCTGGACGCTCAAGTCGCTCTCGGTGCAGGCGTCGCGCGGCTGTCCGTACAAATGCACGTTCTGCCAGACCCCGGCGCTGTGGGGAAACGCCTGGACGAGCCGCACGGCCAGGTCCGTGGTGGACGAGCTGGAAGAGCTGGTCAACGTACACCGCGCGAACCAGATCTTTTTCCGGGACGAGGAGTTCACCGTCCGGCCCCGCTGGGTGATCGAGATCTGCGAGGAGATCGTGCGCCGCGGACTCCAGAAGAAGTTCGAATGGTGTTCGTTCGCGCGGGCGGACGACATTTCGCAGGAGCTGGTCGACCACATGTGGGCCGCCGGCTGCCGCACGCTGATCGTGGGGCTCGAGGCGACGAGCCGCGAATCGGGCGAGAAGATGAAAAAATACTACGACCTGGGGCAGGCCTCGGAGGCGCTGCACATCCTCGCCAGAAAAGGGATCACGGTCTACGGTTCGTGGATCATCGGCTTCCCCTGGGACACCCGGGAAAGCCTGCAGAGCGGATTCGACTGGATGCTGAAGCAGCCGGTCGACCTGCTGAACATCTTCTTCGTGGTGCCGTTCCCGGGCACCGAGTTCCGCCGCCAGGTCGAGGCGGACGGCCATCTGCTGACGAAGGACACGACGCGCTACAACCTGCGGGAAGTGGTCGTGAAGACGCCTCACGTCCCGACCGAGGAACTGTTCGCGCTCAGGCAGGAGTTCTCGCGGCGCTACTATCTGCGGCCGGGGTATTTCTGGCACCTGTTCAAGCGGATGCTCCAGCGGCCGAGACTCGCCTATATCATTCCGCAGGTGGTCTTCAGCTACCTGTGGCGGGGCCGTGCGCCGAACATGATGAACTACCGGACCACCGGTCAGCAGAAACAGGCGGGCCGCGAGACGGTCCGGATTCCCGAGGAATACTACCGGGCTCCCTTTACGGCCGTCGTGGAGTAACCTGGACCGGACGGAAGGAGCCCCGGGCGCCCTTTGGGCGCCGCGAGCAGATACGGTTGTCCACGAACGGTGAACAAATCTCCAGTCTGTCCGGCCCCCCGCCCGGCCCCGCCCGGTACCTTCCCTGGCTGCTGGCCGCGTTCGCTTCCGTGTGTTTCACGGCCTTCTACGAATGGCCGGAGCTGACCCACCGCTACTACGTGGACGACGACATCCGCCCGGCCTTCCTGGTCTGGCGCTACCGCGATCCCTCGCTGTTTCCCAACGATCCCAGCTCCGTGCTCTACCGGCCGTTCGGCCCGCGCGGGTTCCTCTGGTTCTACGGCGCCATCACCACGAAGTTCGACTGGCTGGCGGCCTCCAAGTTCGTCCCGTTTTTCACGATGGGGCTCTCGTCGCTGCTGGTGTTCGCGCTGGCGCGGCGCAAAAGCCCCGCCACCGGCTGGATCGTGCTGGCCGCCTTCCTGCTGCTCTGCCGGACGAACCAGTTCTACACGTCGTCGTGGCGCGCCGTAGCGAACGTGCTCGTCTGCGGATTCATCTACGCGGCCGCCACCCGGCGGTGGCTCTGGCTGCTGCCGGTGTTCGCAGTGGGCGCGTTTGTCTATCCGGTGCTGCTGGCGCCGCTCACGACCGCCGGGGCGCTGATACTTCTGAAGGAGTGGCTCGCCGGGAAAACCCCGGACGATCGGGCGGCGTCGGCGAAGCGGCTCGCCGGTTTCGCCGGGCTGGTCGTGCTGTCGGCCGCGGCCGTCTGGACGGTGTTTCGCAGCGGCGCGCCGGTGGAGCCGCTCGACTACCGGACGCTGCTCGGCGAGGGGTCGATCCGGGGCCGGTTCCCGTTCGCCGAGCTGATGGAAGTGTCGTGGGCGAATGTTTCCCGCCCCGGGTTCTGGGAGATGAACGTGTTCCTGGGCGGCGGCACCCAGCCGGAGGGCTCCGCCCTCTACCTCGTGCTGCTCGCGCTGACCGTTCCGGCGGCGCTCTGGATCCGGCGGCTGGCGTCGGCCGGGCACCGGACCCGCAGTAAAGTGCTGAGGTCGGCGTTGTTCGCCGCCGTCTCCGTTCTGCTGGCCGCCGGTATCTGGTGCGGGCATCTGAGCCCGCTGCCGGGTGGGTTCTACTGGGCGCTCTGGACCCTTGTACTGGTCAGGCTGTCGGCGGCGGATGCCGATCTCGGCATACCCGAAGAGATGTTCTGGCTGGTGCTGGCGGCCGCCGGATGCGGCACGGTCATATTTCTGCTCGGCCCGTGGATCTCGATCCGTCTCTATTTCGGAACCCATCAGGTGCGCCACATCGTCCCGCTGCTGTCGGTGATCGCCGCCGGGTACGCGCTGGCAACGCTCAGGGAAAGCCGGCTGGTCGTTCTGCCCGCCGTCCTGCCGCTCCTTCTGCTGGCGGTTCCGGCGGCGGCCGCTATTGCGCGGGACCGGCCCGACTACGCGGTCTGCGACGCCGCGCCGCTTTATGACTATCTGCTCCAGACCGACAAGGCCGCCATCGTGATCGGCCATCCCATGTCCACTGACTGCGCGGCGGTGTTCGGGCAGCGCAGTCCGCTCGTCACAATGGAACTGACCTGGCCCGTCTACCGGCAGTACTGGGATCTGGCGCTGGAGAACACCCGCGTGACGTTCGACGCGCTGTTCGCGGGTTCGGTCGCGGAACTTGAGCCCGTCTGCGAACGCTACCCGGCGGGCCTCATCGTGTTCGAATCCCGGTACTATCCGGACAACCTGGCGTCGGGTCCGCCGCCGTATTTCCATCCGTTCGACGGGCAGATCCGCAGGCTCGCCTCCCGGGGCCCGCTGGTGGTGAAAAGTTTCCCGCCGGAGCTGAAGGTGTTCGAGTGGCCGGGCGGGTTTGTCGCGAGCTGCGACCGGATCCGCCGCTACACTCCCGGCCACTACGGCCCGCCGGGGGAGGCCGGCAACGTGACAGGCGAGGAGGCGCATGAACCCGCTCGCCCCTGAACACGTGCCTGACCGCGCGCCTGATGCGGTTGAAACGGCTTCTCGCCGCACGCTCTGGATCGTGGCGGCGGTCTCGGTGCTGTTCGCCGCCTTCTACCAGCTCCCGGTGCTGCTCGACCCCTACAAGGTGGACGACGACGCGCTGGTGATGGCGTTCACCTGGCGGGCGTCGGACCCCGGCCTCTTTCCAGACGACCTCATGGCCGACATCCCCAGCCGCTGGTCGGCGCCCGGGATGAGCCGCCTCTACGAGGCCGCCGTACGCGTCGTTCCGCTGCTGCTGTTCTCGAAGCTGCTGCCCATCCTTGAGATGGCGGCGGCGGGATTCTGCCTGTACTGGTTCGCCGTCAGGGCCCGCTGGAAAACGTCCGCCGCGTGGACCGTGTGGCTGCTGTTCTTTCTCGTCTGCCGCACCGACCAGTTCTACACCGGCTCGTGGCGCGGAGCCGCGCCGCCCGTCGCCGCCGCGTTCCTGCTCTGCCTGCAGGCGGAGGTCTGGTGGGGCGTGGCCGCGCTGCTCGTGACGTCCGTGGCGTTCTATCCGCCGCTCGTGCCGGTGCTCGCCGGTGCCGCGATCCTCGGGACCGCGCGGGACATGCTGCACGCGGATTCCGGCGCCCGGAACAGACTGCTCGTCCGGGCGGGGCTGCTCGTCGCCGGCGGCGCCGCGCTCGCGGCCTTCGGCCTCAGGTCGTTCCAGAGCAGCGTCAGCTACTCGCAGCTCGCCTACGAGGACATTCTCTCGCGGCCGGAGTTCGGCCCCGCCGGGCGGCTGCCGGTCTCGGGCGTCGTCGATTCGAGCCTGTCGAATATCTTCTCGCTCGACTTCGTCCACCGGATGATTTTCCAGGCCCATACGGATCTGCCCGCCGGATCGCGGCCCTGTGTGCTGCTGCTTCTGGCCGTCATCCCGGCCGCCGCGGGCTGGCGGTATCTCGTCAGCCACGGCCGCCATGTGCGCGCGAAATTCCTGGCGACGGCCGCGGTGCTGGCGCCGCCGCTTCTCATGGCGGCCGGAGTCCTGCTGTCGCCGCTCGAACCGTTCCCGGCGAGCCTCTACGCGCTTGCGGCGGTGTGTGTGTTCGGCCTGATGACCGCAGGCAGATCGTGTGCGGCCGGCACGGGACCGGCGCTCCTGCTGCTCACCGCCGGTACGGCCTTCGCCGCACTGGTGTTCGTGAGCCACCGGTGGCTGGGGCTCGCCCTCTACACGGCGGTCCACCAGCTGAAATACGTCTGGCCGCTGGCGCTGTGCCTGCTGGGCGGCCGGATGGTTTCATCGCTTTCCGATGAGAGCGGTTTTATCTGGCCGGGCGGATTCCCGTATCTGTTCGCGGGCGTCGTGGCCGCCGTGACGTTCGCGGGGCCCGTGTGGGACTACTCAGAGTGCCGGGACACGGGCCTGTATTCCGCCGCGTCGGAGCTGCCCGCAGACGCCGTGCTGGCGGGCCACCCGGAGGCGGGCGACTGCCTGCCGGTCTACGCAAGGCGCAGCCCGCTGGTGATGCACGAGTGCAGCTCGCCGCTGCTGGGCCATGACTGGCCGGAGATCGAGGACCGCACGCGGAAAACATTCGCCGCGCTCTACGCCTCCGGCCCGGACGAAATCCGCCCGCTCTGCGAATCCTGGCCCAAGGCCTATCTGTTCGTGCTGGACCGCTACTACGAGCCGCAGTACCTCCGGCAGCCGCACCCTTATTTCGAGCCGTTCGGGGCGGAGCTGAAAAAGTACGGCGCGGTCACCCCCTGGCTCCGGTCGCTGCCACCAGAATATGTTATCCAGTCGTGGGACGGCGGCCGGCTGACCTCCTGCGCGAAACTTTTCCCCGCCGCGCCCGGAACCGTACCGTGACCGAGCCCCATCCGACCTACGTGAAGCTCAAGGAGTTCTTCGAGCAGAACCCGCTGTGCCGCGAGGCGGTGACGCCGCTCAACGATCACGCGCTCGTGCGGATCCGGTTCACCGACCACGAGGGCGACTACCGGTTCACGGCGGTGCGAGGCGTCCCGAAGCTCGAACCCGGCGCTTCGCACAAGCCCGACGTCACGCTGATCATCCCGCCCGGGGCGGTCGATGAAGTGATCGCGACGCGGGAGAAAACGCTCGGCGGCTACGGCATCCGCATCATGGAGCTGGTGGCGGAAGACAATCTGGACCTCAAGGTCCGGGGCTGGACCGACGCCGGGCTGTTCACGCTCTGGCGGCACGGCTACTTCGGCTACCTGAAGATGGGCGGCGGCAAGGTGTGGGAGTTCCTCTCGCGCAAGGGGTACGGTTCGGTCTCGGTCCTCTACCGCAAGATGGTCAGTACCCGGCCCAGAGACAGCTAGTGCTCAGCCCCACTCGAAGTCGATCTTCAGCCGGCTGACGCCGTCTTCCTTCGTCGTACCGGTCACTTCGAATCCGTAGCGCCGGTCGTGGTAGTCGTATTTCACGAGGTCGTCCTCGTCGAACAGCGCCACGGTCATCAGATACCGGCCGGGCAGAAGCTGCGGGGCGGGTAACCTGACCGTCGCCGTGCCGTCGCCGCTGATGGCGGAGGTCGTCACGCCCGCCTTGGCGCTGGAGGTGCCGTAACAGAGGACGCCGTCGCTCCTGTGAATAGCCACACCGAGATTGGGCCGTTCGATGGGTTTGCGCGCCCGGTAGCGGACCTTCACGGAAATCGGCTCGCCGGTCGCCACGCGGTCCGGCGTGATCGTCACCGATTCGAGGGTGCAGTCGGTGAGCCGGGGCGCCTCGCCCGGACCGGCCAGCGGAGTGGCTGCCGGGGTGGCCGCCGGAACAGTCGACGGCTCCTGTGCCGGCAGATCGGTCTGTGCGCGGCGGTAGTCCTCGGTGATCTGCCACGCGGGGCCTTCCGCCCGGATGCGGCCGTGTTCCAGCCACAGGGCGCGGTCGCAGACCACCCGCACCTGGCCCAGCGAATGGCTCGCCAGTACCACCGCTTTGGACCGTGTTGTCTTGATCTCGCGGAACTTCTCCAGGCACCGCTGCTGGAACCGCTCGTCGCCGACCGCCAGCACCTCGTCGATAACGAGCAGGTCGGAGGGTCGGGTGATCGCCAGCGCGAAGCCCAGCCGGATCCGCTCGCCGGTGGACCAGGTCGAGAGCGGCCGCCGGGTTGTCGAACCGTCCAGCGCGGCGAAGGTGAGAATTTCGTCCAGATGCGCGTCGGCCCACGCGGTCGTGAGGCCGGTCAGCGCACATTCGCGGCGGACATTTTCGCGGGCGTTCAGGTTGGGCGCGAATCCGGCGCCGAGTTCGATCAGCGAGCTGCGGGATTCCGGCAGCGTCAGCCCGCCGCCCTTATCACTTGGCGACGGCGCGAGCAGCCCCGCCAGCAGGCGAAGCAGGGTCGTCTTGCCCGAGCCGTTGGCCCCGATCAGCCCGACCGTCTCGCCGCGCCTGATTTCGAGGTCGAGGCCGCGCAGCGCAGGGACGCCTCCTTCAGGCCATATCCCTGTCACGAGCGCCTTCGCCGACGGCCAGAACCCCGGCCCGGCGGGATAGGTTTTCTGAAGACCGCGGCAACTGACCAGCGTATCGCCGAGTGTTTCGACAGCGGTTGTCATGGTCAGACCGCATCCGCCACGAGGTGAAACCGTTTCCGGGTGAGAAATATCCCCGTCACGACGAATAGCGCCGCCGCGATCACGGCCAGTTCGAGGTCGCACAGGTCCGGCATCCGGCCGTCGGCCAGCACCGTGCGCCACAGCCGCACCCAGACCGCCGGGGGCCACCAGAGGGTGAACGTCTTTAACGCGGCCGGGAGAATATCGGCGCGGTAGGCGACCGGGGCGGTCCAGAACAAAATCGTCATGAACGGATCGAGGAGCGGCTCCGTGTCACGGATCACCGTGAGGATAAGCGACAGACACAGCACCACGCCCCACAGGGTGACGAGCAGCAGCCCGAGCAGCACCGGCAGCCAGAGATCGGACAGCGCCGGAGCCCTAAAGGCGGTCGTATAAATCCCCCATAAAACAATCAGCGCGCCCGTGAGGACGAAGATGCCTTCAAAGGCGCTCACCGCGCACAGCAGTTCGCCGGAGCTTTTCTGGCTTTTGAGCAGCGCGCCGTTCGACAGATACACCCGGCCGCCCGTGCGGATGGCCTCGTCGGTAATCACCCACGGGACCAGCCCGGCCAGCAGATACGCCAGATAGGAGAACCGGCTGCCAGGACCGCCGGGATTGGCGGGCCCGGCAAACAGGCCGCCGAACACGGCCGTGAACACCCCCGCGAGCAGGGCGGGCTTGAGCAGCAGCCAGAACAGGCCGCCCGACATGGAGGCGTAACGCTGGCGGAGATTGCCCCAGGCGACCGGAAGAATTGAGGAGATGGTATCGATCGGGCTTGACACGGAGAACCGTCCCTGAGGAAGATGAGTGATGCTTCCTGCCTGGTTCATGGTCTGCTTGGGCGTAGCCGTATTCGTAACGCTACTGGCCACGCTCGCACTGGTCAAACGAAGCCAGTCGCTGGTGGACGCGCTGAGAGCCCTTGAAAAGCGGCTTTCCGCCTCGGAGGGCGCGCTGGAGAACCTGAACGCGAAGGCCGCCTCGAACTCCGTCGAACTGGGGGCGATGTCGCCGACACTCAAGTCGATTGAAGAAAAAGTCGCGGCGCTCCGGGGGGACGTTTACCGCGACATCCGCGACGACCTGTTCAAGGTGCGCAACTCGCTCTGGCTGCAGCTCGACGACCTGGAACGCGAAGTGATCCTGAAGTCGCTGGGCGAATATCTGGACCGCCGGTTCTCGCGCCTCGAAGCCGACCTGTACCTGATGCACCTCAGGGACCTGAACCGCTACCTGTTCGAGAAGGGCCGCATCGACGAAGCGGCGTTCAAGTCCACCCTTGACCGGCTCAACAAGCTGACCTTGGACGACACCCGCGAACCGGTGACGCCGCTCCCGACACTGGCCGAGACGATCCGGAGGAAACCGGAAGAGGGGGAGTGAGCATGCGGAAATTATTGCTTACAGTTTTGATGTTATGCGCAACTGCAGACGTGAATACTGCATGGGCATTTGGTTCAAAATGCCAAGGTGGTGCCTGCGACAAACTTTCAACGTATATCGAACTCGATGCCAACGGAGTATGGGTTCATACCGATCTTCACGATTGGGTCGACGCGTTTTTTTATTTGTCGGCAGACGAGGTCTTTTTTCAAGGCGAAAATAGTGTGGTTATTTCGGGCTTTGAAGTTACCGGTGAAGAATATTTCGAAAAGGATGGCGTGAAGTATTCCCGTGTCACCGTAATCTATAAAGTCCTGGCACGAGCGAATGGATTTACTAAAGAGTATTTTCGACCGAAAAGAGAAGATGAAAAAGTCGTATACGACATGATGTTGAAGGATGGGAAGTGGCTAATTCTTGGTCCTGTACTGGATATACACCTTTACGATAAAACCTTTTCCAGACTCGTAGAAGAAAACAAGAAAAACTATGAGACGGTAAGTCCCGCTCCCAAGAAGAAAGAAAAGGACACGGTTCCGAAGGCGCCAGCTCCTAAATGACCCAAGCTGGGCCTGGGACTGCGGGTTTCGCAGTTGACTCGAAAATCAGCCCTTTCAGGCGCACCCGGAAATGGACCAAGCAAAATATTTATCCTGAACCCTTCCGCGAAGTTGCGCGCCGTTTTCGCGTTAATACTGGATCGCGTTTTTCCCGCCGCTATTAATAGTGGGTGAAGATAAGTCTCCATCCGGCGGACGAACCCGATGGTCCTGATAAGGGGCCCGGAGGTAAACGACGGAACCCGCAAGGGTCCCGTTTCAGAAGCCGGAGGTGAGCTCAGGTCCGGGCGACCGTGATGAGCGGGCCCTGGATCCAGTGAAGTCCTTCCCGGTCGCGCCGCTGTCGCGTGGGTCCACCGCGTGAGCAGGGGCGGAACTCCCCGGAGAGGGCAGGTT
>CAZMGV010000017.1:0-28618 GCA_964565925.1 uncultured bacterium
GCCGGAGTCTGCGGCAAGGCAGTTCCCAGGTTGAAGGTCCGGGATGCCGCCGTAAATCCGCTGATGCGGCGCGGCTGATCGATGTTGGCGCCGGTTCCCTTGACGAAAATCACCGCCAGGTTCTGGTAATCGCTGTCGTACAATGCCAGCGGTGCGGTCCCCGTAAACAGCGTCGTGCTGGACGCCGTTTCAACCTTTACACGGATCGGCGCGTGCAGGCTGACGCTGGGCAGCCAGGTCTGCACCTCACGAAGAACCATCGGGTTCGGGTCGCCCTTGTCGAGCACTGCGGAGGCGCCGGCCAGTGCGAAGTTTCCGTTCGGAGCCGACACGAAGGACGGGTCGGTCACCTGATTCGCGCCGCTGGGCGGCGAAAGACTCAGTGCCGTACAGAAGGTACTGCCGGTGAAGCAGTGGGACGCGTTGTTATGGAACACATTATTCACGGCACTGGCAGTGCCGCCCGTATAAGTGGTCGCCTCATACGAGATCGCCCGGTTATCCATGTCCTTGAAAATATTGGACCGGAAATCCAGACCCATGCCGGCCGGCTGGCCGCTCGGATACTGGAGCGCGATATCCAGGCCGAAGAACGTGTTGTTCGCGACCAGCACCGAGTTCGCGATATCCGGGAACGTGGCCGCCGTCGCGCCCCGTAGCTTCACGCCGATTGTGGCCGAACCGGCCCCGATATCCTTGAACAGGTTACCAGCGATGAGCGTACCGTTGCCGTTCGTCGGGATCGACGTCATGTCAATCTGGGTATTGCCGCCGGAAATCTGGTTGCCGACGATCTTGGTGCCCGTCGAAGCAACCCTGATGCCGATATTTGACCCGGAGATCGTGTTGTGACTGATCACCGCATTCGGCGCGATCGAGGGGCTCATCCAGATCGCGGCAGTGCCCGCGTTCGTGACGGTATTGCCCTCGACCACCATTCCGGACCCTGTGAGGGCGATACCGGTTCCGCAACCCGTTACCGTGTTGGACGGACCGATCTTGATATTATTAGAAGCTACGGTGTTGATCCCTATATCAGCGGGGTCCACACACGCAATCGAATTGTCGCGGGTGGAGGTTGAAGTCCCGGCAATCGAGATTCCGACGTTGCCGACAGACTTAACCAGAATCCGGTTTCTCTCGATCTTGCCGCCGACACCGCCGTATATGCCGCTGGTGCAACCCGACCTGACCACGTTATCGTAAACAGCGACGCCACTGCCCTGGCTGATACCGATGTCGCAGAAGGCCGTGTCTACGGTATTCTGGCGTGCCGTGACGTTAGTACCGAACAGGTCAAGAACGCCGACGCCGATCAGGCCGCCGTTGTAGTTCGCGGCGATATAGTTGTCCTCGATCGTCAGGTTTTCCGCGTTTCCGGAACTTGCTATAGCCGGACCGGTTTCGATCGTGTCGTTGTAGTTCAGGTTAAAGCCCTTCAGGACCACTGACGAAGGCGTACCGGCCGTATCGAAATAGAAGAGACCGGCGGTATCCGTTCCGGTCACCGTCGTCTTGCCCATGCCGTCGATCAGGATCGAATCGCCGTCGGTATAGGAGATGACGTTCGAGAGCGACACCGCATAGCTGTTGTCCGGCCGCACGAACAGCGGGCCGTCAATGACCGGCGCCAGCGCTTCTGCACCGAACCGCAGCGATCCGGGGCCGCTGTCGTAGTTGTTCTGGACCACGTAGTTCGACACGTCGATCGAGACGGTGTAGTCGCTCGGCACGGAACTGCCCGGGAGCGGCACCAGGTCGAAGCTGTCGAGATCCTCGATGCCCGAAAGCACGTAGGTGCCTTTCGCCGTGAAAACTCCCGCCTGCGGAGCGACCGTCAGCACGTCGGTGGCGCCGAACCACTTCAGCTTGAAGCCGATCGGCTCGCTGTCCAGATCCTGAACCGTGATGGACAGCTTCTGCCCGCCGCGCAGGCCGGTCAGGGTCATAACGTCGCTGTCGTATTTCGCATCGAACCGCGCGCCCGTATAGGCGGCGATGGAATCGCCCGCCGTTCCGTCAGTGCCGGTGCGGTTGTTCACATTGCTTGAGAACGTGTCGTTGCCGGGTTCGTAGAACCGCAGCGGATCGGCCGGATCGGTGTCCAGACCGTCGCAGATTCCGGGCCGCGTGATATTGGCGTCGCACTGGCCGTCGCCGTCCGTGTCCACAAGGGTCGGGTTGGCCGCTCCCGGTATCCTGAAATCCGGTCCCATGTCGATACCGGTCAGCAGACCAACCTGGTTCGGCTGGTCTCCGCGGTTGGTCGTATCGCCGACGCCTAGCTGGCCCAGAACATTCCAGCCCCAGCACTTGAGTGTACCGTTGTCGAGCAGCACGCAGGTGTGGCCGACCCCCGCAGCCGCAGCCAGCACCGACCGGCCGGCCCCGATGTCCACTGCCGGAAGGTTGTCCCCCATCTGGGCGGCGCTCGTGCCCCGGTCGGCTGTATCGCCTATCCCCAGCTGGCCGTACTGGTTCATGCCCCAGCACTTGATACCGCCGTTATCCAGCGTCGCGCAGGTATAGTGCGAGCCTGCCGTTACGGAAACGGCATGGCGGCCCGAACCCAGATTCACGGGAGGGAGGGAATCGCCCATGGACCCCGGCGATTGCCCGCGGTTGCCCGTGCTCCCGATACCAAGCTGGCCGTAGTCGTTATTACCCCAGCATTTGATGGTCCCGTTGTCGAGGAGCGCGCAGGTGTGCAGTCCGCCCGCAGCAATCTCCAGAGCCGTGCGGCCTGAACCGAGATTCACAGCAGGGAGGCTGTCGCCCATTTCGCCCGGGCTGGCACCGTGATTATTCGTATTTTCGAGTCCGAGCGCTCCGAATGCGCCCTGCCCCCAGCATTTGACACTCCCGTTATCCAGCAGTGCGCAGACGTGGCCATAGCCCCCCGACATGGAGACCACCGTACGTCCGCTGCCAAGTGTGAAAGACGGAAGGCTGTCCCCCATCTCGCCGGGGTTATCGCCGCGATCGCTCGCATCGCCGATCCCGAGCTGACCCTGGGCGTTCAGGCCCCAGCATTTCACTGTGCCGTTATCCAGAAGCGCACAGTTGAAATAGTTTCCAGCGGCAACCATGACGGCCGTACGGCCGGTCCCGAGATTCACCGCCGGTAGTGCATTGCCCATTTCCCCCGGGTTATCTCCACGGGGGTTCGTATCTCCAATTCCCAGTTCGCCATATACATTCGAGCCCCAGCACTTCACGATGCCGCCGGTCAGTATCGCGCAGACATGGCCCAGTTTTTCCGATACGGATATCACTCTCAGGCCGGTCCCCAGATCGACAGGGAGCAGATTCGCTCCCATTTCGCCGGGGCCACTGCCCCGCGTACTGTTATCGCCGGCACCAAGCACGCCATTCTGATTATCGCCCCAGCACTTGAGCAGGCCGTCCGACGAACGGAAGCAGGTGGAGTAGTCCCCGGCAGTCAGCATGCCCCGCAACGAATCATATTCCGTTCCCGTACATCCGCCCACCTTGTACCTGCCGTCGCACAGCCCGTCGCCGTCCGTATCCTGATTCTGCGGGTTGGTGAACGGCAGAGGCTGGACGCCGGTATTGCCGAGGCGCACGTCGACGGAATTGGACGACGGGACGGACGTCAGGATATCCGGGATGCCGTCGCCGTTAACATCGCCGATCGCCGACTGCCAGCCCGGCTGGCCGATGGAGAAATCAATCAAGGTATCATCCAAGGTACCGTCCGGAATTGACGTGACGGACGCGTTCTGGGAAATCCCGTTACCCTTGTAGAGTTCCACGTAGTACGACGCTCCCCCGCCCGGGATCACGATATCCGTGACGCCGTCGCCGTTCAGGTCCGCCGCGGCGACTCTCATCTGGTTCGCGCCACCCGGATCGTACAGGCTGAAGTTCTGGGGATTCGTGAACGAGTAGTCGCCCCTCACGCCGTTCTGGCCCTGGACGTAAACCTGTACCTGGCCGGCCGGCGTAATCGTGGTCACGTCCGGAATGGAGTCACCGTTGATGTCGAACAGCGCAATATCCATCACGTTCCCGCCCTGGACGTTGAAGCCCATGGGGGTTCCGAAGGAACCGCTCGGCACACCAGTACCCGGCGCACAGCCGGAAGGCTGGGGCGACGTGCCGCCGCAGACCGGGATCACGATGACGTCGTTATCCGGCGGATAGCCGGAATTGGCGACGACGATATCGTCGACACCGTCCTTGTTCATGTCCGCGACGTGGAGGCTCTGAAGGTCTCCGGGCCCTGCCGACATTGCCGACAGGTCGACCATGTCCAGGAAGTTGCCGGTCCCGGAATCGCGAATCTCCACGGTTTCACTCTGCGAATCCACGACGGCGACCGCCAGCGATCCGCCAGGACCGTATCGGACCGCGCCGACTCCGTTGTACGATCCACCGGCCAGCACGATATTGGTGCCTGCCGTGAAATATCCTGCCCCGCTGGCGCATCCCGCCGGGACGCCGACGTCCACGCATCCCAGGAATATCTGCGCACCGCTGTTATGCGTAACGGCCAGGTCCATGACCCCGTCGCTGTTGAAGTCCGCCTTGACGAGGTTGCGGGCGTTACCGTTGCCGACCGGGAGATCACCCTGGGCCGACTGGCTGAAACCGCCGAAGTGGTCGCTCAGGAACACCTGAACCGCAGCGGTACCGGCGAAGTCGAGCGCCACGGCGAAGTCGTCATAACCGTCGTGATTGAAGTCGTGAGCCACTATTCCCAGCGGATTCAAACCCGTAGCGACGGGCGCGAACGACGAGTATGAAGTCGTGGAGTTGCGGTACCTGATTTCCTTGCCGTCGGCTATGAAGTCGTTGTCGGAATCCCAGTTCTGGGGGTCGGTGCCGGCAAATATTTCCGGGCCGTCCGGCAGGCCGTCACCGTCGGTATCGCCATTCGTAGGATCGGTACCGATGTCGCGGAAGCTCATGACGAAGCCGGTATTGGTTTCGGCGAAGTCGGGGTAGTTGTCATAATCCCGGTTCGGACCGGCGATCGCCAGGCCGAGGGCGGCCGCGTTCGGACCGTCAACGGCCGGATCGTGCAGCTTGAAGGCCACCGCAGGCCGTCCGGCGCGGTCGACGGTCAGCGAGATTTCCGGCGTGCGCGCAATCAGCAGGTTCTGCGGATATTCGTTCTGGAAGTAACTGCCGTCGTTTGCGCTGCGGACAAGCGTGATGCTGTTCTCGTCAGGACCGGACTGAGTCGCCCAGGCGGCGAATACGAGGCCGTTCGGCGTCGAGACGATCTGCGGATCGCCCAGCGGAACGGGCGAACTGGTCAGCTGCCACGTGCCTTCGGGGGAGAAGCACATCGACGAGAGCCGGCTGAACCAGATCGAATCCATGCCGCCGTCCGACTTGCGCCAGATAACGCCGTATTTGCCGGACGGGAGCACCGCGATGGCAGGAGGATGGTAGGTCTGGCCGGTTGGAGGTTCGGCCGACAGATTGTGGATATGGGTTCCCCAGGTCACTCCGTCGGATGAGCAGTCCGAGTGGATATTCCCGTACTGGTTGGGATCACTGTAGGCTATTCCAACGGACTGGCCGTCGTCGACGGCCACACTCGGATAGAAACGGTCCCCTGGCATGCCGAACGAGATACCAGCGGCTCCCCCGTACGTGAGGCCGTTATCGGACGATTGCTGGTAATAGAGTGTGGAGGTGAGGGAACCATCATCGTATTCGTAGGCCAGCGCCACTTTTCCCGCACGTGAAGAGAGTGCCGGAGCGCGCAGATGCTCCCCGCCGGAAACCGTATCCCGCACATCGGTCCAGGTATAACTGCTGCCTTCGTCGAGCGTCATCACCGTCCAGAGCTGGTCGAATCCGGTTCCGCTGTCCTGGTTAATCAGGGCGTAATAGAGGTCCCTGTGCTGCCCGCCCGCCGCGATGGCCATATCGGACTGGCTCTGATGGGCCGGGCTGCCGGTCAGCTCGTTGATGTTGAATGCGACACCGGCAGAATAGGATTTCTGGGTACGCAGCTCGGGAGCGACTCCGCTATCCATGTAGCGGTATGCGACCATCGGGATGTCCGTGCCCATACCCGGTATCCAGCGGACCATCGGGGCACCCACATCCACGCCGGACGAGACGTAGCCCAGGCCTGCCGTCGATTTCGTGAAAGTGTACGGGGGTGACAGCGGATCCGTCGCCGCAAGCTGATTCTCGGCACCGTCGGCGTACAGATCGCCGTCAGTATCGGCATCGGTCGGATCGGTATTGTAATCCGACTCATTATCCATGCACGGCACGGTGGTGATCTCACCGTCGCACAGACCGTCGCCATCGGAATCCAGATTGCGCGGGTCACTTCCCGCCGACTGTTCGGTACCGGTGCAACCGGGAGCAGTATAGTTTCCGTCGCACAGGCCGTCGCCGTCGGTATCCGCCTCGTTCGGATCGGACTGCGTGACCAGTGCCCCGGCCGTGCCGTTCAGGAACACGACATGACTGGAACCGTTGCCGTTTCCGAACACGTCGATCATACCGTCGCCGTTGTGGTCCTGCGCCAGCAGAAGCCCCGTATCGCCCAGACCCGGCACGTTCACATTCGTGAAGCCGCGCTTTGTATCTCCCCAGGTTCCCTGGGCCAGGAACACCGTGGCGCTGCCGTCGCCGCCAATCGTAGAAACGAAGATATCGGGCGACTGGTCCGTATTGAAATCGGCAATCGCGACTCCACCCGGCAGATAGGTCGTCCCGAGCGTGAAAACCTCCGGAATGTAACCGGACGGGATGAAGCCGGTATAGCCCTGGTAACCGACGACAATCTGGCCCCAGTTATCCGCCACGACGACATCCTTTGCGCCGTCCATATCCATGTCGACCGCCTTCAGCGTGTCGAAAATAATGCTGCCGTCGGTTTTCAGGATCGTGTGGGGGGTATCGAAGAGGCCTCCGCCGAAGCCGTGAATGAACACGACTTCGCCAGGTGCGCCGCCGCTCGAGCTGCAAAGGAGATCGGGCTTCGAGTCGCCGTCGAAGTCGGTCACGATGACATTGCGAGCCTCGATCGGAATCGCGACGAGCGACGGGTTCGTCGCGAACGGCGGGTTCTGGGAACTGGCCACACAGGTCCCGTGCGCGGCTGCGGCGCCGCAGCCGTAATAGACATACAGATTGCCGTTACGGCCCTGCACGACGTCCTTGAACCCGTCGCTGTCGATGTCACCGGTGCCCAGTCCGTACCCGTAGTAGGTCGCACCGGTCGTGATCTGGTCGCCGAACAAGGGCGACTGGCTGCCATCATTACAACCTGACGGGCGGCCCGCCCCTGTCGCGCCGCAGCCCGGCAGCAGCAGGAATCCGCCGCCGATACCGGCATCCGCAATCGCAACGTCCACGAACGAATCGTAGTTATAGTCGAAGGTCTCGAATGCGCCGGCCACGCTGAGGCTCAGTCCGATCTGCTGGTCGGACCCGAGCGCCGAAGTCGCCGGGTTGGTCGTCTGAAGATAGAGAGTCGAGTTCTCGACGCGCAGGAGGTCGTCCCACGGATCCGAGTTGATATGTGCGAACCGTATGCTCGCATTGCCCGCCGCGGTTGTGCCCACCGTCTGAGGCGCACTGAACGTCCCGTCGGAGCGCCCCCGCAGCTCAATCTGGTCATCAATACCATCGTCGTCGCTATCCGTCAGGATCGGCGAGGTGCCGGTGTCGTTCAGGCTTACAAACGTGCCGGTGCAGGTCTCGGCGCCGTCCAGCAGGCTGTCGCCGTCGGTATCGGCCACATTCGGATTTGTGTGGCGGTTGGTCTGCGAGCAGACGCCGCCGAAATACTGTTCCTGGCCGTCCAGCAGGCCGTCGCTGTCCGAGTCAGGGTCGAGCGGATCTGTACCGGTATCTCCGCCGTTGAACCAGACACCGGTGTTCGTCTCCGCGCCGTCCATAAAGCCGTCGCTGTCCGAGTCGGCGCTGGCCGGGTTGGTGCCGGCGGCCAGTTCGGCCCCGTCGTTCAGATTGTCGCCGTCGGTGTCGGACGCCAGCGGATTGGTACCGGCCGTGAATTCGTTACCGGCATATCCCGGCAGTGTGATATTGCCGTCGTTCAACCCGTCGTTGTCGGTGTCGGGATTGGCCGGATTGGTACCCGGATTGGTGCCGAAAATACCATGCTGATCGCCGTCCTGCGCCCAGCTCGTCCAGGCGGCGAAGTAGGTGCCGTTCTTCCCGGCGGCGATCGACGGACGTTCCTGCACATCAACCGTCGTCCGGTTGAGCTGGAACTCCGATGGCCCCATCGGGTTGCCGATACTACTGACCTTCCGGGCGAAAATGCCGCTCTGGTCCCCGTCGGCGCCGCTCGTATCGGTCCAGGCGACCATGAACTCGCCATTGTCCGGATGTGCGGATACGGACAGGTCCTTCTGATCCCCGTCGCCGTTCACATTGAGGACGTTTTCGGAACTGAACGGAGTGCCGCCGCCGCTGAACAGGCGGGCCACAGCGGCATAACTGCTGCCGTCCAGCCCGAGGCCCTGCCAGCCGATCAGGAAGTAACCGTTCTGGTTCACCGCCACATGCGGATGAGACTGATCGCTTGCCGTCGTGTAGTTGGCAAGCGTCTCGCCACCCACGGGGCCGCTCAAAGGCGAGAACTGCTGGAAGTAAATACCGCCCTGATCGCCGTCCTGGTACTCGGAGTTCCAGACTACCACAAAGTTGCCCGTGATCGGGTTCAGCGCGATATCCGGCTCCATCTGGTTTCCGGTGCTGGTCGCATTCAACTGGGCCTCGCCACCGTTGGGAGATCCATCCGAATTGTACATCTGCCCGTATATCCCGTGCATGTCGCCGTCCTGCGCCCAGCTGGTCCAGACGATGACGAAATTGTTCATCCGGTCCATGGCGATCGCCGGTGCGAACTGGGAGTTGGTCCAATAGGTGTTGACCTGCTGGTCGCCCGTGATCGGGTTACCCGCCGCATCGAACCGCTTCATGAAGATCCCGGGGCTGCTGCCGTCCTGGCCGCTCAGGTCTTCCCAGACCACGACGAACGAGCCGTCTTCCCCGACCGCCACGTCCGGACGGTCCTGGTTACCGGTCGTGTTGCCGTTGACGAGCATTTCGCCGCCGAGCGGCACCCCGTTGTAGCCATATCGCCGGGCATAGATATCGAAGTCGCCGTTCTGGTTGCTGCTCCACACTGCCACCGACTTGCCGCTGTTGTTACTGGATACCGACACATCGGTCTCGTCACCCGTGCCGGTGTCGTTGATCTGGTATTCGCCCGGGCTCTCAGCGCCGCCGCAACCGGCGGCGGTGTATCCGCCGTCGCACAGGCCGTCGCCGTCCGTATCCTTGAGGAGCGGATCCGTATTCAGCGCGACTTCCGAATCGGTGCATACACCCGTCACCCAGCTGCCGTCGCACAGATGGTCGCCGTCGGTGTCGACGTTGTTCGGATCGGTCTGGTTGAGGTTGTAGACGTATACGCCGAAGCCGCCGACCTGGTCCTGACCGAGCGACTGCCACGCGATCGCCAGCCGGTTTCCACCGGCGAAACCGACCGCGGGTAGCATCTGGCTGCCGGCGACGTAGGAATTGACCTGGAATTCGAGACCAACCGGATTTCCGTTGGGCATGAACTCCTGCGCGAACACGCCGTAGTCCGAGATCCCGTCCTGGCTGTAGCTCGTCCAGGCGACGACAAAGTTGCCGCTGACCGGGTCCGCCGATACCGACGGATCGGTCTGGTGGCTCGTAGTGTACGTATTGACGACGAATTCGCTGCCCGCCGGATTTCCGGCCGCGTCGTATATCTGGCCGCGCACGGCGCCGCCGCTGGTGTCCGGGGCCGTCTGCGAGAAGTCCTGCCACACGATGACGAATCCGCCGCTATCCAGTCCGGCCACGGACGGGTGAGACTGTTCGTCCACGGTGGAGGTATTCACCAGGAATTCGCTGCCGGTGGCATAGCCCGCGGCATCGAACATCTGCGCGCGGACCGCCTTACCGTCGGTATCGCCGCCCGTGGCGGACCAGTCGGTCCACGTGACCACGAATCCGCCGCCCTGGACCGCAGCGATCGCCGGATCGATCTGCCAGCCCTGCGTCGTCGTATTGACAAGGATTTCGCCGTTCACCTTAGCGCCTGCCGGGTTGAAGAACTGCATCTTGATGGCGCTGGAATCGCTCTCGCCGCCGATGCCGGACTCGTCCGTCCAGACAACCGCCATATTGCCGGTCGTCAGCACCGCCACGGCCGGGTCATACTGGTCGACCGTCGTGACGGTATTGACAGTGATCTGGCCGGTGATGCCGCCGCCCAGATCAATGATCTTCATGAAGATACCACGGCCGTCGCCGTCGCCCTGATCCGACGTCCAGGCGACTGCCAGCTTGCGGGGTGTGAGCCACGCGACCGACGGATCGGTCTGGTTGCCCGCGAGCGCGTCGGGGACCAGAAGGTCCGTCGACTTCGGGTTACCTGCCGAATCGAACCGGCGAAGACGGATGTCCTGGTCGCCGAGGAAGTCATCGACGAACGCGACGGCATACTGGCCGTTGGGTTGCATCGCGACAGCGGCGGAACTCTGGCCGCCGTTAGAGAAGGTATTGACCTGGAACTCCCGCTTCCATTCGGAACCGGTACAGCTCGCATAGACGCTGTCGCCGTCGCACAGGCCGTCATTGTCCGTATCGTAGTCGTTCGGATCGCTGCCGGTGTTGGAGGACGACACAAAGAAACCGGTACCGGTTTCGGCGCCGTCCTTCAGGCCGTCGTTGTCGGAATCGGTGTCGTTCGGGTCCGTGCCGGTGTTCGAACTGTTAACGAATATGCCTGTCGCGGTTTCCACACCGTCCTGGAGGCCGTCGTTATCCGTATCCGGGTTAAGCGGATCGGTGCCGGTATCCGACGACGACGTGAAGTAGCCGGAATTGGTTTCCACGCCGTCCTGCAGACTGTCGTTGTCGGTATCCGGATTGAGCGGATTCGTGCCCCGGATCGCTTCCATGTGGTCGTCGAGACCGTCGGAGTCCGAATCGGCGTTCGCCGGGTTCGTCCCGTTCAGGATTTCCGTGCCGTCGGGGATCGTGTCGCCGTCGGTATCGGAGTTGCGCGGATCGGACCCGTAGGAGCCTTCGTTCCCGATATATCCCGGCAGGGTGATGCTGCCGTCGTTCAGGCCGTCGCCGTCGGAGTCGGCCCAGGTCGGGACCGAGCCGCTTACCACCTGCTGGTAAATGCCCCAGCCGGAGCCATCCTGCAGGTTCGATTCCCAGACGTACACGTAGTTGCCGTTTCCGTCGCCGCTGACGGCGGGGTTGAACTGGTAGTCGGCGGTCGTCGTATTGACCCGGAATTCGGAGCCCGCCGGGATACCGGCGTTGTCGAACCGCTGCGCGAAGATGCCGCCCTGGTCTCCGTCGGCGCCGAACGTATCCGTCCAGACGACTATGTAGCCGCCGGAGTTATCCACATAGACGACGGGATCGTCCTGATTGCCCGCCTGTGTCGTGTTGACGACCGTATCTGAACCCTGAAGAACGCCGTTGGGTGCATACCGTGCAGCCGCAACGCCCAGACCGCCCGAATCGATGCCGAACTGCTGCGAGGCGACCACCAGGTTCCCGCCGTTAACCGGTACGCCGACCGCCGGGAACAGCATTGTTCCCGTGGCGTCGGAACGTACGGTGGCCTGATTGACCCCCAGTACGAACCCGTTACCGACGATCGAATACCGGATCTCATGGGCCGGGCCGGCGTCGTACGAATAGGCGATCACGAGCAGCTTGTCGTCGCCGTCGTCCGATATGGAGATGTCCGGACGGGACTGGTCGTTGCTCATGATCGAGTACGGCATCATTTCGCCGGTCACCGGAGAACCGTCGTAGTTGTAATAACGGTATATGACGTCGAGTCCCGAACCGCAGCTGTCGCACTGCCAGGCGATCGCGAAGCCGCCCAGAGAGAACCGGTCATAGGCGACCTTCGGGAACCCCTGGTTGCCGGTGATCGTCGTGTTGACAGCGAACTCGGAGATGAGCGTTCCGCCCTCCGGATTCAGGACCTTGGCGAAAATGCCCTCGCCGCTTCCATCGGGACCCGAGAACGTCACCACGTAGTTGCCGTTGTTCGACACGGTGACATCGGGGCTGTGCTGGTACCCCGCAGTATTCAGCGTATTGATCTGGAACTCCGGCCCCAGCTTGCCGCCGACCGAAGTGAACCGCTGGCCCATGATGTCGCCGTCGCCGCTGTAATCCTCCCAGACGACCAGATACGAGCCGTTCGGCGCCATGGCGACCGAGGGGTTTCGCTGATCCGCCGTCGTCGTCGTGTTGACGAGGCTTTCAGTCGCCCCTTCCGAACCGGTGCAACCACCGGTGACGTAATGGTAGTCGCAGAGGCCGTCGCCGTCGGTATCGGGATTGAGCGGATCGGCATTGAGATCCATTTCCCGGGTTTCGCAGGCGCCAAACACTATAGTGCCGTCGCACAGCCGGTCGCCGTCGGTATCCTCGGTATTCGGATCGGTGCCGTGCTCCTGGTAACGGAATATTCCGGGAGTCCCGCCGTCGCGGACACTGTCCTGCCAGGCGACCACATACCGCCCCTGACTGTCGATGCCGGCCGACGGGTCCTGCGCGTCGATCGCCACCGGCGAAACGCGAAACTCCGGGCCAACAGGGTTGCCGGAACTGTCGAAACGCTGGCTGTACATGCCATGAGTGAACGACCCATCCTGGTTGTAGCTTTCCCAGGAAATGATGAAATCTCCGGTGACAGGGTTCATCGCCACAGTGGAGTCGCTCTGCGCGTCGGTCTGGTAGGTATTGGCAATGGTTTCGGTTCCAGCCATCGATCCGGCGCCGGTGAACCGCTGGAACACTACACCCCAGCTTTGGGCATCGGAGCTGTCCGACTCCCATGCGATGACAAAGTCCCCGTTACCGCGCGCCGCGACTGACGGACTCGTCTGGATGTTCGTCGTGACCGTATTGACGGTAGTTTCCGCCATCACAGTATTCGGGGATCCGGTGGCCGGCTCCAGAACTACCGCCTTGATATCGTAGTCCGAGCCGGTAACCCAGTCCTCCCACGCAATGACGACGTTTCCGCTGTCGCTCATGGCGATCGACGTGTTCTGACGGGTGGTCGCACCGCTCGACACTGTGTACGGGTTCCACGAGTATCCGCTGTTGGTCCGCAGGTCGAACAGGCTGTACTGCGGGAAAGGCTGGGCAGCGCAGTCATCACACTGCCAGGCGACGGCATAGAGTCCCTCGGTCCCGGCGCTGCGGTTCATCGCCACCGAGGGCGTGGAGTAGGCGTATCCGCCTCCCGGCGACACTTCGAAATCCGAGTTCATCGGAGCACCGTCGCTGTGGAAACGGCGGGCCCAGATCGCCGAGAACGTGGATCGCTCGTCCGCCCAAGCGACGATGAATTCGCCATGTGGATCGATGGCGACCGCCGGCTGGTGCTGCTGGCCGGAAGGCACGGTTGCAACGGCAATCTCGCTCGTCATCGGCCGTCCGGCCGCGTTGAACTTGCGGACAAATATTCCATTTCCGCTGGCGTCAGGTCCCGTCCAGGCGATGACGTACTGGCCGTTCGGCGCCACGGCTACTGCCGCATCGTACTGGTTGCCCGGCGACGTCTGGTTCACGAGCAGTTCGGCTTCCCACTCCCGGCCGGCGCAAGAACCGGTCACCAACTTGCCGTCGCACAGGCCGTCGCCGTCCGAGTCTATCAGGAACGGATCGGTACCCGTGCTCTGGTGGCTGATAAACGTGCCGTTGTTTGTCTCGACGCCGTCCTTGTAACCGTCGTTGTCGGTGTCCGGATCGCTCGGATCGGTGCCAGTATCAATCGAGCTCACCCAGGTGCCGGAATCGTTTTCGTAAGCGTCGCTGAGCCCGTCGCTATCGGTATCGTAGAGGTTCGGGTCGGTTCCGGTATCGGTCGAAGATACGTATATACCGGTGACGGTTTCATATCCGTCCCAGATCCCGTCGCCGTCCGTATCGATACTGCCCGGATTCGTACCGGTGTCGTACTGGCCGGCCCAGGTGCCTGTGTTGGTTTCGTACAGGTCGGGGATGCCGTCGAGGTCCGTGTCGGTGAACCCGATATTGCCGAAGGTCACGGTGCTGGCGCTCCAGTGGGCGTCCACCGAATAGAAGTTCGGATACGAGCTGCCGAGCGTCAGAGTCGCGTCGTAGGTGCCGTCCGAATTGTCGGTTACGCCGCTCAGGCTGGCGCCCGTGCCGGAGGCGACGTTCATCGTAACGACTGCGCCCAGGATTCCGTTGCCGTACGTATCGGCGAGATTCACCACCAGAGGGGCGGCTGCCGCGCCCGGATCGACGCGCTGGTTGTCGCCCGAAACCATCGTGAAGGCGGACGGCGCCGCCGGGTTGACCGTCACAGTCACCGGACCGCCCGAATAGAAGAGGCCGCCGGCCGAAAGCTCGATCTGCTTCGTCCCGGCTGTCGTCATGGACAGGTCGCTGAAGGTTGAGGTCCCCGCGGTCGTGAACACCGGGTTCGTTCCGCTGATCGACCCCGTGCCCGAGAACAGGTACACCCCGACGGCCTCGCCGGGCAGGAGCGTCGGATTGCCCCAGAAGTCCTGGACTTCCGTATCGAAACTGGACCAGGTCGCACCGGCCGTGACCGGCGTCGACGGGGTCGTGACAAAGGTGATGTAGTAGCTGGCGCCCGGCTGAACGGTGATGTTCTGCGTCGGCGCATCGGTGAGCAGCGGAGAGGTCGCCTTCACCTGGATCGGTTCCGCCGTCCGGTAGGTGATGTCCGAGAAACTGGCCGACGCCACGGTCCCGAAATTGAGCGTGCCGCCCAGCGAATCCGAGCCGCTGACAAGAACCAGGTCGATGTCGACGAGGTTGCCGGTCAGGTTATTGTAGAAGTCGGCAGCCGCCGCGCTGAAAGCCGGCCACGTATTGTCGGCGTTCTGGGTAGCCGAGGGCGTCGCGGTCCAGACGACCTTGGCGTCGGCGCCCGGGTCGATATCGAACGGATTGGAGGTTGCCGGTGTGATTACCGGAACCGAGGTCGCTTCCAGCGCGTAGTTGGTCGAGACTTTGTCCAGATGGACGTTGGAGAACAGTGCCGTGCCCGACGATGCCATTACTGTTGTTCCGCCCGGGATCGTGAGTGTCGAGCCGCCCGGGTTCGGATTGATCGCCAGAGTGACATTGGTCGTGCTGTCGGTGGTCACTGTGTTGTTGAACGCGTCCTGGATCTCCACCGTCACGGTCGACATCTGGTCGTCCGCCGTCTGGGTGACCGGCTGGAGAACGAATGCCAGATGATCGGCGCTGCCCGGGTTGATAGCGAAGTTGTTTGACTGGACCGACAGGGACGTCGCCGCCTGGTCGGCCTGCAGCTTCTTGAGGCCGGTCGTCGTGATCCGGACATTGTCGCCGGCCGTGTAGGCCGCGACGCCTGCCGTCGGGGTTACCGTCAGATTGCCCAGCAGCGGTCCGGCGCCTGAATACAGGCTGAGCACGATATTGTCTGCCGAACCGGTGCCCGTCGTTACCGCGTTGCCATAGGTATCGCGGACTTCCACAACCGGGAGCAGCGCCGCTCCGGCGCTCGTCGGGCTGGACGGCTGCGTCGTGAACACGAGCTGGGTTGCCGCGGCGTTATTGATGGTGAACGGATTCGAATCAGCCGTCAGCAGCGTATTGGCCTGCGTCGCCCGGATGGTCTTGGAGCCGGCCAGCGTCAGGTTGACTGCTTCCGTCGCCGTGAAGCTCACCATGCCGGCGACCGGCGCCTTGACGAGCGTACCGTTAAGAGTGCCGGTTCCGGACTGCAGACTCAGCGTAATGTTGTCGGCGGAACCCGGACCGCTCGTCACCACGTTGCCGTAGGTGTCGCGCACCTCGATATCCAGGAGGATATTCCCACCCGCGGCTGTCGGGTCGGCCGGCTGCGTCGTATATACCAGCTGCGTGGCAGCAGCCGGATCGACCGTGACATTCACCGGTCCGCCCGCGTAGGTCAGACCCGGCGCGAACAGGTCGATCTGCTTGGCCCCGGCCGTCGTCATGGAGAGGTCGCTGAACGTCGAAGTCCCGGCGGTCGTGAGAACCGGATTCGTGCCGCTGATCGAGCCCGATCCGGAGATCAGGTTGACCGTCACGGACTCGCCGGCCAGGAACGTGGGGTTACCCCAGTTGTCCTGGACTTCCGTATCGAAGCTCGGCCAGGTCGCGCCGGCGGTCACCAGCGATGACGGTGCCGTGGCGAAAACGATATAGGTGTACAGACCCGGCTGGACGGTGATGTTCTGCACCGGCGCGTCGGCAAGCAGCGGCGAGGTCGCCTTCACCTGAATCGCTTCCGCCGTCCGGTAGGTGATGTCCGAGAAACTGGCCGACGCCACGGTCCCGAAATTAAGCGTGCCGCCCAGCGAATCCGTGCCGGTCACGAGCACGAGGTCGAAGTCGAGCAGGCTACCGGTCAGGTTGTCGTACTGGTCGGCACCCGCCGCCGAGAACGACGCCCACGTATTGTCGGCGTTCTGGGTTCCCGAAGGCGGCGTCGTCCAGACGACCTTCGCGTCAGCACCGGGATTGATATCGAAAAGGTTCGACGTCGCGCCGGCATACGCAGGGGCGGATACCGCCGAGAAGTTATAGTTCGTACCCGTCTTGTCCAGATGCACGTTCGTAAAGGACGCGACACCGGCCGTCACAGTCACCGGATTGGTATCGACGGACAGGGTCGACCCGCCGGTGTTGTTCTGAATTGCCAGCGTGATACTGGTGGTGCCGTCAGAGGTCACGACGTTGCCATAGGCGTCGAGAACCTGGACCGTAACGGTCTGGGTCTGGTCGGCTGTCTGCGTCGCCGGCTGGGTACCGAAGGCGAGTTGACTGGCCGCGGCCGGATTGATCGTGAAGCCGGCCGACTGGACCGACAGGGATGTCGCCGCCTGTGCAGCCTGCAGGGTTTTCAGGCCCGCCAGATCGATATTGAGGTTATCCCCCGCCGTGACCGTCGCCACACCGGCGACCGGGGTGATCGTATTGTTGCCGCCCAGCGTACCTGTACCGGAATAAATGCTGATCAGGATCGGCGCCGTGGCCCCGACGCCCGTCGTCACCGTGTTCCCGTTCACGTCCCGGACCCCGATAACCGGCAGGAGCGCGGCCCCTGCCACTGTCGGATCGGCGGGCTGGGTCGTAAAGACGAGCTGAGACGGCGCGCCGTGGGTAATCGTGAACGAGCTGGAATCCACCACTCCGACGACTGACGACGCACGCAGGGTCTTGGAGCCGGTCAGGTTGACGTTCAGCGACGGGAACGTCGCCACACCCGCCGTGGCCGGGAAAGCGCTTCCGCCGGTCAGGGTCCCGGTCCCGGTCAGGAGTGTGAGTCCGATACTGTCGGTCGAATCGGGACCCGTGTCGACGAGGTTGTTGTACTGGTCGTAGATCTCGACCGTGGCCGAGAAGGTGGAATCCGCCGCGCCGCCCGTGGGTTGCGGATTGAAATCCATGTGGGTCGCTGCGCCGTGGGTGACGTTAAAGGTGCCCGAATCGGCGTTCGCGAGTCCGCCGGCGGAACCGCGCAGGGTATAGCCGTTGCCCGCCTTGTCGATGCTCACGCCGGTGAACGTCGCCACACCGTTGGTGACGGTAAGCGGATTCGCAGTCCCCACACCGAGCGAACCACCGCCCGCGTTGTTGAGTATCGCCAGCGTGACCTGGGTCGTATTGTCCCCGGCAAGGAGGTTGCCGTTGGCGTCTTCCACCAGGAATTCGACGGTCTGCGAGCTGTCGGCGTCGGAATCGACCGGCGAGACCGAATAGACGAGCTGTGTCGCCACGCCTGGACCGATGTCGAACCCGCTCGAGACGGCCTGCGTATAGGCCGGCGCCGAGGTTGCCTGCAGCGTGTAACCAGATCCGGTCTTGTTCACGTTTACAGACGGGAAATTGGCAATACCGTTGATCACGGTGACGGCGGTTCCGCCCGTCAGCGTCGCGCTGCCGGGGTTGCTCAGGAGCACCAGCGCCACCTGGGTCGAGTTGTCCCCCAACACCAGATTGTCGCCCGCGTCCCGCACTTCCACATCCAGCGACTGCGACTGGCTGGCCGTCTGGTTAGTGGGCTGGGCCGAATAGGCAAGATGGTCCGGGGCGCCGTGGGTGATGTCGAAGGTGCTCGACATTCCCGGTGACAGCACCGGAACCGACGTGGCGCCTAGCCGGTAGGCGACGCCGACCTTGTCGAGCCGGATGTTTGTAAACGTCGCAATTCCGTTCGAAACGGTGACCGTGGCCGAGTCCACCGTCAGCGAGGCACCGCCCGGATTGACAGCGATACCGAGAGTGATCTGGGTGCTGTTGTCTCCGGTTTCGATATTGCCGGCAAAGTCCCAGATCTCGACGGTGACCGATCCGAGCAGCTGGTCGGTGGTCTGGTTTACCGGCTGCACACCGAAGATCAGCGACTGGGGAGCGCCGGGGGTGATATTGAAGGGATTTGATACCTGGGTGCGGATTCCGTCATCCGCTTGCAGCGTATATCCGGTACCGGTCTTGTCGAGATTCAGGTCGGTAAACGACGCAACCCCCGCCACCGCCGCCTTGGCGGTCGTTCCGGTCAGGCCTGCCGAACCGGGATTGTTCTGGATGGTCATCGTGACCATCCGGGTGGAGTCGGGCCCCGTGGTCACGGCATTCCCATGCGCATCCCTCACTTCGACATTCAGGGTGACCAGCTGATCGGCCGCCGAATCGGCCGGCTGCAGCGTGTAGACCAGCTGGGTCGCCGCCCCGTGCGTGATATTGAAGGCGCCCGAGATCGCCTGCGTCAGCACCGGTGCGGACGTCGCCTTCAGCGTGTAGCCGGCGGCAACCTTATTGATGTTCACCGAAGAAAATACCGCCTGGCCTGACGACGCCTGCGTCGCCGTTCCGCCCGAAAGCGTCGCCGCCCCGGCGGAGGCGTCGTTCTGGAACGCGAGGGTCACAAAGGTCGAGTTGTCGCCCGTCACCACGTTTCCGTTGGCGTCGAGAATCTGGACCGTGATCGACTGCGTCAGGTCCGAAAGCTGGTTCAGCGGCGTACCCAGGAACGCGAGCTGCGTCGGCGCACCCGGCGTGATGTCGAACGTGTTGGACGTAGCCGCCGTCAGCACGGGGGACGACGTCGCCTGCAGGGTGTAGCTGGCGCCCACCTTGTCCAGATGGACATTGGTGAAGGTCGCCGTGCCGCTCGAAGCCGTCACCGTCGTGGTCGAGGTGGCCGACAGGGCCGACCCGCCCGGATTGTTCAGGATGGCGATCGTCACCTGGGTCGTGTTGTCGGTAGTGACGAGATTGCCCGACACGTCCTGCACGTCAACGGACACAAACGCGGTCGAACTGTCCGCGTCCTGGTTCTGCGGCTGGAGGTTGAAGACGAGCTTGGAGGCCGCACCCGAGGTGATGTTGAACGGGTTGGTGGTGACCGGAGTCAGGATCCCGCTCGTCGCCTGCAGCGTATAGCCCGAGGCCGCCTTGTCGAGGCTGAGGGGGCCGTAGTTCAGCACGCCGCCCGATGCCGCAAGGGTAGTACTGCCGGACAGTACCGACCCGCCAGGATTGTTCTGCAGGGCGATCGTAATGCTGGCGGTCGCCCCAATACCCGTATCGACCAGGTTTCCGCCGGCGTCCAGCACATGAACCGTGATCCCGATATTCCCGTTCGCCGCGATGTTCTGGCCGTTCGACGGCTGGGCCGAGTAGGCGAGCTGAGTCGCGGCACCGTGCGTGATATTGAACGACGAAGAGGTCGCCGGGGTAAGGACCGGCGCCGAGGTCGCCTGCAGCGTGTAGCCCACTCCCGCCTTGTCGATATTCAGCGAACTGAAACTGGCGATGCCGCCCGACACCGTCACCGGCGAGCCGCCGGTCAGAATGCCGCCGCCCGCGTTGTTCTGGATGGCTAGCGAGATCTGTGTCGTGTTGTCCGAGGTGACCAGGTTCGTATAGGCGTCGAGCACCGAAACGGAGACGGTAGCGATGGATGCGTCCGCGGCCGTATCGACCGGCTGGACCATGAACGACAGCGCATTGGGCGCGCCGGGGGCCACGTTGAAGGAGCTGGAGACACCGGCCGTCAATACACCCGACGTCGCCTGCAGCGTGTAGCCCGTGCCGGTACGGTCCAGATGGACGCCCGTGAACGTCGCCACGCCGCCCGTGACCGTCACCGGATTCGTGGTGGCCGTCAGCGTCGCACTGCCCGGATTGGTGCCGATCGCCAGCGTCACGGAGGTCGAATTGTCCGACGTTATGGGGTTATTGCTCACGTCGCGCACTTCGACCGAGACGGTCTGGGTGCTGTCGGTATCGGTGTTCGACGGCTGCAGCACGAAGCTCAGGTGATCGGCCGCGCCCGCCGTGATGTTGAACGGATTCGAGGTCGCCGCCGTCAGGATCCCGCTGGTCGCCTGCAGCGTGTAGCCCGTGCCGGCAATGTCGAGGCTCAGGTCCGTGAAATCCGCCTGCCCGCCCGATGCGGCGACCGGAGTCGTGCCCGACAGCGTCGATCCGCCCGGGTTGTTCTGGATCGCCATGCTCACGCTCGCCGTCGAAGACGGGCCCGTTGTCACCAGGTTGGAGTACTGGTCGAGGATCTGGACCGACGTGAGCACCGTCTGGTTTGCCGGGCTGCTGGACGGCTGGGTCGAGAAGGCGAGCTGGTACGCCGCGCCGTGGGTGATATTAAACGCACCGGTCGTGGCCGCCGTGAGCACGCCGCTCGTCGCCTGCAGCGTGTAGCCCGCGCCGGTCTTGTCCAGATGCACCGTACTGTAGGTGGCGATGCCGCTGCTGACGGCCAGATTCCCGCCGCCCAGCAGCGTCGAGCCGCCGGCGTTGTTCAGGATCGCCAGCGTAATCAGCGTCGAGCTGTCGGTGGTGATCAGGTTGGCGTTGGCGTCGTAGATGCCGACAGCCACCGTCTGTGTCTGGTCGGCGGTGACGTCAGCCGGCTGGGTCGTCACCTGCAGGTTCGTCGGGGCACCGGGCGTGATATTGAACGCGTTCGTCGTCACCGGCGTCAGCACCGGCGACGAGGTCGCCTGAAGGTCATAGCCCGTGCCGGTCTTGTTTAGGTTCACCGACGGGAACGAGGCGAAGCCGCCCGACGCCGTCACCGGTCCGCCGCCCGTGAGCGTCGAACCGCCCGGATTGGTCTGGATCGCCAGCGTCACCTGGGTCGTGTTGTCGCCGGTGACGAGGTTGCCGTTCACGTCGAAGACACCGATCGTGACCGGTTGCGTCTGGGTCGAGGTCTTGCTGACCGGCTGGCTCGTCACGAGCAGCTGGGTCGCCGTGCCCGGGTTGATGTTGAACGCACCCGAGACGCCCATCGACAGCGGGTTGGCCACCGCCTGGATGATGTAGCCCGCGCCGGCCTTGTCCAGATTGAACGACGGGAACGTCGCCACACCGGCAACGGCCGCCAGCGGTCCACCGCCCGAAATCGTCGACCCGCCCGGGTTCGTCTGCAGGAAGATCTGCACGCTCTTGGTCGCGTCAGGACCGGTCGTGACCGTGTTGTTGTACTGGTCGAGCACCGTCACGCCGAGCGACTGGGTCTGGTCGGCGGCGGCCGTCGCCGGACCGGTCGTGAAACTCACATGCGTCGCGTTGCCGTGGGTGATGTTGAACGAGGCCGACGTGGCCGCCGTATAGACCGGTGACGAGGTCGCCTGCAGCGTATAGGCCGCACCCACCTTGTCCAGATGGACGTTCGTGAAGGTAGCCGTACCGCCCGAGACCGTGACGGTCGCCGAAGGCGCCACCGTGAGCGTCGAGCCGCCTGGGTTGTTCAGGATCGCGATCGTCACCTGTGTTGTGCTGTCGCCCGTGACGACGTTGCTGCTCGCGTCCTGCACCTCGACCGTGACAGACGGAGTCGAATTGTCCGCCGTCTGGTCCGCCGGCTGCGCGTTGAACGCGAGCTTCGTTGCCGTGCCGGGGGTGATGTTGAACGTGCCGGAGGTCGCCGCCGTCAGCACCGGGGACGACGTCGCCTGCAGCGTGTAGCCCGTGCCGGTCTTGTTCAGGTTCACCGCGCTGAACGTCGCCACGCCACTCGACGCCGTCACCGGCCCGCCGCCCGTCAGCGTCGAGCCGCCCGGATTCGCCAGGATGGCGAGCGACACGCTCGTCGTGCTGTCGGTGGTGACGACGTTGTTATAGGTATCGAGAATCTGGACGCTGACCGACTGGGTCTGGTCCGCGGCCTTGTTCACCGGGCTCGAGGAATAAGCCAGGTGGGTCGCCGCGCCGGGCGTGATGTTGAACGCGCCCGAGGTCACCGGCGTCAGCACCGGGGTCGAGGTCGCCTGCAGCGTGTAGCCCGTGCCGGTCTTGTTCAGGTTCACCGCGCCGAACGTCGCTACGCCGCTGGACGCCGTCACCGCTCCGCCGCCGGAGAGCGTCGAGCCGCCCGGATTCGACACGATGGCAAGCGAAACGCTCGTCGTGCTGTCGGTCGTCACGATATTGCTGTTCGCGTCAAGGATGTTCACCGTCAGCGACTGGGTGGCGTCGGCGGCCGTGTTCGACGGATTCGCCAGCAGCGCCAGGTGGGTGGCCGTACCGGGCGTGATATTGAACGTGTTCGAGGTCGCCGGTGTATAGACCGGAGACGACGTCGCCCCCAGCGTGTAGCCGTTGCCGGTCTTGTTCAGGTTCACGTTCGTGAAGGTGGCCGTGCCGCCGGAAACGGTGACCGTCGTCGAGGCCGCCGTCAGCGTCGAGCCGCCCGGGTTCGTGCCGATCGCCAGCGTCACGCTCGTCGAGTTGTCGCTCGTGACGACGTTGTTCGAGGCGTCGCGCACCTCGACCGTGACCGACGCCATCGACTGGTCGGCGGTCTGGGTGACCGGCTGCACGGCGAAGGCGAGCTGGGTCGCCGCACCGGCCGTAATGTTGAAGGCGTTCGAGGTCTTATTGAAAGACCCGTCTCCGGCCTGCAGCGTGTAACCGGTGCCAGACTTGTCGAGGCTCACGCCCGTGAACGCCGCCACACCCGCAACGGCCGCCTGCGGGCCGGCGTACGCGAGGGTCGAACCGCCCGGGTTGTTCAGGATCGTAAGGCTGACGGTGCCGGTGGAGGCCGGGCCCGTCGTCACCACGTTGCCGTACTGGTCCTGAACCTGGACCGTCGTATTGAACGTCTGGTTGGCGGCGCCGCCTGCCGGCTGGAGCGAGTAGACCAGCTGGCTCTCGGCGCCGTGCGTGACATCGAAGGTGTTCGATGTCGCGAGCGTCAGCACGCCGCTCGTCGCCTGCAGCGTGTAGCCCACCCCGACCTTGTCCAGATGCGTCCCGGGGAAAGAGGCCAGACCCGAAGCGGCGGTGGCCGGGTTCGGACCGGACATCACCGCGAGCGTCGAGCCGCCCGGGTTCGTGCCGATCGCCAGCGTCACCGCCGTCGTATTGTCGCCCGTCACCCGGTTGAAGTTCGCGTCCACCACTTCGGCCGTGACGAGCTGCGTGTTATCGGCGTTGATCGCCGAGGGCTGGGTGACGAAGTTGAGCGCCGACGCCGCACCCGGCGTGATATTGAACGTGCCGGAGATCGCATCCGGAATGACGCCTTCGATCGCCCGCAGCGTGTAGCCGGTGCCCGTGACGTCGATATTCACGCTCGGGAACGTGACGACGCCCGCCGACGGGAACGTCGAGCCGCCGCCCGAGATCGCGGCGGCGCCCAGGCTCGGGTCCGTCTCGATGATCAGCGAGACCGGAGTCGCCGCCGTCGTGGCGATATTGCCGTACTGGTCGTAGATATTGACCGTGACCGCCTGGGTCGCCGTCGAGGCCGTGTTCACCGGGCTGTTGAAGAAGCTCATGTTCGCCGGGACGCCGGACGTGATGTCGAAGGACGAGGAAGTCCCGGGCGTGCTCGATCCGTCCTGGGCGCGCAGCGTGAAACCGGTGCCAACCCGGTCCACATGGACCGACGGGAAGAGCGAGACGCCGGCCGTCGGCGCCACGGCCGAATTGCCCGTGAGCGTGGCGGCTCCGGCGGTCGGGTCGTTCTGGAAACTGAGCGAGATCGGCGCCGACGCCCCGGTGACGACGTTGCTGAACTGGTCTATCACCGTCACCGCCACCGACATCGTGTTGTCCGTGGTGGTGCTGGCCGCCGGCTGGGTCGTGAACACCAGCGACTGGGTCGCCGACGGGTTTACCGTCAGCGGCACCGGGGCCGACGCAGTCAGTACGCCGGAGGTCAGCTGGACCGTGATCGCTTCGGCCACCGTGTATCCGATGCCGCTGAACGAGACGACGCCGCCGGACGCCGCCACCGTGGTCGTGCCGGTGAGCGTGCTCGAACCAGTCACCACCGCCACCGTCACGTTCGCACCCGACGCGGTCAGGTTGTTATTGGCGTCCAGGATCTGGCCCGTGAACGTCGCCCAGGCCGTGCCGGCGGTCTGCGGGCCGGTCGGCGCGGAGAGGAACGTCACCTTGGCCGGCACGTCCGGCGAAATGTTGAAGGACGACGAATCCGCCGGGAACAGAGCCCCGGAACTCGCGCGCATCACGTAGCCCGAGGCCGCCTTGTCGAGGTTCACGCCCGTGAACGCCGCCACACCGCCCGTCACCGTCTTGGACGTTCCGCCGGAGACCGTCAGCACGGACGGGCCGGGGTTGGTCGAGAGCGACAGCGTGATCGACGACGTATTGTCGGTGGTCTCCAGGTTGCCGTACTGGTCGACGATGGTCGCGGTGACGTTCTGGGTCGCCAGCGAGGCCACCGAGCCCGGCTGCAGCGTATAGGCCACATGGTGCGCCGCGCCGGCCGTGATATTGAACAGGTTCGAGTTGGCTGGCGCCGGTCCCGCCGCCGCCGCATGCAGCTGGTACCCGTTGAACGCCTTGTCCACGTTCACGTTATTGAACGTGGCGACACCGCTGCTGGCGGTGCCGGGGTTGACCGGCACGGTCAGGGTCGCGGCTCCGGCCGACGGATCGGTCTGGAACGACAGGGTCACCTGGGTCGCGTTGTCGGCGATACACACGTTGCCGGAGGCGTCCAGCACCTGCACGTCGACAGTCTGCGTCGCGTCGGCGTTCGTGTTGCCGGGCTGCGTGCTGAAGGCGAGCTGGGCCGGGACACCCGCGGAGATGTTGAAAGTGTTCGACGTCACCGGCGTCAGCACCGGCGACGACGTCGCCTGCAGCGTGTATCCCGAGCCGGTCTTGTTCAGGTTCACGGACGGGAAGCTCACGCTGCCGCCCGACGCGGTGGTCGCCGTGCCGCCCGAGAGCGTCGAGCCGCCCGGATTTGCCACAATCGCCAGCGTCACGCTGGTCGTGCTGTCGCCCGTCACGATGTTGCTGTTGGCGTCCAGAATCCGGACCGTGAGCGCCTGCGTCTGGTCGGCGGTCTTGTTCACCGGCTGGGCCAGGTAGGCGAGCTGGGTCGCGGCGCCCGGCGTAATGTTGAACGCACTGGACGCCGCGTCCGTCACGAACGTGTCGGTCGCGTTCAGCGTGTAACCCGTGCCGGTCTTGTTGATGTTGATGTTGGTGAAGGCCGCCACACCCGAGGACGGGATTGCCGGGCCCGAGTAGCTGAACGTCGCCGCGCCCGCCGACGGATCGTTCAGGATCGAGAGCGAAATCGAGTTCGTGGCGCCGGTCGCCACGTTGCCGAACTGGTCGTAGACGGTGACGGTGGCGCCCTGAAGCGCCGTCGAGCTGACGCTGCCGGGGTTCGCCGTGAACTGCAGGTGGTGCGGACCAGCAGGCGTGATGTTGAATGTATTGGTCGTGGCCGCCGTCAGGATGCCGCTCGTCGCCTGCAGCGTGTAGCCGGTGGCGACCTTGTCGAGACTGACGCCCGTGAACGCCGCCACGCCGGCGACAGCCGCCTGCGGGCCGCCGTAACCCAGCGTCGAACCGCCCGGGTTCGCCAGCAGCGCCAGCGTGATCGTGTTCGTCGCGGACGTGACGGTGTTGCTGGACGCGTCCTGGATCGTGACCGTGAGGCCCTGCCCCACGCCCGCCACTGCGTTCGCCGGCTGTACCGTAACGGCCAGCTTGGTCGCCGTGCCTGGAGTGATGTTGAACGTGCCGGAGGTCGCGGTCGTAAGCACGGGCGTCGACGACGCCTGCAGCGTGTAGCCGGTGCCGGTCTTGTCCAGGTTCACGGACGGGAACGTCGCCACACCGCTGGACGCCGTCACCGCGCCGCCGCCGGTCAGAGTCGAGCCGCCCGGATTCGCCAGTATGGCGAGCGACACGCTGGTCGTGCTGTCGGTCGTGACGATGTTGCTGTTGGCGTCGAGGATGTTGACGGTGAGCGACTGGGTCTGGTCCGCCGCCTTGTTCACCGGCGCCGACAGGAACGCGAGCTGTGTTGCCGCACCCGGTGTGATGTTGAACGTGTTCGAGGTCGCCGCCGTCAGCGCGCCGCTGGTCGCCTGCAGCGTGTAGCCCGTGCCGGTCTTGTTGAGACTGACGGCGGGGAAAGTCGCCGTTCCGGCCACAGCGGCCGTGCCCGTTCCGCCCGAAAGCGTCGAGCTGCCCGGGTTTGCGAGGATGCCGAGCGTAATCGTGTTGGTCGCGCCGGTGCACAGGTTGCTGTTGGCGTCGAGGATCTGCACCGCCACCGACTGCGTCGCTCCGGCGACGGCGTTACCGGGTTGCGTCGACCAGGCGAGCTGCGACGGCGCGCCCGGCGTGATGTTGAACGTATTGGTCGTCGCCGCCGTCAGCGCACCGCTGGTCGCCTGCAGCGTGTAGCCGATGCCGGTCTTGTTGAGGCTCACGCTGCTGAACGTCGCCACACCAGCGACGGCGGCCGTGCCCGTCCCGCCCGAGAGCGTCGAGCTGCCCGGGTTCGCGAGAATCGCCAGCGTGACCGTGTTGGTCGCCGTGGTCGCGTTACCGGCGGCGTCGAGAATACCGACCGCCACTGTCTGGGTGGCACCGGCGGCGGCACTGCCCGGCTGCGTGTTGATCGCGAGCTGGGCCGGCGCACCGGCCGTGATGTTGAAGGCACCGCTGGTCGCGGTCGTGAGCACCGGGGATGACGACGCCTGCAGCGTATAGCCGGTTCCGGTCTTGTTGAGATTCACCGCCGGGAAAGTCGCCACGCCTGCGGTTGCCGTCACCGGCCCGCCGCCGGTCAGCGTCGAGCCGCCCGGATTGTTCTGAATGGCGAGCGACACGCTCGTCGTGCTGTCGGTCGTGACGATGTTGCTGTTGGCGTCGAGAATGTTGACGGTCAGCGACTGCGTCTGGTCGGAGGCCTTGTTCACCGGTGCCGACAGGAACGCGAGCTGCGTCGCCGCACCCGGCGTGATGTTGAACGTGTTCGAGGTCGCCGCCGTCAGCGCGCCGCTCGTCGCCTGCAGCGTATAGCCCGTACTGGTCTTGTTGAGACTGACGGCGGGGAAGGTCGCCGTTCCGGCCACAGCGGCCGTGCCCGTTCCGCCCGAAAGCGTCGAACCGCCCGGGTTCGCCAGAATGCCGAGCGTAATCGTGTTGGTCGCACCGGTGCACAGATTGCTGTTGGCGTCGAGAATCTGGACCGCCACCGACTGCGTCGCTCCGGCGGCGGCGTTACCGGGCTGCGTAGACCACGCGAGTTGCGACGGCGCGCCCGGCGTGATGTTGAACGTGTTGGTCGTGGCGGCGGTGAGCGCGCCGCTGGTCGCCTGCAGCGTGTAACCGATGCCGGTCTTGTTGAGGCTCACGCTGCTGAACGTCGCCACACCGGCGACGGCGGCCGTGCCCGTCCCGCCCGAGAGCGTCGAGCTGCCCGGGTTCGCGAGAATCGCCAGCGTGACCGTGTTGGTCGCCGTGGTCGCGTTACCGGCGGCGTCGAGAATCCCCACCGCCACCGTCTGCGTGGCGCCGGCAACGGCACTGCCCGGCTGGGTGTTGATCGCAAGCTGGGCCGGGGTGCCGGGGGTGATGTTAAAGGCACCGCTGGTCGCGGTCGTCAGCACCGGGGACGACGACGCCTGCAGCGTGTAACCCGTACCGGTCTTGTTCAGGTTCACCGACGGGAAGGTCGCCACACCGGATGACGCGGTAATGGGTCCGCCGCCCGTGATCGTCGAGCCGCCCGGATTCGCCAGAATGGCGAGCGACACGCTCGTCGTGCTGTCGGTCGTGACGATGTTGCTGTTGGCGTCGAGAATGTTGACGGTCAAAGATTGCGTCTGGTCGGAGGCCTTGTTCACCGGCGCCGACAGGAACGCGAGCTGTGTTGCCGCACCCGGTGTGATGTTGAACGTGTTCGAGGTCGCCGGCGTCAGCACGCCGCTGTTGGCCTGCAGCGTATAGCCCGTACTGGTCTTGTTGAGACTGACGGCGGGGAAGGTCGCCGTTCCGGCCACGGCCGCCAGTGCCGTTCCGCCCGTGAGCGTCGAGCCGCCCGGGTTGCTCAGGATCGTGAGGCCGACGTTGTTCGTGGCGCCGGTGCAGAGGTTGCCGTTGGCGTCGAGGATCTGCACCGCCACCGACTGGGTCGCTCCGGCGGCCGCATTACCGGGCTGCGTCGACCAGGCGAGCTGCGCGGGGTTGCCCGGCGTGATGTTGAACGTGTTCGAGGTCGCCGCCGTCAGCGCGCCGCTGGTCGCCTGCA
>CAZMGV010000017.1:28718-55083 GCA_964565925.1 uncultured bacterium
GTGATGTTGAACGTGTTCGAGGTCGCCGCCGTCAGCGCGCCGCTGGTCGCCTGCAGCGTATAGCCCGTACTGGTCTTGTTGAGGCTCACACCGTTGAAAGTGGCCACGCCCGCCGAGGCCGCGAGTCCGGTTCCGCCCGTGAGCGTCGAGCCGCCCGGGTTCGCCAGCAGCGCCAGCGTGACGGTGTTCGTCGCGGACGTGACGAGATTCCCCGCGCTGTCCAGGATACTGACCGCCACCGTCTGCGTGGCGCCCGCCTGCGCGTTACCGGGCTGCGTGGTGATGGCGAGCTGCGCCGGGGTGCCGGGAGTGATGTTGAACGTGCCCGAGGTCGCCGCGGTCAGCGCGCCGCTGGTGGCCCGCAGCGTGTAGCCCGTGCCCACCTTGTTCAGGTTCACGGACGGGAAGGTCGCGAGACCGCCGGAGGCCGTCACCGCTCCGCCGCCCGTGAGCGTCGAGCTGCCCGGGTTTGCCAGGATCGCCAGCGAGACGCTGGTCGAGTTGTCGGTGGTGACGAGGTTCGCGCCCGAGTCCAGCACCCGGACCGTGAGCGACTGCGTCTGGTCGGCCGCCTTGTTCACCGGCGCCGCCTGGAAGGCGAGCTGGCTGGGCGCGCCCGGCGTGATGTTGAACGAGACGGTCGTGTCGGACGTGAGGCCGGGGCTCGTCGCCTGCAGCGTGTAGCCCGTGCCCACCTTGTTCAGGTTCACCGACCCGAAGCTCGCCACACCGGACGAAGGCGCCAGCGCGCCGCCGCCCGAGAGCGTCGCGCCGCCCGGGTTGCTCAGGATCGAGAGCGTCACGAAGTTGCTCGCGCCGGTGGCGATATTGCCGAAGGCGTCGAGGATGGTGACCGAGACGGTCTGCGTCTGGTCGGCCGCGAGGTTGCCCGGCTGCGCCGTGACCGAGAGGCTGAACGCCGGACCGGGCAGGATATTGAACGCGCCCGAGACCGCCGGCGTCAGCACCGGCGAGGACGTCGCCTGCAGCGTGTAGCCCGTGCCGGTCTTGTCGAGGTTGACCGAGCCGAAGGTCGCGGCGCCGCCGGTCACCGTGACGGCCCCGCCGCCCGTGAGCGCCGAGCCGCCCGGGTTGTTGAAGATCGCGAGCGACACGCTGGTCGTGCTGTCGGTCGTGACGAGGTTGTCGTTCACGTCGAGGATGTTCACGGTGAGCGACTGCGACTGGTCCGCCGCCCGGTTGAGCGGCAGGCCGGTGAAGACGATCTTCGTCGCCGCGCCCGGGGTGATGTCGAACGTGCCCGAGGTCACCGGCGTGAGCGCCGGCGACGAGCTCGCCGTCAGCGTGTAACCGGTGCCGGTCTTGTCCAGGTTCACGCCCGGGAACGACGCGATACCGGACGCCGCCGTCACGGCGCCGCCGCCCACGAGCGTCGAGCCGCCCGCGTTCGTGCCGATTGCCAGCGTCACCTGCGTCGTGCTGTCGGTGAGCACCGTGTTGCCGAACGAATCCCGGATCGTCACCGTGACGGGCTGCGACTGGTCGGCGGCAATCGTCGCGGGGGGCGTCTGGAACGCCAGCGCCGCCGCCGGGCCCGCCGTCACCGTCACCGGGATGTTCACCGGCGGGATCGCGAACGCCTCCGACTGCGCCTGCACGGTGAACGCGCCCGCCACGGTCCCGGCCGTGTAGGTGTTCTGGCTCTGGCCGTTGGCGCCGGAAGTCGTGGACGCGCTGCCCACCGAACCCACCGCGGGCACGACAGACCAGTCGAACCCGACGCCTTCGATCGCCTGCCCCTGCGGGCCGGTCAGCTGGACCACCAGCGGATCGGCGAGGTCCTGCTGCACCGGCGCCGACTGGCTGCCGCCCGAGACCAGCACCGCCACCGGCGGGCCGTTCTGGTCGACGGCGTCGATCGGCACGGTCTCGCTGGCCAGCTGGAGCTGCTTGGTCGTGGAGCCTTCGTAGTAGTGGTAGTCGTGCGCGGGGCCGGCGGGCGTGAGGTCGCGGACCACCACGGCGCTGAACGTCGCGTTGACCCCGGTGGGGACCTGCTTGATGTTGAACACGATCACGCTGTCGCTGGAAGTGCACTGCGCGCCGGCGGAGATGTCGCCCGCCTGGCACTGGTCGAGAATGGACGAGTTGGTGGGGACCACGAGAATCTGGTCGTCGGAGAAGCTGCCCGCCGTCGTGGTGAGTCTCACGTAGCGGATCTCGTTCAGGTCGAACGCGCCGGTCGCGCTGCCCAGCGACAGCGTCACGCGGGAATTTTCCGCCGTGGGCTGCTGCAGGCACGACGCCGTCGTGACAACGAGCATGGACACAAACGTCCAGCCCAGGAACCGGTGAAGGGTTCTGATAGATTTCACTGTGACACTCCCCGGACCCCGCTCCGCTCACTGGAACGGAAGTCCCTCCGACAACTCTGCTGGCAACAACTGCCGCAACGTCCACGCCGGAACGCCGTTCCCCCCGCGGTTTACGGCTCCGGATGGAGCCGCTCGCAGGGGGAACTAACGTGCCGGAAATACGGACATTTAGCTGACGTGAAGTTTAACTTAAGCCCCGGTAACCTCAAAGGTAATGGGTCACACTCTGGCGAACTTTTGCGGATAGATTTTCGCCGTGGTCACCCGTCACGCAACCCCTGTCCGCCGGGGGCAGAATCTTCCGTGACCCCTGTCACATTAACGCTCCCGGAGGGTGCCCGACCGAGTCAATTCGCTACATTCGGGGAGCAACCCGGGGCCTGCCCGTCGACCGGGAAGGACCACATTGCGGCGCGTCAGCGGCGGCCCGCCGGTGGATTTTCACCTCTCTTTACACGCGAATTCCGCCCGCCGCCGCCCGGCCAGCAACCGGCAGCGACCTCCAGCGACCGGCAATTGCGGACCACCGGCAACGGGACAGGCGGAGCCGTGTCACTTCCAACACCCCGGAGGGAGCGATAGAGTGAGCCTTCAGGTTATGAAACCCGCCCGCAAAATCCTCCTGATCGCTCCGGAGAACACGTTCGGAATCGGCTTCGCGCTCATTCCGAACCTGGGCATGGGGTATGTGGCCACCGCCGCGAAGGCGGCCGGATTCGAGTTCGACTGGATGGACGCCGCGTGCGAGCGGTTCACCCCCGAACAGGTCGCCGCGAAAATCCGCGCGGGCCGCTACACGGCCGTCGGCCTCAATGTGTTTACGGCGTCGTTCGGCCCCGCGAAGCGGCTGCTGGACGAGGTGGAGAAACTGGTGCCGCTCCCCCCGGTTATCCTGGGCGGCCCGCACCCGACGTTCGAACCGGAGGAAACCTTCCGCGCCATCCCGCAGGCGGACTATCTGTTTGTCGGCGAATGTGAAGAGGGGCTCGCGCCCTTGCTGGAGCTGCTGGCGGCCAGAGATAGCGACGGCGCGGCGCCGGCTGAAACGGAATTAGCAAAGATTCCGAACCTGGCGTGGCGTATTCCGCACCCCCACCCCGTCTTAACAGACGACCCTCCCCCCTCCAGGGGGAGGGAAGAAACGGTTTCCCGCCTCCCCCTGGAGGGGGGAGGCAGTTCGCGTGAGCGAACGGTGGGGGTGAGGTTAAACCCCCGCTCCTTCGTGACGGACCTGAACCGCATTCCCATGCTGCCGTGGACGGAGATCCGGCCGGACAGATATCCGCTCGCGCCGAACGGCATCTTCTCGAAGCGCAACCGCATCGCGCCGATGATCGCCACGCGGGGCTGTCCGTATACGTGCACCTTCTGCGGCGCGCCCAACTCGATGGGCGCGAAAATCCGCACGCGGTCGCCGGAAAATCTCATCGAGGAGATCCGCTGGCTGCAGCGCGACTTCGGCATCCACGAAATCCACTTCATGGACGACAACTTCACCCTCGACCGGCGTTTTCTGCGCACCTTCTGCGAGACGGTCCTGCGCGAGAACCTTAAATTCGACTGGGCCTGTCCCAATGGTGTCAGACTGGATTCGCTGACGCCCGAGACCCTGCCGCTCATGGAGAAGGCCGGGTGCTATTCGTTCGCCGTGGGGATCGAGAGCGGGAGCCAGCGCGTGCTGGACATGATCGAGAAGAAACTGACGAAAGAGACGATCAGTGAGAAGGTGAACCTCGTCCGCCAGCTGACTGATATCCGGATGACCGGCTTCTTCGTGATCGGCCTGCCGGGTGAAACCGAAGCCGAGGTGAACGAGACCATCGATTTCGCCTGCGAGCTGCCGCTCCACCGGGCCAATTTTTTCAACTACTCGCCGTTTCCGGGCAGCCCGATCTACAACAGGCTCAAATCGGAAGGCCGCCTCACCGGCCTGGACCTCTCGAACCTGTATATCCACCGCGTCGAGTTCGCGAGCGACGAACTGGGCAAGGCGAAACTCGCCCGCCTCCAGCGCAAGGCGTATCTCAAGTTCTATCTGCGGCCGGGGGTCCTCATGGGACTCGCCGGCGAGGTGAAGAGCTTTTCGCAGATCGCGACGATCGGACGGCGGGTCGGGCTACTCATGGGGGCGTGAGGGGCCCACAATTATACCGCCCTTAGGCTTTTCGATTTTCTTTTCTTTAATCCCCTTATTGGCAGGAGGGTCTTTGGTTTTCCTCATGTACTTAAATGCGTCAGCGAAACTTAGCCTCAACCGTCCATCTTTTCGCTCGAACACCTCAGTATCTTCAGTAGAAATCGGTAGGCCGATACACCCTTCCGTTTTCATCCCCGTAATTTTAGTGCTGCGCAAACTCATATCGGTCAGATTGCACTGATTGAAATCAGTCAACACGATTAGCGCAACATCAACCTTTGAATTGCTAAAGTCTACATTTTCAAAAATTGTTTGGACAAATACAGAATTTTCAAAAGATATATTATGATAATTCAGATTATTTAGTTTAATGTTTTTTATGCAAATCTCACTTAAATCGATATAAAAGTCATTCTCATACTTATTTATGCGTCCAATAATATCCAATGCAATTTTGGAATCTTGGCTCGGGGGCAGATCACCTATTTCGTAAGGTGCCAATACGTCCTCTTTCAATTTATCCACATCACGATTCCAATGTTCTGCTGGATATCGGAGTTTTTGCTTTATGAACGAAGAGATTACTTCAACTACGCCTCGATAAAAATCCGGATGATTTAATGCAATATGTTCCAACATATATAGACCTCCAATGACTTCACAGTCTTTGTCACTAGAGATCATTTTTACAGATTCGGAGAATTTGATTGATGCCTTTTCGGACTCCAAAACCTCTGTATTTTTCTGACTAATCTTAATTTGTTCAATTGCTACAAAGGTTTGTCGATTTGTCGATTCGGCCCGACGCCATGCAACCGATAATCCAAAAAATGCAATCGCCCCACCAACAACTTTAATCCATGCATCGACAACTAAACTATTGCTGTCGTTAATAACAGAGTTGGGTTCGAGCAGGAACCGTATCAAAAACCACGATGATGGCAAAAAGGCTACGAACAACAGAAGCAAACAGACAACGGGATATCGTTTAAATAGCTTCATCGCTTTATCGAGTGGAGTCACACTTTTTCGATTTCAATAGGTGGCCCGCAATCGCCAAATGGCTGATCTTGCCATGCGCGAATTCCGGATATCTTCACTCGTTTTTTTGCGTCCGGACATTTAAAAGTGCGCTCACTGTTATCCGGGATTTCTTCGTCATGCGAAACTAATTCATGAACTTTATTGCATAGAGGGCAATTTTTATCGAGGCGGTGATACCAACTCATAATTTTCATTTATACCATAAATGAAATTCATATTTCAATCACAATAATACTCACACAATTAAGACCAGTGCCTATAGAATCATCACAGTCGCCCTTCACCTCTCCGCATTCAGGATTGGCAGCCGTTTCCCGCCATCCCCCAAATTGAGTCCCCTCACTTCATCTCCTGCAAAATCGGATAGCCGCGTAGCCCGGGGCCTCACTTATCCGGCGTGAGCAGCGGGAACTGCGCCGCCGGGTTGGGACCCCCGTATTCATACCGGCCCGCGCTGCCGCAGTAGATCCGGTAGTCCGTGTCCACGAGCCAGGTGCTGACCACCCGGTGCCCGCAGGCGTTCGACGCCGCGTCGGTGCAGTTGCGGCTCACGGTCTCGTAGACGTAGTAGCTGTGCGCCCGGCCGGTGGTTGTGTCCGTCAGCGTGAGGGTGGCGTTTTCCACCTTTGATACGGGGACGAGCAGCCCGCCGTCGCAATCGATAGCCTCGACGGAACTGCGGTAAACCGCCTTCGCGTTGTCGCGGGTCCGGATCCGCACGTAGGACGACGTCTTTTCGCCGACGAACAGCTTTTCGAGACACGCGGGCAGCAGCACGAGCGCCGTTAGCAGCAGGGTCAGCGGCACACGCGGGCGCTTCAGGACGGTGAATTCCATGCGGGGGAGTGTAGCCGGGTTGCGGCGGCGAGAGGAACTCACCCCGCCAGCGGACTGGCACACGCCGTTCGCCCTGAGGAGCGAAAGCGTCTCGAAGGGTCGAACGGCTCAAACCGTGTCCTTCGAGACGGCTTGCACTGCAAGCCTCCTCAGGACGAACGGTTTTCGGATTCCGTCCGGACAGGTGTGCCGGACTAGCTGAGGTCCCCCTCTCTGCATGGGAGAGAGGGGTGGCGCGCCTGCGCCGGGGTGAGTCCGTTCACGGGGCCGGGGTGAGTCCGCCAGCGCCGGGGTGAGTCTCACCCCGCCCTCCGCACCGCGAACAGCAGGCCGTTTTGGGCGCGCAGCAGGAGCGGCTCGTATCCGTCCGGCAGCAGGGCCGCCACGACCTCCCACACGGGCAGCGCGGCCCCGGCGATATCCTCCACCACGAACCAGCCGCCGGGCCTGAGTCTCGGCAGGGCGAACCGGAGCGTGCGGAGATTCGCGTGGGGCGCGTGCAGGCCGTCGTCGATGATGAGGTCCAGACCGCCATTGGCATCGGCGGGGACCAGCCGTTCCAGTTCCGCAAAACCGTCCGGGGCGGTCTGGTCCGCGAAACAGGTCCGGATGCGGTCCTCCTCGAACAGCACCCGCCGGTCCACGTCCGCGCCGTAGACGGCCGCCTGCGGGTAGAACTCCCTTAAACCCCGCAGCGACCCGCCGGGCACGCCGCCCGCCCCCATGTAGGAGGCCACGTCCCGGTGCGGCGTTCCGATTCCGATCTCGAGCACGCCCCGCACCGCGCCGCGGTCCTTGAACAGCGGGCCGTAAAAAAGGTGGTAGTCGTGCCAGGTGGCCTTGTCGCTGCCGTGGCGGTCCATGCAGGCCTTGAAATCACGGACAGCCGGAGCACCCGGGGGCGCCGGGGGCGACGGGGGCAACGGGGGCGACGGGGAAAAGGCGGCGATCTCCATGACCGGAAGTGCGCCGGCCGATGCCCCAGCCGATGCGCCAGCCGATGCCCCAATCAGGCCGGCGAGCAGCGGGAGCGTGTCGCTCGCCCCCTGCACCGTGAGCCGCGCCTTCTCCCGGTAGCCGCCCGCCCCGTTGGGCGCGAACAGCGGGAACGCCTCCGGCAGGTCGAGCGTCGTCGTCCCCGCCGTGCCGTCGAACCGCCTCCAGACGGCGCGCTTCAATGCCACCAGCCGGGGGAACCGCTGCAGATACGATTTGAGGGCTCCGGGAGACACGGACGCTAACGTAACCGACCCGGACAGCCCGCCGCCAATGCCATATCTGTTAACCACTGCTTCCGTATAAAACCGCTCTTTTGGCCCTGAATGGACCTGGCTGGCCCAAGCTGGGCCTGGGACTGCGGGTTTCGCAGTTGACTCGAAAATCAGCCCTTTCAGGCGCACCCGGAAATGGACCAAGCAAAATATTTATCCTGAACCCTTCCGCGAAGTTGCGCGCCGTTTTCGCGTTAATACTGGATCACGTTTTTATAGCCGCTATTAATAGTGGGTGAAGATAAGTCTCCATCCGGAGCCGGAAACCGAGGGCCCCAAAGGGCGTGAGGTAGTACGAAGCCGGAGGTGAGCTCAGGTCCGGGCGACCGTGATGAGCGGGCCCTGGATCCAGTGAAGTCCTTCCCGGTCGCGCCGCTGTCGCGTGGGTCCACCGCGTGAGCAGGGGCGGAGTTCCCCGGAGAGGGCAGGTTCCCGCCAACGCTCGGTGCAGTTGCACCATCCCTGTGACCTGCGGTCACGGTCCCTTCCATGGGAAGGGACTTCGGACAGCCCTCTTCCTCCGGAAGAGGGTGCCGCCGCAGGCGGCGGGAGATGGAGGCGAAGTGCCGGAAGATGGTGGAAACCGAAAAGGCGGCTCGTGGCCTGAAACCACGCATGCCGCGATAGGTCCTTGAAAACTGAATAGTTTTTTGAGCGCCGGGGTGAGTGTCACACCACGCGAAGCGCGGGGCGCTTCTGGGCGGCCTTGAGGGCCTGGGCGGCCTCCTGCGCGAGCTGCGGGATGCCGGTGCCGGGACCGATCTGCGGTACCCAGCCGGTGGCGGCGGTGATTTTGGCCAGGTCGGTGTAGTAGCACCGCTGGTCGAACAGCCGCTCCGGGTGGGTTTCGAGGACGGGCGGCGGCGTACCCTTGAGTGCGCCGTGGTCAAAAACCTCGTGCCGCACGACTTCGGCGAGGCTCCGACTGAACGCCCTGCCCCCGCCCACGTTGTAGACGCCGCCCGGAACGGTCCCCGGCACGAGCGCGGCGACGAGCGCCGCCAGATCGTCCACGTGCAGGAGGTCGCGGGTCTGGCGCCCGTCGCCGAACACCCGGATCGTTTCACCGGCCACTCTGGACCGCACCACGTGACTCACCCAGCCCTGGTCCTCGGCCCCCGACTGCGCGGGGCCGTAGATGCAGGAACACCTCAGAATATACGCCAGGAACTGCTCGCGCCGCGCGGCGTCCAGCACGTACAGCTCCCCCGACCGCTTGGCGCAGCCGTAGGGCGTCAGCCCGTCCATCGCCGCCGGGAACTGTTCCGAAATGCCGGCCTCCCACGGGGCCTTGAGTCCCAGCCGCGTGGTGCCGGATGGCGACCCGGCTCCGGGGCCGGTCTCCACGAATCCGTTTACCGCGTCGCCGTACACCTTGTTCGACGAAAAGAAGACGAACGGAATATTCTCGCGCCGGGCGCGCAGCGTCTCCAGTAACTGAATCGTTCCGGTAATGTTGTTGCGGGCGTCTTCGGCCGGATCCGCGAGGCTCGCCGCGATCCCCACCTGTCCGGCGCAGTGGACAGCGGCGTCGATCCGGGGGACTCTTGCCAGCAGCGTGGGGGCGCTCGTGATATCTCCGTCGATGCAGCGGGCCGTCCGCTCAAGCCCCCGCCAGCGGTCCTGAACCGGCCTGGCGCCCCGGGCCGGCGGCTTGCCGCCCAGCAGCTGGTCCCGGGAATGGTTGTCGAGCAGCGTGACCGTGTGCCCCTGCGCGAGCAGGTGCCTCGCCAGGCTCGATCCGATAAATCCCGCGCCGCCGGTGATGAGAACGTGCATGACCTAGACTATCCTACCCTCGTATGTTTCCAAGGCCGTTTCCCGCCCATATCCATTGTGTCGCACCTGTGTTCAACGAGGAGTGCGCCGTCGCACGTTTTGTGAACGAAACCGCGCTGGTTCTGGACGCCATCGGCCGCCCCTGGGAGATCGTCCTGCTGGACGACGGCTCCACCGACGGCACCCGGACCGAGGCGCAGAAGCTGGGCCGCACCATGCCGGTCCGGATTATCTCCTTCCCCCACCGGGGGATCGGGGCGATCATGCGGGAGTTCGTGACGCTGGCCGGCACCTGGCCCGACGACGACGCGGCGATCTTCACCGAAGGCGACGGCACCTGCGACCCGGCCTTTATCCGCCCGGCGCTGCAGGCGCTGGCCGGCGACCGGATGGCCGGCGATCCGGACGAGACCGGCTCGACGATCAGCGCGGACGTCTGCACGGCGAGCCGCTATCTCGACGAATCGGAGGTCAGCGGGTTCCCGGCGCGGCGCCGCCTCCAGAGCTACGTCTCGAACCGGATGCTCTCGGCCCGCTACGGACAGGGCCAGGTGACCGACTTCACGCTGTTCGCCCGCGCCTACCGCGTGAGCGCCCTGAAACAGGTCCCGCCCGGGAATCTGCGGCGCGACGGCTTCGAGGCGAACGCCGAACTGCTGGTGGCGCTGCTGGAGACGGGCGCCCGCGCGGCCGAGGTGCCGGTCAACTACCGCTACGGACTCAAGTCCGGCCGCTCCAAGCTCCCCACCCTCCAGACGATACTCGGCTACGGCAGGCTGTTCCGCGAGCGGTAGTGCTGCCCCGATACAAACGGGCCGTTTTGCAATCGGGGCCCCGATGGGGGAAATACCGTAACCGCACCGGCGCTTCCGCCGGCGGCCTCAGGTAACAGGAGATCCCTTTTATGTCCGACACCCCCTGGATGATCTACGGCGCCAACGGCTACACGGGCGCGCTCGCCGCCGAACGGGCGGTGAAGCAGGGCCTCAAGCCGGTGCTCGCCGGGCGTTCGGCCGATAAAATCCGCCCGCTCGCTGAGAAGCTCGGCCTCGAGTGGCGCGCCTTCGCGCTGACGCCGGTCGAAGAGGCGGCGAAGAGCCTGAAAGGCATGAAGGCCGTCCTGCACTGCGCCGGGCCGTTCTCCGCCACGAGCCGCCCGATGGTGGACGCCTGCATCCGGGCCGGGGTCCACTACATGGATATCACCGGCGAGATCGACGTGTTCGAATCGTCCTTCGCCCGGGACGCCGACGCCAGGGCCGCCGGTGTGGTGCTCATGTCGGGCGTGGGTTTCGACGTGGTGCCTTCCGACTGTCTCGCGGCGACGCTCAAGAACGCCCTGCCCGACGCGACGGATCTGGAACTGGCCTTCTCGGGCCTTCCGAACGTCAGCCCCGGCACCGCCAAGACGGCGGTCGAGAATTTGCCGAACGGCGGCAAGGCGCGTGTGGACGGCAGGCTCGTGAACGTCCCGGCCGCCTGGCGTTCCAGGGACATCACCTTTTCGGGCAAAACCCAGTCCTGCGTGACGATCCCGTGGGGGGATGTCTCCACCGCGTACGTATCGACCGGAATCCCCAATATCGCCGTCTACGTCCCGATGCCCCGGGCGGCGATCATGGGCATGAAACTCGGCCGTCCGTTCATGGGGCTGCTCGGCGCGGCGCCCGTCCAGAACTTCCTGAAGGGGCAGATCGAGAAGCGCGTGAAAGGCCCCTCCGAACAGCACCGGGCGACCGGCCGCGTGAACCTCTGGGGGCAGGCGAAAAACGCCGCCGGGAAGACGGTCACGGCGGAACTCGAGGTGCCCGAGGGTTACGACTTTACGGTGACGGCGGCGCTCGCCTGCACGGTCCGGATACTCGCGGGCGAAGTCCCGGGCGGCGCGTGGACGCCCTCAAAGGCGTTCGGCGCGGATTTCGTGACCCGCCTGCCCGGCACCCGACTGACCGTGAACTGACCGGGAGGCCTTCCTGGGCACAACGGCCGGGCAGCACGGCCGGGCCGCATAGCCGAAACAGAAAGGGCGGCCACCGGGCCGCCCTTTCGATCACCAGTCCAGCGGAACCGCTACAGGTCCCACTTCCAGTAGTCGCCGAGCGGATCCGGCGACGAACTGCCGACACCGGTGAGCAGAAGCATGTCGGTGCGGCCGGCGGCGCCGTCATAGATCAGCATCGAGCCGGTCCGCGGCGTGAGTGCGCTGAAGGTTCCCAGCGCCTGCTTCCAGGTCATCGTGCCGCTTAAATACCACACCCAGGTGTCGTTCAGCTTCGTGACGCCGTCGGAGGCTTCGCCGCCGAACAGCACCGAGCGGTTCAGGTGGACGTCGTACGCCATACCGGCCCCGCGCCTGGCCGAAGGATTGCCGTCGGCATCCGGATCGGCCGGGGTGAACTTCGTCCACACGTTGGCCGGTGTGGCCGCGCCGCAGGTGTTCGCCGTCGTGTTGTAGAGCCAGGTATCGCCCGCCGTGGACGGGTAGTAGACCGGGTTGCCGTTGATGTCGGTCCCGGTGCCGCCGTAAAGCACCGTGCAGCTGCGAGCCTGGTCATAGACCATCGTGTGGCCGTAGACCGGGAGCGGCTTCTGCGTTCCGGAAGTGCAGGCCGTGCAGGTTCGCGCCCAGGTGCTCGTCGCGCCGTTCCATTCCCACATGTCGTCGAAGACATATTCGCCGCAGCGGCCGCCGTAGAGAATAACGCGGCTTCTCGCCGTGTCGTAGGCCATCGCCGCGTCGGTACGCGGAGCCGGGCTCGACGCGCCCACGTTGTAGATGTCGTCGCAGCTGGCCGCACCGGCGCCCGCTTCGGCCTTCGTCCAGGCCGTGCCCGCGCCGTTCCACACCCAGGTGCCCACGAGGTAGTTGAACGTGTCGCTGTAGCCGCCGAACAGCACCGTCCGCTGGTTCGTGGCGTCATACGCCATCGAATGCGCGTAACGGGCCTCAGGCTGCGTCGTCGTGCAGGGCGCACCCGTGCACGACTGGGTCCAGCTGGCGCCGTCCCACTCCCAGATGTCGTTCTTGAAACCGTTGTTGTAGCCGCCGAACACGATCGCCTTGCTGCGTACCGAATCGTACACCGCCGACGCGCGCTCGCGTGCCGAGGCGCCGCTCAGGCCGCTCACCACCTGGACCCAGCCCTTGTCCGTAATGGTCTGCGTCGCGGTCACCGGCGTCGGGGCCGGACCGCCGCAGTTCAGCGTGTAGGTCGTCGGCAGGCTCGCCGGCGTCAGGTTCGTCGATCCGTTAACCACCAGGTTCCCGGCGTTCGCCGTCACCGCGGTGATCGCGCCCGGGTTGAGCGTGCAGCCCGTCGTCGCCCGGTAGGTCGACCAGGACAGCGTGATCTGCTGCCCGATATTGATCGCATTCGCCGTGGTTGTGAACGACGCGATCTTCACGCTCGTCGTGTCCGCGATCGTCGCGTTCGCCGTCACCGGGCCGCCCGGGCCCTGGCAAGTCAGCACATAGGTACGGGGCAGCGGAGAGGTCGAGGCCCCGTTGATCACCATCGAAGCCGACGGGATCGTCACGTTGCCGAATCCCGATTGCCCGTCGATGTCGCAGCTCGTCGCATCTCCGGTCACCCACGTCAGCGTCGCGTTCTGCGTCGGGATGCTCGGACTCGGCGTCGCCGTGAACGACGTGATACTCACCTTCCGCTGGATCGTCAGAGTCCGGGTCGCCGGGCCGCCCGGGCCCGCGCAGGAGAGCAGGAAGTCCGCCGGGAACGTCGTGATGGGCTGCGTCGCCACCGCCGCTCCGCTCAGACCCGACAGGTTCGTCGCCGGCGTCGTCTGCGCGCTCGTCACCGTGCAGCTCGTACCCAGGTAGCTGCCCCAGGTCAGGTTCACCGTTCCGCTGGGAGGCACCGCCGCCAGGTTCGACGTGAACCCCGTGATCGTCACCACCGTCGGAGCCGTCACCGTCACCCCGAGCGAATGCTGAGCTCCCGTGCCGGTACAGGTCACCGTGTAGGTCTTCGGAGTGGAGGGGAACGTCAGCGTCTGTACGCCCGCCGGGACTGAAATATTCGAATAGAGATTGGGAAGAATTCCATCATCGTCCAGGTTGCAGACGGACGCCTGCACGGTATTCCAGGCGATATCCGTCGTGAAACCCGGAACCACTACGGCCGGGTTTGCCGTCACCGACAGCACCTGCACGCGCTGCGGGACCACCAGGTTCGACACTGCCGAATCCCCGTGCGTACCGTTACACGTGATCGATACCGTCGCCGGAGGCGACGGGAACGTCACACCGCCCGCCGGCAGATTGGTCCCGTTGGCCGGCAGGCCGATCCCGACACCGTTGTCGATACTGCACCCGTTCACCGCCGCGTTTACCGTCGTCCAGGTGAAATCCACCTTGTTCGCCGCGTCGTTGGGCTGGACCCCGGCGCAGTTGCTGGTCGGTCCGGGATTGCATCTCGACGTGAACGTATTGATCTGCACCGCCGGATACACCGTCACCGACAGCGGTAGCGTGTCCGCCCCGCCCGTGCCGGTGCAGTTCAGCGTATAGGTGATCCCGCCCGGGCCCGGGCTGATATTCGGCGTCACCCACACACCGCTGTCGAATGGCGCACCGATCACGTTCCCGCCCGGATCCATCGTGCACGCGGTCGCATTGACGGTGGTGAAACTCAGCGTCGACGTCCCGTTGGGGAGCACCGCCTGCGGCGTGGCCACCAGCGTGAGCGCCTGAACGTGCTGCAGCACAGAGAACTGCGCCGACACCGGACCGCCCGCTCCCTGGCACGTCAGCGTGTACATCGTCGGCAGTGCCACCGGAGACACCGTCACGCTCCCGTTCAGCGCCACGCTGCCGATACCGTTGTCGATGTCGCAGCTCGTCGCCGCCGCGTTCGTCGTCCAGTTCAGCTGCGACGACCCGCCCGGATAGATGACACCCGGCGAAGCCGCCGGTGTGGACGCCGTAAACGAATTGATCTTCACCGCCAGCGGAACGCTCAGGTTCGCCGTCGCGAAGTTCCCGTTGGGCGGGTTGATCCCGTTCCACGGATCCCCCTGGCACGTGATCGTGTAGTTCGCCGTCGGCGCGATATTCGTAAGGCCGAGCGGAGTATTGAACGAGCCGCCCGGCGGCGAAGGCGCCGTCGCCGAATACGCGCTGCCCGTCGTTATTCCTGTCCCGGACAGCTGACACGAATTGCCGGCGATCGCGCCGTTCGTCGTCCACTGGATCGAGAACGCGTTCGGTGACACCGGGATCGCCACCGGAGACGCCGAGAACGAACTGATCTGCGCCTGCGGCCAGATGCGGAGACCCGATGTGAGGTTCGCCCAGGTTCCCGTCGAGTCGAACCCCTGGCAGCTCACACGCATCTGCACCGGTAGGGTCGGCACGATGAACGGGTAGGAGCCGGAACTGTCCGGAACCGAGAAATCGTCCAGACCGCCGGAGAAGCTCGTATAGGCGAGTTTGCCGCTCGGCGAATTGACCGTCACCGTATCGAGGTTGTTCACAACACCTGTCTGTTCGGACCGGAGACGGACGCGCATGTAGTTGGCGTCGTTCGTGCCGATGCTGGTCGCCGCCTGCGCCGTAACTTGAAGGGCGTTGGCATTGATCGCCGTAATCAGATTGTCCCTGGTAATGGACGGCGTCGCATTGATCGTCACCGCTACCGTCGTATATCCGGATGGCGGCGGTGAGGTCGTCGAATTGCTGTCGAATTCGAAAATGACCTTGTTTCCGACGTAATCGGTGAAGATAACCGCGTCGCCGTCGGCCGGGTTCTGGTTATACAGCATGTAAATCCAGCCCACCGAGAGACCGCCCATCACGCAGGCGCCCGGGTTGATGGCCGACGAGGTCCACGCAAGATTCACGTTGCTGCCGGCGGTTGTGTAGGTATCGGCGACGGTAAACGCCACGTTGCCTTGCACACCGACGGTCTTCTGCTTGGTGATCGTTCCCCAGACATTCGGAGACGTGTAACCGTCACAATCCAGCTCGTAGGTATATCCGGTCACCGGCGGGGTGAGCGTCCCCAGGCTGTGGCTTCCAAGCGGGCTCGTGTTTCCGTTGTAGTTGTAGGTTCCGAGCAGGACGTTCGTGGGACCCGGATCTACCCGGTAGACCCGGCACTGACTGACCGCGCGGACTTCCCAGTTGAGCGTCACCGCTGCCGAAGGTCCGGGATTGATCACCAGCGGTGTCGAATTAAACGAGCGGATCTCCGCCTCACGCTGAACCGTAATGTCCGCGCGCCGGCTGCCGCAGTCGACCAGCACATAATCGGTATAGCTGGAACGCCGCTCGGGCGACGTTGAGTCGTAGTCGATCGTCCCGCCATTGGTGAACGAGGTCGATGAGTCGTTCGTCCACGGCGGAGTCACATAGTTGTTCACGGTGCAGGGGGTCAGCGCACCGCTCTGCTCCGTCGTCCAGCCGACGGAAACCACCGCCGAGGTGTTCGCCGCAATCCAGGTCTTGCTGACCGAGAACGACGCGATCTGGTCCCAATTGGTGGTCATTCGTTCGTCCACGCGCTGCTGGTTGGCATTGTTGAGGTGGCCATTAACCACGAACAGGGAGTTGCGGGCCGGGTTCCAGGCCATTCCAAACAGGGCGCGCGCCACGCTGGTTCCGGTATATGGGCCGTACCAGACGGCCGTCGCCGGCGCCAGATCCAGCTCCCAGAGCTGGTCGTTTTGACCGTTGCAGGGGTCCGGCGTGCAGTTGGTCGTCGTGCCGCCGTACAGGATCACACGTCGCCGGACCGGATCGTAGGCAAGCCCGTGATTGTAACGGGAAGTCGGAGCCGTAGACCCGGTGGCCGTAGTCGTCGGGCGGGAGGTCCAGCTCGAATTGTTCCATTCCCAGACGTCGTTCAGCCGGTTCGCGTCCGCGCAGGTACCGCCGGCCCGGATACCAGTGCCGCCGCCAGCGTTGTCGCCAGTCGTCGCATTACAGCCGCCATAGAGCACCACCGTGTTGCGCGTGCTGTTCCAGGCCATGGCGTGGCCCCAGCGTGCACCGGGTCCGCTGGATCCGGTAATCGCCCCGGTCCAGGTATTGGACGCAGAGTTATAGGCCCGCAGATCGTCCGCCCGGTTCGTCGCACCACGCAGGTCACTTCCGCTATGCACCAGAACGCGGTTCGTCCAGCCGCCATTGTCGGCATACACGGCGGCGTACTTGTTCACAGTGCCGTTCGACGACACCGCATTGTTCTCCCATGTGTTGTTCGAAGAGTTGAACTCGAACGTCATCGCCCGATCGTCGGCGTTATCGTCACAGGTCCCGAAGATTCCGCAACCGTAGGTGAAATGATCGTCGACACCGCTGTTGATGACGGTCTTCGCGTTCGCCCGGTCATAGACCGCCGTGAAGTAAGCACGGCCGCTCTTGTTGCCGTTCCCCAGATCGTACTGGGGCATCGAATCGGCCCACTGAACCCACTGATTCGTGCCGGCGTTCCAGTACCGGCCCCAACGGCGAGCGTCATAACCCCAGGCCAGGTCGCCTCCGAGGGCAACCATGGTTCCTATACCGTAATCGTAAACCAACCCGAGTCCGCGGGTGGCCGCACCCATATTGCAGGCGGTGCAGCGATTGGTGAACGCGGGAGTCGCCACCTCGATAACTTTCTGGATCAGCACGCGTCCGCCGATACCGTCCACATGCATGTAGAAGCTCGTCGGATTCGCCTGCGGGTAGAACGGCCCCCAGGTTGTCCCGGCTGCGAGCGCCGAATTCACCCCGGAAGGGCAGTAACGGTAAACCAGTCCGGTTCCGCCCGTCACCACCGCGCCCGCGTTCGTGGTGACCGCGGTTTCGGTCATGCCGGCGACTGTCGTCACCGTGTGGCCGTCGATAATATCGCCGACCTGCAGATCGATGCTCAGGAAGCGGGTGCTGGTTCCGGTCATGGCGCCACCGGCGGCGATGTTCCACGAACCGGGCATGTTGAACGCGACTAGGCAGGTCGTCGTGCCGGGTGACGGTTCTGACACCTGGATCGACAGCGTCACCTGATTGAACGTCGAGGGGCTTGTCCGCTGGGATACCGAACGGGGCTGCACGTCAAAGGACTGGACGCCCATCGTGTTGCCGGTACCGCCGCCATACGTCGCCGCGCTGGTCACCGGCCCGACGTTTTCCGTCGGCCACTTGTGCGTGGAATTCTGATCTGAGCCGGCACCTCCTCCGTCACCGCACGCCGAAAGCGCGAGTGAGACGGCGAGCATGAAACACGCGGTTGTACAAGTGCCAAACTGGCTGAAACGGATCGGTGACCTCACGGCCTACCCCCTGAGAAAGTTGATTCAAAGATCATCGGCTCAAACCTTGTTATAGTCGGTTAACAAACTATCACAGCCTTCCTTGTACGAGCAAGGCGCAGAGCCCCGCGAACCCTTGAGATTATTGGGGTTTTTGCGATTACCGGCCCATCTTGAACCGGCAATATCCAGGTAAACGGCAAAACCAGACAACCTGCTGGAATAACGGCGGAAACCAGATGAACCGGCCGGATTGACGCACGGTGCCAGTGACGCGACCGACTGGAATCCCGTGACACGCGGTACAGTTTCCCGGTGATGCGTCTCAAAGGTATACGCGTAAAACGATTCTTACCGGCCGGAAATATTTACATTTTCAAGGCCGGTATTTCGCCAGAAATCCCGCCGCAGCCACCGCTCGTCAAAGATGAACAGGTGGAACACGATCATCCCCGCGCTGACCACCGGGATGCGGACCAGCAGCAGTACGCCGACGTGCATGAGCGTAATGATGACCCAGCTGAGGGGCCGTCCCAGACGGAACAGACTCATGGGAACGGCGGCGAACTCGCCCGCGATCACGAACCAGGTCGCGCAGTTCCCGGCAATACCCTGCAACCCGTACTGCGTAATGCCGGGCAGCCACCAGTCCCGGGCGAGCGGGGTCCCAAGAATCCACGGCAGCGCGGAACCGTCACGCCACTGGCCCGAGTAAAACCACTTGTCGATTCCGCTTGAGGTGTAGCTGACGGCAAAGACCGCCCAGCCCCCCCAGAAGATCAGCGGCGGGAACTTCCAGACACCGGGGGGCGGTTTCAGACGCCGGCGGTCAAGGCTCCACCGTTCGCCGGACGGAATCAGGACGAACGCCAGCATCGTCCAGCCGATGTAGGCGTTGGCGACGCACGTGGCGTACTCGCCCATGGTGAACATGCAGAACAATCCGTAAAAAACGATGGCGGCCACAATCCGCCGGTAGATTCCCAGAACGAACGCGAACACTGCCGCCGCCAGAACGGTGAAGAACGCATAGACCTCTTCCGGCCGGCCGGCGTACCGGAGCCAGTTGATACCGGGGCCGGCAATGAACCGTTCGTACCGCGGTATGCCCTTGATGCTGTAGAGCTGCGCGGCGTCAGGCCATACCATCCAGATGTAAAACAGCAGGTAACCGCCCAGCAGCATGCGGAAAAGCGATAACCGTGTCTCGCTGACAGCCGTCACATTGGAATCACTGGTCATGATTCACACTTGATCTGTATCCGCACCGGATCGGGTCCCACTGTCGTCTGCCGGGGCGTTTCGGAGACGATCTCGCGGATCGGCGCATTCAGGCCGAGATTGCGGCTGAGCGGCCCCCTGTCGCAGAAACCGTCGGCCAGAATCCCGAGGCTCCGTTCCCGCGCCGGGGCGAGAAACGCCTCCGCATAGGCAAGCCTCAGGAACTCGCTTGAAGAGATGTTTTCATACAGGCCGTCGTCACTGAGCACATCAAAAGGCTGGCCGGCGGTCGTCGTCCCGGAGAGATGAATGTGCTTCACAAAATCTGCCTGGTTCACATAACCGTGGATCACGGTTGGCATCGGTGAAAACGACATGGACCAGTGGCCGTGTCCGATAAACGCTTTTCTGGGCGCGACCCAGAACGTCACCGAACGGCCGAGCCCCATCACGGCAAGGACAACGGCCGCGACCGCCGTCCAGCTCAAGCGATGCCGGCCACCAGCACTTACTGGTGCAAGTTCCGACGTGAAGGCACGCCACCACCCGGACATTTTACTCGGGACCATTTGCGGATACTCGCACGTCCACCGCGAACGGACAAGCAAACGCGTGACGCGCACTACAGTGCGCACCAAATCTAGTGGCATATCTATAATTACGCGTCGGCTCGAAACGATTCGCGGGTCTCAGGCAGCAGGTGACTTTAATATAATCCGGCGCGCTCATCCGCATTGCCCGGTCGTTGCGATTGATTGTATAATTCCGGAAATTCACATCCTGTTTTTCCACGGGAAGAGCAGCCCTTCGGAGAACCATGCCCCGTTCACTCAGATTGTTGGTTTCGATACTCGTGATTGCGTCCCTTACGGCGTGCAAGCACTCCACGAAGACGACGTCGGCCGGGGGTTCCGGCGGCTCCACTCACGAAGAACGGACCCCGCCGCCGCCGTCCGTGGCACGGATCTGGGACGAAGCGCTTCTCGATGCGATCCGGCGCGACACGCCGCGGCCCGGCGTCCATGCGCGCAACCTGTTTCACACGTCTGTCGCCATGTACGACGCCTGGGCGGTTTACGCCGGCAAGGAAAGCGCCGGATACCTGACCAAATACAAGATCCATCGTCCGCCGCAGGAAATACCTTACGACCGGGCGGAGGCCATCAGTTTCGCGGCGTACCGGATCCTCACGGCCCGTTTCCTTCACTCGCCCGGTGTCGCAGCATCGCAGCTCGAGTTCGACAACACGATGGCGTCGCTTGGATACGACAAGAACAACACTTCGACCGACGGCGATTCTCCGGCCGCCGTCGGCAACCGGATCGCGCAGACGGTACTCGCCTACGGGCTCCTCGACGGTTCAAACGAATCGGCCAACTATGCCGATCCGACCTACAAGCCCGTCAATGATCCGCTCATCGTCAAGCTGGAAGGCACGACCCAGAGCGATCCCAACCGCTGGCAGCCGCTGGCGTTCGACTACTTCGTCACGCAGAACGGAATCCCGGTCGGCGCGCTCACACAGACCTTTATCGGCTCCCAGTGGGGCAAGGTCCTTCCGTTCGCCATGAAGAAGGGTCTGGGGGAGGTACTCTATCACGATCCGGGACAGCTCTATCGCCTCGACCCGGTTCACCCGGAAACCAGCGACGAGTTCCGCGAAGATGTCGTCACGATTATCCGGCTGAGCAGCCAGCTTACCCCCGATGACGGCGAATACATGGATATTTCGCCGGGGGCATTCGGCAACAACCCGCTCGGCACGGACGCCGGCACGGGGTATCCGGTCAATCCGGTCACCGGCGAACCTTACCCTGCACAACCGGTGAAACGTGGCGATTTCGGTCGGGTGCTCGCGGAGTTCTGGGCCGACGGCCCTCACTCAGAGACCCCGCCGGGTCACTGGAACGTCATCGCTAACTACGTTTCGGACCAGCCGAGTACCGTAAAGAAAGTCGGCGGGATGGGGCGCGATGTCGATCCGCTCGAATGGGATGTGAAGCTCTATTTCGCCCTGAACGGAGCGGTCCACGATGCCGCCGTCGCCTGCTGGGGTACCAAGCGCCACTATGACGGTTCCCGCCCGATTTCGATGGTCCGCTACATGGGCGGGAAAGGCCAGTCGAGCGATCCCGAACTTCCCTCTTACGATCCCGAAGGGCTCCCGCTCATCGACGGCCTGATCGAACTGATCACGCCCGCAACGACGGCGCCCGGTCAGCACCACGAAAATCTGGCCGGCCATGAAGGAGAGATCGCCGTATATGCGTGGAAGGGAAACCCTGCAGATCCCATCACGCAGGCGGGGGGAGTCGGCTGGATTCTCGCCATCGACTGGTTCCCGTATCAGCTCGGAACTTTCGTCACCCCCGCATTCCCCGGCTACACTTCCGGCCATAGCACCTTCAGCCGGTCGGCAGCCGAAGTGCTGACGGCATTTACCGGCAGTCCCTGGTTCCCGGGCGGACTCGGCGATTACAACATTGCGGCCGGTACGGGACTGAAGTTCGAATACGGTCCCAGTGAGGACGTCGATCTTCAATGGGCAAGTTACTTCGACGCTGCAGACCAGGCGGGCCTTTCACGGCAGTATGGCGGCATCCACGTAAACCTCGACGACAAGCGCGCCCGGATCATGGGATCGCAGATCGGCAAGGATGCCTGGGCGCTGGCCGAACGGTATTTCTCGGGCGACAGATCCCTCGTTCCACCGGAACCGCAGCCTCCGGACCCGTCACCGGTCGGCGACGCACCTACGATCCCCAAGGTGCCGGTAACGGAGCCCGCATACACCATGCCTGCGGCAGGACAGTGCAGCGTCGTCGCCCAAGGGACTTACCGCACGTCGCCTCCGGTACCGTCATGCACCTCAGTCAGCAACGCCTGCAATGGCGCTGGCGGTGTCGTCATCGAGACGGCTACGTCATCCATTGCCCCGACAGCCGGAGCATATTTCCATGTGGACACCACCGAATCTCCGGACAATATTGAAGTCCGGGTAAACGGCGAGCAGGTCCCCCTGCTCTTTAAGGATCCAGACGACGACAGTCGGGGCGCGATCTACACGCTGCCGCGGCCCGCCGGCTTACATTTGCCCCAATGCCCCGTGCAGATCTCGGTACGGCTGAACGGCGCACTCGAAGACGATGACTGCCGCCAGATGGAAATCGTCCGGCCCCATTTCGAAGACGTTGCCGATGTCATGGGCCTCACGTTCACCCACACCGAAACCGGAGACCCGCAGCCCTACGCCACTGGAATCGGCTTCGGCGATTTCGATAACGACGGCGATCAGGATCTTTATCTCCCGAACTTCTCCGGGTTCGGCATATTCTTTAAAAATACCGGAGATACGAATAACGACGCGATTCCCGATTTTGTGGACGCTACCGCCGATGTCGGCCTGAGCGAAATTGACAAGGGCGCCTCCGCCGTATTTGTCGACTACGACAATGACGGAGACCGTGACCTGTTTATCGGCAGGCAGGGCGACAGCCTGATGTTCCAGAACCAGCTGATCGAATCCGGAACCGCGACATTTACCGACGTGACGTCGGCCGTCGGCCTGTCGGATATCAAGGCCCGGGTCGCGGGTCAGGCCTGGGGAGACTTCGACGGCGACGGGGATCTGGATCTTTATCTTTCGACACATGTGAACAGTTCTGAACCCGTCACTACCTACCGGGATCATCTTTACCGGAACGACAGCGGGGTGTTCCTGGATATCACAGATTCGACGCTGACCGAGCAGGTTGCCGGTTCGCATCCCACCGCGCTGATCGGGTTCGCCGCCATGTGGATCGATGTAGATGGTGACGGCGATCTGGATCTGATGGTGACCAGCGATGACATCGAGAACAGCGACCTGATTGCACTGGGAATTGTGCGGCCCAATGTTCTCTGGAGGAACGACGGACCCGGCGCGCTGCCCAATACATGGATATTCACCGACGTAACAGAAGATTCCGGGTGGGCCTATCTGCCTGATGCGAAAGGACAGGGGATCAACGCCATGGGACTCTCGGCCGGCGACCTGAATCGCGACGGCAAGCCGGATTTCGCCATGTCCAACATCGGCCCGAACTACCTCCTCCGGAACACCACCTCTCCTTCCGGAATTACTTTCGTCGATATTTCCGATGCTGCGGGAATCAGGCGGACTTACTTCGACTGGCAGCCTGAAACACCCGGCGATGCAGGCCCCCTTGCCCGGCGCGACATGTCGATTACCTGGGGAACCAACCTGTTCGATGCGGATGCCGACGGTGATCTCGATCTCTTCTATGCAGGAGGTTCCGGACTCCAGGTATTCGGTCCCCGGCCTGTTCCGAGCGCGTTCTTCGTGAATAACGGATCCAACGTATTCGCCGACAATTCGATGGAATCCGGCACGACCGACGACCAGTCGGCGACGTCAACAGCACTCGTGGACATCGATCATGACGGTTTCCAGGATCTCGCCGTGGCAAACGTGAACGGGAAATTCCGGTTCTACCTGAACGTGACGCCGCAGAACGGAAATACCAATCACTGGCTCCAGGTGGATCTCGCCGGTACAGTTTCCAACCGCGACGCGCTGGGATCGGTCGTAAAGGTGAAAATGAACAACAATCAGGTGCAGACCTGCTGGGTCGTCAACACAAACGGCATGGGATCAGGCAGCGAACTGACATGCAATTTCGGCCTGGGCGCCGACACCTCGGTTCAGGATATCCAGATTCAGTGGCCCGACGGAACGATCACGCATCCGTCGCTGCCTTCCGTCGACTCCCGGATACTCTGCAAGGAACCCGGTCCGTAACCCGCGACCGGCGGGCCATGCCCTGTTGCTCCCCCTCTCCGTTTCAGGCATGAAACCGGCGTAACCGGCCAGTTTCTTCTGAAAGGACCCGTTGTCATGTCAAAGTTCACCCGAGTTTTCGTTGTCGCCGCCACTCTTTGCGCCGTCACAGCCGTCCGCGCAGAGGCGCCCAAGCCCGCACCGGCGGCCGCCTATACTATCGATCCGGTGCACTCGACGGTTTTATTCAAGGTCCTGCACATGGGAGCATCCAATTTCTACGGACGCTTCAATGACGTATCCGGTACGATTGCGCTGGACGTGGCCAAGCCCGAAAACAGCTCCGTCGAGTTCACCGTAAAAACGGAAAGCATCGACACGAACAATGCCAAGCGGGATGAGCACCTCAAGGGACCGGATTTTTTCCTGACGAAACAGTTCCCCACGGCCAATTTCAAGAGCAAAACTGTCAAGAAGACCGGCGACAAGACCTATGACGTCGCCGGCGATCTCACGATCCGGGGCATCACAAAGCCGGCGTCGTTTACCTTTACGCAGGTCGGAGCAGGCAAGACTCCCAACGGCAAGGAAATCATCGGCGGAGAAACCGCCATCACCGTCAAGCGGGGTGACTTCGGGCTGACCTACGGACAGGGAGCGCTCGGCGAAGAGGTAACGCTCATCGTGTCGGTCGAAGCGGGCAAGAACTAACGTGATCGCAGCCGCCGTCCTCGCCATCGCCGTTCCGCTGGTTCTAGGCGCCACCGGCGCTTATCTCGACAAGCCGTGGAGCGCCGCGACCGCCGCCGGGCTGGGTTATGTGACGGCGCAGCTCATCCTGTCGGGTCTGCCGCCGTTTCCGCCGGTCGACACCACACAGTGGTTAGTCGTGATTGGTGCGGCGGGCACACTGATGGCTTTTCTTGAAGCCGATATCGATCCTAAGCCGGTGAAATTCTGGAAGTACCGCCTGATCGCTTTAAGTGGAACCGTCTGGCTGACACTCCGGCCGCTCACGACATCAGGCAGCTGGCCGCTGGGCGTGTCGGTTTCCTACTCGCTGGGTTTCCTCGGGCTCGGTGTCGTGTTCGCGGCCAGCGCCGATGCGCTGGCCAAGGAATCCTCAAGCCTTGCCCGTACTGCCGCACTGGCCGCCTCGGCAGCGACAACCGCACTGGCTCTTGCATTTTCCGGCAGTACGCTGCTGGCTCAGCTCGCGGGAGTCCTTGCTGCGGCTCTGGGCGGGATTGCCGCAGTCCAGGCCGTGCGCAAGACCGAGATACCTTCGGCGCTGACGGCGGCGGTTTTTCTCCCGCTCGTGGCGATTGTCACCAACGGGTATTTCTATTCGAATCTGTCACTTGCCGGATCGGTGCTGCTTCTCGTCGGGCCGGCGCTTCCGCTGGCGCTCGGTTCGCAGCTCCCGGAAAAACTGACCGGCCTGAACCGAACAGCTGCGCTCGCTGCTTTAGCCGCACTGCCGGGGCTCATTGCCGTCGGGATCGCACTGGCGAATCAGCCCAAACCGGGAACGGATTACTGAGGTCGCTAATCGGTTTTTAATAGCTCGTTCATTTTGGAATGCTTAGCATCCGGCTAACTGGCATGTACAAAGGAACTCCCAGACCACCGCCAATGGCCACGGCCGCCGCCGTCTTTTGGGCTTTCAGCATGACGCTACCAGGGACGGTAAGGGCCAGCCCGAGGGTGCAGTCCGTTGCCCGGTTTCTCGTGTCAGCCACCCACCATGCACCCGCACCGAAACGCACCCCAGAGCCGCGCCTCCAGAACAACCAGAAAAGACCAGTCGATCCCAAGCGAGCCCCTGAGCCCAAGCGGCTGAAAGATTTCAAACGGGCACCCGAGACCAAACGCCAGAGGGATCCCAAACGGCCGTCCGACAAAAAAATCCCGCTGTAACTGTTAAACCGCCGGAACTGTTTACGGAGAGAACTCAAGGAATGGCAGATCCGTCCCCATTTCGCCACCGGCGTCCCCGCGATTATTCGTGTCGCCGAGCGCCAGATCGCCGTACTGATTATCACCCCAGCATTTGATGTCACCGTCCCCGAACTGGACGCACGTATGGTCATGTCCGGCAACGGCGTCGATAACCGGCTGATCGGTCCCCAACGGTACAGAAGGCAGGCTGGCGCCCATCTCGCTGGAGCTGTCGCCCAGGCTTTCCACATTCCCCTGCCCGAGGTGTCCGTTCCAGTTCCGGCCCCAGCATTTGATCTGGCCATCAGACAGTATCGCGCAGCTGTGATAGCCGCCGGTCACGATTTTGACTACCGGGAGCGGACTGCCGAGATCCACGTAGGGAAGGTTTGATCCCATTTCATCCGGGTCATCGCCCCGGTGCTGGTAGTCGCCCAGGCCCAGCTGGCCGTCCTCGTTGAACCCCCAGCACTTGACCCGGTGCTGTGCCGACAGTGCGCACGCATGGTAGTGGCCGACCGAAATCTGGACCGGCTCAAAATCCGGCCCGAGGTCAACCGCCGGGAGTGCCGTCCCCATCTCGCCGCCGTTATCGCCGTGACCGTCACGATCGCCAATACCGAGCTGTCCCCATTCGTTGTCGCCCCAGCACTTGATTTTCCCGCTGTCCAGGAGGACGCAGGCGCTAAACTCCCCCATAGAGAGCTGCCTCACCGTCTCTCCCTCACCGAGATCCACATAGGGGAGATCGTCGCCCATCTCT
>CAZMGV010000017.1:55183-91184 GCA_964565925.1 uncultured bacterium
CCTCACCGTCTCTCCCTCACCGAGATCCACATAGGGGAGATCGTCGCCCATCTCTCCCGGCCCGTCGCCCCGGTGTTCGGTATTGCCGAGTCCGAGTATGCCGTACCAATTCTTTCCCCAGCATTTCACCCGGCCGCCGGTCGTCACCGCGCAGGCGTGAAATTCGCCGACGTGAATATCCACCGCCTCGACTCCGCTGCCCAGATCCACAAACGGGAGGTTGTCGCCCATCTCGTCCGGATTGTCGCCCCGGTGTTCCGTGTCGCCGAGTCCGCATCCGCCGGTGGCGTTCTCGCCCCAGCATTTGATCCGGCCATTGGTGAACAGCGCGCAGGCGACGTATTCGCCATAACCCATACGCTCCACCTGGAGTCCGTCCCCCAGATCGAGGAACGGCAACGCCGCAGGTGTCTCGCCCGGACTATCGCCGTAGGGTTCGGCGTTACCGATGCCGACCATCCCGAAGTCGTTGCGGCCCCAGCATCTGGCCCGGCCGCTATCCGAATAGATGACGCACGCACCGTAGGCCCCGGAATCGGTCGCGAGGGAGAACGGCAGCTCCGGCTTGACGGCGGATCCGTGGCATGATGAAGCCATTACCAGCAGCAAGACCGGCCATCGGCAGACGCGTGCTCCCGGTTTCATATCGATTGTTCCTCTGTAAACCGGCAGCCCGGATGAGCTGTCAGGCCGTGGTTGCGCCTTCGGAAGCGGGCCGCACAGTGCGGGCATATTTCGCCAGGACGCCGCGAGTGACTTTCAGTTCCGGTTTCTTCCAGCCCGCACGGCGTTTCGCCAGTTCGTCGTCCGTAACGTGCACTTTCAGAAGTTTCTGGTCGGCATCGATAGTGACCGTGTCGCCCTCTTTGACGAGCGCGATCGGACCGCCCAGCCAGGCCTCCGGCGTCACATGACCCACAACCAGCCCGTGCGAAGCACCCGAGAACCGGCCGTCGGTCATCAGGCCGACTTTCTCGCCGAGTCCCTGTCCCACCAGTGCGGCCGTGACCGAGAGCATCTCGCGCATTCCGGGACCACCCACAGGACCTTCGCCGCGGATAACGATCACGTCGCCTGCCTTGATCTGGCGGGCCTGGATGGCCGCGAAGCAGGCCTCTTCACCCTCGAATACCCGCGCCGGGCCGGTCACCTTGCGCGCCGCGGCGGGCAGTCCGGCCACCTTCGCGACCGCGCCGTCCGGAGCCAGATTCCCCTTAAGGATAATAAGGTGGCCTGTCTCGTGCATCGGTTTCTCAAAGGTCTTGATGACGTCCTGCTTGCGTTTGAAAATGCTCGGCACGTCTTTCAGGTTTTCCGCAATCGTGCGGCCGGTCACGGTCATGCAGTCGCCGTGAATCATGCCCTTTTCGAGCAGCGCCTTCAGCACTGCCGGCGTGCCACCCACCTTGTGAAGGTCGTACATGACGTATTTGCCGCCGGGCTTGAGATCGCCCAGATCCGGCACCTTGTCGCCCAGGCGGTCCATGTCGGCCAGCGACCACTCGACACCCGCCTCGTAGGCAATGGCGAGCAGATGCAGAACGGCGTTGGTCGAACCACCGAGCGCCAGCACCAGCGTGTAGGCGTTCTCGAGCGCCTTCTTCGTGACGATCTCCCGGGGACGAATGTCCTTTTTGACAAGGTTCACGAGCGCCATGCCGGCCAGATACGTCTCCCGTTCCTTGAGCGAGGAGACCGCCGGATAACTGGCGTCATACGGGAGCGACATGCCCATCGCCTCGATAGCGGAACTCATCGTGTTGGCCGTGTACATGCCGCCGCAGGAGCCCGCACCCGGGCACGCGTTCGTCTCTATGTATTTGACGCCTTCATCTGACAGCGATCCTGCCTGCTGGCGACCGACGGCCTCGAACACCGTCGCGATATCTATATCGCCGCCTTCGGAACCCACCCCCGGCATGATGCTGCCGCCATATACGAAGATAGACGGGACGTTCAGGCGGACCATCGCCATCAGGCAGCCCGGCATATTCTTGTCACAGCCGCCCAGCGCCAGCACCCCGTCGTGATTCATCCCGCCCGAAACCACCTCGATACTGTCGGCAATGACCTCGCGCGACACCAGGCTGTAGCGCATGCCGAGGTGGCCCATCTGGATCCCGTCAGAACTGGTCGGAGCGCCGGAGATTTGCGGGACGCCGCCGCCGGCCCGGATTCCCTCGCTCGCCTTGCGGGCAAGCCGGTCCAGATGGACGTTACAGGGGGTTATCTCGCTGAACAGTGAGGCCACGCCGATCAGGGGACGGGTGAAATCGTCGTCCATAAAGCCGACGGCCCGGAGCATGGCCCGGTTTGGGGCCCGCGACATACCTTCAGTCGTCAGACGGCTGCGGCGGTTCTGTTCTTTCGGCATGGGACGGTTCTCCTTGGATTAACTGTCCGGAAAGGCTGCTTTTCCGGACCGCTCCCATAACTTCCGGCACCCGGGAGTTCAAACCGCCCTGCCTACGCCGGGCTTTTCGTAGCCTGGAATCCTCCACGATTCATTAAAATTAAACTCGTTGAAACATGACAAAAGTCAGGTTAGCCTCGTTTAACAACCGCAATGGCTATTGAAAGTTCTGGTTGAACAGGGGAAGTCGCAATGAAACAACGCCATCTGGCGCTCGTCGGTATTTTACTCGGAGTCTCGCTGGTACTTACCGGCTGTTCGTTCGCGGCGATCATGCCCGAATCCTGGCTGCCCATGATGGCGGCCTTCCTGGTCGTTTTCCTGTCGGCCTGCGGCAACAACAACGGCACCGTTAGCTCCGGCCCGTCCGGCTGCGACACCGGTGAACCCATTACCGAACTTGTGGTTACGGACCTCGATGGCTGCAACGGCTTCCGGGTCGGGGAAGACGGGTTCTTTTCCGAAGGTGCGAGTTATGGAGCAGCGGTCGCTTCCGCCGGCGATGTAGACGGCGACGGCTTCGACGATCTTCTGATCGGCGCACCGGGTCAGGAGGTTTACGGTGAAGGGTACTATACCGAGGGAATAACCTCGGTCCTGTTCGGCGACAACGTCGTCGGCACTACGGGTGCGACCCGCGGCTATCGTTCGCTCAAGGTCACCGGTTTTTACAATGAATACTCCGGCTACTCGAGTGACAATTACTACTTCGACCTCTCTTTCGGCGCCGCTCTGGCCGGTGGCGATATTAACGGCGACGGCTTTTCAGACGCCGCTTTCGGCGCGCCCGACGCCAGCTTCGTTTATGACGGCGAGGGTTACGACCGGTACGACAGTCTGGGCCGTGCGACCACCATGTCGGGAACTCCGTTCTGGCAATACGCCAAGGAGTATACCGGCGGGTATTTTGGCTATTTCAATTCCATTCCGGTCATGGAGTTCATTTATAGTGAAGGCCCGTTCCCTGGCGGCACGCAGGTAAACTGGGCCGAGGGCTACGGGACGTATGACGGCTCGCAACTCGGCAAATCGGTTGCCGTCGCACAGGACATCAATGGCGACGGGTTCAACGACCTTGTGGTCGGTGCGCCTTACGTAAGCGACGGGGAAGGCCTGGCGTTCACGGTTCTGGGCAGGCCCGAGTTCGACTACGGCACTTCGGTCGAAAGTTCCGTTGCTTCCGAAGGTGCAATCTCCTTCGACACGGAAGGCGGCGAGCAATACATGGGAATGTCGGTTTCCGGTGCCGGCGATTTCAACGGCGATGGCTTTGGCGATGTCCTCGTGGGCGCCAGCAACCTCTACTATAACGGCGGCGCGATGATCTGCTTCGGCCACGTCACCGACGGGACCAGATATCCGGGCAATACGGGCTGTCTGTCCGTCTACGGACCGTCTGAAGGCAGCTATACGGGAACGTCCGTATCGGGCGGCGGCGACTTCAACGGCGACGGCTATTCTGACGCCATAATCGGCGCACCTGGCATTGATTCGGCGTTTGTCGTGTTCGGGAACTCCGCCGCCACCACACAGATGTGGATCAACGGCGAGGGCTGGAATACCAATACCGGCTTTGCCATTACCGGCGCCAGTGGCACGAGTTTCGGCCGTTCGGTGGCCTCCGTCGGCGACTTCAACGGTGACGGTTTCGACGACATCGCCATCGGAGCCCCCTATACCTCGCCCGATTCCGGCGAAGGCGCAGGATCGGCCTATATCATCTTCGGCAAGGCCACCTGGGCGGCCACCTTCGATGCCACAGCGGCCCTCGACGGTACGACCGGATTCGTGGTCAACGGTGGTACCGTGGACGACCATCTCGGCGTGGCGGTGGCCGCAGCGGGCGACGCGAATGGCGACGGCCTGGCCGATGTCGTCATCGGCGCCCCCGGCCACTATTACGATAGCGGCGCTTCTTATGTGGTCTTCGGCGCGGACCGGAACGGCGTCGCGCAGAACGTGGGCTCGGGCGGCAACAACCAGATTGATGCAGGCTCGGCCGACAACACCAGCGCGTTCGGCGGCGCAGGGAACGACGTGATCACCGTCGGCACCACTATTATCCGTCATATTGACGGCGGTAACGGCGTGGACGCGCTCAAGTTCAATCTGACCGGAAATAACGTACTCGACTTCACGGAAGGTTCGCTCAATGCCGGTGTGCGCGTCCGGAATATCGAGGGACTCGACGTCAGGGGCGACGGGGAGACTACCGTTTGGCTGCATGCGAATGATGTCTCGCTGATGTCTACGAACAGTCTGTTCGGATATTCCTACTATGCTGAATACTTCGGCCAGGGATCAAATCTCGTCGTTCTCGGGGATTCCGACGACACATTGAATACGGGCAATTCGTTCTGCAGCATCGGTGACGGATCGATCGAGTTCCAGAACCAGGAAATCCATGTCAAAGGTTTCCGCGGCATGAGCGCTCCGTCCGTCGTTATTTTCACGAGCGATGACATGGTCACTCCCGACGATGGCAATTCGTGTGAATGACCTCCCCTATATCGGGAAGATAATTGGCAAAGGGCGGCGCAAGCCGCCCTTTCCTTTTCCGTGCACCTGAACCCGAATTGCTGGAATCTTCGGACGGATCGGCTACGGTTGCCTTACTCAGGTTCGCCGGGCGCTCGCGTCCAATCAGGGAAGAGAGATTTCATGTCACAGGATTACGAAGGCACGGCCGTGCCGGGTTCGGGCCCCGGGCCTAACGCGGCCGCCGGGGCTCCCGGCAAGCAGCCCGCCAAGAAACTCGAGGTTTCCGCCTCCCGGGGTTTCCCCGGCTGGCTCGCCAGCATGAACACGAGTCTCGCCTTTACGACCTACCAGGCCGGCAAGGTGTTTTTCATCGGGCTTCAGCAGGACGGGCGGCTGTCGCTGTTCGAACGCAGCATTCCGCGCTGCCTGGGCATGACCTTCAGCGGCGACAGCCTGTATGTCAGTTCGCTCTGGCAGATCTGGAAGTTCGAGAACACGCTCAGGGCCGGGCAACAGCACAACGGTTTCGATCGGGTCTACAAGCCGCAGGTGTCGTGGGTGACCGGCGATCTCGACGTGCACGACCTGGCGGTCGACAAGACCGGCCGGCTTCTGTTCGTCAACACGCTCTTCTGCTGCCTCGCAACGGTCAGCGACAGATACAACTTCGCACCTCTCTGGAAACCGAAGTTCATCAGCAAGCTGGCGGCCGAAGACCGCTGCCATCTGAACGGACTGGCCATGAAGGACGGCATGCCGAAATACATGACCGCCGTTTCCGAATCGGACGGCCCCGACGGCTGGCGCGAACATCGCCGCGGAGGCGGTATCATTATCGACATCGAGTCGAACGAGATCGTCGCCCGGGGCCTGAGCATGCCGCATTCGCCCCGGTGGTACCGCGACCGGCTGTGGGTGCACAACTCCGGCACCGGCAATTTCGGTTATGTGGATCTCAAGACCGGGAAGTTCGAACCGGTGGCCTTCTGCCCGGGCTACCTGCGCGGGCTCGACTTCGTCGGCGATTACGCCGTGGTGGGCCTGTCACGCATCCGGACGAAAAACACCAAGAGTTTCGGCGGTCTGGAACTGGACGAACAGCTGGCGGCCAAGAAGATCAGTTCCCGCAGCGGCGTATATATCGTCGACCTCAACACGGGCGACAACTCCAACTGGTTCCAGGTGGAAGGCGCCATCGAGGAACTCTACGACGTCTCCGCCATGCCGAGAGTGAAACGGCCTATGGCCATCGGATTCCTCGGCGACGAAGTGCGGCGCATGATCTCCGTCGGCGATCTCCAGCCGCTTTCCAGATAATTATGGCTGGGCCCGAGCTGAAACCGCTGATTGTCTCCGCCCCGGGCGAGATGGCGAGCACGCTCTCTCAGATCCGGCTCTACCCGGATACCGTCCCGCCGGAGCTGTGCGACGAGCTGATCGGGGTATTCCGCGACTCGCCGGACAAGATGGCCAGTCATATCCATAACGGTTCACCGCCCCAGTCCCGGCAAGGACTCGTTGTCATGATGAAGGATACCGAGCGCTACCGGGCCGCTCGGGACAAGATCTTCGCCGTCTGGCAGAAATGCGTGCACGACTTCGCCAGCCGCGATGCCGGCCTCAAGATCATGACCGCCGGCCGCTTCATGCTCTCGCACCCGCGGCTCGAAGAGGTCCAGCCCGGCCAGCAGTTCATGTGGCACATCGACGCGCGCCAGAACTTCGCAGCCACCCGGTTTCTAACGATTCTCACCTACCTGAACGATGTCGCCGAGGGCGGCGAAACCCAGTTCCTGCAGCTCAGAGTATCGGTGAAACCGAAACGCGGATCGGTGCTGATATTCCCGCCCTACTGGACGCATGTCCACCGCGGCGCCCCGCCCAAATCGGGCGTGAAATACACGGCCGGCACCTATGCCATGGTTGAACGCGTGCTCGACCAGCCTGATAATTCGGCATTCCTCCCTGCGGATACGAAGATGGAACCGGAACCCGGATAAGGGCACCACCCCGGTCGGTTTATCGGCTGAACAACCGGAAAACTATTTTCCCCGTGGAGGGATTTATATGTTTATCGGCCACTACGCCGTCGGATTCGCGGCAAAGAAGGCAGCACCGTCCGTGTCGCTGGGCACAACCTTCATGGCCGCCCAGACGCTCGACTTGCTCTGGCCCGTTCTGCTTCTGTTCGGGATCGAACACGTCCGGATCGATCCCGGGAACACGCGTCTGACGCCGCTTAACTTTTATGACTACCCGGTCAGCCACAGCCTCACGGGCGCGCTCATCTGGTCGGCGCTGTTCGCCGCCATCCATTTGGGCCTTTACCGGGATCGTCGCGCAGCGCTGGTGCTGGGTATCTGTGTACTGAGCCACTGGTTTCTGGATGTCGTCGTGCACCGGCCGGATTTGCCACTGACTTTTTCGGGCAGCACTTATGCCGGACTTGGCCTGTGGAACCAGCCAGCGGTTTCTATCGTCATCGAATTCGCGCTGTTCTGCGGGGGGCTGTGGCTCTATCTCCAGCAGACTGCGCCCAAAGACAGGGCCGGAAAGTATATTCTCGCAAGTCTCGTCGTCTTCCTGCTGGTGATCTGGGCCGGCAACATGCTCGGGCCGCCGCCACCGAATGAAATGGCGCTGGCCATCGTCGGCAATTCCCAATGGCTGATTATTCTCTGGTGCTGGTGGGCTGACCGGCACCGGACCGCGACACCGGTAACCGCTATCTAGGCCGCTTCAGAGTCCTTTTCGCAGTTCGACCTTCGGCCAGATCCGGCTCCAGGCGTAGATCCCTTTCGGATGGGCAATGTCCGCCGGTTCGATTCGCAGCCGGTTCCGCACGGCATCCAGCGGCCAGTCCAGCATCTCCTCGAGCGGTTCCTCCGGCAGCCAGGCGGCATTACGCCCGCGCTGCCACGCTTCGATCAGATAGGGTCTGAAACCCGGGCCGTTATTCGGCATGGTGAGCGGCGCGAAGAGGAAGGCCATGCTGGCCAGAGCGGCGACGCCGAAGATCGGGCACTGTCCATAAGTAAAACAAAGTAGCGTCGCCTCACCCAGTTCATCAGCTCCATAACCCGTCAGCGGATGCCAGAGATCGTGACAGTCCCTGAACCGGTCGCGGAAATACTGCCGGTCGCCGTCCAGTGATACCTGGGGATCGTCGTCCCGGTAGCAGCGCGAGGTCGCTTCCGCCAGGGCCTGTCCATCGAGGCGCTCTTCCTCCATGTACCGGGCGTATGCATATCCGAAGGTGTCTTTCGGCAGTTTCGCCAGTTCGGAACGGCGGCGGTTCAGATGCTCAAGCAGCGACGGCTTTTCCCTGAGCAGCTTCTGGCCGAAATCAGTCTTGCGCACTCGGCGAAACGCCTTCTCGATGGCGTCACCCTCCAGCGAGAACACCATCTCGGCGACCTTGTCGGAGCGGCTCGTGTCCTTGAGCACTTCGAGCATCGCCCGCCCGGCCCGGCCCCACTGGAACTTGAATGGAGGAACCGAGTCATCAATCAGAGCATCTTTTCTGGCTTCAGCATTCAATGATTGGAATCTCCAGTCGAATAGATTGCGGTCAGGCCACGCGGATACGTCTGACCTTGGGATCGCCGTCGTTGTAGGCGTATATGCCGCCCGGGTGCATCCGCCGGGCCGGGACGATTTTCAGGTCTCGCTGCAGTTTCTCGAGCGGCCAGTCGAGATAGTCTTCGAGCGCCACCGCCGGCAGCCATCTGGCGGCCTTACCGCGCCGATAGGCCTGGATCAGGTACGGCTGCCAGCCGAACTTCTCGTTCGGTATGCCGATTGGCGGCAGCAGAAACGCCATACTCAGTATCAATCCGACTCCAACGTTCGGAAGTTGCGCGAAAGTGAATGCCAGCAGGGCAGCTTCACCCAGCTGGTCCGCACCGTATCCGGTCAGGGCATGCCACAAGTCATGCGAGTCGCGGTTGCGTTCGCGGAAATACTGCCGGTCCGGATCCAGGCGCGCCTGGGGATCGTCGTCACGGATCGCGGCTTCCATGGCCTTGACCAGCCCTTCACCATCGAGCCGCTCCTGCTGCATGTACCGGTAGTAGGCATGACCGAATGTATTGTCCGGAAGACTGGCCAGCCGGTCCCGGTCCGATACAGACGCCAGCAGTGACCGGCGATTCTTCAGCAGCTCCAGCCCGCCCGGCTCTCGGATGAACTGCTGGAAAGCCCGTTCCATCCCCGGACCTTCGAGCGACATGGCAATCTCAAAGACCTTTTCGGACCGGGACGAATCCTCAAGCACCTGCGCCAGGGCGCGAACGGCCCGAACCCACTGAAGCTCGGTCTTCGGCGGCGGAGCGGCAACATAGGTTGTTTGGCAATCCATGCCGGGTCACCTTTCAACTAAACGGTCAATCCGAAATCGGCTGCTTACGTAACTCACCGATTGACAATCTACCTGCACGCAGGCAGACTGTCAATCGATGAATGCAGCAGTCCAGCACGGTACCAAAGCCGAAAAGACCCATATCGCCATTCTCGAGGCGGCCGAAGAGATCTTCGCCCTGAAAGGATTTACGGCAGCCCGGCTCGAGGACATAGCCGATAAGGTCGGAATCAAGCGCGCCTCGCTCGTTTACTACTACAGAGACAAGCAGGCGCTTTATGCCGATGTCCTGAAAGGTGTCTTCGGAGGTCTGTTCGACCGGGTCAGTACGGCCTTCGATTCGCCCGGCACCCTCGTCGTCCGGACCGAAAATACAGTAGCTGCCTGGATCGACTACATCAGTGAACGGCCCGCACTTCCGAGACTCCTGCTCAGGGAGATCGCCGACGCCAATCCCCGTCCCAGCAAAGCCATCCTCGACAGCGTCGCCCCGTTCTACCAGATGATCCATAAGGCTTATCTGGAAGGCATCAGCCAGATCTCCAATCCGCCGTCGGATCCGATCCGAGCGCTGGGGTTTGCAAGTATCATTTCCGGTACAACCGTATTTTTCATCGCCGCGCTGACGGCACTTTCGCCGTCCGGGCAGAACTTCTCCCTCACCCCGGCGCAACTCGCTGCCCACAAGCAGGGGGTCCTGGAACTCGTCCGGCTCCTGCTTGAGCGGGGGGGACTCAAGGACCAGCCAACGGTCCGGCGCGGCAAGGAGACTGTCTGATGCCTGCCAATCCGGCGCCAGGAAAGTCACCGATCATCGCACCGCCGCTTCATTACGAAATGATCCGGGCAAACGGGCTCAACTTCCGGGTCGCGACTGCAGGTACAGGTAAGAAACTTGCGCTGCTGCTCCATGGCTTCCCGGAATTTTCCTATTCCTGGCGGCACCAGATTCCGCTCCTGGCAGAACTCGGCTACCGCGTCTGGGCACCCGACATGCGGGGTTACGGCGGCAGCGACGCCCCTGCCGGCGTGAAGAACTACCGTATATCCGAACTGCTGAAGGACATCGGCGCGCTGATCGACGTTTCCGGCGCGGAAAGTGTCGCCCTTGTGGGACACGACTGGGGCGCTTTCGTCAGCTGGAACTTCGCCATGCGAAAGATCCGTCCGCTCGAACGCCTCATCATCATGAACGTCCCGCACCCAGGCGCGATGGAACGGGCAATGCGCAGCGGAGGCCTGTACAACTGGGAACAGTTGCGGAAATCCTCGTACATGTTCCTGTTCCAGATTCCCAGATTGCCCGAAGCGATCGCACTCTTCATGGGCAACCGTCTCAGAACCCGGAACCCCGCCAGCGATTTCATGACCCGCGCCGACCTCGACGCCTATATCGCCAACGGGACGATCCCAGGCCGCATCACGACCATGCTGAACTACTATCGCGCGATGCTTCAGGGCGACCTGCCGAAAATCCGCAAATACGGATATCCGACGATCGAAACCCCGACCTTAATGGTCTGGGGTGAAGCCGATGTGGCGCTCGGAAAGGAACTGACGTATGGTACCGAGAAGTTCGTCAGGGACTTTACGATCCGCTACCTGCCGGGCGTCGGACATATGGTTCAACAGGAAGCTCCCGTCGAAGTGAATACCATGCTGGAAGCCTGGCTCACCGGCAGGGAGGTTCCACAAGCGGAAGATCTGGGGATGCGGAGGGCATCATGAAAAGTTTCAAGAACCGCGTGGCGGTCGTCACCGGCGCAGGGTCTGGAATCGGGCGGGCGACAAGCCTGGCGTTGGCAACCGAGGGCTGCGATCTGGCCATCTCGGACGTGAACGCGGCCTCGCTGGCGGAAACCGCAAAGATGATCGAGCAGAAAGGCCGCAAGGTGTCGACCCACATCCTCGACGTCTCCGACCGCAAGGCGATGGAGGGGTTCCCGGCCCAGGTGCTCAAGGCGCACGGCAAGGTGAATATCATCGTCAACAACGCCGGCATCGGCATCGCCGGCTCGTTTCTCGACCAGACGCTCGAAGACTGGGACAAGATCGTCGGGATCAATTTCTGGGGCGTGGTCTATGGCTGCAAGTTCTTCCTGCCGCACCTGCTTCAGGCGGAGGAAGGCCATATCGTCACCATTTCCAGCCTCGCGGGCCTGATTCCGTCTCCCGGCATGTCGTCCTACGGGGCGACGAAGTTCGCCGTCCGGGCGATCACGGAAGCTCTGCGTGGCGAACTGGCCAATACCAAAGTCAGTGCGACCAGCGTCCACCCCGGGGTCATCAACACCAACATTCCCAAGGCGACGAAGTTCATCAACCCGAAGGACCCGAGCGCCAAGGAAAAAGGCGCTAAGGCGTTCGAACGGTTCGGGCATCCGCCCGAGGACGTTGCCGATGCCATCGTGAAGGCGATCCGGAACAACGAGCCCCGTGCCGTCGTGGGCATCGAGGCGAAAGTGTTCGACGTCATTCAGCGCATCGCCCCCAGGCAGTTCGTCAAATACTCGGGCCTGATGACCAGGCGGGTCACCGGCCAGTAACGCCACCCATTCACAATACCGCCGGTAACGCGCCGGCAATTCAATCGGTTCCCGGAGGAGACACGTCATGGCACAGCGGATGAAATTCGGTATTTTTCTCGCCCCTTTCCACCCGGTGGATGAGAATCCCACCCTGGCGCTCGAACGGGACATGCAGCTGCTCGAGCACCTGGACCAGCTGGGCTACGACGAAGCCTGGATCGGCGAGCACCACTCGGCGGGATACGAGATCATCGCGAGCCCCGAAGTGTTCATCGCCGCCGCCGCGCAGCGGACCCGGCACATACGGCTGGGCACCGGCGTGTCGTCGCTCCCGTATCACCATCCGCTCATGCTCGCCGACCGGATCATGATGCTCGATCACCTGACCCGCGGCCGGGTGATCTTCGGTTGCGGTCCGGGCTCGCTGCCGTCTGATGCCTACATGATGGGGATCAATCCGGACGCCCAGCGCGACATGATGGACGAGGCGATCTCCGTGCTGGTGCCGCTGCTCCGGGGCGAGACGGTCACCCACAAGGCGAGCTGGTTCGAGCTGAAAGAGGCGCGCTTGCAGCTCAAGCCGTTCTCGCCCAAAGGTATCGAAATCGCCGTCGCCTCCATGGTGTCTCCGTCGGGCGCCCGGGCGGCTGGCAAATACGGTCTTCCGCTGCTCTCCATCGGCGCCACCACGCAGGGCGGGTTCAACACGCTCGCGTCCAACTGGAAAATCGCCGTCGACAAGGCGGCCGAACACGGCCAGCAGGTGAGCCGCGACGACTGGAGACTTGTGGGCCCGATGCACGTCGCCGAGACCCGCGAAAAAGCCCGCGAGAACGTCAAGTTCGGCCTCGGAAAGTGGCTCATGTATTTCAACAACGTCGGCGCACTCCCGCTGGCCCCGGCGTCCAGTCCGGACAAGGCGGTCGATTCGCTCATCAACTCGGGTCTTGCCGTGATCGGCGACCCGGACGACTGCATCAAGCAGATCGAAAAGCTCCAGAAGGAGTCCGGCGGTTTCGGGACCATGCTCCAGATGGCCGTCAACTGGGCCGATTTCGAGCAGACCAAGCGCAGCTACGAGCTGATCGCCCGGTACGTCTTCCCCCACTTCCAGCAGACCAACGAATACCGCCAGCAGGCGATGTCCTGGGCGGCCACCAATCGGGGCAAGTTCATCGGACAGGTCATGGGAGCCATCGGCAAGGAGATCCGGAAGCACAAGGAAGAAACCGATGCCAAAACCAGCGAGTCGAAACCGGAGAAGAAAGTCGGCTAGACTCCCCGGCGATGCGCAAGCGACGCCGCCCCACCTTCCGCGACCAGCAGCCGAGCCCCAGACGGGCGCTGCTGGTCGCAGCTGTTCTGGCCCTGTTTTTGACTGGTATTGTCGTCATTATCCGCAACGCCGGCCGCGTCACCCGGAAGCTGCATGAACTTCCGAAGCAGGATGTCCAGAAACAATAAGCGGGATTCAGCGCGGCGGTGCCCGAAGGGTCGACAGATAGTCGACCAGCGCATCGAGATCTTCCGGCGTGATCTCGGCAAACTGCTGCTTGGCCTCGAATACACGGGCGGGAAGTTTCGATTTCATTTCCGGGCCGGGGACGATCCATTTCCGCAGCTCTTCGCGCGAATACCGGGCGCCGGCGCCGTCCAGCGGGTGGCGCAGGTTGCCCTCGCCGGCGACGGAATGGCACGCGCCGCACATCTCCCGCTCGAAAACCGCCCTGCCCCTGGCCGCGGCGCCTTCCAGCCGGACCGGAGCGGTTACCTGAACAGCGGCGGGTGCGCTCCGGTCTGAAGGATTCCGCAGCCAGGCAAAAGCGACCGCCGCCAGGACCACGAGGAGGCCGGTCGCCAGCGCCACTTGTCCGGCCATTCGCTCGCGCATTTTTCCTCCGCCTCCCCTCAGGCCAGATCGTAGAGTTCCGTGTGAATCCGTCCCAGCGGGACACCGAGCCCGTCCAGCGCCGACTCGGCCGTGCGGATGAGTGGCACCGGGCCGCAGATAAAGTATTCGAACCCGCCGCGTTCTTCAGGGAGCCAGCGCGAAAGAATATCCCGCGTAAGATAGCCCGTTTCGCCGCTCCAACCGTCGGGCGGGTCTTCGAGCAGATGAACCAGCCGGAGGTTCAGCCGGCTCCGGAGCTGTTCCAGCTCTTCCCGGAAAATCACCTTGTCCCAGTTCCGGGTGCCATAGAAAAGGCACAAGGGCCGGACGTCTCCACGTGCGGCCAGTGTGCGCAGCATGCTCATCACCGGCGCGATACCGACGCCGCCCGCGACGAACACATAGCCGCGGGCGTTCGGATGCCTGTCCGTGGAAAATGCCCCGTAGGGTCCATCGAGGAACGCTTTCGTTCCGGGCGGAACGTCCTTCACCGTGCGGGTAAAATCGCCCAGCTCCTTGATCGTCAGTTCGATACGTCCGTCCCCGCTGGCGCCGGGGGATACCGAAGCGGAAGATATCGAGAACGGGTGCTCCTCGATGGAAAACGGCGACTCGCCCAGCGTCAGCCAGGCGAACTGGCCCGGCGAGAAACGGAAACCCGCGTGTCCTTCGGGCACCAGCGCGAGGGTCCAGGCGTTCCCGTGTTCCGGGCGTACCTCGGCCACCCGGTACGGCCGGCCCTCCCTCCGCCAGGGCTTGCCGAGACGAACGTACCCCAGCAGCAGCGGCCAGAAGAGGGTAACAGCAAGCCAGCAGATCCGTTTCCAGGAGGCGTCCAGATATGTGGCCGCGGCTGCCGCGTGAGCAGTGCCCAGAAGCACCACCGCGACCGCCAGAACGCCGTGCCAGTTCCGCCAGCTTCCGTATTTAACATCAAGCTCCTTGCGCCAGAGCGAATAAGCCAGGAGTACGGCCAGAAGCCCCGTCGCCAGGATCGCCGCATAGAGATGCAGCGGCAGACCCCACGGATGCCGGATGGCAAATAGCGCCGGGTTTTCCGCGAGCAGGAGGAGACCATGGGCCACTGCAAGCACCAGCGCGAGGATTCCGACGTACCGGTGGAAGTAGTAGACGACGTCGATACCGAAGGGGGCGCTCGCCCGGCGAAAGCGCGCCGTGAGCAGGAACTGCACGCCGAGAATGGAAAGGACGACGTAGCCGAGCACGGCGGAGAGATCGGCTGTGAAACCCGCTGCCGGCGGCGTCGTGCCCGCAAGCATCAGGCCCACCGGAGCCAGCACCAGTACCCAGTAAAGAACGATCCAGCAGATGGCTTTCGCCGCCGTCATTAGCCCAGTGTAGCCGACCCGATTGGAAGAAATCCGGCCTCCGGAAATCGGGACCGGGGGAAAAGCGGCCGGCGGCTAACGCTTCACGAGCGACAGCTTGGGCTCGTCGAGAATGGCCCGGAGCTTCACGGCGAGCGTCTCGGCCGTGAACGGCTTATGCAGGAAGTGCACGCCTTCGTGCCGGACCCCGTGATAAAGCACGACGTTGTCGGTATATCCGGAAATATAGAGTACATGGGTCTGCGGGCGCATCGATTTCAGCTTGGCGACCAGTTCGGGACCGGTCACCTTCGGCATCACCACGTCCGTGACGACGATGTCGATCGGACCGCCGAACCGCTCCGTCAGATGAAGGGCGTCGGCGCCGTCGTCGGCCTCCAGAACCGTATAGCCCAGTCCCGCGAGCAGCCGGGCGTTCACCACTCGCAGCTGGAGATCGTCCTCGACCAGCAGGACGGTTTCGCCGCCCGTCGGGAGTTTTACCGGCCGGTCCGCCAGTGGCTTTAACGGCTCGGCCATGTCGCGGCTCGCCGGGAAATACAGCTTGAACGTGCTCCCCTTGCCCGGTTCCGAATAGACCTCGACCTGCCCGCCGTTCTGTTTCGCGATACCCAGCACGCTGGAGAGTCCGAGCCCCGTGCCCCGGCCCACGCCCTTGGTCGTGAAGAAAGGTTCAAATATCCGGTCCCGGATTTCAGGAGGTATGCCGCCGCCCGTATCGCTGACCGCAAGCATGACCATCGGCCGGGTATCCGCACCGTCCCTGACGGCGGGGAAGCTCCTCTGGACGTTGAATACCTCGATGATGATCGTCCCCTCGTCACGGATCGCATCGCGCGCGTTCACAACGAGATTGAGGAGCGCCTGCTCCATCTGGCTGACAGCGGCTTTAACCGAATACAGGTTCTCGCCCACCGACATCTTGAGCGTGATCCGCTCGCCCACGGCCCTGAGCAGCAGCGGGTGCATGCGTTTCACCACCTCGCCCAGGTCCATATCCTGGACTTGGACCACTTCCTTGCGGGCGAAGGCGAGCAGACGATGCGTCACCTGCGAGGCGCGCTGGGTAGCCGACAGGATACCGTTCACGTCGGTAAGCCGGGGATCATCCGCCGAAAGCTCCATCCGGAGCAGTTCCCCGTGGCTCACGATAACGTTGAGAATGTTGTTGAAATCGTGGGCGATGCCGCCGACCAGCTGGCCCATGGCGTCCAGCCGCTGCACCTGCGCGAGCTGTTCCGAGAGCCGGCGCTGCTCGGTAATGTCGTAGGTGAGCAGGATGACCCGATCCACCGAAAGGTTGTCGTCGCTGAAGAGCGGAGAGACGCGGCCTTCGAACCAGCGGTAGTCTTCGCCCCGGGAGATGCGGAAGTCGAACCGGTCGGGTTCGCGGGATTCGGTTACCCGCGAGATGGCATCCAGTACCGGCATCGCCTCGGTCACGCTGAACAGGTCCGTGAGCCGCTTGCCCACCGGGTCGAAGAACTTGCCGGCCGCGTGCAGCACCGATTCTTCAGCCGAGCCGAACGTGGTGAGAAAGACGCCCTCGCGGCTCAGCACGAACGCCTGTCCCGGCAGCGCCTTGGCGAGACCGCCCAGCGTCAGCTCGGCGCGCTTCCTGCTCATGAACTGTCCGGCGAAAAATACAGTAACGGCACTGGAGAGCACCGCCAGCAGCAGCGTGGCGCCGGCCAGTACACCAACCATCCGCTGGCGGAACTCACGCAGCATCTGGTCGCTCGCGCCGACCACCACCTTGCCGATCTGACCCGGAGTCACAAGCCCTTCCACCGGCAGTTCTTCCATGATGAGCGAGGATTCGTCGATGGATGGGGCCGACCCCCTCAGCGCCTGTTTGCCCTGGCTGGCGGAATAGGTGGCGATGGTTTCGCCGCGGCGGTCGATCACCCGGACCAGCGAGATCTCGGGGTTATCCTTGGTGGCATCGAGAGCGGACCAGACCGCGTCGCTGTCGTCGAACTCGATGCCGGCGCGGACGTTGAACGCAAGCATCCGGCCGACCGTGCGGGCGCGGTTCTGGATCTGGGCAGTCGCGTCCCGCTCGAGGTACGAGTAGACGGACCAGGCTACGCCGCCGGCCACCGACAGTGACAGCACTACAATGGCCGCCACAAACGAACTTCGTATTGTCCCTCCGAACATGATTCAGTCCCGGTTCATACATATCAGATACCGGGTCTGTTCAGCAGTGATTTTTAACCAATTAAGCGTGTGCGCAAAAGCACCGCAGCGCCCCGGCCCTCAGGGTGAGCGGAATTCAGGGAATGGCCGGGTTTTCAGTCCTTTTTCTTCCGGCTGGCCGGCTTGGCGTAGAGATAAGTGATCCGGGCCAGCGTATCGTCCGGAATCACCGTCATCAGCACGCGGCCGATCCGGTTCAGCGCGCCCGAGACCGCCACGGTCGACCCCTTGTCCAGTTCCGCCATGGCAAACCGGGCAACCGATTCCGGCGTCTCCTTGATCGATGCCGGCAGTTTCGAGGTGTCGGCGCCCTGGACCTCGATGAACTCGGTTTCCGTGACGCCCGGGCAGATGCAGCAGATCTGCACACCGGACTCTTCGCACTCGACGGCGAGCGCCTTGGAGAGCGACAGCACGAAAGCCTTGGCGGCCGCGTAGGTCGCCATGAGCGGCATCGGCGTAAACCCCGCTATGGACGCGATATTCATCACATAACCGCCCCGCGCGGCTTTCAGCCGCGGGACGTACAAGTGGCACAGGTGCGCCAGCGCCCGCACGTTCAGGTCGATCATCCGGTCTTCGGTTTCCGTCTCGATCTTCTCGAACCGGCCGATGGTGCCGAACCCGGCGTTGTTCACGAGGCCCGATACCGCGATGCCGCGCTTGTCCAGTTCCGCCGCCATCCGGTCGATGGCCTCAAGGTTGATCAGGTCTACGGACATCGGCACAGCGTCGATTTCGTGCGCATCCTTCAGTTCCGCCGCCAGAGCCTCCAGCAGGTCCGCCGACCTGGCGACCAGCACCAGATCCTGCTTGCGCTTGGCCAGTTCCCGGCAGATCTCCTTGCCGATTCCCTTCGAGGCACCTGTGACGATCACATATCCGGCCATTTCGCACTCCCCTGTCGGTGGCTATGTGTGTTTAATCGTGTCCAATCGTGCTGAACCGTGCAAACTGGACAGAGGTGTCTATTTACGGACATTCGCACCGAAAAAGCACTGAGGGGGCACCAGCCGGCACCCCCTCAGTAAATCAGCAACTAGTTCAGTGAATCAGTCGTAGGCACCTTCGGTCGCGCGGGACTCGGTCGAGACGGCGTTCATGTCCTTCACGAGGCCGATCTCCTTGTATTTCCCGGCAGTGCGCTCGGTGATGAGGCCGATCTTCTTCAGATGCGGGATCACGGCGTGGGTGTACATGAGGGACTTGGACTCCACCGCTTCCTTCGACTGGTAGAGGAACGGAGCCATCGCCGAGGCGCTGATGCCGTGCTGGGCGCCCAGCTCCTTGAGCGGGCCGTGGTACTGGCCGGCGTTGAGACATTCCAGGATTCCGAACGCCCAGTCTTCCAGATCGTCGCGCATGCCGGGATCGTCCTTGCACTCTTCGACGGTCTTCGTCATCGAGATGATGCCGAACGCCGCGTGGCGGGATTCATCAAGCCGCACGCGCTTGAGCATCTCTTTGAGGAACGGCACATCGGTGCCGCCTTCCAGCATGCCCATGATCCCCAGGGCCATGCCCTCGAACAGGGTCTGCATGCCGAGGGTCTTCTTCTGCCAGGAGTCTGCCTTCAGCAGTTCTTCCAGCAGGAACTTGATGTTGGGGTCGACCGGATAAATCTTGCCGACTTTCCGCTGCAGGAACTTGGCGAACGCCTCGATGTGGCGGACCTCGTCGAACGTCTGCGCGCCGGCGTAGAACTTCATGTCCATGTCCGGGCAGGCGTTGGTGAGCTGGCCGCAGATCTGGAGCGCGGCCTGTTCGCCGTGAAGCAGCTGTGAGCAGATGTAGGCCATATTGTCCCAAGCCGCTTCGCGCTGGACGCTTTCGGGCTTGCCCTGCATCTTCAGGAGCTGGCAGATGATCGAGTAGTTTGGATCCATGCCCCAGTGGTCCTTGGGGTCGATCTTCGTGGACCAGTCGAGGTCCTTCTCGGCGTTCCACTGGCGGACCTTGCTGATCTCATAGAGGCGGCGCAGGTCTTCCACCTGGCCCACGTAGTCCCAGTTCCAGGAGACATCGAGCGGCGCATCGAATTCGAGCGACTCGCGCATGTTGCGGATTTCCACTTCGTCGTTCCACTCGATACCGGCGAACTTGCCATACATCTTGCGGTGTTCTTTGTTCAGCAGTTCCATCTGGGTCGTCTCCTTGGACTTTGGTTTATCGGGGCTGTTTCCGGCTGCTGCCCTGTCACAGCGACAGATGCCGCGCCGGAAGCTTCGTTACTTTTCGCTTCCACCTTGAGGGGCGAGCCCCCACCGGAGGAAATTCCTGAGTTCAGACTTCCGCGCCTCGACGCGCCGGGGCTCGAACAGGTCGCCGCCGATCATCCCCTTGCCGAATTCGCCCGAGGCGAAGTGAAAAATCGTCGCGCCGATCAGCGTCTGCACGAAGTGGCCGATCGACTGCTGGCGGAACACGCCCGAGTCGGTACCGGCCTTCATCAGCGTGACGACCTTCTGGATGATCTGGCGCAGGTACTGGCCGTGCCGGTTCAGGAGTTCTTCGCGCGAGAGCCCGGCGTCCTCGAAGTCGCGTTCGACCATGGAGCGCAGCAGCAGCTTCGCGGTGTTGGGGTTGTCGGCCATGAATCCGACCCACACGTCCACAATCTGGTCGAGCTGGGTCCAGGCATTGGCCGATTCGTCGACATGGGGTTCCAGGGTCTCCCACAGCCGCTTGAACAGCCGCTCCAGCACCGACGCGTAGATTTCCGTCTTCGATTTGAAATGGTGGAACAGGCTCGACTTGGAGAGATCCGACTTCTCGGCCACCTCGGCCAGACCGACGCCCGAGAAGCCGCGGTCCGCAAACAGCTGCTCGGCCACATCGAGGATGCGGTCCTGCGACGGGTGGCGGACGAGTTCAGGGCCTTTTCCAAAGGGTTCTGCTGACATTGAGGTGATAGGTCCTCCACGAACCTGACATTTGTCATACTACCGACCGGTCGGTCAGTCGTCAAGAACAATTTTGTTCTTTTGGATTAATGAGCCTTCAAGCGGTATTCTTGAGTCTGAATAGGCTCTTTTTCAGGCTCAAAACCCCGGAAAACCGGTTTTTCCGGAGAACTGCCGTATTACCCCGTGAACCCGGAATCATCCACTCCAAATGCCGATTTCAGCCAGCCCCACCGGGCGGGGCCGACAAACCCTATCGACTGGCGGCCGATCGACCGGGCGCTGTTCCTCCAGTTCCTCGTCATGCTGGTCACGGTCGCCAACACGTTCTTTATTTTTTCCATCGGCACGGGAGATCTCGAGCCTTACGTCAACCCGGTCTACTACCGGGTCACCCTGGGTGTCGCCGTGCTGCTGATGGTCCTGACAGGCGTCCTCTTCGGGACCGGAATCGCCGCCCGCAAGCGGACCGACGACCTGCCGATCCTTTCCGACCTGCTGACACAAGGGTTCACGCTCGGTGTGATCTTCTTCTCGTATTCGGTGGGTCTCTATACGACCAGCATCGCCGCGCTGCTGGTGGACGGTATCGCGCTGGGGCTCCCGCTCCTGCACCCCGGAGCGATCCTGCGGTCGCTCATTACCGGGGTCATCGTGACGACACTGGTGGTTATCGGCCTTGAAACGGGGTTTCTGCCCTATGCGCCGATTTTCCATACCTATCCGGCGAACAGCGAAGGCAGCCCGCTCGGCGTGATCCGCTACTGGCAGATCACCCTGCTTATCGTCTCGCCGGTCACCGTCTGGTTCGTGGTGAACCTCCTCACCGAACGCTGGCGCGAACGGGAGAACCAGCTCCGGGAACTGTCGATCATCGACACGCTGACAGGCCTCTTCAATCGGCGGCGATTTTTCGAACTGCTCGCCTCCGAATGCCTGCGCACCCGGCGCACCGAGCGGCCGGTCACGCTGGTCATGGGCGACCTGGACCACTTCAAGGAGATCAATGACACGTACGGCCATGCGGCGGGTGACGCCGTGCTCCGCGAGGTCGCCAACTGCATCCGGTCCGAAATCCGGGTGGGGATCGACGCGGCCGGGCGGTTCGGCGGTGAGGAGCTGGTCATCCTGCTGCCCGAAACCCCGCTCGAGGCGGCCGCCGAAGTCACTGAGCGGATCCGCGACCGCATCCGGAATACTCCGGTCTACTGGAGCGGTTCCGAAATCGCCGTCACCGCCAGCTTCGGTATCGCCTCGGCGAGCGGCCTCGCGGCCGACTCGGACACCCTGCTGGAACTCGCCGACAGCCGGCTCTACCGGGCCAAGCAGTCGGGCCGCAACCGGGTCATATTTGCATAATTCATAAAAAAGGAGCCGGTCCCTTTGCAGGGGACCGGCTCCATGCGCGGAAGGGGAGGAGCAAGGAAGACCTTTTGGTCTGATGAACAGTCTCTTGGTATCACGGTCCCTCGCCGCTCGGTAGAGGCTGTTCCGGTTTCCGGCCATTCTTCGTGTTCTGGAGGCATCAAAAGCGTGTTCTGGCGCCTGTCTCTGGTATAAAAGGGGCCTGAACCCGATCAAGGAGATAACCCATGGCGAAGAAAGTCCCTGCAATTCCGAAAAACGAACCGCTGATCACCCCTTATCTGAACATCAAAGGCGCGGGGGCGGCGATCCAGTGGTACAAGAAAGTGCTGGGAGCCAAACACCTCTATACCATCAATATGCCCGGCGACATGCCGGGCGGCTTGGTGGGCCACGCGGAACTGGTGTTCGGCAACTGCAAGGTGATGCTCGCCGACGAGAACCCCGCCTGGGGGAACCGCGGACCACTCTCCATCGGCGGCACCCCCGTCAAGATCCACCTCTACGTGAAGAACGTGGACGCGACGTACAAGAAAGCCGTCGCCGCCGGTGCGGCCTCCACGATGGAACCCCGGACGGAGTTCTACGGCCACCGGGCCGCCCAGTTCACCGACCCCTTCGGCCACTCCTGGATGATCGCCACGCAAGTCGAAGTTGTCCCGGTCAAAGAAATGAAGAAGCGGGCGAAGAAGCTGTTCGGCGGGTGAGCGAAACCTAGATCGCGCCAAATAAAAACGGCCTCCCTGAGGGAGGCCGTTTCTTTTGAAGTCTCGCGACTCCGTTACTTGCGGCCGGCGTAGACCTCGCGCTGCGGGAAGAACCAGCCGATTTCGAACTTCGCCGTATCGGGGGCATCGGAGCCGTGGCAGGCGTTGCGCTCGATGTTCGTGCCGAACAGCTTGCGCAGCGTTCCGGCGTCCGCCTTCTCCGGGTTCGTGGCGCCCATGATCTCGCGGTTCTTCGCGATGGCGCCTTCGCCTTCGAGTACCATGAGGAGCACCGGGCCCTCCGTCATGAACTTGATCAGGTCTGGGAAGAACGGCCGCGCCTTGTGCACGGCGTAGAATCCTTCGGCCTCTTCCTTCGAGAGGTGCTTCAGGTGGGCCGCGACGACGCGCAGGCCCTTCTCCTCGAACTTCGAGATGATGCCGCCGATCGCGTTCTTCTGGACCGCGTCGGGTTTGATGATGGAAAGGGTCTGTTCGATTGCCATTAGAGGTCTGTGCTCCTGTTACTTTCTTTTCTTCGCCGTCTTCTTGGCGGGTTTCTTTGCGGCCGGTTTCTTCGAGGCGGCTTTGACGCCGCTCGAGACGCGGGCCTTCAGGTCGTTGAAGAGCTTCTTGCCCCTGGAGGTCGCCGTACTGGCGGCCTTCTTCACGCGGGCTTCGGCTTCTTTCTCGAACTTGCGGAGTTTCGGCTCGGCCTTCTTGAATGCCTTCTTCACCGAGGCTTCCGCATCCTTCTCCAGCTTGCGGAGCTTGGGCTCGGCATCCTTGATCGCCTTGGTCACGCGGACCGAGATCTTGCGGGGGTTCTTGGCGAGCGCCTCCTGGAGTGTCTTGCCCAGGTCGGCCGGAGACATGGAGACGAAAATCCCCGCGTCGCGGAACGCGGCGATCTTGCTCGCCGCATCGCCCTTGCCGCCCGCAATGATCGCGCCGGCATGGCCCATGCGCTTGCCCTTCGGCGCCGTCTGGCCGCCGATGAAGCCCACGACCGGCTTCGAGCAGTTGGCCTTCACCCACGCGGCGGCTTCCTCTTCGGCACTGCCGCCGATTTCGCCGATCATGATGATCGCCTCGGTGCCGTCGTCCTCTTCGAACAGTTCCATCACGCTGGTGTGGTCCATGCCCTTGACCGGATCGCCGCCGATCCCCACGCATGTCGACTGGCCGAGGCCGATCTTCGTCACCTGGTGCACAGCTTCGTAGGTCAGCGTGCCCGAGCGCGAGACGATGCCGATCTTGCCCGGACGGTGGATGTGACCCGGCATGATGCCGATCTTGCACTGGCCCGGCGTGATGACGCCCGGGCAGTTGGGACCGATGAGGCGGGTCTTCTTGCCCGCCATCGAGCGCTTCACCTTCAGCATGTCCACGATCGGGATGCCTTCGGTGATGCAGATGACGAGGTCGAGTTCCGCGTCGACCGCTTCCAGGATCGCGTCGGCCGCGAACGGAGGCGGAACGTAGATCACACTGGCGTTGGCGCCGGTAGCCTCTTTGGCTTGTCCGACCGTGTCGAAGATCGGGATGCCTTCGAAGTCCGTGCCGCCCTTGCCCGGAGTAACGCCCGCCACCATCTTGGTGCCGTAGTCGCGGCAGCCCTTGGTGTGGAACTGGCCGGTCGCGCCGGTGATGCCCTGGGTGATTACCTTGGTGTTCTTGTCAACGAGAATAGACATGGCTTAGCGGGCCTCCTTCACGAGGCGGGTGACTTTCTCGGCGGCGTCGGCGAGGCCGTCGGCCGAGACGAGGTTCAGTCCGGATTCGTTCAGCAACTTCTTGCCCAGATCGACGTTCGTGCCTTCCAGCCGGACGACGACGGGCAGGTTGAGCCCCATCTCCTTGGCCGCCGCGATCACGCCCTGCGCGATCACGTCGCATTTCATGATGCCGCCGAAAATGTTGACCAGCACCGCCTTCACCTTCTTGTCCGAGAGGATCAGCTGGAACGCGGCCTTCACCTTCTCGGCATTGGCTCCACCCCCCACGTCCAGGAAGTTCGCCGGTTCGGCGCCGTAGAGCTTGATGATATCCATGGTCGCCATGGCGAGGCCTGCGCCGTTCACCATGCAGCCGATGTTTCCGTCCAGCGCCACATACGACAGGTCGTACTTCTTGGCCTCGGTCTCGCGCGGGTCCTCTTCGTTCAGGTCACGCATGCCCTCCCACTCCTTGTGGCGGAAGAAGGCGTTTTCATCGAGGTTGAACTTGGCGTCGAGCGCGAAGACGTCGCCCTCGGCCGTGACGATCAGCGGGTTGATCTCCAGCAGTGAGCAGTCCTGCTCCACGTAGCAGCGGTAGAGCTTGACCGCGAGGTCCTGGAACTTCTTGAGCGTGTCGCCCGAGAGGCCCAGCGCGAAACCCAGCTTGCGGGCGTGGTAGCCGCTGACGCCCGTGCACGGGTCGACCGCGACCTTGATGATCTTCTCGGGGGTCTTGTGCGCGACTTCCTCGATATCCATGCCGCCTTCGGTGGAGACCACGTAGGTGATCTGTCCCGATTCGCGGTCCAGCGTCAGCGCCAGATACAGCTCGCGGACGATCTTGGCGCCCTTCTCGACCAGCACCGTATGGACCTTCTTGCCCTCGGGGCCGGTCTGGTGCGTGACCAGCGTCATGCCGAGGATTTTGGAGGCGGCTTCTTTCGCCTCAGCCGGGCTTTTCGCCACCTTCACGCCGCCGCCCTTGCCGCGGCCGCCCGCGTGAATCTGGGCCTTCACGACCACGACGGGGCTGTTCAGCTCCCGCGCGATCTTCTCGGCCTCGTCGGCCGTTTTGGCGATCCGGCCGTCGGGCACGGGCACGCCGTATTTCCTGAAGATTTCTTTTCCCTGGTACTCGTGGATATTCACGATGGTCCCCCTGCTCCCCGCCGTAGACCGGCCGCCTGATTTAGGATTGCGGCCCGCGGAGGCAATGCGCGAAAGGCGCCCCTTGTTAGCCCCCTAAGGGTGCGGAATCAAGACGGTTGTTTGCCTCAAACGTAGACCTCATGCATGATCCCCCTACCCATGGCACAGCCCCTGATTCAGGCCGTTATTTTCGACTTCGACGGCGTTATCGCCGATTCGGAGCCGCTCCACCTGCGCCTGTTCCAGCGGGTTTTGAGGGAACGCGGGATCGAGCTTTCCCGGGACCACTATTACGCCCGTTACCTCCATCTGGACGACGAGGGGCTGTTCCGGGCGACACATGAAGATTTCGGCAAGCCCCTGACAGACCATGACGTGGAGGCGATGGTCGTCCGCAAGGAAGCGATCTTCATGGAAGAGGCCCTCTACGGCGAACAGCCGGTCCGGATCTTTCCGAATGTCGCCGAGCTGATCCGCGACCTCAAGAAACAGAATATCCCCGTGGCCGTGGCGTCCGGGGCTCTCGCCACCGAGATTGAGGCGATCCTGGACCACTACCGGCTTCTCGACTGCTTCGGGACGATCATCGGCGCCAGGGAGTGCCAGCACCACAAGCCGCACCCTGAGCCCTATGAGCGGGCGTTCGACTGGTTGAATGAGAACGGGAACGGACCACTGCAGAAATCCAAAACCCTCGCCATCGAGGATTCGGTCGGCGGGATGAACTCTGCCCGCTCCGCCGGCTGCCGGGTGCTGGGCGTGACGAACTCTTATCCGTTCGAGAAACTCCGTCCGCACGCGGATCTGGTCGCCAAGGAGCTGCCGCCGACCTTTCAGGAGCTGGACCACTGGCTGCTAGATTCGCTCGCCGGAGCCGGGACCCACTGCCGCTAGACGGCGGCGGCGACTGCAGGAAACCCTATGGACTGGTCATTTAAAACCTGGCGCGAAGAACGAAAGCGCAAGAAGTCCGAGATTCCACCCGCGACGGGGATGCTGGCGGCGCTCGCCATGGGGCTGTGCGTCTTCGGTCTGTGGTTCAGCCGGGCGCTGGTGACGACGGAACCGATCGTTCTGTTCTATCTCTACACGCTGCCGCTGGCGGCACTGGCCTGCGGACTGGGCGGCGTGTTCCTGGGCAGCGAACGGGCGCTCCGTTTTACACGCTTCGGGACCGGCCTTCTGGTCGTCGCCCTCGTCTTCCCGCTCGGCAATATCGCGCTGTTCAGCGACGACCCGCTGGACCGGATGGGAGCCGCCACCGGTTTCCTGTATATTTTTTCAGTCCATTTGGGTCTGCGCGGTGATCCGCGCATGGTGCTAGGCCCGCCGGTCGAACGGGCACAGCTTCCGCGCCGGATTATCGCCGTCGCCATCGTCGTCACCGCATTCTCCGCCGCCAGTTTTATCTGGGCGAAACGGAACGGCATCGAGCTGTTCTAGGACCCTTTATCCACAGCCACCCCGGCGGCTTCCCTTCACAAACCGTGTTCTGGCTGTGTTCCGGAGAATCGCCCGGGATTCCGGATATTTAGACATCATAGAATACATTATAGAAAACACTTATATCAGTTAACTTGCTGATTTTAATTGATATTTTTTATCAGCTCTGAGATTGAATAAATTCAATCAGAAAACACCTGACGTGTTGCTTGGGCGGCGGGGAACCCACCCAAGGAAGGGGCTAGGAATGAAACGGAAATATCTGTCCGGGGTGCTGTTCGTCTGCGCGTTTTGGGTGGTCGGTTCCGCCAGATGCAGTTCGGACTACGGCCCGCCGAGTTTCGACGATGTCGCCCGGAACAGGCTCATTCTGTCGGACAACGATGTGAGACCCGGACAGACCGTTACAGTGATCGTCCGTTCTGAACTCGAAAAATGCCGGGTTGCTGTCGGCTCCGATATCCGTACTTTTCCGATCAATACCGGTGTCATTACCAAAGGCAGTGACGGCCGGCCTCTTCTTGTCTATCAGGGCCAGGCGGAGTTTCAGCCTCAAACCACTTCTGTTGTGGAGGCTCAGTGCCCCGCAGATGAAGCAGGTTATCGATACTCCGCACTGATAGTCGTGCGGGACCCGGACCTGTATATAGATTCGTTTACCGCCGTGCCGGGCGACGGAGTTGTGGAAAAGACATTTGTTCTGTCGTGGAGCGTCCGCCTCGCCAATACATGCACGATTCAGCCCGGGAACCTCGACACGGCCCTACCCACCGGTTCGCTGACACTCAGTCCGGCCCAAACCACCGCCTATACCCTCGTCTGCAGTGACGGCAACGATACGGTTACGGCGTTCGCCCTCGCCGAAGTCGTTCCCGAACCGGCAATCCGGTTCTTCTATGCCTCACCGCCGCTTCCGGCGGCCGGGGAGTCCGTTTCCCTGATCTGGAGTTCCGTCAATACGGACTCGTGCCGCCTCGATCCGCAACCGGGAATTGTTGAACGGGATGGCAGCGTGACGATCACGGCCGATCAGCCGGTCACCTATCAGCTCACCTGCACCGGGAACTCCCTGGCCGTCACAAAATCCCTCACCCTCAATCCGGCTCCGTAACCCGTGAAAGGAATCGACCTCATGAAAACCCCCTGCCACCTCTTTGCCCTCATCGTCGCCGCCAGCACGATAAGCGCCTGCGGCAATGCCGATGTCGAATATTTCCACGCGGCACCGGAGATCATTCCGCGCGGCGAAACGGCCACTCTGGCATGGAGCGTCCATACTGCCAGATACTGCAGCCTGAACGAGATTGGTTCCGGCGGTGGTGAATCCGTCGATCCCAAGGGCGAGTTCAAGGTCACACCCGCCGTCACCACCGTCTATGAAATTTACTGCGACTCCAGCGACCGGTACGGCCACGGCAGCAGCGCGAAATTGACAATTACCGTCGTTCCTCCGGATGTCGCCGTCCACGCCTTCTACTCAAGCCCCTCTGCCATCGAAGCCGGAGAGGCCTCAACGCTCGAATGGGAGATCGAAAATGCCGATTCGTGCGAGATCAATCCAGGTGCAATTGCCGCGACCCTGCCGACCGGAACCGCCGAAGTCGTACCGGACGACACCACCCTCTATTCACTCAGCTGCGTTTCGGAGACCGTCGGCGAACCTGCCCGGTACGGCTCCGCCTATACGACCGTTTACGTCAACCCGCACGTCACCGTTTCACTCTTCACAGCCGCATCGCCGGTTATCGATGCCGGGCAAACGACCTCCCTGATCTGGATCACGAACCATGCGACGGGCTGCTCGATCAGTCCCGGCGTCGGCTCCGTCGACCCGCCGTCCGGCTCCACGAACGTCTCCCCGGCGGAAACAACACTCTACACCCTGACCTGCACCGGGCCGGGTGGCCCCGCAGTGATGGACACAACGGTCATGGTGAACCCCTGAAAACCCCGCTCATCGGCGCACATAATCCAACCAAATGTGACGCCGGCCACAGAAACATCCCCTGCTGGCAGGAGTAATGAATAGACAGTATAAATCCTGAAACCAGAAAAGGTGTTCCATGCCATCTACGCTCAATCGCATAACCAGCCGCCTCCTTGTTGCACTTTCGGCACTGGTCGCAGCCGGGACACTCTCCGCCTGTGACGACGCCCGGGTGGAATACATCCGGGCCACGCCGGACGTGATCGAACGGGGGGAGTATTCCCACGTCGAATGGAAAGTCTGGAACGGCGAGAACTGCCAGCTGGATGTGGAGCCCGGCGAGCCGCGCTACCATGTCGACGCCCACAGCGATCTGTGGGTGAGCCCGGACGTATCGACCGTTTACACGATCAGTTGCGATTCAAAAGACCTCGGCAAGAAGGCGACGGAGTCGGTCGCACTCGGAGTCGACGATCCGCAGATCCATATTCTGGCCTTCACGGCCAGCCCCGACACCGTGGATTCGGGAGACAACGTCGCACTCCTCTGGGACGTGGAGAATGCCGACGCGTGCGAGATCAATCCGGGAGCCATTGAAGCCGTGCCGCCGCTCGGTGTCGCCATCGTCAACCCGTCGGCGACGGCCGTTTATACCCTGAGCTGTACCCAGGAATCCTTGCCCGACCCGGCAACCAGTCCGGTGGTCGTGACAGTCAACCCCTGAACCACCGCCCGCTGCGTCATTCCGGCCCTTCCAGCCCAGTACCAACATTGGTAAACGGCGTGGCCCTTTTCGCCGCCGTCGCCTATTCTGGCGGGACTGACCGAACGCGAACGGAGACCCTGCGGCGACCGATGGGCTACAAGATCGTCCATGTCGAAGACGACGAGAACGTGCTGAAGCTGATCGGGCTGACGCTCAAGAACGCGGAGACCGAGGTCATTTCGGTCGGCAACCCGCTGAAGGCCGCCCGGACGATCATCGACGCAAAGCCCGACCTCGTCATCTGCGACATCTCCATGCCGGGCAAGAACGGGTTCGAGGTGATCCGCGAGATCCGCGACGCGACGCCCCCGGTGACGGTGCCGGTCATTTTCTTCTCCGCCATGGGCGACGACCTCTATGTGAAGATGGCCCTGGAACTGGGCGCCGTGGATTTCGTCCGCAAACCGGCGTCCGCCACCGAGATCCGCTCCCGGGTCCGGGCCTGGCTTGCCGCCAGCCCGGAACAGAAGAAACAGAAGAGCACCGTCATGCGCGGACAGATGGATGTGGTCAGTACGGCCGACATGCTCCGTTTTTTCGAGATCCGCCAGCGTTCCGGTATCATCAAGGTGTGGCTGAAAGGCCAGCGGCAGGGCGAACTGGTCGTCGCGGATTCGAACGTGGTGGCAGCCTCGGATCTGGAAGGCTCCGGCGAGGAGGCGGCCAGACGGCTGCTCGATCTCAAGGGTGGCGAACTGGAAGCCGTCATGCTGGACAGCGTCGAGGCGAAGTCCGGCGTCTGTATCCCGATCTCGAAGCTGCTCGGCGAGTTCCTGCCGCCCGCGCACGAATAGCCGGTTACTTCCCCGTCCAGTTGGGCTTGCGCTTCTGGGCGAAGGCCATCGGGCCTTCCATAAAATCCTTCGACCGGAACATCGCCATCACCTGGTCGTAGCCCTTGTGATACGCCTTCTCCATCGTGGGCTCGTCGAGCCCCTCCGCCGCCATCTGTTTCATGGCGCGGACCGACACCGGCGCGCACTCCAGTATCTGTTCCGCCCAGCGGCGGGCCGCAGCCATCACCTCCGCCTGCGGGACCACCTCGTTCACGAGGCCGAAGTGCAGCGCTTTTTCTGCAGTGATCTTGTTACCCGTTAAGATCGCCCCCATGGCCGCCTTGTAGGGGATGTGGCGGATCAGCCGGTGCGGACCGCCGCAGACGGCGGCAAGGCCGCGTCTCGCCTCCGGCAGGGCGAAGTAGGCGGTCTCCGACGCCACGGCGAGGTCGCACGCCAGCACCACTTCAAAACCGCCGCCCACGGCCAGCCCATTCACGGCGGCAATCACCGGCTTCACGCATCTGAAGCGCGCCGTAAGGCCCGCGAATCCGTTTTTGGGGAACGGCAGGCGGCCGCCGCCGGCGACATTCTTAAGATCGTTTCCGGCGCAGAACGAACGGTCCCCCGCCCCCGTGACAATCGCCACCCAAAGGTCCGGGTCCGCCTCGAACGCGTCAAACACCGCCTGGCACTCGTCGTGGGCCTGCGGGTGGAGCGCATTCATCACCTCGGGCCGGTTGAACGTGACCGTGAGGATGCGGCCCTCTTTCTCGGTTTTGATGAATTCTGTCTTGAATATCTCCGGCATAACGACTTCTCCCGTACGCAGGTGCACGGTCATGTTATCCGAACTTGCAGGAGACCCAAACGGATTAATGGCTGGACCGGAAACCGGTCGAATCGCCGCCGTTATCCGCCAGAAGATCCGAAACGGCGGCCTGAATCTGGCTCACTGTCGCGGGTTTCTGTAGAAACCCGTCAGCGCCCTTCTTCATCACTTCCTTGCGCATGTTGATCGCGGAGTAGACAAGCACGCGGGTCCGGCGGCTTCCGGCCGGCTGACGGACGCGCAGGATGTCGAGCACCCGGTCGCCGTTCATCTTCGGCATCATGAAGTCGAGCACGAGCAGGTCGGGCCGGTCGGTTTCGACCGCCTTGAGCGCTTCCTCGCCGCCCGTCACGATCCGAACCTCCGCATTAAATTGCTGCTTGAGATATGTGTACATCAGCCGGAGCAGCACCACGTCGTCGTCGCAGACGACGATCTTCTTCGGGGGCGGTTCCGCCGCCGCTTTCGCGGCAACTTTCGGCGCCGCCTTCGCAGGGGCTTTCGCTCCGGCGCTGGCTGCCGGGGGCCGGGACGCGCCTTTGTTCCCGGCTTTGGCGCCTGCCAGCCCGGGTTGCGGCTTCGATAGCGGTTTCGCCGCAGTTTTCGGGGCCGGATTCATGGCCATGGCCGGCGGCGGCTCCATCACCGGCACCGGCCTGCCGTCCAGCAGCGCCGTTACGGCCGCGACGACCCCACTCACCTTGAGCGGTTTCGCCAGATACGCACTGGCGCCGATGTCGAGCGCGATCGCCTGCTCCTCGGCCGAGGCGCTGCCCGAGATCACGAGAATCGGGACGTTGTGGTATTTCGGGATCGAGCGGACCTTGGTGATAAACCTGAGACCGCCCATCACCGGCATGTTCAGATCGGTGATGATGAGATCGAACGCCGCATCCTGGAACCGCTTGAGCGCCTCGATCCCGTCACTCGCGGTCTCGGCCTCGATGTCGGGGTCGATGGCCCCGATCGCCTTGGCCAGGTGCGCGCACAGCGCTGCAGAATCGTCGACGATAATGACTCGGCGGACAGCCAACGGGACACGCTCCGGTTCAATCTAGCGATGACCAGAATACTAACCGCCCGGAGCCCGGGCGTTAATGTTTGCAGTAGAATATTAGCTCTACAGCACCAGTCCACGTTGTATCGGATTTGTACGGGGGATTTTGGAGCGGGCTACGGGGCTCGAACCCGTGACCTCGACCTTGGCAAGGTCGCGCTCTACCAACTGAGCTAAGCCCGCCTCGAACGGCAAGGCCCGGTATCTATCCAGAGGGTCCGCCCTTGTCAATACCAGCCGGAGCGAAACCGCCGGGACCCTGCCGGAGCCTCTAAATAGCGGACCCCGCAGCCTGTTTCGACGCAGACGGCGGGGTCCGGAAATTGCGGTGAACTGTGGGGATTGGCTTAGAGGTCTTTCCCCCTGCTTAGGTCTCCCTCAGGCCCTGCACCACCGGCCGCCCCCGCCGAAACGGATCGGGCTTGCTGGCAAGACGGAACCTTTGAAAGACCGCGGTCGAGTCCAGAGGGTTTCCCCTAGGCCTCAGCCACCTCACTAATCATCGATCTGCAACAAGAATATTTATCCAAGTCTGACCACCTCCTTTCCAGTGTGAAGAAATAATAGCACCCGGCTGTTCTGGGCGGGAGGGATTTCGGCCTGAAAAATTCTGTATTGCCGCTCTGTGTCAGGCGCAGAATGGCACCTGTCATTTCGACCGAAGCCCGCAGGTCGTAGCGGAGAAATCTCCCGATGGCAGAGCCGGAGACCCCTCGGCTCCGCTCGGGGTGACACAAGACAGTGTCCCTAGAACTTCTGGATCTTCGTCCCCTCGGGCGGCGCCAGAATAAAGACGCTGTCGGGGATCTCCTCGTTTTCCTTGATGTCGGTGAACCTGATCGTGGTCTTGGAGCCCTGCGCGTCCGACTGGTAGAGCCCCTGCAGCTTGAAGTTTTTGGGGTCCACGATGAGCGTCATCACGAAGTTGCCCAGCTTGGCGTCCTTCGCTTCCAGATAGACCCGGTAGTTGCCCTCGCCATCGATCAGGCCCAGCTCGGGTTCCTTGATATTGAACGCTTCCTTCAGTTCGCCCAGGCCCTTCAGGAAGTTCGTGGGCGTGGGCGAATCGAAAGCCTCTTCCAGCTTCTTGATAGCGAGGTATTTCTCTTCCGAGTTGTAATAGTAGAACACCGTCCCGTTGCTCACGTACTGGAGCGGCTGCGGTTTCTGGTAGTCCCAGTTCATCTTCCCCGGCAGCTTGAAATAGACGACCCCTTCCGCTGTGCGCGGGCGGCGGGAACCCGGCAGCAGGGTCTCCTGCTGGAACTTCGCCTGGATCGACTTGGTCTTCTTGTAGTTCGCCTGAACCTTCGCCGCGACTTCATCGACGGTCAGCTTCGGTTTTGCAGATGCTGCAGGAGTCGCAGGCGCGGCGGCCGGAGGCGCTTCTGCCGAAGCGGACCCGCCAAAAACAACGACGGTCGCGGTGATCAGAGAAAGTGTCAGGAGAGCGGTACGGTTCATCTGGTTAAAAGGTCCCTTCAGGCAACTCGTTCAGACGACTCTGGCGTATAGGTCCGCACCGGCGAGGTGAGCAAACTCACATGAGGGGAATTTCACTTCGCCTTCCTCGCCACCAGCCGTCCCCTGACGCGCGCCACTTCGCGGCCACCGGGGGCCGACACGGGCCCGGGTGCTTCCTCAAGAACGAGCGACTCGAGCTCCCGTAACCTCGAATCAGTAAGCCCTGAGTCCGGCAGGCCGGAGTTGCGCCACCACCGGGCGAGCAGTTCGCGGCCCACGAGCGGCCCGAGGCCCCAGTCGGAAACATCCAGCGAGTCATTCTTACCCGCCCGCGCCTTCAGTTCGCTCCGGGCCCGGGCGACGGCCCACTGATTCCACTCGGCATGGCGGGCGGCCAGTTCCGTCAGATGGCGTCTCGCGGCCGGGTGGACCTGTTCCAGTTCCGGCAGCAGCCGGTTGCGGATAAAGGTCCGCGTGCGGTCTGCCGCGAGGTTCGTCTCGTCCTCACGCCACGGGATACCGGATTTCTTTAATGCCTCGCGCAGCGTCTCCCGCGACACATCCAGCAACGGCCTTACGATGGGCGCTTCCACCGGCAGCAGCCCCGACAGGCCGTCGAGCCCCGCCCCCCGGCAGATCCGCCACAGCACGGTCTCGGCCTGATCGTCGGCCGTATGGGCCAGCGCGATCCATTCAGACCGGCGGCGGATTTTCTTCAGGAAAGACCGCCTGACATTCCGGGCGGCTTCTTCCGTCTTCGGTGTGTGTTTCGGGGCCTTATGCACGACCAGCTGAACCCCGTGCGTTTTCGCCAGTTCGCGGCAGAATTTCTCATCGGCATCGGACGCGGCGCCGCGCCAGCCGTGATTCACATGCGCCGCTCGCAGGGACCGGACCGCCTTCTGGCGCTTTAACTCGACCAGCGCGTGGAACAGCGCCACCGAATCCCCGCCCCCGGAAAGACCCAGCAGAACGTCCATGGGTTCGCCGTCGCCGGTGACCGGCGAAAGCCCGTCCCGGACCGCCTGGACGATCCCGTAAAAGGCACGGGGAACCGGTCTTGATTCACGCGACACAGCTCCGTTAAGTAGCCGCATCCCGAGGCGGACGGCAAAGGACCCGGAACGGTCCGCAAACCGCCTGCAAACCGAAGGGTAAGGACCTCCTCCCATGAGTTCGACCATCGCCACCATCAGAGCCCGCGAGATACTCGACAGCCGGGGTAATCCGACGCTTGAGTGCGACGTGCACCTGGAGAGCGGCGCCACCGGCCGCGCCGCCGTGCCGAGCGGAGCCTCCACCGGGTCGCGCGAGGCGCTCGAACTGCGGGACGGCGGCAAGCGCTACCAGGGCAAGGGCGTCCAGAAGGCCGTGAAGATCGTCGAATCGGAACTGGCCCCGAGACTGCTCGGGCTCAACGCGCTGGACCAGGGCCTCATCGACACCGTCATGATCGAGGCCGACGGCACCCCCATGAAGAAGAAAATGGGCGCGAACGCGATACTCGCCGTCTCGCTCGCCACGGCCCACGCGGCGGCCGCACACGCCGGGCTCCCGCTGTTCCGGTATCTGGGCGGCACGAACGCGGTGACGCTGCCGGTTCCGCTCATGAACGTCATCAACGGCGGCGCCCACGCCGACAACAACCTGTCCATCCAGGAGTTCATGCTGGTGCCCCACGGCGCCGCGACCTTCTCCGACGCCTTCCGCATGGGTGTGGAGGTGTTCCACACGCTGAAAGGGATCCTGAAGAGCCAGAAGCTCGTCACCGCCGTGGGCGACGAGGGCGGCTTTGCTCCCAATCTCAAGAACGACGAAGCGGCACTGCAGCTGCTCGTGGAAGCCATCTCAAAGGCCGGATACAAGCCGGGCAAGGAGATCGCGCTGGCGCTCGACTGCGCCGCCAGCGAGTTCTTCGACGAGAAGTCGAAGAGATACAGCCTCGGCGACGACAAGCTGTCGTCCGAAGAGCTGATCGCCTACTACGCGAAACTGGCCGGCAAATATCCGGTCGTCTCCATCGAGGACGGTCTCGCCGAAGGCGACTGGGCCGGCTGGAAGAAGCTGACCGACAAGCTGGGTGCGAAGATCCAGATCGTGGGCGACGACCTGTTCGTGACAAACCCCTCGATCCTGCAGGAAGGGATCGACAAGGGGATCGCCAACGCGATCCTGATCAAGGTGAACCAGATCGGCTCGCTCTCGGAAACGATGGAAGCGGTCCGGCTGGCGCAGCGCAATAACTACGCCGCAGTCACCAGCCACCGCTCCGGCGAGACCGAGGATTCGACCATCGCCGACCTGGCGGTCGCCACCAACTGCGGCCAGATCAAGACCGGCTCGGCGTCGCGCTCCGACCGGATCGCCAAATACAACGAACTGCTCCGGATCGAGGAGATACTCGCCCAGTCGGCCCTGTTCGCCGGGACTTACCTTGGCAAGAAGTGGGGCTGCTGAGAAGGCGGGTTCCGGCCGCCGCTGCCCGGCCCCGGCGGCCGGTCCAGGACCGGTTGCCAGACTGTCGGCAGACCGTTGACAGAACGCCCGTCAACCTTTATCTCGTGGCACCTGACGGCCGGAGAAACACCCGTTTCCCCGCCCGCGCACTGTCCGGCTGGGTAGCTCAGGTGGTTAGAGCGACGGTCTCATAAGCCGTAGGTCGAGGGT
>CAZMGV010000018.1:0-80812 GCA_964565925.1 uncultured bacterium
GCCTCTGGTATTCCTCCTGATATCAACGTATTTCACCACTACACCAGGAATTCTATCACCCTCTCCGGCACTCGAGCACGACAGTATCCAATGACCCTCCCCGGTTGAGCCGAGGAATTTCACATCAGACTTGTCGCGCCGCCTACATGCGCTTTACGCCCAATGATTTCGAACAACGCTTGCACCCTCTGTATTACCGCGGCTGCTGGCACAGAGTTAGCCGGTGCTTCCTCTGCAGGTACGTTCAATTCGATGACGTGTTAGGTCACCGACCTTACTCCCTGCTGACAGGGCTTTACGACCCGAAGGCCTTCATCGCCCACGCGGCGTCGCTGCGTCAGACTTTCGTCCATTGCGCAAGATTCCCCACTGCTGCCACCCGTAGGTGTCTGGACCGTGTTTCAGTTCCAGTGTGGCTGATCATCCTCTCAGACCAGCTAAGCATCGTCGCCTTGGTAAGCCATTACCTCACCAACTAGCTAATGCTGCGCAGGCTCATCTTCAGGTGCGAGCTTGCGCCCGCTTTAACCCCTGATCCGCAGATCTGTGGTCTCATCCCGTATTAGCCCGCCTTTCGGCGGGTTATTCGGAGCCCGAAGGTAGATTACCCACGTGTTACTCACCCGTACGCCACTGTACTCCCTTGCGGTTTCTCGTTCGACTTGCATGTGTTAAGCGCGCCGCCAGCGTTCGTTCTGAGCCAGGATCAAACTCTCCAATTGAATTGGAAGTTTTCCTCTAGCTTCAATTCGCATTCAGAACCGTCCGAAGACAGTTCATAGCGAATGAACCATATTGGTTGGAAAACAATATTCCGTATGAATTAAACTCAAAAGAGCTTAACGAAAAGCTTTCTACTACCTGGTTGTCAAAGACCCGACGTAGCTTGTTGCTACCACCACCAGCTGCGGGGGGAACCCCCTCAGCGGAACGCGATTATGAGGATGAACCCCCCCCTGGTCAATAGCGACTGGAGAAAAAGTTTCCTCGCTTTTTTCCATAATAATAACAGTAACTTAGAGCTATGACGTCGGTCAGTCTCTCGCCCGATTTTTCGGCACTGGCCAATCGGCCAGTAGGTGGAAACCCTTTGAAAATCGCCCTTTCATCATAAGAATCAGCTACTTAGCTGATATTCGGCCTCAAATTCATGGGATGACGCCAGGCAGCATGAAAACGGGCGATTTGGAGCCTGTCCGCTCTAAATCCTGCTGGCGGGCAAATATCCGCCGTGCCACGCTCCGGAAATCGTGAAACGCCAGCCCCGCCGGTACGGCCCTTCGACCGACTCAGAGTCCGCACTGCATCTACTGGCGGGCTTCTGCGGCGGGATCGTCATTGCCATATTTGGTATCATCGCTTTCATCGATCCGGTAAAGACCGGAGCAACCCACCGCGCCGGAAGTATCTGCCTGATATTCCTTGGCCTGACGACCAGCCTTCATTCGATCTATTCTGCAACGCGCAACGCCGGCCTGTACAGCCGGATATGGGCAATCAGCGACGAACCGTGGCTTGCTGTATCCAGTTGGCAGAAGTTCGAGAGCGATCCGGTCGATACCTATTCCCGAACGGAGATGCTCTTTCTTGTGCCGGTTTCTATCAGCAGTGGCGGCGCAGTTGCCTGGATATTTGCGAATTGGCCGTGGGCGTTTGGCATCGCGTTCCTTGCAGTTACGGCTGGTGTGCTGCTGGCAAAAAGACGGCGGATATACCGGACCCTGCAGCAACGGAAATGGACGAGGACTATTTTGGTTCTCGAGCAGTTGCCGCTACCCCCGGGCGAAACACTGACCGGAACCATTTATTGCGGGCGCCGCGTGCACCCGGATGGCAGCTTCCAGATCACCCTGACCTGTTCTGCTGACCGGGTCGTCTACAACGAAAATGCTTCTACGCTCGTCCGCTGGGCGTACTACCTGTCAGCGATGGGCGCTGCGCTCGGCCGGATATATCACACGCGGCCATATGAACCGATGTCTATCTACTCGACCGTACGCACGGACTTTTACAGCCAGTTACTGATCGTGCCCTCCAAGACGGTTAAGTACGGACGAAAAATCCAGACCGCTATTCCGGTCTCGTTTGTGATCCCTCACGGTTTTCCAGGAACCTCCGTCGAGGGCAAGGATCACGTTTACTGGCAACTGGAAATCTGGGGCGGAGATATACCGGGGATCGACTTCGGCGCCGTTTTCGATCTCCCCGTCTATCAGGTGAAAGACGACACAAGGATTCGGATCAGACAGGCCTAGTGGCTCTTACTGCTGCCCCGCCAGCCAGTCTGCGAACCGCCGGTTACCTTTCGGCGACAGATGGTTGTGATCGGCAAACAGCCCGGTGCGGGTTTTCCAGTCCGCGGGGGCGAACACCTCGCCGTCCAGCACCCTCCAGCGGGAGAGCTTCGCACCTGCCTCCAGCCCCGCACGCATCGTGCTTCGTTCGGCCGCATGACAGGTGCGGAATTCCTCCAGCGAACCGGCCTGACAGGCACTGAACGGTTCCAGGAGTTTCAGCGCTTCAGCTGGATCGGCATCGGATGGCAGTGGTTCGGCGAGCAGGGACGGCGGCATAATAAGCCACTCCTCGGAACCTGAAGCGGCCAGTTCGCTTCCCAATTCGCGCACACACTCCTTCAGCCGTTCTTCGTGGCGGGCACGGAGTACAATGTAATCCGGAATGGGAACCGGCTGGTCAGGCCCGATGCCTTTCTGCAGCCACGCTCCGAATCGCCGGTAGAGGTCCACAAACAGTCTCGAATCCACCAGCGGCTGAAGTGGCCGGTAGCGGGCCGGGAGCCTAGGGAACGGACACCAGCTGAGCGGCTCGCCGATGGCGGCCCAGTTCCAGCCGGTCATCACCAGCACAACGTCGGGTTTGAGACGCGGAACCCACCGGCGCGCCGCCAGGCGTATCTGCGGGCAGGACCAGCCCGGAACCCCGGCATTGATGACCTCGGCCCGGCCGCCTTCCGGTCCGTCCTTTTCGTTCAGTTTCTTTTCGTAGAGTGCCGGCCAGGCGCCGTCGCCGTCGACCAGATGGCCCCAGGTCGTGGATTCGCCCAGCGCCAGGATCCGCTTCACGCCGGCGGTTCTGGCAACGGCGTAGTCCCGCTCTCGGAACCGGAGAAAGCCGTCGCCTTTCGGTGACGCTTCCGGCAGCCGGTATTCCAGTTCCGGGTCCCTCACGTACTGCATCGGATAGCGGACCCGGAGATACAGCTCCCATGCGCCCAGCATTGCGGCGAGCAGTCCGAACGTACCCAGGGAAATCAGAAGGTTTTTCTTCACGGAATTTAATCAGCATAGGGCCGGAACGTCACAGTCTCAACCGGCCGTCCGTGGCGCAGATCACCGAACCGGTGACGCCACCCGCAGTTCACTGGGGGTATGAAGAAACGAACCCTTCCCGAACTCATAGTGACCTTGCTGCTGGTGTTCTCGATAGCCGCGTGCTCCGACCAGGGCCGCCTGGTCGCGATCGATGTCGAGTGCGACGAGACGGTTCTGCATCCCGGCGAATCCACCAAGTGCGGTGCGAGCGGCATCTACGCCGATGACTCATCGGACATCACCAGTTCTGACTCTTCTTACGATGATTCCAGCTCGGACGATAGCGATGCGGGTACACTGATCGTCGTCGTGGTGGTCGTCGTCATAGTCGTGGCGGCGGTGTCACTGGTCGAGTGGATCTCCGAACCCGACGATCTGACCGATGAATGCACGTGGCACGCCTCCGGCGGCTATTTCACCAGTGGGGGCATCTTTACCGCCTACACCGCCCCGTCCCACGCATCCGGCGACGTCAGTATTTATTGTGCAGCCGAAGGAAGGGCCGGATCGACAACCATCCGGATCGAGCCATGAAGGCACCCTCTTTTCTGATTGACTCGCGAGTCAATTTCAGGTTCTGATAGGCGCCGGTCGATTTGAAAACACGCGCGTCCGGAACCCGCCCTCCCGAAAGGGCTCGTGCCTGAAAGGGACCGGAACGCGCCCTGGAAGAGAGAAGAGAGGGAGTCCCCTATGTCCGAAGCAGAACAGAAAGATACCCCGGAGCAGGCAGAGTTCCGCGCCTATGTCCGGAAATGGCTGAAAGATAACAAGCCGCCGAAGCCCAATTTCCGGCTGCCCCAGTCCGCGCTCGAGGTCATGACCGAAGAGCAGCGGGTTTATCTCTGCTCGTGGCAGAGAAAATGCTACGACGCCGGCCTCATCGGCACGGACATTCCGAAGGCCTACGGCGGCGGCGGCGCCACCGACAAGCGCCAGCGTATCGTGAACCAGGAGATGGGCCACGCCGACGTGCCCTATTTCATCAACGTCATCGGCCTGGGCATGGCGGCCCCGACGATCCTCGTGCACGGCACGGAAGAGCAGAAGCGGCGCTTTGTGCCGGGAATTCTCTCCTCCGACGACATCTGGTGCCAGGGATTCTCCGAGCCGGGTGCCGGTTCGGACCTCGCCAACTCGCAGACCTTCGCCGAAAAGCGCGGCGACATGTGGGTCATCAACGGCCACAAGGTGTGGACCTCGCTCGCGCACTTCGCGAGCTGGATGATCCTGCTCTGCCGCACGAGCCGCGACGACAAGTACGCGGGCCTCTCGTATTTCATCGTCCCGATCAAGGGGGCCAAGGGCGTCACCGTCCGGCCGCTCATCAAGATCACGGGCGAAACCGGATTCAACGAAGTGCTCTTCGACAATCTCGAAGTGTCCGACACGATGCGTCTCGACCAGGTCGGTAACGGCTGGAAGGTCGCCATGACGACGCTCCTCTACGAGCGCGGCGCGGCGGAATCGGCCGGGCGGGCGGAAAACCCGCTCACCGACGTAGTCGACCGCCTGATCGCGCTGGGCAAGAAGACCAAACGCGACGGCCGTCCGGCGATCGAAGATCCTGTACTCCGCGACCGGATCGTCCAGTTCGCCATCAAGGCGGAGGGCATCAAGCAGGTGTTCCGCCGGGCCCGCGTGCCGGCGCTCACCGCCAACAACCCGATGCGCATCCCGCTGCAGGGCAAGCTGATCGGGTCGGAGTTCGCCCAGCTGTCGGCCGCGCTGGCCCTCGAAATCGAGGGACCGTCGGCCAACTACTACAAGGGCGACCCCAAGGCGCCCGACAACGCCGCGTGGCCGCTGGCCTACATGAACTCGTACGGCATCACGATCGCCGCCGGCACGAGCGAGATTCAGCGCAACATCCTGGGCGAGCGCGTCCTCGGACTGCCGAAGTCCAAATAAGGGAGAGGGAAAACAATCATGAGTCAGCCCAAGGATTTCGGATTCGGTTCCAACGAAGTGATGCTGCAGCAACAGGCGAGGAAATTCCTCGACGAACACTGCAATATCGAGAAACTCAGGAAACTGCTCGGAGACTACACCGCCTACGAGCGCCCGACGTGGCGCAAGTTCGATGAAGACCTCTGGAAGAAGACCGTCGACCTCGGATGGCAGGCCCTTGCCGTGCCGGAAGAGGCCAACGGCCCGGGCCTCGGCATGGTGGCTGTCGCCGCCCTCGTCGAGGAAGCCGGCGCACATGCGCTGCCGTCGCCGCTGCTGGCGACGCTGCTCACGACGTTCGTCCTGAAGGCCGCCAAGAGCCCCGAGGGGATTGCCTGGATGGGCCGGATCGCCGAAGGCGAAGCGGCAACCCTGGCCGTGACCAATACGGACGGCTCTTGGGAGCCCGGCGACGCCCCGCTCGAAGCGAAAGAGTCGGCGGGCGGAGTGGTGCTGAACGGCACGGCGGCTTTCGTGCTGGACGCGCCCAAGGTGGACTTCCTGGTCGTCTCCGCACGGAGCGCCAAGGGCGTCGGCCTCTATGCGGTTCCCGTGAAAACGGCGGGAGTTACGGTGAAGGCCGACCGCATCATCGATCTCACCCGTGAACAGGCGACCGTCACGTTCAGCAACGTGAAGGTGCCCGGAACGGGCACGATCGCCGCCGCCGGAAAAGGCGACGGGGTGCTCAAGAAGGCACTTCCGTCCATCTGGACCGCCATCGCGGCCGATTCAGCCGGAGCCGCCGAGTGGCAGCTCAAGACGACGGTGGAATACGCCAAGGTGCGCGAGCAGTTCGGCCACCCGATCGGCTTCTTTCAGGCGGTAAAGCACCCGATCGTCAATATGATGATCGAGATCGACCAGCTCCGCTCGCTCGTTTACAACGCCGCGTGCGCGATCGACCACGAACCGGCAGACGCCGAACAGTTCGCCCGTATCGCCAAGGCGGCGGCGGCCGACACCGGCTGGTTCTGTTCGGGCCGGTCCGTGCAACTGCACGGAGGTATCGGGTTTACGTGGGAGTGCGACGTCCACATCTACTTCAAGCGCCAGCAGATGAACCAGTTCCTCTACGGCGACGCCGTCCATCACCGGCGCCACCTGGCGGACCTGATCATCGGACCGGCGGCCGCGCCCAGGGCGATTGCCGCCAAGGCGGCCGTCAAAGCGGCACCTAAGAAGGTCGCGAAGAAAGCCGCGAAAAAACCGGCGAAGAAGGCCGCCAAAAAGGCACCCAAGAAAACCGCGAAGAAAAAGAAGCGCTAGCTCGCGCCTCTATCCAAAACGGCCGGTTCCCCCAGGGGAACCGGCCGTTTTCTTTGGGCGAACCTGCTTCGCCACCGGCCAGTCACTACCGACCTGTTACCACGGCTCGCGCATCCCGATGAATGAGTATGGATAGCCCCAGTCGAGTTTCGACGCCTGATCGAGCGTCTTCACATCGTCGTCGGACAGTTTCACTTCCAGCGCCTTCAGGTTGTCGTCCAGTTGCGCCACCGTGCGCGCGCCGACGATCACCGACGTGAGCCCCGGCTGGCGAAGCAGCCACGCCAGCGACACCGACGCGGCGGACGCGTTATGCTTCTTCGCTACGGCGTCGACAGCGTCCAGTATCTGCCAGTTCCGTTCATTGTCGATCTGTTTCCACGAGTCGCGCCATTCGCCGAGCCGGCTACCGGCCGGTGGCTGCATTCCCTTGCGGTATTTGCCCGACAGGAACCCGCGGCTGAGCGGTGACCAGATCAGCATGCCGAGGCCAAAGTGGCGGCAGCCCGGGACAACTTCCCGTTCGGCATCACGCGCCACGAGCGACCACTGAAACTGCACCGACGCATATCCCTGAACGCCCATTTCGCGGGCGGTCACGACCGCCTCGCCCAGCCGGTACCCGGTGTAGTTGGAGCAGCCCACGTAACGGACCTTGCCGCTCGTGACGAGGTCGTCCAGCGCCCGAAGCGTCTCCTCGATCGGCGCACGGCGGTCCTGCATGTGGACCTGGTAGAGATCGATATAGTCCGTCTGGAGGCGGCGCAGGGAGTCCTCGCAGGCCTTGATGATCGCCTTGCGCGACAGTCCGTAGGTGTTCGGGTCGGGACGGCCCGCCCCCATCATCATCGGGAAGCGGCACTTGGTGGCGATAACCACCTGCTCGCGCCGGTCTTTCACCCATTTGCCGAGCAGTTCCTCGGAACGCCCTTCGGAATATACGTTGGCGGTATCGATGAAGTTGATGCCCTTCTCAAGGCAGCGCTCGAGAACTTTCTTGGCCTCGTCGTCGGGGGAAGTGACTCCCTTCATGAACGACTGTGATTCGCCGAAGGTCATGGCGCCCAGACACAGCTCCGGGACACGCAGACCGCTTTTGCCGAGATTACGGATTTCCATGAATACCCCCGATACGAACAGAGGTTTCGTACCCGATCCCGGAGGGCCCGTCTATACGGGTTGCCCGTTAGGAGGCCGCTACTGCCCGGCCGGCATCGGGCCGTTCATCTGGGCGACGGACTGGCGGTCCTGCGGGGTGTTGAACTCGGTGCCGGTAAGGTGCGACCGGATGAACTGGACGCCCTGGATATTCGCACCCCGGAAGTCCGCCCAGCGAAGGTCGCAGTTCACGAACACGGCATCGTGCAGATCGGCGTTCCTGAAATCGGTGTACTGCAGGTTGCTGCCGACGAACGAGGATTTTGGAAGCCGGGCGCCCTGGAACACGGCGCGGGAGAGGTTCGCCTGATCGAAGTTGGCGCGCTCGATCTCGGCACTGTTAAAGTTGGCGAACCGCAGATCGGCTTCGCGGAAGGTGGCCTCACGCAGGTCCGCTCTGTTGAACCGGCCGCGCACCACGCGGGATTTGTCGAAGTTAGCGCTGAGCAGCTGGCCCTTCTCGAAACTGGCGTTCACCAGCACGGCGCCCTGGAACTGCGGCGCCATGAGGTGGATGCTGGCGAGTTCGACCTTGTCGGCGTGGGTGCCGGAAAGGTCCTTGGCGAACGCCTGTGGTTGTTCGTCCGCGTGAGCCGGCGGATCCCAGTTGCCATCGTAGAGTGCAGAGGGCGGCTTTTTCCGGAACGCGATCCGTCTCGCGGCGCATCCCGAAGAGGCGGCCAGCAGCAGCACGGCAAGTGCGGTCAAAGCCCGTTTCATCGTCATCTCCGGGTGAATCATGCAAGCCGGAGACCAGCTGCACCAGCCACATCCATGACAACTCGGAACCTGCCATTAGCATTATAGAATTTGGAACCGGACTTTGGATGAACCCGCCGTGAACTACCGTTCAGAATCTGGCTTTGAGGGCATAGTCAGGTCGGGAGCGTACCGAAGCGAAACGACAGGCGTTCGCTTTAGAGACAGAATTTCCGCCAGGCAGTGACGGATATACGGGGCCGACTTCTCAAGGGCTTTCTCGATCTCGCCCTTCGTGAACCTGGTCTGGATCGTCGGCACGCAGACGATCCGGATCCGCGAGCCGTCGGGCGCCACCTCGAGACTGAACAGCTCCAGCCCCTCCAGCTTGGGGTCCGACAGGCTCTTGATGAGCAGCGCGATCTCACGGCGGAAAAGCGACTGGAGTCGCTCGTCGCGCACCTGGCGGGCGCGTCCGCCGCCTTCGTCGGGATCCTGCCAGACCATCCTGCCGGTTCCCGTGCTCAGGAGCGCGCCGAAGCGCCCCAGCGGGTCTCGACGTAGTTGTTGAGGATGTCGATGAACTCCTTGGCGATTCCCTTGCCCTTCAGCGTCGTGATCTGCTCGCCGTCCTTGTAGACGGGGGCTTTCGGGTCTTCGCCGGTGCCGGGCAGCGAGATGCCCAGATCGGCGCTCTTCGATTCGCCGGGCCCGTTCACAATGCAACCCATGACGGCCACTTTGAGTTCCTCGACGCCCTTGTACTTGCCCTGCCAGACCGGCATCTGGTCGCGCAGGTAGCCCTGAATCTCATTAGCGAGTTCCTGGAAAACGGTGGACGTCGTCCGCCCGCAACCGGGGCAGGCGGTCACCTGCGGCAGGAAACTCCGGATCTCGAGGGACTGGAGAATCTGCTGGCAGATGTAAACCTCTTCGCGGCGGTCTCCGCCCGGCTGCGGCGTCAGCGAGACACGGATCGTGTCGCCGATGCCCAGCGACATGAGTATCGACAGCGCGGCCGACGAACTGACCGTCCCCTTCATTCCCATGCCGGCCTCGGTAAGGCCCAGGTGAAGCGCGTAGTCGCAGCGGTTCGACAGTTCGCGGTACACCTTGATGAGTTCGGGGATGTTCGAGATCTTGCCCGAGAGGATGATCCGGTCATGCGGCAGGCCGAACTGCTCGGCGAGCTGCGCCGAGTCGATCGCACTGCACACCATCGCCTCTATGAGAATATCGCCGGCGGAGCGGGGAGTGGCCGACTTCGTGTTGTCGTCCATCAGCTTGGTGAGCAGGTTCTGGTCGAGCGAACCGCCGTTGACACCGATGCGCACCGGTTTCTTGAACTCGATGGCGGCGTCGATCATCGCGCGAAAGTTCGCGTTCTCGCGCTTGCCCATGCCGGCGTTGCCCGGGTTGATCCGGTACTTGTCGAGGAGCCTGGCGCATTCGCGGTACTTCGTGAGCAGGAGATGGCCGTTGTAGTGGAAATCGCCCACGACCGGCACATTGCAGCCGGAATCCCGCAGCCGGTTGATGATTTCGGGAACGGCTTCCGCCGATTCAGGGTTGTTCACCGTGATCCGGACGATCTCGGAACCGGCCTCGGCCAGCAGCTTGACCTGCTCGTAAGTTCCCTTGGCGTCGGCGGTATCGGTGTTCGTCATGGACTGAACAACCACCGGGTGGCCGCCGCCCACGGTCACGGACCCTACTTTCACGGCTGTCGTCTTTTTACGGGGAAATACGCTCATCAGGGTTACTCCGGGCGGGAACATAAGAGCGCCGGGGCCCCGGGGGCAAGAGCGTGTCCCGATGCAGCCAAAGCGGCGGAATTACTCGCTTTCGACCCGGAACCGGCCCACGTCAGCCTGCAGCAGGCTGGCGAGCTTCTGCAGGTCGGCCGAGAGCCTGACCAGTTCATCGGTCTGGACGGTCGAACGGCTGGCGGTTTCGCGGACCGCGCCGGCCGACTGCCGGATCTCGCCGGAGGCGCCGATCTCCTCGTTCAGTGTCCGGAGCACCGACTGGAGCGTGTGAGCGACCGTCTCGACGCCGTCGGTCACCTGACCGGATGCCCGCACCTGCTCGGAACTCGCCCGTCCCACACGGCGTACGTGGTCACGGACCTGGTCGATACCGAGTGCGATACGCCCGCCCATATCCCGCTGGGTTTCACCCAGCTGGGTGAACTCACGGACGAGATCGCCCAGCTGGCGGACCACTTCGTTGATTTCGCGGGCGGAGCGGCTCTGGTCGTCGACCGCGCGGCTCGTCCGCTCGACAACGGCAAGCGATCCCTCCGCCTTGCGGGTGATTTCGTCCAGCACCTTCGAGGTGCCCTCGGCCATCGTCACGTTCCGGTCGGCCTGGTCGGTCACCTGCTCGATCGCCTGCGCCGCGTTTTCCGTCTCCACCTGGATCGTCTCGATCAGTTCGGCGATCTCCCGCGCGCGGGCGGTCGTGCCGTAGGCCAGTTGCCGGATCTCCTCGGCGACGACCTGGAACGACGCCCCGTGCTGGCCGGCCTGGGCCGCCAGAATCGATGCATTGAGCGAGAGCAGCGTCGTGCGACTGGCTACGCTGCGGATCGTCTCGATGATTTCGTTGATCGCGCGGTTGCGGTTGCGCAGCGACACGATGATATCGGCGGTGTCGAGCACCAGCCGCCGGCTGGCCGTGATGGACTGCACCGTGGCCGCCAGGGCGTCCCGTCCGGCCTGGGTGTTCGCCAGCACGTCGCTCGAGAGCTGTTCCGACAGGGCCGCTTCCTCGCGCAGCGCGTTCACGCGGTCGTCGATCAGTTTCACCGCCGTAACGGTCTGGTCCGTATAGGTTTCCAGATCCACGAGCCGCGACGTCAGCGATTCCGTTGACGCCACCATGCCGTCCGACGCGACGCGGATATTTTCCGTCTCGGTGGCGAGATGCGTGGTGGTTTCGTTCACCTGCTGCGCGCTCACATGCAGTTCGATCGCCGCCGACGAACTGGCGGAGACGGCCTCTTCCAGCCGGTCGATCTCCTGCTTGCTGCCTTCCAGCCGGGTGGCGAGCAGATCGACCGCCCGGGCCGTGCTCTCCGCCTGAACGAGCTGGTTACGGCTGCCTTCGGCGAGCGAGATACTCCCCTCGGCTACGGACCGGGACGCCTCGCCCAGCGAAATGCCAGCGGTCTGGATGTCGGCGACAATGCCGGCGATGTTCGTCACCGTCTGCGCGGTTTCTTCCGCCAGCTGGCCCAGTTCGTCACCTGTGACGAACGGACGTCGCTTGATCAGGCGGCCCTGGCCTACCCGCTTGGTATATTTGAGCAACTCCTTGATCGGGATGACCAGGTCGTTGCTCAGGTAGTACGAAACGACGAAACAGAGCAGCGACACAAGTGCGTAGACGACCAGCGTGTTCCGCAGGAAATCGACGGTGCCCTGTCCGTGCGGTTCCGCCAGCACGATCCGGTACTGATTGCGCAGCGGCAGGCCCTCAAAAAGATTCTCGGGCAGCGACCGGTAACTGGTTCCGGTCTTGTAGTCCTCGGCAAAACCATCCTTGGCGCCCAGCATGATCTCCACGGTCGCGTGGTCTTCCGCCACTGCGGGCACGTTCACGATGAACCGCCCCTCGGTAATGTCGTACAGGATCGGCCCGCCCTGGCTGCCGATATGGAAATTCCGCAGCGGTGCGGCCCACTGTTCGACCTCTTCGGGACTCTGGTCGGTCGGATTCACACGGCGGATCCAATCTTCGTAAATCGGTATCTGGCTCTCCAGACGTTCGATCCGGTCCTGGACGCGGTACCTCTCGACCAGCACGAACGAGACCATGAAGGCGACACCCAGCGTGAACGCCAGCAGGCCCAGCAGCCCCGCGCGGAGCTTGCGGCTGATCGACACCCGGCGCTTGACGTCGGAAACGTTGATGGCCGGATTAAGCGCGCGGATTTCGTTTTCCAGCGGCCTCAGCAGCGAGCGCTGCGCGTAGATCTGCGGCAGGTTGATCGACAGGGACGTGCAGATGGCGAGCACCGGCACCACCCAGTAGAAGGTGACGGACAGGTCCCTGAAGAACCAGATCGCTCCGAAACCGCCGCCGACCCAGAGCGCAATGCTCGCCAGCGCCCCCAGGTACGGGATGTCATGAACGTCGCGGAAGATCCGGACGAGATCGGCGGGCCGGGACCTCCACTCTTCGGCGGACAGTGACCGGAACTCCCGCACGCTCCGGTAGAGCCACCAGAACCAGACCGTCCAGAGCGGAACCAGAATCGACGAAAACCAGAAGAGTGCCCATATCCGGTGCGATGTGACTATTCCGAGCGCGTATTGCTGGGTGTTCTTGTCGCTGATTCCCCCCGTAAGGGCTATGCCGGTAAACCCGATAACCACCGTCGACGTCGCGAATACAAAAGCGATGAAAACGCCGTCAAAAAACAGGCGGTTCGCCGATTTTGGTTCTTCCGCGAGGGATAAGTATTCGACGTCCTCGTCCATCCCGCTCCCGCCGGTTTCCGGCTGTCCCCGCCCGGAACCGCGCCTGGCGTCCCGGGTATCTCAGGCCCTGATGATCCCGAGCAGCTCGGCGGTTTTATCCTTGAGCTGGCCGGGGGTTTTCGCCTCGACATTCAGGCGGAGCAACGGCTCCGTGTTCGAAGCCCGGAGATTGAACCACCAGTCGTCAAACTCCACGGTGAGGCCGTCCACTTCCTGGACACGGCCTTTGCTTCCATAGAGCCCCTTGATCTTCGCGATCATAGACGCTTTGTCGGCGACTTCCGAGTTGATCTCCCCGGAGGCGTGATAACGGCGATAGCGGCCGGCCGTCAGGCTGAGCGGTTCACCGGAGAACGCCAGCTGGTTGACGATCAGGATCAGCGCCAGGTCGGTATTTTCAGCGTAAAAATTGTCCCTGAAGTAGTAGTGCCCCGACAGCTCCCCCGCGCAGAGAGCATCCCGCTGCCGCATGGCCATCTTGATGAAGGCGTGTCCCACGCGGCAGACGTCCGGTATCGCCTTCACCTTCAGAAGCTCTTCGCGGACCACCCACGAAGAACGGACGTCATAGAGAACCTTCTCGCCGGCGCGGTCCCCGATCAGGTTGAGCGCCATGAGCAGGGTCGCGATGTCGCCGGTAACGGTCCGTCCGGTGTCGTCCAGAAAAACGAGCCGGTCGGCATCGCCGTCGAACACCGCGCCCAGATCCGCCTTTTCGGCGATCACCCGCTTGCGGCACTGCTCGAGGTTTTCCTCCTTGAGCGGATCCGGCTCGTGATTGGGGAATGTGCCGTCCGGTTCGCCGTTGATCACAATAATGTCGTGCGGAAGCAGTTTCAGCACTTCCGGCGTCGTCGCTGTGGCGGCGCCGTTCGACATATCTACCACCACCTTGAGCCGGCGTCCGCCCGTCCGGATCTTGGACTTCACATTGGCGAAGTAGGCTGCCCGGTCGGCGAATGAAACCAGTTTTCCCTGCGTCTGCGCAGCGGATGGTTCCTGAGCGGCCGTTGCCATCTCGCCGATCGTCTTGATCTCCTGATCGTATACCGGCACGGCGCCGCTCCGGCAGATCTTGAATCCGTTGTATCGGGGCGGATTGTGGCTCGCCGTGATCATCACGCCTGCGGGAAAACCGTGCTGGCCCACCATGTAGTTGAGCAGCGGCGTCGACGACCGGCCGAGATCGTACACGTCCGCGCCCCGGCGGCGGCACCCTTCCGAGAACGCCCGGAAGATCTGGTCTCCGGTGGTCCGCACGTCGCGGCCCACCACCAGCCTGTCCACTTTCAGAAAGTCCACGACCGCCATACCGATCCGCCGGGCGAGATTCTCGTCCAGCTCCGACGGCACGACCCCCCGGATGTCATAAGCCTTGAATATGCTCATGGAGCGCTTTCCTCCTTCACCGAACCCCGAACTCAGGATAAACGGCTTTTCTCCGTCCCCCGGGTGCTGCTTTCCGAATTTTTCGGCGGCCGGGTCCACAATGAGTTTTTCGCGCAGGATGCCGGTTACCTGAAGAATATACCGGACAAAGAAGACCACTCCACCGGCCGCGAGCACGAACAGCACCGTGTGCTGGGCACTTTTCGCCAGTTTGAAGGCGCGGTCGATGTCGGCCCCGAAGTGAAACCCCACCCAGACGAACAGGGGCACGCTGATCAGGGCGGCCAGACCGTCGAACAGGACGAACTTCTTGATCGGCAGCTTCAGGATACCGGCCGTCAGGAACATCGGCGCCCGGACACCGGCCATGAACCGCCCGACGAACACGAACCGGGCCCCGTATTTCTCGAAGTAGTATTCGGCCGCCTCGATCCGCCCCCGGGTGGCGATTTTGCGGAGCGGGGCGAAATCGAAGATTTTCGGCCCGAACCTGCGGCCGAGAGAGAAAATAATCAGATCTCCGCCAATCACGCCCAGGAAAGTGCAGAGAATCCCCAGGTACAAGCCCTGATGATGGGTCTTCGGGATAATCTTCAAGTGAATATCGAGAAAGCCGTTATAGGCCAGATAGCCGGTCGTGACGAGGATAATGTCCTCGGGGATCGGAAGCCCCAGACCACAGGCCAGCAGGATCGCCACCAGAATCCCGATGAGCACCTGGGGCGGCTGCGAGTGCAGAAATGCGATGAACTGTTCGAGCAACTTTCCCGCTCCGGAACCGACTTGAGTGGGACCTATAACCGCCTCCGGATCGGGAAGCTACCCCGGGAAAACCGGGCCGCCCGTATACCCCGAGTGGGTCCACATTGACGCCGGAAAGCCGTTCATGCCGCTCTTGATTTTACCCGCTCCGGTACATCACATAGCCGCCGGTAACTCCGGGGATTACCCGCGGCCTTCGGGCCGCCTGAGGTCCCGGACGGGAGCTGGACATTCATGCAGCGCGTGAAGATTCTCGATGCCATCATGATCGCTCTGAACCTGGTACTGCTGGCCGGACTGGTCGGCGGCATCCTCAAGAGCCACAACTTCCTGCTGATTGTCAGCAAGGGCGACAATATCCCGATCGTCGGCATGATCTTCCTCGTGAACGGCTGTCTCTGGATTTCGCTCCGGCAGGGCTTCCGCAACGACGAGCTGATCCGCGAAGGACGCCGGGCCGAGATGTACAAGGAAATGTGCGAATAGGACCCCGCTGTCCCGTTTGTTGAGACAGGCCCGCCGGATGCGGGCCTTTTTCATGGTAACCTGACGACATGAGCGTGATTTACCTGATGATCATGGGTCTGATGCTGGGATTCGTCCTCATCATGATCGCCGGCCGGCACCCCGTTCCCATCCTGCGGGAAGACGGCACCGACGGCGGTGGCACGGACGCCCTGCCGGACAAGACCCGGTACCGGCAGTTCGCCTCGATCGAAACCTATGCCGAGGCAGTACAGCAGCTGGTGCTGGCACAGGGCATGACGATCAAAAGCATCCAGCGGGTCACCGAGGACGAGTTCGAGATTCACGCCAGCATCCCTTCGGGGCTGGTCTCGGGAACCGTCATCTTCCACTGCCGCCTGACGGATGAACCGGTGACCGCCGAACGAGTCGAGGAGCTGAAAAGCTCCGTGCGAGGCGAACGCGGCCTCAAGGGCGTTTTCATCACGACAGACTATTTCACGGCCGACGTCCACAAGATCGTAGAGGGCTCGCCGATCGAGTTCGTGAATATCGAGAAGCTCACCCAGCTGCTCGACGAACACGGAATACCGAGCGAGTAGCTAATCTTTCCGTTCGTAAACGGTGATCGCGTAGTAGGGATCGCCGAGGGTACCTGTGACAACGGCACCGGCCGGCACCGCCGGCTGGCCGAACCGCTGCGCGACCCGGTAGTCGCGGCCGATAACGGCTTGCAGCTCCTGTCCGTAGTCCGTCCCGAACGCTCCCAGGCCGCCCTCCCGGTAGGGCCGGTTGCTCACCACCACGAATTTTGGCCTGCGGCTTTCCAGACGGTCCACGAGATCCGGCACCGGATCGCCCCTGACGATATGTGCGATAAAATTGTGGTCCGGAAAAACCGGTTTCGCCTGAAGGGCGAAATAGATGACGGGTTCCTGCGGCATCACCGCAAGGTAATCCCCCGGCCGCACCTTGTCTGACAGGTAGGTGAGCGTTTTGCCTATAACCCGCGCGCGGGTTCCGTCGGTGGTGAACGGAAGAAGCCGCACCGACGGCGCGTACTCCTTCACCCTGAATCTGGAGAGGTTCGCCTCTAGTCCCGGCAGCGAGTAGAGGAAAAATCCGAACACCAGCGCCTGCGCAGACCGCCGGGGCAACCGTACGCCCAGCCAGCGGATCCACTGGCCGGAAAGCATCAGGCCGACCACGAGCGCCGGAAGCAGATAAAACGTGCCGAAGAGACCCGGCGCCAGCGCTCCCGGCGAGCGAAGCAGCAGTCCGCCGGCCGCGACCGCCAGCAGAAGCTTTGTACTGTGCGTCCGGTTCCGCTTCAGGCCGGGCAGAATGGCCGCAGCAGCCAGAACGAGCAGTAAAATGACGGCCGTGAGCGGCGTATAATCCAGCCAGGCCGTGATTTCGCTACGGAAGAAAACTCCCAAAAGGACCGAAAGCGCCGCCACGACTCCGGTTCGCAGCGTCCTTACCGAAAAAAACCAGATGACCGACGCCGGAAGCAGGAGCGCGAGGCCGGAGAGACCCGCGAACCGGAAGACATTCATCGCCCGGTCCGCCGTCGTCGCACCGCCGGCGATTTCGGCCAGCTTGCGCCCCGCACCGCTCGAGAGGAACGGCCGGGGATCTATATTCGACAGATAGGACTGAATATCCCCCCCCAGCGAATACACCAGCGGGAAGCCAAGCAGCAGCCCCAGCAGCCAGCCCGAAACCAGCGCCTTACGGCGGTCCTTCTGCCGGTTCCCGGACAAATCCGGAACCACCCCCGAGAAAAGATCCAACCCGATCGCCACCGCGGCGACAAGTCCGAATTCCAGCTTCGTATGCATCAGGAGGCCTGCGGCCAGACCTGCGGCCGCTCCCGGTACCGGGCCGGATTCCACATCCCTGCCCGCCGCCCATCTCTCCAGAAAGAACAGGAACCCGAGCTCGGCCAGAAAAGCGGAGATCGAATAGGGCATCAGGCGCGAGAACAGTTCGCTGTGAAGGGTAAACACGCCGGTCACGCCGAGCAGCAGGAACAGTCTGCCCAGCGGCGCCAGATAGCGTCTGGACAGGCGGTCCACCAGATAAAGCTCGATGGCAGCGAGATGCGCGCACAACCCCAGATAGGCTTTCACCGACAGGCCGAAGATGGACGTCCAGATCCAGACCACGTAGGCGCCGACCGGTCCGTAAAGGTAGGCGATCTCCTTATAAAGCGCTTCGCCGCTCGAGATCCGCATGGCGGTCGTCAGGTCGTGGAACGAATCCACCACCACGTCGCCCGCCCGGCCGAATCCCAGCGGGACCAGCACCACGAAAACGGCCAGCCAGATCGTCGTAACGATCCACCGGGACCGGGCGCCTGCGGGGGAAGATTTATCCATGCGTGGTAACCAATAGTTGCGCCTTATGGAGGGGTTCGGCAACGATAGGGGGGTGATTCGCAGAATTTTCACCCTGCTTCTGCTCGGCTTGGCCATGCCGGCCTGCGGCTACAGCAGCTTCGACGTGCGCCCGGAATCGGTGAAATCCGAAGCGCACGGGACATCGGTGGAAGCGCATCTGCTGGGCGACAGCGAGTGGGATTCGGGAGGCCGGGACGACCTCCTGGCCGTTCAGGTAACGGTCCGCAATTCCGGCGAACTGCCGCTCGACGTGGAGCCCTGGGATTTCGTGCTGTCGTCAACACGGGTCGAAACCCGGCCCCTGTCTCCGCTCAAGGCGGCCGTGGCCAGTTCATGGCACCATCCGCAGCGGTCGACTGACGGATACGGCCTGCTGCGGTTTACATTCAATCTGCTTTACCTGCCGGTCGAAAAATTCGTTCTCTGCATGGAAAAGGGCCCCAACACCGAACGGCTCGACGATTTCGCCGGCAAGGCGCTGCGGCCGGCGACCCTGGCGCCCGGCGGCGCCGCCACCGGGATACTCTTTTACGAAGAAACCCTGTCCAGCCGGGTGGAACTCGGCTGGACGGTCTGGGCCGCCGACGGTACGCCGCTGCGCGGACCGGAGCTTCTCCTTCAGGAGAAGAAACCATGAAAACGGCAGCCTGGATGCCGGGAGGCTGGATCACCGGAGCCTGTCTTGCCGGTGCGCTGGCCGCATTCCCGGCCTGTTCGACGAAAGGATTTTCCGAGGGCTATTCGGCCTACAAGCCGGCCGAAATGGCCGTCGAGGCGCTGGACAGCTGCTCGCTCTCCAAACCGGCCGTCCGGGCGCCGGCCGAACTGATGCTCTCCGTGGAGCAGACACCCTATACGGCGTCGCGTATCGCGCTCGCCCGCTCCGGCGACGTAGCCGAGGTCGACATATCGCAGACAGCAGTAAAGGCGCTGGACTCCGAGGCCGCCGCCCTGGCGAACCAAGTGATCCCCCCGCTCACCGACGCCTTCGATGTCGTCATACCGGTACCGGACGGTTACCAGCCCGAACCTGGCCAGCTCGTCGGCCGGCTGCGGTACGAATCCGCCCCGGTTCACAGCAGCCAGTTGCCCGTGCTTTCCGCGAGCGACAGTTTCCTTGCTCTGGAATACCAGTTCGTCCAGATCGCCGTTCAGCTCAGGCTGATCCGCGACGGCAAGCCGCTTGGCGATATCCGGGCCAGCGGACTCGCCTACCGGAAAGCTTCAAGCGACCGCCTCGAACCGGCCATCCGGGAAAGCGCGGACCTGACCGCTACCGCCCTCTGCCGGGCGATGCGGCAGCTGGTGGTGAAACTGCGCCGCTCCGATACGTTCGTCACTCTCGGCGGGCCGAGACTGTTTCCCGAAACCGTCCAGGCCGCCCCGGAACTGGTTACTGATCCGGCCGTAGCACCGGCCGCATCGTCAACGCCAGCGCCGGCCAAACCTGCCGAAACGGAAAAACCGCCAACCCCAAAGCCATGACCTCGACCAAGCATCCCGAAGCCCGCGCCGAAGAGCTGCGCGATCTCCTGAACGACGCCAACTACCGGTATTACGTTCTCGACGATCCCACGCTGTCCGATACCGACTACGACAGGCTGCTCCGCGAACTCCAGGAACTGGAGAAGACGCATCCGAAACTCCGCACGCCTGATTCCCCGACCCAGCGGGTGGGCCATGCACCCGCGTCCGAACTGGTCAAGGTCACGCGGAAAAACCCGATGCTCTCTCTCGAGAACGTCATGAACGAGGAAGAGTTCCGGGAGTTTGACCGCCGGACGGTGAAGGCGCTCGAAGCGGTCGGCGCGCTGAAAGGCGACGTCGAGTATGTCTGCGAACCCAAATTCGACGGACTCGCGATCGAACTGGTCTACGAAAACGGCCTGTTCGTTCAGGGCTCCACCCGCGGGGACGGCACGACCGGCGAGGACGTCACCGCCAACCTGAAGACGATCCGCGCGATCCCGCTGAAACTCCGGGGTAAACATCCGCCAAAACGGGTCGAGGTCCGGGGCGAAGTGCTGATGACGAAGGCGGCGTTCCGGGCGCTCAACGAGGCGCAGGACGAGGCCGGCGACAAGGTGTTCGCCAACCCCCGCAACGCGGCGGCGGGATCGCTGCGCCAGCTCGATCCCAAAGTCACGGCAAAGCGCCAGCTCGACATGTACTGCTACGCGCTGGGCGAGGTGGACGGCGGGCCGGAGTTCAAGACCCACTGGGAGTCGGTCGACTGGCTGAAAACCCTCGGCTTTCAGGTCACCCATGAAATCCACCGGGTGAAAGGCGCCGAGCAGGTGCTCGGCTACTACCGGGGCATCGGCGAGAAGCGGGATTCGCTCGAGTTCGAGATCGACGGGACGGTCATCAAGGTGAACGCCCTCGACCAGCAGAAGATACTGGGCTCCAAGACCCGCGACCCCCGGTGGGCGGTGGCGTTCAAGTTCCCGCCCCGTCAGGAAGAGACCGTACTGGTGGACATCGAGATCCAGGTCGGCCGCCAGGGGACGCTCACGCCGGTTGCGAAGCTCAAACCGGTAAAGGTCGCCGGGGTAACGGTCCAGAACGCCACGCTGCACAACGAAGACGAGATCAACCGTAAGGACGTGCGCATCGGGGATACGGTCATTGTCCAGAGGGCGGGCGACGTCATCCCCGAAGTCGTCGGCCCGGTACTGGCGAAACGACCCGGTAATACGCGGCAGTTCGCATTCCCGGACAAGTGCCCCTCCTGCGGGGGACCGGTCTCGAGGCCCGAGGGCGAAGTCGCCTGGCGGTGCGTGAACCTGCAGTGCCCGGCGCAGTTCCTGGGGCGGCTCAAGCATTTTGTTTCCCGCAAATCGATGGATATCGAAGGGATCGGCGAAAAAACCCTAGAACAGATGGTTACGACAGGACTCGTCACAGGGCTCTCCGACCTGTTCGCCGTCACAAAAGACCAGATCGCGGGCCTCGAACGGATGGGCGACAAGTCCGCCGAAAATCTGGTCGAAGCGATCGAGAAGTCCCGCGATGCGGCGCTCGCCCGGTTCATCAACGCGCTGGGCATACGGCACGTGGGCGAAGCGACCGCCGACGCACTGGCCCGGCATTTCGAGGATATTCACAAGCTGATGAACGCGACCGAGACGGAACTCCTCCAGGTTCAGGACGTGGGTCCTGAAGTCTCCCGCGCCATCTATGATTTCTTCAAAAATCCCGCCAACCGGCACACTGTCGAGGCGCTGCTCAAGCGAGGGGTGAAACTCCGCCCGCCCGAAAAGCAGGGCGACAGCCTGAAAGGAAAGACGTTCGTGCTGACCGGAACACTCTCCCGCTGGAACCGCGACGACGCGGCGCAGGCGATTGCGGCACTTGGCGGCAAGGTGTCCGGATCGGTGTCGAAGAAAACCCACTATGTCGTCGCAGGTGTCGAGGCCGGCTCCAAGCTCACAAAAGCGCAGGAGCTGGGCGTCCCGGTTCTGGACGAATCCGCCTTCGAGGCGCTGGTTGGCCAGACCGGCAAGGGCCGTGAGTAACGGTTCATGGCGCGGTTCAGATTCACCGTCACCGGACGTGTCCAGGGGGTCGCCTTCCGGTACGCTACACAGGACAACGCCGTCCGCCTGGGACTGACCGGCTGGGTCCGCAACCTGCGAAACGGTGACGTGGAAGGCGAATTTCAGGGGCCTGAGGCCGCCTGCCGGGAGCTCTCGGAGTGGCTCCGCAAAGGACCGCCTATGGCCCGGGTGACGGAACTGAAGATTGCGCCGGTTCCCGTCCGCGAAGGCGACACCGAGTTCGACATCCGCCCCACCGCCTGATCCGCATCCCGGCTATCTGTCCACTGTCACAGACAGGCACACCGCTGACTCCGGGTGTCGCCGTCTGTTGACAGTTCGCCCGGACCCGTTCCGGGAAATCGTATCTTTCGCACAATTGGCGCGGTCCCGTGCATCCCCAATTCGGCACAAATCTTGTAGAATGCAGCCGGGAGTGCAGCCTGTGTTTGAAAATTCAATCATCGCCAAAAGCCGCAAGGCCCCGTGGTCCGCGAAGGTCTTCTTCGCACTACTCATCGCCGTCGTCATCTATATCGTTATCTTCGGATGTGCGCCCCGCTCGCAGCGGGTTGCGGCACAGCCGGTGGCGAATACCTACAGTATTTCCGGATCGCTATCTCCGTCCGAAAGGCCGGTGAAGAGCCCCGGAATGTTCTAGCTCCTTTTTTCTCTCGGGGTGCAGGCCGGAAACGGCCTGCACCCGTTTCCTTTCCTTCGTCACCGTTCCTTTCTCCCGCTCCCCGGGTGTGATAAAAACAGGCCATGACGTACACCTTCACCTACGCGCCCGGCGAAGGCCTGGGGCCCGAGCTTCTCGGACACGCCCGACGGGTCATCGATGCGCTGCTTCCGGGCACCCAGTGGGAAACGTTCGACATCGGGCGCAGCGCGTTCGACAAGACCGGCAAACCGGTGACCGACGAACTGGTCGCCTCGATCCGCAAGAACCGGGTCGCCCTCAAAGGACCGGTCGAGTCAGCCCTCGGGGTAAAATACGTCTCCCCGAATGTGCAGCTCCGCAAGGCGCTGGACCTCTACGCCAACGTCCGGCCGCTCAAGAGCCTGCCCCATGTCCGGGAAGCGTTCCGCGGAATCGACGCCGTCATCATCCGCGAGAATACGGAAGACATCTACGCCGGTATCGAACACAAGGCGGCGCAGGGTGTCGTCCTCACCATCAAGCTCGCCACCCGCCGGGCCTGCGAACGGATCAGCCGGTTCGCCTTCGACTACGCCAAAAGGAACGGCCGCAAGGCGGTCACCTGCGTCCACAAGGCGAACATCATGAAGAAGTCGGACGGCCTGTTTCTGGAGACCGCCCGGCTCATCGCCCAGGACTCCCCCTTTATCGGTTTCAGCGACTTCATCGTCGACAACGCCTCGCTCCAGATGGTTCAGCGCCCCCAGAAGTACGACATGATTCTCACGACCAACCTCTACGGCGACCTGCTCTCGGATCTGGGCGCCGGACTGGTCGGCGGCCCCGGCACCGTCGCAAGCGCCAACTACGGCGAGGCCGGAACCGCGGTGTTCGAACTGTTTCACGGTGCCCGCGAAGACCCGTCTAAAAAGGAGTGGGCCAATCCCACCGGTGTGCTCCGGACAGCCGTCATGCTGTTCGACCACATCAACGAGCGGACCAAGTCGGCGAAACTGGAAGCGGCCATCGACGCCGTCGTGCTCGAACGCAAGGCGGTCACTGCTGACCTGGGCGGCTCGGCCACCACCACGCAGATGGTGGACGCCATTCTCAAGAGAGCCGTGTGAGCGATCCCCGTCCCGGAACCGGCCGGTCCGATACCGGCCGCCCTTACATCGGGCGATTCGCCCCGTCACCCACCGCGCGCCAGCACATCGGGAACCTCCGCACGGCGCTCGCCGCCTGGCTGGACGCGCGCAGCCGGGGCGGGCGAATCATCCTCCGCATCGAAGACCTGGACCCGGCCCGCTGCCGGCCCGAGTTCGAAGGCCAGATCGTCGAGGACTACCGCAACCTCGGCCTCGACTGGGATAATGACAATCCGCTTCCGCGCCAGAGTGAACGCGCCGCCATCTACCGCGGGCTGGTCGACAGACTGGCCCGCGAAAGCCGCGCCTACCCCTGCTTCTGCAGCCGCAGGGAGATCGAACTGGCGGCGGGAGCCCCCGCGCCGGGCGAAGAAGGTCCGCGCTACCCCGGCACCTGCCGGGATATTCCGAAGGAGGAGGCCGGCCGGCGGATCGCGGCTGGCGAATCGTACGCCTACCGGTTCAGGACCGACGACCGGCCGGTTTCATTCACCGATCTCCTGTATGGCTCGCACACCGAAGACGTCGAGGCCCGGTGCGGCGACTTCGTCATCTTCCGCAAGGACGGTGTCGCGAGCTATCAGCTGGCGGTCGTCGCCGACGACCACCAGATGGGTGTCACCTGTGTCGTGCGGGGGGCCGACCTGCTCGACTCCACCGCCCGCCAGATCGCCCTGCTGCGGACACTGGGCTGGGACGTCCCGGATTATCTGCATGTCCCGCTCATTACCGGCCCCGGCGGCCGCAAATTCGCCAAGCGCGAGCGGGACGTCACCCTTCCAGAACTGCTCCGCCACGGCTGGACGGTAGAAAAGGTGACCGGGTATCTCGCCCACTCGCTGGGGCTCATCGACCGGCCCGAACCAGCCACGGCGGCGGAGATTCTTAAAGTGTACGACCGGACGAAACTCCGGCGCGAACCCACGGAAATCGACCCGGCACGGCTACCGGGTTAACGCCTGCTCATATAATGACGGTCCCTTTTGCCCTTTCACTCCCTTCAGCTAGGCTCCCGCCACGTACCGATCTGGTTTGAAGAGGTTCATCATGTCTGAGAATACGGTTTCGACACCGAAATGGATTTTCCCCGCCGCGCTGGGCGCTTCGCTGCTCGCCGTCGTGGACTCCTTCTATCTGGCGCACCTTCACACGCTCCGGCACACCAAGGAGCTGGAGAGCACGCTCTGCACGATCAGCGACGTGGCCAACTGCCAGATCACCATCGAGTCCAAGTATTCCGAGCTGTTGGGCGTGCCGATCTCGTATTTCTCGGCCGTCACCTACGGGCTGATCGCCGTCGTGGCACTGCTGGGCCTCCTTGATTCCAGAAAACCGTTCCCGCGCCTGCTGCTGCTGGGCGGCGCCTTCACGACGCTCGTCAGCCTGGTGATGGCGTTCCTGTCTTACGGCGTGCTGAAGACGATCTGCCCCGCCTGCACATTGCTGTACGTGCTGTCGATCCTCCTGCTCGTGACCGGCGTGAAGGCCGTTTCCGCTGCTGGCACGGGCGAAACGCCGGGTGAATCGGTCGGCGACGAGTTTGCCCGGTTCTTCGCGGCGAAGCCGCTGGGGCTCTCCGCCGGCGTGACGGCCGTCATTCTCGTCATCCTCCTCGTCGCCCTGAAACCGAAGGTGACTCCGGTGGAGGCGATCACCCGGAAGGACACGGCCGTGGCCCCGGCGCCGGGACAGGCCGCCAAGGAACCGACGCCGGAAGAGGCGATGCAACTGGTCGAGAAATACATGGGCGCCATGCCGCAGGTGAAGATCGACTGCGGCGCGCTCCAGCCCGACGGCAACCCCGACGCCAAGGTCACGATCAACGAGTTCGCCGACTTCCAGTGCCCCGCCTGCAAGGCGTTCGTCCCGGCGCTCAAGGAGATCATGGAAACGCAGAAGGACAAGGTCCGGATCTGCTTCCACAACTATCCGCTGGACGGCGAATGCAACAACCGCATCCCCAAGGGACGCGGGCACAAGGACTCCTGCGTCGCCGCCGCCACGGCCATCTGCGCCAGCCGCCAGGGCAAGATGTGGGATTTCTATCACACGATGTTCGACATGCAGGGCCCGGGGCTCAATCCCGAGTCGATGCACCAGCTCGCCAAGGACAAGGGCCTCGACATGAAGGAGTTCGACTCCTGCATGAAGAGCGACGCCGTCAAGCAGATGATCTCCTCCGACCTCGATCTGGGCGCCCAGGTGGGTGTGGAGGGCACGCCGACGATCATCATCAACGGCCGCCGGATCCGCCAGCGCCCCGACGCGGCGCTTCTCAAGCTGATTATCGAATACGAGAACTCTAAGTAACCTGCTCCAGAATCCGTTTTACGGTTTCACCGATCTCCGGCCGGTCCTCACCGTCTGACTCACCATCTGAAACGGTGGCCGGAATCGTCATGAGCGGCTTGAGGTCCGGGCTGTCGTAACCCGACCCCGGCCAGATCCGGATCCCGTCCGGCAGGCTGGAAAACACGAACGCCCCGCCCCCCGGCAGATCGAACCTGAGACCCGTCAGCATCATTTTAGACGGCAGTGTCCGGCGAACGAATTTCGCCTCCCCCCCCTGCCGTTTCACCTCGGCAATGAGGGCTTCCGATAAAGCCACAGCGTAGTCGGCAAAGGGGGCGGTCATGTTTAAAGAATAGCCGGTTCCAGAGGGATTCGGGTACCGGGGTTTCGTGAAGGGCTACCCTCCCCTCTTAATAAAGACATCCTGTTTCCCCAGCCCCGGCCGGATCGTCTACCCTTTCGACGCGCCGCATTGCACCGGGCGGGTTGTCCGGGCGAGAGCGAGCCGCAACCGAGGATCTCGCATGCCCGCGGAGATCGTTCCCACCGACAACGGCGTCCGGATCGGCGACCTGGAAATCCTGTTCGGGACCGCCGTCAAGCACCAGCTGCTCAGGGCCAACTCGTTCGTGCTGCACGGGCCGCGTCCGGTCGTGGTAGACCCGTCGGCGCAGCCCAAGCGTCACGCGGAACTGGCCGCGCAGAACCCGGTTATCTTCTATACGCACTACCACGCCGACCACCGGGCGGCTGAAGGCGTCTACCCCATGACCACCGAGGTGTGGGCGAGTGCCGCCGACGCGCCGGCGATCGCCGACATGGAGGATTTCGTGGGCCGCGTGGAGAGCGGCGACGGCGAGGCGATGAAACGCCAGATCCGGATGCTGCAAGTGATCTTCAAGATCGGGCCGCGTCCGGTCGCCCGCAAGGTGAACGACGGCGAACTGCTGGACGCCGGCGGCTGCACCGGCAAGATGGTCGCGCTCCCCGGCCACACGCCCGGCCATGCGGGGCTGTATTTCCCCGAACAGTCGCTGCTGATGACCACCGATATCGACCTCACGTCGTTCGGGCCGTGGTACGGCAACGACGTTTCCGATATTACGCAGTTCCGCCGGTCGGTCGCCCGGGCGCGCGACTTCAAGTGCGACTACTACTTCACCTCGCACGGTGAAAACGTGCTGGGCCGCAACGAGTTCCTGGAAAAAATAGACGCCTTCGACCGGCACTTCGACCGCCGCGACAACATCATCCTCGAGGCGCTGGACAGCGGCGAGAAGCGTCTGGACGACATGCTCCGGTTGGAGGTCGTCTACCGGACGAAAACTCTAGCGACGATGGAACACCTGATCCACTTCGAGCGCAAGCACGTGAAAAAACATCTCGAACTGCTCGTGGCCGCCGGCAAGGTCCAGGCGGACGAGAAGTTCCAGAGCTTCCGGAGGGCGGCATGACGGCAACGGTGAACGAACCGGTCAATGCGAAAGGCGTGTCGCTACTCTTCAAGCTGTGGAGCCGGTTCTACGACAACCCGCTCCCGCAGCAGCTCTACTACCGCCGGGTCCACCGCCGGATACTCCAGCACTGGTCCCCCCGGCCGGGCCAGAAGGTGCTCGACGTGGGCTGCGGCACGGGGCTATTCCTCAAGTCGCTGGCCGGCGAATACCGGGGGCTCGACCTCACCGGACTCGACTTCTCGGCCGACATGCTGGAGCAGGCACGGGAGCCCGGCGCAAGACTCGTGGCGCCCCAGAGTCCGTTCCCCAAATTCGTGCAGGGGTCGGTCTACGAGATGCCTTTCGAGACCGGCACCTTCGACATCGCCCTCAATACGATTTCCTGCCACTTCTACCTGGAGCAGGTGCGGGCGTTCCGCGAGGTCCTGCGGGTACTCAAACCGGGCGGGAACTTCTACTGCGCCGCCATTACGTATGGCCTGCGCGGCCGGGGGAGTTCGCTCGCCAACATCGCGGTCTACTATCCGCCGCACATCCTTCAGGATCACTTCGAGGAAGCCGGGTTCAAGGTGCTCGGTCACGAGCGGATGTTCCCGAACGTGGCCCTGTTCAGGCTGGCAAAATCCTAAATAAACGAAGGATTTTCGCCGCATAAACCCCTACGCACCCGGCCTCGCCGGGACTGCGTAGTGAACTTCCCGTTTCCGCCAGCCGAACAGCGTCTCCGTTTTCCACAACCCGATTCCGGTTGATTCAGCAGTCAAAACCGCTCGAAACCCCCGATAATAATTAAAAAACAGTTCATGCACCTTTTTGGTACCCCGATTGCTCAATGCCGCCCGGAGTGGCGTGGAGGCTCATCCGTTTCCATAACGGATAAAACGCACCTCACCCCATAATTCAGGGCGAAATGAAGGCCGGAACCATCCGGCCTTGGTTTTTCGCCGGTACATCAGAACGGAGATGCCGCGTGAACGACGCAGCCAGCGCGATTTGTTTTTCTCTTCTTCCCCCGAACCAGTTCCCTGAAAAGGAAGCCCGTGAACTTGCCGCCGCCGGCGCCCTGCCGGTGGTCGATATCGCTTACAGCGAAGCGGCCTCGCGCCAGGCGCTGCTGGCCTCCGTTCCCTCAGATTTAGGCGTCGGCGTCGTGATCGCACCCGATCTCTCGGCGCAGGAACTCTCTCGTCTCAATATCCGCGCGGTGATCATCCCCGTGGACTGGGAGCTGGACGAGTCGGCCGATCTCACCGCCTTCATCGCCCCCTTCCGCAACTACCCGGTATGGGTCGAGGTGACGTCGCAGGCCGCGTGGAACCGTGCCGCGAAGGCGAACCCGACGGGTCTGATCCTCAAAGGTTTCGAATCGGGCGGAGTCGTGGGCGAAGAGTCCACGTACATCCTGCTCCAGCGTTATGACGGCACCCTCCCGGTGCTCGCCCGGGGCGGTATCGGCCCCGACACCGCCGCCGCCGCCGTTGCCGGCGGCGCGAGCGGCGTCGTCCTCGACGTCCAGACCTGGGGCACGCTCCCCCTGGCCGCTGAAGCCAAGGCGGCGCTGCTGTCGCTTCAGGGCACCGACGCCGTGACGCTGCGTCTCACCGACCGTCACGTGATCCGTGTGGCCGGCAAGATGGGCGCCAAGTCGATGCGCACACTGCGCCAGGCCGAAGAGGCGATGCTGGTCGCCACCGCCGGCGACAAGACCGAACAGGCGCTGAAAACGCGCACCGAACGCGCCGAACAGCTCTACCGCGAGCTCCAGAAGATCTCCGTCAGCTCCTTCTCGGCCGTGTCCGACAAGGTGTTCCCGGTGGGCCAGGAAACGGGCTGGGCGAAACTGTACGCCGACCGTTACCAGACGGCGGCCGGTATCGTCACCGTTGTCCGCGACACGATGAAGTCGTCGCTGTCCAAAGCGGTCCAGAACTTCCCATGGCGTGCCGATTCGCCGTTTGCGAAGTCCGTGGGCGCGAAGCTTCCGATCTTCCAGGGTCCGATGGCCCAGACGAGCGACGTCGCCGCGTTTGCCGGCAAGATCATGGATCACGGCATCGTGGCGAACCTGGCGCTGGGCAACATGCCGGGCAATGTCTGCGAAAAGCTGATCAAGGACACGCTGGCGCTTTCCAACGGCCGCCCCTTCGGCGGCGGCATCATCGGCCTCGAAGCCAACGCCTTCTTCCGCGACCAGCACATCGCGCACATGAAGACGCTCCACCCGCCGCTCGCGGTGGTGGCGGCCGGCACGACCGAACAGGCGCTGGATCTGACCGCCGCCGGTATCCGGTCGTTCCTCCACACCCCCGTCCACACGCTGCTCGTGAACGCGATGGACCAGGGTCACCTCGATTTCATTCTCGAAGGCACCGAGGCGGGCGGCCACATCGGCAAACTCACCTCGTTCGTCCTGTGGCAGAGCGTCGTACAGGCGCTTGCCGACAAACCGGCCACCGCAGGCAAGACGGCGAATGTCGTGCTGGCGGGCGGCTTCGGCAACGTGAAGGGTGCGGTGATAGCGGCCGCTCTCGTGGCCCGCGCACAGGCGGCCGGACACAATTTCGGTATCCAGATGGGCACCGCGTTCCTCTTTACGAAGGAAGCGGTCGAAACGGGCGCCACCTCTCCGATGTACCAGCGCGTGCTCGTGGACCTCGACCGCACCGAGACCATCGGCGACACCGTGATGACCCCGGCCCGCATGGCGCCCACCGCCAAGCTGTTCGCCATCCGCGAGCACGAGTACGAGCGCATCAAGGCGGGGGAATCGCTCGACCACCGCAAGCACCTCTACGAAAATGACAACCTGGGCGGCCTGCGTGCCGCTTCCAAGAAGCAGCGCATCGAGAAGAAGCCCGAAGGCGGCGTCCGGTTCGTGGATCTCGACGATTCGGAGCAGATGAACGCGGGACTCTTCCACGTCGGCATGTGCGCCGCACTGCGCCGCGAGATCACGACGATCCAGGAAGTACTGAACGACAACACGGTCCGCGCCGAAGCGGCCTTGAAGGCCCGCGTCGCGGAACTGACCGCCCCCAAGGCGGCGATCCCCAAACCGGCGGCCCCGGCGGTATCCGTTCCGGTTCCCCAGCAGGCTCCGTCACATGTGCCGTCGCACGCACCGTCCGCCACCGGCGACGAAGGCATCGCCATTATCGGTCTGGGCGGTGTGTTCCCGGATGCGAACAACATCCAGGAGTTCTGGCGCAATATCACCAGCGGGAAATATTCGATCCGCGAAGTGCCGGAAGGCCGCTGGTCCAAGGAGTTCTTCTACTCCGATGACCGTAACGCCCCCGACAAGAGCTATTCCAAGATCGGCGGATTCATCAACGACCCCGAGTTCGACTCCAAATCATTCCGCATTCCGCCGTCCGTCGCATCGTCCATGGACCTTGCCCAGCGCGTGAGCCTGGTCGCCGTCCGCGAGGCGCTGCAGGACGCCGGCTATTTCAACGGCAAGCCGTTCGACAAGGGCCGCTGCGCCGTGATCGTGGGCAACTCCCAGGGCGGCGAGAACACCCACCGCTACGCCTACCGGCTGGCGCTGCCGATGATCCTCGCCAAGCTGGAGAAAGACCCGCAGTGGGCCTCTCTGCCGCCGCCGCAGCGCAGGCAGATTACCGACAACATTTCGAAGCAGTTCCTGGGCGATCTGCCGGAGATCACCGGCGGTTCCATGCCGGGCGAGCTTCCGAACGTGATCGCCGGGCGCATCGCCAACGTGTTCGACCTCTCGGGTCCGAACTTCGTCTGTGACGCCGCCTGCGCCGCGTCGCTGGCCGCCGTCCACACCTCCGTGCTGGGCCTCATGGCCGGCGAGTTCGACATGGTCGTCACCGGCGGTGTCGACCGGGGCATGGACGCCGACAGCTACATCAAGTTCTGCAAGGTCGGAGCGCTCTCCAGCGAAATCTCCGCCCCCTTCGACAAGCGCGCGAGCGGCTTCGTCATGGGCGAGGGCGCCGGATTCCTCGTCATGAAGCGGCTCTCCGACGCCGTCCGCGACGGCGACAAGGTTTATGCCGTGCTCCGGGGCGTGGGCGCCTCGAGCGACGGCGCGGGACGCGGTATCACGGCTCCGTCGCCGGCCGGGCAGCGCAAGGCGATCGAGCGCACCTACCGGATGGCGAAGAACGTCGACCCCCGCACGATCACGCTGGTCGAGTGCCACGGCACTTCGACGCCGCTGGGTGACGCGACCGAAACGACCGTCCTGAAAGAATGGTTCAACGAGCACGGCTCGCAGCCGCACTCCGTCGCCGTGGGGTCGGTGAAGTCCCAGATCGGGCATCTCAAATCGGCAGCCGGTGCTGCCGGTCTCATCAAGATGACGCTGGCGCTTCACAACAAGACGTTGCCGCCGTCCATCAACTTCGAAAGCCCGGCCGATGGCACGGGCCTTGGCGAAGGGTCGCCGCTGTTCGTGAACACGAAGGCGCGCCCCTGGAACCCGCCGGCCGGCATGCCGCGCCGCGCCGCCGTCTCCGCCTTCGGCTTCGGCGGCACCAACTTCCACGTCGTCGTGGAAGAGTACAACCCGGCCTCGGGTGGCAGCGCCTATATCCCGAAAGACGCCGGCCACATGACGATCCCGGTTTCGTCGACGGTGGCTGTGGCCGCCCCGGCCGCTGCTGCACCAGTTGCCTCGGCTCCGGTTCAGGCCGCTGCGGCGACTATTTCTGCTGCAACGACTGTCGATAAGACTGCCATCGAAACGGCCGTGATCGAAGTGCTGGCCGACCAGACCGGTTACGAGAAGGAAGACCTGGGCCGCACGCTGGACCTCGAGGCCGATCTCGGCATCGACACGGTGAAGCAGGCCGAGGTGTTTGCCGCTCTGCGCGAACGCTATTCTCTGGAGAAGGACCCGAACCTCAAGCTCCGCGACTACCCCACTGTCGAGAAGATCGTCGACTACCTCGCGTCGCGCCTGGCGGGCACCGGCACTGTTACTGCAGCCCCTGTGGTCTCGGCCCCGGCCGTTTCGACCCCCTCCGTTTCGGCCCTGAAGGTCACGGCTGAACCCGCTCCGGCCCATGCCGCTCCAGTGGCTGCTCCTGCGACTGCAAAGGCCGTCGACAAAGCCGCCATCGAACAGAAGGTGATCGAAGTTCTCGCCGACCAGACCGGTTACGAGAAGGAAGATCTGGGCCGCACGCTGGATCTCGAGGCCGACCTTGGCATCGATACAGTGAAACAGGCTGAAGTATTCGCGGCACTTCGCGAAAGCTACTCGCTGGAGAAGGACCCGAACCTCAAGCTGCGCGACTACCCGACCATCGAGAAGATCGTCGACTACCTCGCCCTGCGGCTCACGAGCGGCGCGCCGGTAGTGGCAGCCGCTCCGGTTGCGGCAGCCCAGGCCCCCGTCAGTGCGGAAAACGCACAGAAGACCAACGGTGAACTCCACGCCGATGTCCCGAGCTACGTCGTGGTGCTTGGTTCCGACCAGGGCTCGCTCGCCGCGAATCTGGAGGCGTATGCAAAGGCTCCGCAGGGAGTCCGTTTCGGAAGCGGCAGCAAATACGCCGCATTCGGATTCATCAACAAGGCGGATGCGTCCAAGCGCGCCGTGCAGATCGCCGAAGCGGTCCGCGCCGGCAAGCGCCCGTCGCCGGCCCTGAACGCGAAGGTCGGTGACGCCCGCAAGCAGAAGCCGCGCGTCGCGTTCGTGTATCCAGGCCAGGGCTCCCAGTACGTGGGGATGCTCCAGGAACTGATGATCTACCCGGAAGTCCGCGCGACCTTCGAGGAGGCCGAGAGCGTCGTATCGCCGCTGATCGGCCGCTCGCTGCTCGGCATCATCCACCCCAAGGACACCTCGGAAGAAAACCTCCGCCGTTGCGAGAACGAGCTGAAACAGACGGAAATCACGCAGCCGGCCGTACTGACGGCCGACGTCGCGATCCACCGCTTCCTGGCGGCCCGCGGGTTCAAACCCGATGCCGTCGCCGGCCACTCGCTCGGCGAGTACGGCGCCGCCGTGGCCGCCGGCGTGATGTCGTTTCACGACGCGCTCGAAGCGGTCGCCGCCCGCGGCCGCGAAATGGCGAACGTGAAGGTGGACGACAACGGCCTGATGCTGATGGTCCCGATGGGCCAGCAGGACGTCGAGCCGCTGCTTGGGAACATTTCAGGCTATATCGCCGTGGCGAACCGCAACTCGCCGCAGCAGACCGTGATCGGCGGAGCCTCCGCCAGTGTGCAGGCGTTCAAGAAACTGCTGGACGGCAAGGGCGTCGATACGGTGCTCCTTAACGTCTCGCACGCCTTCCACTCGAAGATCGTCGCCCCGGCGTCAGAGCCCCTGCGCCGCGTGCTGGACCGCCTGGGGATCAAGGCCCCGGAGCTGCCGATCTATTCGAACGTGACGGCGGAACCCTACCCCATGGGTCCCAATGCCCATGCGGAGATCATCGACCTGCTGTCCCGCCAGATCGCCGCCAGCGTCGACTGGATCGGCTCGGTGGAGCACATGTACCGGGACGGTATCGAGGTTTATGTCGAATGCGGCCCCAAGCGCGCGCTCGCCGGCCTCGTCGAAGCGAACCTTAAAGGGCGCCCCTCGGTGGCGATCCAGACCTGCCACCCCAAGCGCGGAGAGGCGCTCTCGCTGGTCGAGGCGCTGGCGCATCTCTCCGCCGAACTGGTGGTCGAGAACACGCCCGCCCCCGCCGTTGCGGTACCGGTTGCAAAGCCGGTCACCCAGCCGATTTCGGTTGCCGGTGGCAACGGTGTGTACGCACCGCTGTCGGCCCCGGTTTCCGCCTCGCCGTCCGTATCCGGCGACAACCCGCTCGCCCGTTGGGCGAACGATCCGCGTTTCGGCTTCTTCTGGCAGAAGAACGGACGCGCCATCGAGAACATGATCGCCCATATGTGGGCCGTGACGATGGAAGAGACTCCGGTCCGCCCGGAGCCGGCCCAGCCGGCGGCGACCAAGAAATTCCAGCTCGCCGCCACCATGCCGGCGCTCAGCGACGACATCCACAAGCCGTCGTCCGATCCGAACCGCAACGCCCCCATGCAGCTCTGGAGCGCGGCGAGCCCCATTTCCCGCCGCGTCCCTGTTTATGTCTCCGAAGCCAAGCCGGCTCCGGAAACCCGCTCGCTGTCGGGCAAGACCGTCGCGTTCTGGTCCGTCAGCAAGCAGTCGGAAACTCTCGCCCAGGCGCTTCAGGCACGCGGTGCGAAGGTGCTCGCACCGGCCGTGTTCGGCAGCCCGTTCACCGGCGCCGACGTGCTGGTGATCGACTCGCGCGCCGGCAGCCGCAGCCCCGACCGCTTTGTCGGCGATCTGGCGCTGCGCCTCAATGACCTTGTCGCGGTCGCCAAGGCGGCCCCCGCGAACTTCACCCTGATCGGCGTCGGTGCCCACAACGTGGACCTCGACCCGAGCCAGGCGATGTTCCAGGCGGCCGTGCGCGGCTTCGTCCTCACGCTGGGCCACGAATTCCCGCAGTGGAAGGTCCGCTGGACCATGGCGACGACGCTCGACGACGCGCAGCTCGCGCGCGCCATCGACATCGACGCCGGAAGCCCCGAAACCGTCATCCAGAGCCGCTGGTCCCGTTTCGGCCGCGCAATGCTGGAAGGGGTGCCGGCCTCCATCCAGGGCAACAACGGCCTCAAGGCCCGCAAGGACCGCGTGTGGCTCGTGACGGGCGGCGCCCGCGGTATCACCCGCGAGATCGTGCTCGACCTCGCCCGCAACATGGGCGGCCGGTTCGCGCTGGTCGGTTCGTCGCCCGCTCCGGCCGGTCCGGTCGAGCTGATGGACGAGAAGGAAATCCGCAAGCAGATCCGCCAGGCGGCGAAGACCCAGGGCCTGCAGCCCTCCGCTGCCGACATCGAAAGCGAAGTCAGGAAGCGCCTCGGCGCAGCCGAAATCCAGAAGGCGCTTTCCGCGCTCAGGGACCTCGGCGCCGAGACCCGCTACTACGCCTGCGATCTGGCCCAGCCCGAAGCGGTGAAGCAGCTCCTGAAGTCGGTCCGCAACGACTTCGGCACGGTCAACGTGGTTATTCACGGCGCCGGCCGCGAGTTCTCCCGTTCCACTTCCGAAAAGACGATGGACGACATCAAGGCGACCCTCGGAGTGAAGCTCGAAGGTGCGCTCGCGCTCGCCATCGAGACCCGCGCCGACCCGCTCGAAGCGTTCGTCATGTTCGGTTCCGTCGTGGGCCGGTTCGGCAACAAGGGACAGGCCGACTACGCCGCCGCCAACGGAGCGCTGACAGGTCTTGTCCGCCACTTCAGCGCCGTCGGCAATCCGGCCGCCCGCCCGCTGCTGTTCGACTGGTCCGCGTGGGCGGAAGTCGGCATGGCCTCGCGCGGTGTCGCGAAGGATCACTTCAAGGAGTCCGGTGTGGATCTCATCTATCCCTCGACCGGCGCTCCGCTGGTCCGGGCCGAACTGATGGCCGGTACCGCCGGTGAAATCCTCGCCTGCGGTTCGCTGGGCGAGCTGGACCGCTCCGGCGTCATCAAGCCGCCGCCGTCGCTCCCCGTGGCTCCCAAAGCGCGTAATTTCACATTCAGCGCCCAGACCGAACCCTGGCTGGCCGATCACAGCATCCAGGGAACCCCGGTATGGCCGGGCGTGGGCGGCATCGAACTGATGCGGCAGGAAGCCGGATTCGCCGGCAAGCCGTTCGAGGCGACCGACCTCCGTTTCGAGCGGGCGATCAAGGTGTTCGCCGGCAAGAGCGCCGAAATTCAGGCGACGCGGGAAACCGTGGACGTCCGGGTTCCGTCGCCAAACGGCCCCGAGTTCAAGCCGCACTTCCGCGCCGGGCATTTCTCGGTGCCGAGCGTGAAGCCGGAATGGTCGGCTCCCCGCAGTGCCGCGCCGAGCACCTCGGTCCGCGAAGCGATCTACCAGGTTTATTTCCACGGACCCCGGTTCCAGGTGATGACTGGCGGGATCGAGAAGTCAGGCCGCGACTGGGTATTCGGCGGACAGGCCTCCCCGGTATTCTCGGGCGGATCGGCACTGAAAGCCGCCGATACGACCGCCTCCGCCATTGAGGCCGCGTTCCAGGCGGCGGGCCTCAGAACCATGATCGAGACCGGCACGAGCGTGCTGCCGTCCGGCATCCAGTGGCTCGTCGTTCACCGCCCGGTGAACGGGGACGAACCGCTCGCGATTTCCGTGACTCCGGTCAGCCATCCGTCGGAGGCGATCTACCGCTGCAACGTTCGCGTGTTCGACCAGACCGGAAACGAACTCCTGAGTCTCGTGGGTTACGATCAGGTCGTTACCGGCCAGAACGTCACCCTGCCCGGACCGCTCGCCGCGCTGAAAGATACGGAAGCCGCCGCGTCGAATACGGGCGCTGCTCCGGCAGTTATCGCCGGTGCGCCTGTCGCCGCGACCGCAACGGTCAACCGCGACGAGGTGTACGCCCGGATTCTGGACGTCCTCTGCCGTGAAACCGGGTATGAAGCGGGCGATATCACGCCGACCGCCGACCTTGAGGGCGACCTCGGGATCGACACTGTGAAGCAGGCCGAGGTGTTCGCGCAGGTGCGCGCCTCCTACGGTCTCGAAAAGGACCCGAACTTCAAGCTCCGCGACTACCCGACCATGAACCGCCTGGTGGACTATGTGGCCGGACGGCTGCAGTCGGCCAGTACAACCGCCGGCGCGGCCACTGCTGAAGCGCCCGTGGCTGCCGGAACGAAGGCGCCTGAACTCCAGGCGGCCGAGTTTCCTCCGCCCGTCTGCCCGTTCAATGAGCCGTGGAGCCGCTTCGCGGTGCTGGACATCGGAACGGTCTTGAGCGACCTTGACCGTGATCCGAACCGCATCCTTGGCGAACTGTCAGCCGACGAACGGGGCGACTACGCCACCATGACCTACGAGAAGCGCCGCCTGGACTGGCTCGCCGGACGGCTGGCCGCCCGCCGTGCGCTTCGCGCCTTCGGCGTCGATGCGCCGGTGGTGGTGAAGGCGGACGAATCCGGGGAACCCCGGTTCACCGGACCGCTGGGCGACAAATACGGCCTCACGATCTCGCACTCCAATATCTGGGCGACCGCCATCGTGTGGGAACGCAAGGGCCAGCTCGGCGAAGACCGGCACCTGGGTGTCGATATCGAGCGGATCGGCGACCGCACCGAAGCATTCCTGGAAGACAACTTCTCGGACGATGAGCGCCGCGCACTGCCCGCTGGGCAGGACCGCAGCACCGCCGCCACGACGGTCTGGTCGCTGAAGGAAGCGTCGCTGAAGGCGCTGGGCACCGGGCTGCGCCTCAGACCCGATCAGGTGGTTGTCACTCTGGATCACTCGAAGGGTGCGGCGAAGGTCCGCCTGACGGGCGAAGCCGAAACGCTCCGCCTGCAGAAGAAGCTCGCCGAGTTCACCGGCCGGTTCGCCCGCACCGGGGAATACGTCCTCACGGTCATCGAATCGCCCAAGCTGCCGCCCGCCGGGTTTTCCGCCGAAGCGGCACAGGGCTGGTCCATCGGCCTGACACTGAACGCCAAGAACAAGTCCTGAAATCAGCACTGTAATCAAAAGGGTCCTGGGGCACTTTAAAAGGAAATAACCATGAGCTGGAAAATACGCACCGCAACCGTCGAAACCCCGAAGCCGATACCGCCGGCCGCTCCCGCCGCCATCCAGGCGCCGGCCCTCAGCAGCGTACCCCGTCCGCTGACCCCGGCCGAGCCGGCGAAGGTCAGCGCCTCGCCGGCGGAAAACATCCCGAACCGCCGTCTCCAGACCCTGTTCGACGACGGCCGCTACGAGGAGCTCGACGCCCTCGTCCAGCACCAGGCCCGCGGCTGGGGCATGGAAGGCAAGCGCTCCAACGGTGACGGCGTTGTCGTCGCCACCGGCAAGATCCACGGCCGTCCGGCGGTGGCGTTCGCGCAGGACCGCCGGTTCATGGGCGGCTCGCTCGGCGAAGCCCACGCCCGCAAGATCTGCAAGGGCATGGACATGGCGGAGCGGATCGGCGCGCCGATCATCGGCCTGCTCGATTCGGGCGGCGCCCGCATCCAGGAAGGTGTGGCGGCGCTCGCCGGTTACGGCGAGATTTTCCGCCGCAATGTGAAGCTGTCGGGCCGCGTGCCGCAGTTCTCCGTGGTGCTGGGTCCCTGCGCCGGCGGCGCGGTCTACTCGCCGTCCATTACCGACTTCATTGTACTGTCAGAGGCCGACGCGCTCATGTTCGTCACCGGCCCCAAGGTCGTGAAACAGGTCCTCTTTGAAGACGTGGACGGCGAGACCCTTGGCGGCGCGCACACGCACTCCGTCAAAAGCGGCGTTGCCCATGTGGTCCGCCCCGACGAGAAAGGCGCCATCGAGGCCACCCGCAAGATGCTGTTCTATCTGGTGCACCAGAAGGTCGGCGCGTGGGAGCCGGAATCGGACGTCCCGCTCACGGAAATCGTGCCTGAGAATTTCCGCAAGCCCTACGACATCCGCAAGGTGATCGGCCAGATCGTCGACCGCAACACGTTCCTCGAAATCCAGCCCGACTATGCGCAGAGCGTCGTCGTCGGCATGGCGCGGCTCTCCGGCCGTTCGGTCGGCATTATCGCCAACCAGCCGAAAGTCCGCGCCGGCGTTCTGGATATTAATTCATCCCGCAAGGCGGCCCGCTTCATCCGCACGATGAGCTGCTTCGGCATCCCGCTCGTCTCGCTCGTGGATGTCCCCGGCTTCATGCCGGGCTCGGTCCAGGAAGAGAACGGCATCATCACGCACGGCGCCAAGCTGCTTTACGCCTACACGGAAGCCCGCGTGCCGCGTCTCACCGTCATCATGCGCAAGGCCTTCGGCGGCGCGTATATCGTCATGTCGTCCAAGCACATCGGCTCGGAAGTGAACCTCGCGTGGCCGTCGGCGCAGATCTCCGTCATGGGCGCCGAGGGCGCCGTGGAAATCCTGCACGGCAAGGAGATCAAGAACGCAGCCGATCCGAAGGCCCGCTTCGACGAGCTCTGCCAGAAGTACCGCGAAGACTACATGTCGGTGGGTCTTGCCGCCGAGCGCGGGTGGATCGACGAAGTGATCCAGCCCAACTCGACGCGCCAGAAGCTCATTCACTATCTCGACATGCTGGAAAGCTCGGCGACCGAAGAGCGCGCGCCGCACGGCAATATTCCGCTGTAAGTCGCCGTCGAATACAGAATACCGGACCGCTACGCCGGCGGGGGTGCTACTTCTTGCGCCTCCAAGGACGAACACCACTCAAGTGGCCGTTCGCACGGAGTCGGCGGGTTGGGGCGCAAGAAGTAGCACCCCCGCCGGCAAATCGTCCGCTTTTAACAGGTATTAACCGGGACTCGGTCAGAGCTGCTTTGCGTTGCGCTTCTTGAGCTCCGCGACCGCCTTCGAGACGTCTTCCGTGCGGTTCGCCGGGAGCACCACGATGCCGTCCTCGGTGACAGCGACGACAATATTGTCGAGTCCTACCACCGCCACCGCCATCCGGTCGGAGCCGGCGTCATTCACAACGATCGAGTTGCGGGTGTCGATGATCACCGGATTTCCCGTGACGATGTTGCCGTTCGCGTCGGCCGGGGTCGAACGGCGCAGCGACTCCCAGGTGCCCAGATCGTCCCACTGGAAGCGGGCGGGAATCATCCAGACGTTTTTGGCCTTCTCCATCAGCGCATAGTCGATGGAGATATTGTCGAGCTTCTCGAACCGGGGGAGCGTCTTCGCGTGCCCGGACTTCGCGGCCGCATCCTGGCGGATCAGTTCGGCCAGTTCCGGAATGGCCGCTTCGAGCGCCGGGGCGGCGGCGGCCAGCTCCCTGCGGAACTCGTCCACGCGCCAGAAAAACATGCCGCTGTTCCAGAAGTGGTGACCCGACGAGGCGTACCGGGTGGCGGTCGTGAGATCCGGCTTTTCCTTGAACGCCTTCACGCGCTCGGCACCCTTGGGAGACGGCGCGCCGACTTCGATGTAGCCGTAACCCGTGGCGGGGCGGTCGGGCGGGATGCCGATGACCGCGAGACCGCCGTTTTTCTCGACCGTCTCCAGCGCCAGCGCGAGATCGTCACGGTAAATATTGTCCGGCGCGATCCGGTGATCGGCCGCGAACACCGCCATGGACAGTCTGGCGTCACTCCCGAATCTCGCGAGCAGCGCCGCCGCCGCATAGACGAGGGCGCCGCCCGTGTTGCGCTTGGCCGGTTCGGCGAGGATGTTTTCCGCCGGGATGCCCAGGTTTGCCTTGCGGATCGGGTCGACCAGGTGCTCACCGGTCACGACAAAGATCTTTTCCGCCGAGAACAGCGGCACGATCCGGTCCACCGCCTGCTGGATCATCGTCCGGTCGGGGGAGGCGAGCTTCAGGAGCTGCTTCGGGCGGTTTTTTCGCGACAGCGGCCAGAACCGCTCGCCGGAGCCGCCCGCCATGATCACCGCCACCCGCTGGAAGTCGTTTGCCATCGTCACTCTTTTGCCCGACCTTTGGGGCCGCCGCAAGGGGATACCGGTCAGACGGATAGGCGGCGGGGGTACTCCTGATTCCGCCCTACCCGGCGGACTCCGTGCGAACGGCCGCTTGAGCGGGGATCGATTATAAGGGCGGAATCAGGAGTACCCCCGCCGCAAATCGTTCAATCTCCATCCGGTTGCCTCTCCCCGTCGTAAGCCGCTAATCCCTGTCCTATGTTCTCCCGCCGGACACCCCGCAGCTTCGACCTGAACCCGCTCTCCCGGGCACTGGAAAAGATCTCGCGCCAGCACCTGCTGGACCTGACGCCGTCCAACCCGGCCCGGGTGGGGCTTGCCGCGCCGGAAGAGATTCTGAAAGCGTTTTTGGACCCCCGGATTCTCTCCTACGAGCCCGACCCCCACGGCATGCCGGAGGCCCGCAAGCTCGTCATGCACCATCTGGGACAAAGGGGGCTCGTCACCGACCCGGAACGGATTTTTCTGACGGCCTCCACGAGCGAGGCGTATTCGTACCTGTTCAAATTATTGTGCGATCCGGGTGACTCGGTGCTGGTACCGGAACCGAGCTACCCGCTGCTCGACCATCTGATCGAACTCGAATGCGTCACGCGCCTCCCCTACCGGCTGGTCTACGAAAAGCAGTGGAAGGTCGATTTCGAATCGATCCGCGATGCCCTTGAGTCGGACGAAGGCGAGCGGGTCCGGGCGATCGTCGTCGTGAGCCCGAACAACCCCACAGGCAGTTATCTGAAAACGGACGAACTGGAACAGCTCGTGAAGATCGCCGCCGAGAAAGACCTCGCCATTATTTCTGACGAGGTGTTCTGGGACTACCGGCTGTCGGATAACAAAGTGGATAGTCCGGCCCCCGTCTACCCGACCGCCCACGAGAAGCGCGTGCTGACCTTCTCGCTGGGCGGCCTGTCCAAAACGCTGGGGCTGCCGCAGATGAAGCTGGGCTGGATCGTCGTGAACGGCCCGGAGCCGCACTTAAGCCAGTGCCTCGAAAAGCTGGAACTGATCGCCGACACCTACCTGTCGGTGGGAACGCCGGTGCAGGCGGCGCTGGGCAAACTGCTGGAACAGGAAACCGCCCTGCAGGAGCCGATCAAACTGCGCATCCGGCGCAACCTCGCCGCTATCCGCGAGGCGGTCCGCGCCGATCCGTCGGTGGAACTGCTCACGGCCGAGGGCGGCTGGTACGCGATGCTGAAGGTGCCCAAATACGAGGACGACGAAACGCTCGCCATCGAGCTGCTCGAAAAAGATCATGTGCTGATCCAGCCCGGCTACTTCTACGACTGCACCGACGGCGCACACCTCGTCATCAGCCTGCTGACGCCGGAAGAAACCCTGAAACAGGGGCTTGAGAAAGTATTGAAGCGGCTGTCGAAGCTGCGCGAGGGGTGACGGTTCAGCCGTCCTCTTCCAGGTACGTGTAACCGGCCAGTCCGCTCTCGTAGTGGCTGATGAGCTGGCGGGCTTCCTCAAACGAGATGTGCCCGGCCTTGAGCGCCACTTCCGTCGCGTCGCGCATCATGCTGATGAGCTGCGCCCGGTCGTATTCCACGTAGGAAAGCACGTCGCTCACCCGGTCGCCCTGCACCACATGGCCGATCGTATAGGTCGAATCCTCGTTCACCCGCACGTGGACGGCGTTAGTGTCGCCGAACAGGTTGTGCAGGTCACCGAGAATTTCCTGGTAGGCACCCACCAGGAACACGCCGAGATAGTACGGCTGTCCCGGCACAAACGGATGCAGTTCCAGGAAATGCTTGGTGTCGTGCGGGTCGATGAACTCGTCCACCTTGCCGTCGGAGTCGCACGTGAGATCCGCGATCGTGCCGAGCTTCGTCGGTTTCTCGTTCAGCCGGTGGATGGGCATGATCGGAAAAAGCTGGTCCACGGCCCAGTGGTCGGGGATCGACTGGAAGATCGAGAAGTTGCAGAAGTAGGTGTCGGTGAGCTGGTCGCGGACCGCCTGCAGATCGTCCGGAATCTTGTCCGCCTCGTTCAGGAGTTTCAGGAACTTCTTCATCGCCGAGGCGGTGTATTGCTCGGCGAGCGCGCGGGTTTTCAGGTCAATACGCCCGCGCACGAAGTCGCCGGCGATGTCCTCGCGCACGACCAGCAGGTCGTTGTAGAGCTCCTGGTAGTTGCGCTGGCTCAGGTTCTTGTTGATGTTCCACAGCTCCACGAGCGCCGGCGGCGCGCCCGCGGGCGGCTCCGGAAGCTCTTCCGGCGCCTGCAGCTCGTTCACGCCCAGCACGTCGAACACCAGCGCCGCGTGGTGGGCCACCAGCGCCCGGCCCGATTCGGAGAGAAGGGTCGGGTGGGCCACATGCCGCTCGTCGCAGTAGGTGCCGACTTCGGAAACGATGTCGTTGGCGTATTCCTGGAGCGAGTAGTTGCGGGACGAATGGAAGTTCGACTTCGACCCGTCGTAATCCACCGCCAGCCCGCCGCCCACATCCAGATACTGCATGTTGGCGCCCATCTTGTGCAGGTCGCAGAACACGATCGACGCCTCGCGCACGGCGTCGCGGATCGCGCGGATGTGCGTGATCTGGCTGCCGATGTGGAAATGGAGCAGCTGGAAGCAGTCCAGCATGCTTTCCTTCTCGAGCAGCTCGACCAGTTTCACGAGTTCGATGGCGTTGAGCCCGAACTTGGACCGCTCGCCGGTCGATTCGTTCCACTTGCCCGCGCCCCGGGCGTTCAGTTTCGCGCGCGCCCCGATATACGGGCGCACATTCATTTTCTTGGAGATGGCGATCAGTTCGGCCGCTTCGGCGAACCGGTCCAGCACGATGAACGGGCGGCGGCCAAGCTTCTGGGCGAGCAGCGCCGTCTCGATATATTCGGAATCCTTGTAACCGTTACAGACGATCAGCGCTTCCGGGTCGCGCATGAAGGCGAGCACGATGAGCAGTTCGGGCTTGGAACCGGCCTCAAGCCCCAGATGGCACGGACGGCCGAATTCGACCAGTTCCTCGACGACATGGCGCTGCTGGTTCACCTTTACCGGCATTACCGGCTTGTACACGTTCTTGTAGCTGTAGGTGTCGATCGCCTTCTGGAAGGCGCCACTCAGCCGGTGGATCCGGTCGTTGAGCACATCGGAAAATCTGAGCAGGAGCGGCGGGGTCAGGCCGCGGCGGCGGATATCGTCAGCCATGGCCCTGAGGTCGGCCCGGGGTCCCTGGGGACCGTGCGGATGCACAAACAGGTTTCCGTTATCACCGATACTGAAGTAGTTCGCGCCCCAGTTGTCCACTCCGTAGAGTTCCGCGCTGTCACGAACCGTCCAGGGACGAAGGTCCTTGGCCACCTGAGTCGCTCCTTCTTGTCCGGCAACCTGCTTTACGCCGGACCGGCCGCCCGAAACCGGGCCTTCTGACCGAAGGCGTCATTGAATACGAACCGAAACGGCTAGGCAACAGCCGGGGGCAACATTCCTGGGGCCGATTTCGGGGATTTCCGGACAGAAAACCGGGCCGCTCACCCCGCCGCCGGACGGGCGGCTCCCGTCCGGTTTTGTAAAAATCCCGTAAAAGCAAAAAGCTTAAAATGGCTGAAAGCGGCACTTTTACACAATTCAAACAGTCATTTGAGGACGTGACAGTTATCATACCGGGCGAATAAATAACCCCATGGAGGGGCCCAATGTCCGTTGAATCCCAGACCGTCCCGAACACCGCCACCCAGACACCCGGCCAGGCCGAAGCGGCCGCCGCAAGCGGAAAGAAACCCGTCAACATCAAGACGCCGGCTTCCTTCAAGCCGGGCACCATGGCCCACATCATGGCGGTGGTTCCCTTCGCCGTCATGCATATCGTCGCCATCGCCGGCATTATCTACACAGGCTTCTCCTGGAAGATGCTCGGCGCGGCGATTCTCTTCTATTACGTGCGGATGTTCGGCATCACGGCCGGCTACCACCGCTACTTCTCGCACCGCAGCTTCGAGTGCACGCGCTGGTTCCAGTTCGTGCTCGCGTTCCTCGGTTCCAGCGCCGCCCAGAAGGGCGTCATCTGGTGGGCCGGCCATCACCGCGACCACCACCGCTATTCCGACATGCCGGAAGACATCCACTCGCCGATCCAGCGCGGCTTCTGGTACTCGCACATGGGCTGGATACTCGGCGCCGAATACGACGGCGTGAAATACCAGAACATGAAGGATTTCGAGGCCTACCCCGAGATCCAGTTCATCCAGAAATACTGGCTGATCGCCCCGATCTTCTGGGGCGTGCTGTTTTACCTCGTCGGCGGCGCGCCGCTCCTTTACTGGGGCTTCTTCTTCTCGACGATTCTCGTCTATCACGGCACGTTCACGATCAACTCGCTGTCCCACGTCTACGGCACGCGCCGCTACAAGACCACCGACACGAGCCGCAACAACTGGCTGCTCGCCATCCTCACGATGGGCGAGGGGTGGCACAACAACCACCACTACTACCAGGCGAGCGTCCGCCAGGGCTTCTTCTGGTACGAAATCGACATGTCGTACATGATCCTCAAGTTCCTGTCGTGGTTCGGGATCGTCTGGAACCTGAAGCTTCCGCCCGAGCGCGTGCTCCAGCAGAATCTCTACAGCCCGGAAGAGCTGAAGGCCTGGGATCCCAAATCGGTCCTCGTGCCGGCCCCGCAGCCCGCTTCCGGCCTGAACTGAACCCGCACATTGATAACAAGACGGGCGGCCATCTGGCCGCCCGTTTTTCGTTGGCGCCGGAAAACGAAGTTACTTCTTCGCCTTCGCCTCGTCGGCCATCCGCTTGTACAGAAGCGCTTCCTTGTGCTTGGGGTCGAACTTCAGCACGGCATCGGCCGCCTTGGCCGACTCGACATACTCGCCCGCCGCATAGAGCGACACGGCCAGGTTCAGCGACGCCAGGTGGTAGTTGGGGTTGAGCCCCTGGGCGACCCGGAGCTGTTCGATGGAGCGGGTGATCTCGCCGTGCTCGCGCAGTGCGATGCCGAGCTTGGTCTGCAGATCGACGAACATGGGCCGCAGGCGGACCGCCTTTTCGTACTCCTCGATCGCCGGGCCGTATTCGCCCAGACTCCGGTACACGTCGCCCAGTTCGCCGTGCATGTTGGCGAGCTTGGACAGCACCAGCGGATCGAGCCGTCCCTGCCCGCTCTTGGACGCCGTCTTGAGCGTGTTCTGGTAGACGTCGTGGGCGCGCTGGTAGTGGCCCAGGTCGTTCAGGATCACGGTCAGGTTGAGCGCCGCTTCCATGTAGTTCGGATTAATCTCGAGCGACTGTTCCAGGTATTTGACGGCCTGCTCGAACTTCCCCTTGGAATGAGAAATCACGCCCAGCATGTAGAATACGTCGGCGAACTTCCGGCTCGTCTTCAGCACACTTTCCAGCAGCGGCTCCGCTTCGTCGTATTTCTTGACGTCGAAGAGGGCCTTCGCCTGAAGGTGCTGGGATTTGGTATCTGCGTCCATGGGCATATCCTATAGCGGATATTCGCCCGATCAAAGCCCCTTGAGAGGCGCCTTCGGGGACTGCCCCGCTCGCGTCAGTTGGCCGGAACGGTGGATGGGGCTGGCGTCGAAGCGGGAGCCGGGCCGGCTCCATCGGCCGGCTGCGCTGCCGGCTCCGCTGCCGGCTGCACCGTCGGCTGTACTGGCGAAAGCGGCGGGGCCTCGATCAGGTCCAGGATCGCGATCCGGATCTTCACGTCGCGCTTCACCCGCTCTTCGGTCGCGTCGGCGTTGGGGTACGCCAGAAACAGCAGGTAAGCGTCCGCGAACTTCACGTCGTCGGGGTTACGGAACGCCGTGGCCGGCGCGGATAGCGCCTTCTGGAAATACGACCGGGCTCCGGCATAGTCCCCCAGGGCCTCAGCCGACAGGCCGAGCCGGTAGAGCGACCAGCCGACCAGCGGATGATCGGGGTAGAGATCGATCAGGCCCTTGTACCGGTTGATGGCCGCCCGATAGAGGCTCCGGCGGTAGTAGAAATCGGCCACGAACACTTCCTGCTCGCCGAGCTGGAGGTTCACCCGCTGGGCCTCTCCGCCGGCCCCCAGGGCTTCCGGCGATCCGCCGTAGTCCCGCTGGAGCGTATCGTAGGCGTCCTTGGCGTTCAGCGACGCCGCCGGATCGCGGTCAACGGCCAGCATCTCGTGCGAATAGCAGCTCGCCCGGCGGAGCTGCGCGTAGGCGGCTTCCTCGCGGAACGTCGGATGGTTCTTGATGAACTCCTCGTAGTAGACGAGCGCTTCGGTGTACTGCTCGTCGTCATAGTAGGTGTCGGCGATCCGGAGCAGCGACAGGGGCGCTTCCTTGGAGACCGGGTATTTCGAACGGATATCCTGGAAATACCGGCGGGTGTCCTCCCCGTCGTAGGACCAGTGTGCCCAGGGGTTCTCGCCCCACTGCCATCCGGCCGGGTTCCACTTCACCCCCTGGCGGCGGAACTCGATCCGCTCCATCCCATTCGCATAAAGCTTGTCCGGAGTGAGCATCTTCTCGGCACTGGCATCGCGGCGCGATTTCGCCTGATCCAGCTCCGCCTGGTGGGCGGGATAGGAAACCAGGTTGCCGATAAATTCATCGTAATAAGCGACCGCCTCCTCGTAGTTCTTTTCGAGGTAGTAGGTGTCGGCGATTCTCAGGGTCGCGAGCGGGGCAAGGTTCGAGGCCGGATACCGCTTGCGGAGCTGGATAAAATAGCCGCGGGTAAAGTCGATATCCCTGAACCACGCGGACGGGGTGAGGGCGGCGTGCTTCGCATAGTCCTCGTGCGCGGCCAGTCTGCGCATCCCCTTGTCGTAGAGCTGTTCGTCCGTGGCGGTTTCCTGGAACGACTTGCTGGCGCAGGCCGATAATGACTGGGCAGTCAGAATTGCCGCCAGAAAGATCCAAACTGAACGTCTGCGAGCCACCGGATACAGGTTCTCCCGGGCGTTCTAGTAACGCCTCTCCGGGCGCGTGGCAAACCATGATTTTTTCCTGTTCATCGGTTTGAATGGCGTTCACACTTGCAGCCCGGAGCCCGGCTGGTACACGCTGAATGAACCATCATTCAGTTTCGGGCGGTTACCGCCCGGACTGGATTCCAACCGAATGAGGATACTGCCATGACCGACAAGCTAATCATCGCCAACTGCAGCGGCTTCTACGGCGACCGCCTCTCGGCCGCCCGCGAAATGGTCCAGGGCGGGCCGATCGACGTGCTCACGGGCGACTACCTCGCCGAACTGACGATGGCGATTCTCTTCAAGAACAAGATCAAGAATCCCAAGGCCGGTTACGCGGGCACCTTCCTGAAGCAGATGGAAGAGGTGATGGGCGAATGCCTGCAGAAGAAGATCCGGGTGGTGACGAACGCCGGCGGTCTCAACCCCCGCGGCATGGCCGAAGAGCTCGAAGCCATGGCGGCGCGGCTGGGACTCAAGCCGAAGATCGCTTTCATCGAAGGCGACGACCTGATCCGCCGCCTGCCGGAACTCTACGCCCAGGGCGAAACCCTCACCCACATGGACAAGGGCGGCTCGCTCAAGGATGCGAAGGTGAACACCGTCACCGCGAACGCCTACCTGGGCGGCTGGGGAATCTGCGAAGCGCTCAAGCGCGGCGCCGACATCGTCGTCACGGGCCGCGTGACCGACGCGGCCGTGGTTGTGGGACCGGCGGCCTGGAAGTTCAACTGGAAACGCGACGACTGGGACAAGCTGGCCGGTGCGGTCGCCGCCGGGCACATCATTGAGTGCGGCGCGCAGGCGACGGGCGGCAACTACTCGTTCATCGACGAAGTACCTGAATACAAACGGATCGGGTTCCCCCTCTGCGAGATGCACGAGGACGGATCGTTCGTCATTTCCAAGCACCCCGGCACGGGCGGGCTCGTCTCGGTGGGCACCGTCACGTCGCAGCTCATGTACGAAATCCAGGGACCGCGTTACTTCAATCCGGACGTGATCGCCCGGTTCGACACGATGACCGTGACGCAGGAAGGCCCCGACCGCGTGCTCGTGAAGGGCACGAAGGGCGAGCCGCCGCCCCCCACGACGAAAGTGTGCGTGAACAACCTCGGGCCGTTCCGCAATTCGATGACGGTGCTGCTCACCGGCCTCGACATCGAGAAGAAGGCGAAGATCGTCGAGGAGTCGTTCTTCGACGCCGTGGGCGGCCGCGACCAGTTCCAGAAGGTCGTCGTGCAGCTGCTCAGGACGAACCACGAAAACCCGGATACGAACGAGCAGGCGTTCGCCTACCTGCGGATCAACGTCATCGACCCCAATCCGAAGAAGGTCGGCAAGGCGTTTTCGTCCAAGGTGGTCGAGCAGGCGCTGGCCAGCATTCCCGGTTTCACGATGACCTCTCCGCCGGGCGACGAGATGCCCACGGTCGTCTACTGGCCGGCCCTCGTTTCGAGCGACAAGATCCGGCAGAAGGTGTTTGTCGGCGGCGAAGAGCTGAACATCGAGGCGGTGCAGACCCCGTCGAACCCGCCGGAGATCAAGCCGCTGGCGGTCACCGTGCCTGCGGCGCCCAAAGGAAAGACCGTGAAGAAACCGCTCGGCCGCGCGTTCGGCACCCGCTCGGGCGACAAGGGCGGCAACGCGAACGTCGGCATCTGGGGCAGGAATCCGGAAGGGTACGCCTTCCTCAAGGAGTTCCTGACCGTGGACCGGCTGAAGCAGATCCTTCCCGACACGGCCTCGTTCGAGATCGACCGGTACGAACTGCCCAATCTCCACGCGCTCAATTTCAACATCAAGGGAATTCTGGGCGAAGGCGTGGCTTCATCGACCCGCATGGACCCGCAGGCGAAAACGCTGGGCGAATACCTGCGCGCGAAAGTGGTGGAGCTGCCGGAGAATATTCTCGTCCAGAAGGACTGAGAACCTAGTCCTCCAGGTCGTCGTCTTCCCCGGATTCGTCCCCTGAACCGCCACCCGGAACCTCCGGTGGCGGTTCCGTTTCAGGATTCCTGTCGCCAGACATTTCGTTTCCGGCGCTTTCATCGGCGGTCGCCGCTTCGGCCTCCCGCAGATCGGCCTCCATCATCGCCCGGAGTTCATCGAACGAGAGCCCCCGGGACGGCGGTTTGCCCGCCGGTCTGGGAGCGGCTTCGTCCTCCGGTGCACCGGCGGCCTTCGGGCCCTTCTTCCGCAACCCCTTGATCTGCGGGTCCGGGTAGCCCCTACGCTCGAACTCGATCGTCACGATCCGGATCAGCGTGTGATCCTTGTGGTGGAACCGGACGAACTCCAGAAGGTCCTGGCGGGTGATTTCCTGCGCCAGATCGCGGCGGATGTTCACCTCAAGGCTGCGGTTGCGGAACAGCGCCCGGCGAACGTTGTACCGGGCGCCCCAGTCGGCGTGACCGAGCACCAGTTCCAGGGCTCTGGGGTCCCATTCACCGTTCGAGATGGCGATCTCGAGCGCCTTCTCCGTGAGCCTCGGGTTACCGAGCGCCGCCTCCACGACGAAACGGTGCGGGTTGCCCTTGAGCATCACTTCCAGAACGGTCGCCGTCGTCTTGCGGGCGAGCGTGATCCGCTGGCCGATCGGCATGACCTTGAGCCGGTCCTGAAGCACCCGCTCGATCACGACCAGAACGTCCCGCGTGACATAGGGGCTGTTGGCCACGTCGCACAGGCTGAAGGCGCTCAGGCTGCGCAGCACCGGATGGACGATCGTAAGCGGTGTCTTGGGGTTCTTGGCCAGCGCCACTCGCACAGCCTGCGATTTCCACCAGTAGTCCAGCGTCTGGATCCGGGTGAACACACGGGCATTGAGATCCCGGCGCTCCAGGAATTTCACGCGCTGGACCAGCGACAGGTTTTCGTTCTCGACGACGGCCAGCGTCACATCCGGGTCGCGGTGATGCACGAACACCCACGCCGCGTCTCCAGTGACGGTCCGGGCGCGCTCGATCAGCTGCGCCTTCGCTCCCTGCGGAACGTCGGGACTGCCGGCGGAGGGTTGTGATTCGTTACTCAAGTTAACAGATATTAAATCGTCCGGAGCGGTTCGTCATGTCGGCACCGCGCTGCCGATCGGCTAGACTGTTTTCCATGTTTATTCATTCCGTACAGTCCGTCCGGGCCCGGCTGGGGTCCTTATCCAGAGTGCTTCCCTGCGCCGCGGCCCTGCTGCTGCCGTCCTGCGGCTCCGGTTCGATCCCCGACTTCTCGATCGAGACGGGCGAGGACGTCGTGGAACTTCAGGCCGTCACCGGCGCGAAGGCCTTCGTCGACGTGACACTGGTGCCCAACGGTTACGAAGGCGCCGTCCAGTCGGGCCTCGAAAGCCACTCGGTCGACGATCTGCCGCCGGGAATCGGAGTTCTGGCGATCTGTCCGTCGAGCGGCCCCGAGACAGGCTGCGATGTAACGGTGGATACCACCATGGATACCGATACTCCCGATCTGCAGGCGAGACTCGGCCTTTACGTAACTTCCGATGCGACCCTGGTTCCGGGTGCCGAATATCCCGTCACTGTTGCCGCCGCCGTCGCCGGAACGGGAGCCCATCCGGTCACCGCCCAGTTTACGCTCAGACTCATTGCGCCTTAAACTCCGGAAATAGCCGTCATGGACAACAGCAAATCGAAAGTCATCATCCTGGGATCGGTCGCACTGGGCGCCCTGCTGATCGTCGGCATGGGCGTGCTGATGTTCGGCAAAGACCCGACTGCCACGCCGCGCCCTGCGCAGGTAACCGGCGACGGGAAACCGGCCGAAGCGTCCCTCCCCGACGTGAAATCAGGCCCGGCTCAAAAGCCCGCTGACAACGCCGCGGCTGGAGCCAAACCGGCGGCCCCGGCGGCGACTCCGTCCGCCGCAAAGCTGGGGGTGCAGGCACCGCGCGAGGTGGACCTGGAGCCGAAGGCCGGCGAACCGGTCCAGCCCGCACCGACCTCCTCGGGACTGACCGCCCAGGAGCAGTGGAACAACGAACGCAACGGTTACACGATCCAGTTCCAGGAAAAGCTGAATGAACTGGAGTACCGCCGCGTGCTGGTCGCCAACGGGATGCCGATCGAGCGCGCCCGTCACGAGGCGCTGATCACGCTCTACAAGGACAGCATCACGAACATGCAGAGCGGAGAAGCGACCAACCTCGCCGCCGAGGTCAAACGGGTGCAGGAGGAAGAGAAGCAGATCATGCGCGGCGCCCGGGATTCGCAGCTCCACCCCTAGACCCGATTCCGGGTGCCGGGCAGGACCTTCAGAGGGCATCGCTCCGGCCAGTCCGAACATCGGCAATATTCATCCATATAGTTGATATCACTGGGGTATTCCGGATTTAGTTTCCCGGAACCCCGCCCGGTTTATGACTTAAATCAATTTGACTTTCGTTTTCAAAATCAACCATCATGCAGATGGACGGAGCCGCCCGTTTTGGCCGGGCTCCGTGGTGGTGAGGTGAGCATGAATGCGAGCGAAAGCCTGACGCTGGCCGGCCTTGGGCAGGACGAGGAAGGTGTCGTCGTCTGTGTGGCCGGTTCGGGGCGGGATTCGGTCCGGCTGATGGAGCTGGGGCTGGTTCCGGGAGCCCCCGTACGGGTGCTGAATTCCGGATCGCTGCGCCTGCTTGCCCTGCACGGCGGCCGGTTCGGAATCTCTCACGACCTCGCCGCTTCGGTCCGCGTGCGCCGCGTGGCTCACTGAACTCCGCCCCTTGCACCCTCGAATGCCGGACGCTCCCGCCGGGAGAATGAATGTCCCCAACTGAACCAGTCATTGTGATCGCCGGCAATCCGAACGTCGGGAAAACAACGCTGTTCAACGCGCTCACCGGCGCGCGCCAGAAAATCGCCAACTACCCGGGCGTCACCGTCGAGCGCAAGGAAGGCTCCCTCGCGCTGAAGAGCGGACAGCGCCTGCGCGTGATCGACGTCCCCGGCACCTATTCGCTGATTCCGAAATCGGACGACGAGCAGGTCGCCCACGACGTCCTCGTGGGGCAGTTCAGGGGACTCCCGGCGCCCGAACTGGTGATCTATGTCGCCGACGCCTCCAATCTGGAGCGGACGCTGTTCCTGTTCAGCCAGATCCGCGATTTCGGGCTGCCCGCCATCCTCGCGCTGAACATGATGGACATCGCCGCCGAACGCGGGATTGCCGTCGACACGAAGAAGCTCTCGGACGAACTGGGTGTGCCGGTGATCGAGCTGGTCGGCCACAAGAGCAAGGGCGTGGATGCGCTCCGCCAGGCGATCGAAACCGCCCGTGTCTCGCCGCCCGCCCCTCAATCCCGCCGCCCCTGGCCGCTCCGGCCCGAAGTCGAGCAGGAATCCGATACCCTCGGGAAGCGGCTTGCGGGCCGTCCGGGCACCCAGGGGATCCGCCCGGAGGCCGAAGCCCTCTGGCTGCTCACGGCCGTGGAAGATCCGCGCACCCGGCTCCGGATCGATCCCGAACTGCGTAAGGCCGCCGAAGAGTCGCTCCGGAAACTGAACGGCGCCGGAATCGACGTCCGCACGGAGACGATCCAGGGCCGCTACACCTGGCTGAACCCGCTCGCGGCCTCCGTGCAGCGGATCGATAGCGAACCGAAACCGAGCATCCACGACCGGATCGACGCCGTCGTGACGAACCGCTACGCGGGGCCGGTCATATTCCTTCTGGTGATGACACTGATGTTCCAGGCGGTGTTCTCCTGGGCCAATCCGCTGATCGGAGTGATCGAGCTTCTGATCGGAAACATCTCCGGCTTTCTGACCGCCACACTGCCGGAGAATCTCGCCACCGACCTGCTCATCAACGGCATCGTAAAAGGCGTCGGGAATGTCATCGCGTTCCTGCCCCAGATTCTCACGCTGTTCCTGTTCATGAGCCTGCTCGAAGACATCGGCTACATGTCCCGGGCGGCGCTGATCGCCCACCGGATCATGTCGAAGCTGGGCCTGCCCGGAAAGGCGTTCATCCCGCTCATGTCGTCGTTCGCCTGCGCCATTCCCGGCATCATGGCGACACGGACCATCGAGGATAAGCGCGACCGCATGATCACGATCTGCATCGCACCGCTCATCAGCTGCAGCGCCCGGCTGCCCGTCTACGCGCTCGTGATCGCGGCCGTCTTCAACGCCAACCAGCGGGTGCTGGGCATCTTCACCGAGGGCGGTCTCGTGATGCTCTCCATGTATTTCCTCTCGATCCTCATGGCGGTCACCGCCGCCGCTGTGATGAAACGGACGATACTGCCCGCTCCAAAATCCGGCTTTATCATGGAACTGCCGCCCTACCGCATGCCCCGCTGGAAGGACACGCTGCTCAACATGGTCCAGCGGTCGAACGTCTTCCTGACCGAAGCCGGCACCGTCATCCTGACCGTGACGGTCGCCCTCTGGTTCCTGCTGTCGTTCCCGCGCAGCGGCCCCGAAGTGGCCTCCGCCGAGCAGGCAAAGAGCGCGCTGGTCTCACAGCTGGAAACCGTCCCGTCGCCCTCCAGGGCGCGGCTCGAACAGGAAATCGTCGCCGCCCGCAACCGCGTCGCCCAGGAACGGCTCCGCCACAGCTACGCCGGGCGGATCGGCAGAATCCTGGAACCGGTCATTGCGCCGCTCGGATTCGACTGGAAGATCGGCATCGGGCTCGTCGGCTCGTTCGCCGCACGGGAAGTGCTCGTCTCGACACTCGGCGTCGTTTACGGCCTGGGGGACGTCGACACCGGAGGCGGCGCGCCCTCGCTCAGGGACCGGATCCGGACCGAACGCGATCCGCTGACGGGCAGGCTGGTGTTCACCCCGCTCGTGGGACTTTCGCTGATGGTGTTCTTCGTGCTCGCCTGCCAGTGCATGTCGACGCTCGCCATTATCCGGCGCGAAACCCGTTCGCTCCGGTGGCCGGCGTTCGTGTTCACCTACATGACGATTCTGGCCTGGACCTGCTCGTTCGCCGTCTACCAGAGCGGGCGGCTGATGGGGTTCCAGTAATCCGGCTCAGTCGCCGGCCGTCTCTTCGACCAGATCTTCCCCCGGCCCCACGAACGTCCCGTCCCGAAGGCGCTCGAACCGGCGCACACGCACGATCGCATCCCGGTTCAGCGGTCCGTAGAGATGCGGGAATATCTTCTTCGGGTCTTCGTACTTGAGCGGCGCGGTGACGAGATCCCGTGCCACATCCAGCACGAGGTAGGGACGCCCGTCGCCCCGGTAGTACCGGTTTCCGACGGCGGCGAGTTCCGCCACCGGGTCGGTGAAGTGGATAAATCCTTCCTCGTAGTAACGTTCACTGACGTAGGGATCGCCGGTCGAGAATTTCCGGAAATGCGGTTCCGGAACCAGATGGTACATGGGCTCCGAAATCTCCGACAGCTGTTCGTCGATCTCGCCGCGCCCGGCCTTGCGCCGGTAGTCGAAAGGCGACTTGTGGGCGCCGGCCCCCGACCGGTGCGCTTTGAGCACGACCGGGTTGCGGGGCAGGCGGAGTTTCTTGGGAGCGGCCATATCTGCCCGGATTATGAGGCAATCGCCGCCGCTTTCAAAGATTCACCGGTTCCGGATCGCCGGCCTGGAGCGGCGCCTCCGGAATCCGCCGCTCGTTCCGCCAGAAAACGAGATTGCCCGTCAGCAGCATCCCGGCCACCGACACGAACATGGTGGAATAACCCCACTTCTGGGCAATATGGCCGAACACGACGGGCGACATCGTTCCGCCCAGGCACCACGCCCAGATGAACCAGCTGGTGATCCGTCCGGAATAGGCAGGGTTGCGGGCCCGCTCGATCGCCAGCGCGTTCAGCAGCGGGTTCACATAGGTGACCCCCACGCCGAACCCGAGCCCCATCAGGAAAAGCTGCCACGGGGCCTCGATCAGCGGAACGAGACCGATGGACAGCACATAGAAAACCATCGTCCCGTAAATCAGCGCGTGCTGGCCGAACCGCTCCTGCGCGCGCCCGGCGGCCAGACGCAGCGCAATCGCCATCAGGGGATAGGCGATAAAGAACCCGCGCCCCGACGCCATCCCCTTCGACCGGCAGTAGACGATGATGAAGGTGGCTACCGCCGTGTACGACGCGACTTCGATCAGGTTGAGCAGCAGCACGGGCAGGATTTTGCGCTCCGACATGAACCGGAATATGTCCGCGGCGGGCGGCGCCTTTTCGCCTTCGGTTTCGTGCCGGACATGCGTATCCGGAATCACCAGAAAGTTGGCGGCGGCGGCCAGCGACACCGCGGCGGCCGAATACCCCACCACCCGGAAGCCGAACTCCGCGTGCAGCCACTCGGCCACCACAGGGCCGGCCAGGTGCGTCGTCAGCGCCCAGACGCCGGTGATCAGGAAAACGAACGGCAGGTCGCGCGGCGGCGACAGGTCCACCTGCATGGAGACGGCCGCCGCATAGCTCACGATGAAGCCGGTGCCGAGCGCCGCCCGTAGCGCGTAGACCGGCCAGCCGATTCCGGTGACGCCGGCGAATCCGAACGCCGAGACCGCCATGAGCAGCGTCCCGGCCATGACGAACGGCTTGCGGCCGATCACGTCCATCCAGTGACCGATGAAGGGGACGAGGAACAGCGCCGGCCAGCCCCACATGCTCATGATGCGGCCGACCTCGTCGCGGGTGGCGCCGATGTCTTCCAGATGCTTCGGCAGCACGTAGAACGACATGTAGGCAAGCACGATGAAGAATATGCCCGCCACGGAGGGGGCGAGCCGCTTCCAGCTGAGCGGCCCGTTCACTGGTTCGGGTGCGGACAACCTGATGGCCGATCAGCCGGGGGGCCAGCCGAGCGCACGGCCGCCCAGCACATGGAGATGCAGGTGATAAACGGTCTGCCCGCCGTTCTCGCGGATATTGTTCACGACGCGGAAGCCGTTCTCGGCTATGCCCTGTTTCTTCGCCAGCGCCTGAACGACCTGCAGCATGTGGCCGATCACCGCCGAATCACCTGGCGAGAGATCCATGAGCGTCGGAATGTGCTTTTTCGGGATCACCAGAAAGTGTGTCGGCGCCTGCGGGTTGATATCCGAGAAAGCCACGCAGTGTTCGTCCTCGTGCAGGGTCTTTGCGGGAATCTCCTTGCGGACGATCCTGCAGAACAGGCAGTTCGATTCGTGGGACATGCCAAACACCTTTCTCCGGAGACGGCGGACCCGGGCGATCAGTTCAAAAACCGGTTGCACCCCGGAAACCTCCGTCAGGGATTTATAAAGTGCCGGAATAGACGGTTCAATCCACGAACCATGGCTACGCCCGAATCGGCGAGCGAAACTCTCGGGCGACAGCCGCGGGAGCGGAGGCTTTCCCGAAACCGTACCCCGGACCTTCCCCGTTTGCCTGAGCCGGATTTTATCAGGCTATAAGGGGTAGATTTCGGGGAGAGCCCCCCGCCCCCGGTGCGTAATCGGGCCCCTGAACTGCCCATATTGGCGGAATAGTTTCAATATTTTCCTCTTTATATTCAGCTAGTTAACCCGACTTCTCCAACTTTCCGGCCCGCGACGTCACTTGCCCAAGGAATGTGCTAGGGTTTGTCGTCGCCCGCCGGGGCGAAGGCGCTGCGCCCCCTCTCCGGCTGGCGTAATTCCCGATTCGAACGGACACCCACGACGATGATCAAGGACGTGACCGCCAAGAAGGTTCTGGCTGCCGCGCTTTCCAAAGGCGGAGAGTTCGCCGACATTTTTGTCGAGAGCCGCCGCGCGTCCACGCTGTCGTTCGAAGACGGCCGTCTGGACAACATCCTGAACGGGCAGGACACGGGCTGCGGAATCCGGCTGATCCGCAACCGCCGCGAAGTGTACGCCTACACCAACGACCTCTCCGACAAGAACCTGATCGAGATCGCCGGGTTCGTCGCCTCGCAGGGTTCCGGCACGGCGGGCGACAAGCACACCTTCAACTTCAAGAAATCCAAGGCCGGTTTCATCAACAAGATCGTCCGCAAGCCCTCCACCGTGGCGCTGGCGAAAAAACTGGCCATGCTGGAGACGAGCGACAAGGCGGCGCGGATCTCGCCGAACATCCGGCAGGTGAAGGTGCTGCTGCGGGATCTCACCCAGGAGATCACCATCGTCAATTCGCTGGGCGAATGGGCCACCGACAGCCGCGTACAGGTGCTGTTCTTCGTCCAGACCGTGGGCGAAAAAGGCGGCGTGCTCCAGACCGCTTACGAGCCCATCGGCGGAACGGTCGGCTTCGAACTGTTCGACAGGATTCCGCCTGAACAGGTCGCGAAAACCGCTGCCGAACGGGTGCTCCGCAACCTCGAGGCGAAGCCGATCCGCGGCGGCCGGATGAGCGTCGTGATGGCGTCCGAGGCGGGCGGCACGATGATCCATGAGGCGATCGGCCACGGCCTGGAAGCCGACCTCGCCAACGAAGGGCTGTCGGTTTACGCGGGCAAGATGGGCCAGAAGGTGACCAACGAACTCATTACGGTCGTCGACGATGCCACCATCCTGAACAAGCGCGGAACCTACGTGTTCGACGACGAAGGCTCGAAATCGCAGAAGAACGTTCTGGTCGAGAACGGCGTGCTGAAGAAATACCTGTCGTCACGGCTTACCGCCATGAAGGACGGCTCCGCCACGACCGGCAACGGACGGCGCCAGAGCTACGAGCACCTGCCCATGGTCCGCATGACCAACACCTATATCGCGGCCGGCAAGGACAACCCCGAGGACATCATCCGCTCGGTGGACCGCGGCCTGCTCGTCACCCGCATGGGCGGCGGACAGGTGAACACCGTGAACGGCGACTTCGTGTTCGAGGTTTCGGAAGGCTACCTGATCGAAGGCGGCCGCAAGGGGCCCCCGGTCCGGGGCGCGACGCTCACCGGCAACGGCCCGCGGATACTTCGCGAAATCGACAAGGTCGGCACCGACCTGGGCTTCGGGCTGGGCACCTGCGGCAAGAACGGACAGGGCGTGCCGGTCTCCGACGCGCAGCCGACGCTCCGGATTCCCGAGATCATCGTGGGCGGCGAACTGGCCCCGGCCTGATTCCCGGCAGAACTCCCGCTCAACCCTTTACGGCATATCCCATGTAGGCGACTGACAGGTCGCGGGACTCCCGCATCGGCATCTTTTCGCCCAGCTGCCGGTAAGAGATCATCCCGAGCTTGCGGGCCACCAGATAGCCGGCCATCGCGGGCGGCGAACCGGACGGCGAAAGCCCCCGCTTCTCCTTGCACACGAGGCCGTTCGTCCGCAGCACCTGGTCCAGCTCCTCGGGCTTGATGAACTGGTCCCAGTCGTGGACATCGGATGGCATGAGCGCCGTCAGCTTCCAGTCCTGCATCAGCTTGATCATCACCAGCCTGCTCTGGAACGTCCGGTTGATGGTGTCGAACATATAGACGCCGTCCGGCTTGAGCACCCGCGCGGTTTCCGCGATCACCCGGTCCAGGTCCGTCACATGCTCCAGCACGTCGCAGCAGTAAACGATGTCGAACGCTCCGTCCGGAAACGGCAGCTTTTCACCCGAGCCGTGCACGTACTTGATATTGAGCCCTTCCGCTTTCGCGTGGCCCCGGGCGGTCTCGAGCGTCCCCTCCGACGGATCGAGCCCGGTGACGTTGCAGCCCAGCTTCGCGAACTCCTCGGATAAAAATCCCCCGCCGCAGCCGATGTCGAGGGTCTTCTTCCCCTTGGGGTCGATTTTCAGTTTCGTTTCCAGCAGCTTGCGGAAGTAGCCGAAGCGACCGGGATTGAGTGCGGCCTTCAGGGTGTAGAGGTAGGAGTTCTCGTCCCACCACGTATTGGCGTCGCGGTTATAGATATCGTTGTTAACGGGCATGGCTGGTTCCCCCTTGAGACGCTGCACCCGGAACACTACAAAGAAGGCCGGAGGAGTCCAACATGAGCCGCGAGAAAGTGGCCGTCGCCTGGAGCGGCGGTAAGGACAGCGCGATGGCTTTCTTCGAAACGAAGAAGGACCCCCGGTACGAGATCGTCTCGCTGCTCACCACCGTCACCGGCGAATACGACCGGATCAGCATGCACGGCGTGCGGCGCGAACTCCTGAAAAGACAGGCGGAGGCGGCAGGCGTGCCGCTGCTGGAGGTGGTCATTCCGCCGCAGTGCTCCAACGAGATCTACGAACAGAAAATGGCCGATGCCTGCGAGCAGCTGAAGCGGCAGGGAGTGACGTCGATCGTCTTCGGCGACCTGTGGCTGGAAGACGTCCGCAACTACCGCATCGCCAATCTGGCGAAGGTGAACATGAAGCCGCTGTTCCCGGTATGGCTGCGTCCGGTTAACACATTCGCCCGCGAGATTATCTCGTCAGGAATTAAAACCACGCTCGCCTGTGTCGATAGCCAGCAGATCCCGGGCTCCCTTGCCGGGCGCGAGTACGACGAGTCCCTGCTAAAAGACCTTCCGCCCGGCGCCGATCCGTGCGGCGAGAAGGGCGAGTTCCATACGTTCGTGTGGGACGGGCCGTTCTTCAGCCGGCCGGTGAAGTTCACCAAGGGCGCGGTCACCGTCCGCGAAGGCCGGTTCCACTTCTGCGACCTGATACCGGCGTAGAGCCGGCGGCTTAGGCGTTCGCCTTCGCCCGTTTGGCGATGGCCACGGCGAACTTCTTCTCCAGATCGGCCTTGCCGGGCTTGAAGATCCAGATCAGCGCCTGGTGCATGATGATGTCGCCAATGAGCGAACCGATGATCGTCGTCACCGTCAGGATGCCGAAGTGGACCACCGGAATGAGATCCGAGATGCAGAGGATCGCGAACCCGCCGATCAGGATGGCGGAGGAGAACATGAACGCCTTGCCGCGCGTGTTCGTCGTGTAGTCGATCGCCTCCTCGTAACTCATGCCGTCCTCCATCGACTGGTTGAAGCCGATGAGGAAATGGATCGTGTTGTCCACGAGCCCGATGGCGATGGACGGCGACATGCAGGTGGCGAGATCCAGCGGAATCCCCAGCGCCCCCATCACGCCGAGCGTGAACATGACCGGCAGGATGTTCGGAATGAAGGCGATAAACGCCCGCGAGAAGCTCTTCAGCACGATCCAGAACTGGATGAACATGACCAGCGCGGAGACCGAGAGCGAATTGATCTGCGACGTCGTCACCTTGTCGATCATGTTCGACATGAGGCGCACGACACCCGACACCCTGCCGGTGAAATGGGGCTTCAGCTGTTCGTTGATATACAGCTCGGTCCGGCTGATCAGCTCCGTGAGCTGTGTCGACGAGATCGCCTTCACCCGTGAAGTGATCCGGGCGGCCGAGCCGTCGGGCGTAATGAAACGCGACAGCAGGGGCTCACGGCGCTTGGCGAGCGGGAGCAGGCGCAGGACGCCGTCCACTTCCTCTTCGCGGGTGGGCAGCATGCGCGGACCGCCGAACAGCGCGCGCTTGCCTTCCGCCATGACGTCGGAGGGCCCCAGCACGCCGGTGATCTCGTCCTGGCGGTCCAGGAAGTTCGCGATCTTGTCCATGTCCCAGTAGTCGCGGACGTGGTTCAGCTTGGCGCCCTTGTCGGAGGGCTCGATAAACACCTCGAACGGGATCGTTCCGCCCAGATTCTGCTCGAAGAAGTAGTAGTTCTTCGTGAACTCCGTGCGGCTCGAGAAGAACTTGATCGGGTTCGTTTCCACGGTGATGTAGGCCGCACCCCAGACCGAGAGACCCAGGAAGGCGAAAGAGGCGATCACGACCGCCATCGACTGGTCCCGGTTCATCTTCGAGATGGCCTTCAGGACCTTGTCCATCAGGCCGCTTTCGACGCTTTCGCGGACTTCCGCCTTGGGCGGCGTCGTCAGGTAGAGAAGGATCGGCGTCAGCGTGATGGAGGCGACAAACGACGCCATGATGCTCGCGGCCGTGATGAGTCCGGTCTGGATGACGGGCAGCACGTTGGCCGTGGCGAGCGACAGGAACCCGACCGCCGTCGTGAGGCTCGAGTAGAAGCACGGACGGATCATGCGGCCCATGGTCACCACGACCGCTTCCTGCTTGTCCGGGAACTCTTCCAGCGTGTGGTAGTAGTGCGTGATGATGTGAACCGAGAAGTTCACGCCGATCACCAGAATCACGGGTATGACGACCGAGTTGGCGATCGTGAGCGGCACGTTGCCCAGCACCTGGCCGGCGATCGGCAGGCCGACCGCCGAACCCAGCTTGTCCACCAGCGACGCCCAGATCGGGATATTCGTAAAGGCGAACATTCCGAGCAGCCAGATCGTCGAGACGATCATGCTCAGCGCCGGAATCAGCACGCCCAGCAGGTTCCTGAAGGTGAGGATGAGCACGATGACCGAGAACAGCAGCACGATCGGCGTCAGGATCGTGAGGTCCTTCACGATCGCCCGGTACAGTTCCGTCGCATAGACCGGCGTTCCGGCCATCCGGACCACGCCCGGGGGCGTGCCCGCCTCGTCACGGGCCTTTTCCATCTGTTTCGTCAGCTCCATCCGGTAACTCGGGTCACTGGGCTTGCCCTCGATGACGACGTAGACGAACGCCGTCTTCATGTCCGGGGAGATCAGCAGGTTCCGGTAGATGTTGGTGCTCGCCAGCTTCGCCATCGCGTAACGCTTGTCGGCGTCGGAGAGCGTGGTCGACTTGATGATCGGTTCGCCCATTTTCGGCATGGTGCCCGACAGGTCGATGGAATCGAGGTCCGTCGCGGTGGCGGCCGACAGCGCGGCGATCACGCCGGGAGTGGCCCTGACGTGGTTGACGAGCTTCTGGATGTATTCGAGCGACTTCTGCCCGAGGGCGTCGTCGTCGGTATGCGAAAAGATGATGAATTCGTCCGCGCCGAACTGCTTCTGGAGCGTCTCGTAGGCGACCAGATCCGGATCGCTCTGGAGGAAGAAATATTCCAGTTCCGTGACGATTCTCAGCTTGTAAACCGACGCCACGATGCAGGCGACGGTGATGGCGATCTGGATCGCCAGAACCCAGGTTCGCTTGCCGAGAAACCAGCGCGACATCTTTTCATAACGGTTGTTTTCGGCCACTGGAGAATGCGCCTCCGCCGGCGCCCCTTCGGGGCACACGGTAACTGCCTGACAAGTCAGGGACTTCTGTGTTTTTCACAGCCCGCGCGGGAAGGCAACTGGATTGCAACTGTTCACCTGCATGAACCCTGTTTAATGTGAGGATTCCGGTAACGCTCCCGCGTCACGGTCGTTCTCACCCCCTTGCCCTCCCTCTCACAAACCCATAGGTTTGCCCCCTGACTCGCGAGTCAACGGCTGGCGGGCCAATCAAAAGGGAGAGAACTCAATGAATCTGCTCAAAGGAAAAACCGTGGCGGTCACCGGCGCGGGCGGCGGTATCGGACGCGCGCATGCGATGCTGTTTGCGAAGGAAGGCGCCCAGGTGGTCGTGAACGACCTCGGCGGCTCGCGCGACGGCACGGGCGCCGGCCACACGATGGCCGAGAAGGTCTGCGAAGAGATACGGGCCCTGGGCGGCCAGGCGGTCGCCAACTACGGAAACGTGGCCACGGCCGACGGCGCCAACTCGATCGTGGAAACCGCCGTCAAGGCGTTCGGCAAGCTGGACGTGATGGTCTGCAACGCGGGAATTCTCCGCGACAAGTCGTTCAAGAACATGAACGACGAGCTGTGGAATCCGGTCATGGCGGTGCATCTGACGGGCACCTACTACTGCGCGAAAGCCGCCTGGACGCACTTCCTCGAGAAGAACATCAAGGGACGGCTGATTTTCACCAGCTCGACCTCCGGCCTGTTCGGCAACTTCGGCCAGACCAACTACGGCGCGGCGAAGGCCGGTATCTGGGGCTTTATGAACTGCCTGTGGCGCGAGGGCGAGAAGGCCGGCATCACGGTCAACGCGATCTGCCCGGTGGCGCTCACCCGCCTCACGGAAGACCTGGCCGGTTTCAAGGGCGACAACGCCCCGATGGCCGACCTGAAGCCGGAGCACATCTCCCCGGTGGTCGTGTGGCTGGGCTCCGACGCCGCGGCGAACGTCACCGGCCGCACCTTCCTCGTGAAGGGCGCCGAAGTGGAACTGCTCACGCTGATCCGGGAACCCGGCGCCGTAAACGCGTCGAAGGACCCGTGGGACCCGACGAACCTGGGCCTCAAGCTCCAGGAAGCGGTAAAGCAGAGCAAGTTCAAGGCGAGCTGGTCGTCCTGAACGCCTGAAGGCCTGCACCTGCAGGCAGGCATCAGACAAAGGGGCGGCCTCGTGCCGCCCCTTTCTGTTTCCGCCCTATATTTGAAGGAACGGCTATACTCGCCGAGCGGGTGCCGCTTCCATGACGCAATCCGAAAACAGCCACATCGACCCCGTCTGCCACATGACGGTGACGCCTGAGACCGCTGCCGGAAAGTCGGACTATAACAGCACCACGTATTACTTCTGCAGCACCCACTGCGTGAAGAAGTTCGAGGCGGACCCCTCGAAATACGTGAAAGCTCCTGAACCGGCTGGCGGCGAACACTCCTGCTGTTCCGGGCACGACCATCACCACCACGTGGGCAGTCCGGCGGCCGTCACGCCCGGCCCCGCAGGCGCGAAATACACCTGCCCCATGCATCCGGAAATCGTGCAGGTGGGCCCCGGCACCTGCCCCAAATGCGGCATGGCAATGGAGCCGATGACGATTTCGGCGGAGCCCGAAGAGAACCGTGAACTGAACGACATGACGAGACGGTTCTGGACCGGTCTCGCGTTGACAGTTCCGGTGTTCGCGCTCGCCATGGGCGAGATGATCCCGGCGGTCGCCGACGCCGTGGACCCGAAGTTCGCCCGCTGGATCCAGTTCGCGCTCTCCACACCGGTGGTCCTGTGGGCCGGCTGGCCGTTCTTCCAGCGCATGGCGCTGAGCCTGCGCACCGGTCACCTCAACATGTTCACCCTGATCGGGATCGGCACCGGCGCCGCCTACGGATTCAGTACGGTTGCCGTGCTGGCGCCGGGGCTGTTCCCCGTGGCGTTCAAGGGCCACGGCGGCGAAGTGGCCGTCTATTTCGAGGCCGCCGCCGTGATCACGGTGCTTGTGCTGCTCGGCCAGGTGCTGGAACTCCGCGCCCGGGACCGCACGGCCGGGGCGATCCGGGCACTGCTGGGACTGGCCCCCAAAACCGCACGGATCGTCCGGCCAGACGGCAGCGAAACCGACATCGATCTCGCGCAGGTCCATCCGGGCGATACGCTCCGCGTGCGGCCAGGCGAAAAGATCCCGGTGGACGGCCGGGTGACGGAGGGCCGCAGTTCGGTTGATGAATCGCTGCTGTCGGGCGAACCGATCCCGGTGGAGAAAAATACGGGCGATCCGTTGACGGGCGGAACGGTGAACGGCAACGGGTCGTTCCTGATGCGGGCCGAGAAGGTCGGCGCGGACACCGTGCTCTCGCGGATCGTACAGCTGGTCGGCGAGGCGCAGCGCAGCCGCGCCCCGATCCAGAAGCTGGCCGACCGGGTCGCAGAGTTCTTTGTACCGGCCGTACTCGGCGCGGCCGTCCTTACGTTTATTGCCTGGGCGGTGTGGGGGCCTGAACCGGCGCTTGCCTACGCGCTGGTGAACGCCGTGGCGGTGCTGATTATCGCCTGCCCCTGCGCGCTGGGGCTTGCCACCCCCATGTCGGTGATGGTCGGTGTGGGCCGGGGCGCCGCCGCCGGGGTGCTGATCCGCAGCGCCGACGCGCTCGAAATTCTCGCAAAGGTCGACACGCTGGTCGTGGACAAGACCGGTACCCTCACCGAGGGAAAACCGAAACTGGTGTCGCTGGTCCCGCTCGGGCCCTGGCGGGAGAGCCTGATCCTGCAGGTGGCCGCCGGGCTCGAACAGGGGAGCGAGCACCCGCTCGCGGCGGCGATACTTCTCGCTGCGAAAGAGAAGGGTCTCTCGCCTGTTTCGGTGGAAGACTTCAAAGCGATACCCGGTCAGGGAATCACCGCCGGCATGAGCGGACAGACCGTGGCTTTTGGCAACCTGAAACTGATGGAGACGATCAAGGCCGATACGGCAACGGCCGCACCCAAGGCCGAGGAGCTCCGGCTGAAAGGCCAGACGGTGATGTTCCTCGCGTCGGGCACCAGAGTAATGGCGCTCGTCGGCGTGGCCGATCCGGTGAAAGAGTCCACACCCGAGGCGCTGCGTCTGCTTCGCGCCGAGGGCGTCCGCATCGTGATGCTCACGGGCGACAACCGGACGACCGCCGCCGCCGTCGCAAAAGACCTGGGGATCGACGAGATCGAGGCCGAAGTCAGCCCCGACCAGAAGAACAGCGTCGTGAAGCGGCTCCAGTCTGAAGGGCGGATTGTCGCCATGGCCGGCGACGGCGTGAACGACGCCCCCGCGCTGGCGCAGGCACAGGTCGGTATCGCCATGGGCGGCGGCACCGACGTGGCGATGGAGAGCGCCGGAGTGACACTGCTCAAGGGCGATCTGCGCGGAATTGTCCGGGCACGGCGGCTCAGCCGGGCGACCGTCGGCAATATCCGGCAGAACCTGTTTTTCGCCTTCGTCTACAACACGCTCGGCGTGCCGGTGGCGGCGGGAGTCCTCTATCCGTTTACCGGCGTCCTGCTCAGCCCGATGATCGCGGCGGCCGCCATGAGCCTGAGCTCGGTGTCGGTCATCACGAACGCGCTGAGGCTGAGGCGAGTCAGCCTGTAGCAAGAGCCGCGAGGGGGAGGGGTTCCCGAAGCCTACCCCTTATTGCCTGGATTGCATCGAGTCAGTCCTGCCGACGCAGGTTCGGGGTACGGCTTCGGGAACCCCTCCCCCTCGCGGCCAGATGCTCGACCTGAGCTTGTTCCCTTTTCCCGCCGCAACTATGACGGACCGGTGAAGCCCTTTCGCCCCATCCTCGCCGTCCTCATCATCCCGGTGCTGTTTGCCGCCTGTGCGGCGAAGACCCTACCGGCTCCCAAAGCGGAGACACCGGTAGTTCCGCCGCCTGCCGCCATTGCCACCGAGGAACCGGCGGTTCCGGTCCCGGTGACCGTGGTCCCGCTGGCGCCCGCCCCGCCGCCGCCCTCAATTCCAGCCAAACCCGTCAAGACCGGAAAGGTGACCATCGCCGCCGCCGGGGACGTGACCCTTGGCAACCATTTCAAGGATTTCGACCCCGAGCTGCGCAACAAGCGCGGCTACACCGACGCGCAGGTGAACGACTACCCGTTCCTGCACGTGCGGGAGATCTTCAAGCGGGCGGACCTGACGGTCGTCAACTACGAAGGCACCTTCACGAAGGCGCAGGTGAAGACCGAGAAGAACTTCAACTTCAAGGCCGATCCGTGGGAAGTCGCCAAGCTGAAGGCGGGCGGCGTCACCGGCGTCTCGACCGCCAATAACCACGCCTACGACTTCGGGCCGGACGGGATCCGCGACACGATCTCCACCCTTGAGAAAGCCGGCATTCCGCACTTCGGCACCGGCGAAAACCTGGCCGAGGCCAGAAAACCGGGGGTGTTCCAGGCGAACGGGCTGGGCGTCTGTTTCCTCGGTTATCTGTATCTGGGCGACCACAGCATCGAACCGAACGTCCTTTGGGCGACCGATTCCAAACCCGGCATGGCGGGGGTCGGTCTGGTCGACGACAACCTGACGAAAATGCGCGCGATGCTCTCCGAAGATCTGAAGGGGCTGGCTGCCCGTCCCGACTGCGACGTGAGAGTTGTGTTTTTTCACTGGGGACGCGAAGGCACCCACGAGCTGATGCCCTACCAGCGGGAACTGGCGCAGCTCGCCGCCGGCGAAGGGGCCGATTTCGTTCTCGGGTCCCACCCCCATGTCCTTCAGGGGCTCGAATCGCTCAGGGGCCCCGCCGGCGACGTGCCGGTCATTTATTCCATGGGGAACTTCGTCTTTGCCGGGAACTGGAACCCCCGGAACAAGGATTCGGTCGTCATGCTGGCGACGGTCGAACTGCTGCCGGACGGCACCCGGAAACGGTCGCTCGAACCGGTCCCGGTCTACGTGGACAGTTTTCCCGAAAACCCCTTCCAGCCCCGCCCCCAGCCCCCCGACAAGGCCCTGATTGTTAAGGAAAAACTGGCCTGCTGGGCCCGGGAAACCGGCATCGAAAAGTGCGGGGAATGAACCCGGCTTGCCTGTAGTTATCATCAGATGATAATATGAACTATGGCTGACGATCCCGGCCTTGAGGCGCTGCTGAACCTGAACGGCGAGTCGTTCAAATTCGAAGGCGGGTTCACGATCGAGATTGTCGCGTGGAGAGCGCTCCCGAGTGCGGGTATTCCGCACGGGGTCCGGTACAGCCTGACGCTTCACGACCGGTATGGCACCCGCCTGATGGGCTACGACAATGCCCACGCGGTAAAACCGCCTAAAGGGGCGGCGAAAATAACCGGCAAGCGCTGGCCCTATGACCACCGCCACCGGACGGGCTCCGACCGGGGAGTCCCCTACGAATACCGGGATGCGGCTCAGCTGCTGGAAGATTTTTTCAACGATGTGGAACGGACGATCAGGAAACTGAGGGCAACATGAAGATAATGAATATAGGAATCATGCCGTTCGACCAGTACCGGAAGCGGGCCGCCGCTATCGCCCGGGGGACCTATAAATCCAAACCCGGCGAGCCCAAAATCTGGTTCGAGTCCATCCGTTCGCTCGCCGAAGTCCTGAGCGACGAAAACCGGGCACTGCTTGGCGTCATCCGGGATACCCGGCCCGATTCACTGGCCGATCTGGCCGCCCGCACGGGCCGGAAAACCAGCAACCTGTCCAGAACGCTCAAGACGCTCTCGCGCTACGGCATCGTCGAACTCGAACGGCATGACCGGCAGGTGCGCCCCATCGTCAAAGCCGACCGGTTCCGGATCGTCACCGAGGCGGCGTAAATCAGGTCAAAACCGTGGAAATTAAAGGCGATTCTCAGCCCGCCGGGAGTCCCTGATAGACCCTGATCCTGTCCTCTTGCCAAGACCCCGGACAGGCGGTAAACCCACGCGACCATTGGGAGGAGAAGTCCGGCGATGGCCCACTTCATCACCACAAAATGTACCGGCTGCACCATGTGCATCCGCGTGTGCCCCACGGGCGCCATTACGGGCGACAAGCGCGATATTCACCTGATCGCCCCCGAGCTGTGCATCGACTGCTCGACCTGCGGCATTTACTGCCCCTACGACGCCATCGAAGACGGCATGGGAACCATCGTCCCCAAGATCAAGCCCAAGGACATCCCGAAAGCCTACGTCGTGGACGAGCTGTGCTCGGGCTGTGTGTTCTGCGTGGACGCCTGCCCGTTCGACTGCATCACGATGGTGGACAAGAAGATCCCCGGCGAAGCCGGCAACTTCCAGATCGCCTGGGTCGACCAGAAAAAATGCGTATCCTGCAAGCTGTGCGCGCAGGTCTGCATCAAGGACGCGATCCGCGTGGAGCGCCCGACGATCTTCCAGAACGAGAGCTACCTCGGTCACCAGCGCCCGGAAGAGCATGTCATCTCCATCAAGAAGCTGATGAACGTGCCGAACTCGGAAGAGATCAAGCCCTACGCCTGATCCGCTCCTTGTTCCTGTGAAAAACGCCCGCCGGAACGCGGGCGCTTTTCTTTGGAAGAGGCTGACTGGTTGCAATGATTCGAGGGGGAGGGGTTCCCGAAGCCGTACCCCGAACCTGCGTCAGCAGGACTGACTCGATGCAATCCAGGCAATAAGGGGTAGGCTTCGGGAACCCCTCCCCCTCGAACCAAAACTCTCAGTTATACCTTCAGCTCTTCCGGTGCCTGCGCCCGCCGAAGTCATCCACCATCCGGCGGTGTTCCTTCAGCGCCGCTTCGACCACCGGCACCGAATCGGTGATCACGACGTTCTCGTCGTTCAGCTCGTTGGCCGGCCGCGTGTAGTTGAAGCTGCCGGTGGCGAGCCACTTCCCGTCCACGATCAGGAACTTGTGATGGAGCTTTCCGGGCGGCGGGCTCCGCAGCACCTTGCAGCCGGCCTGCTCCAGCCGTTCGTCCGGACTCCAGGGGTGGCTCGCCTGCCCCACATCGAACAGCCCCGTACAGGCTGCGCCGCGCTCCCGCGCGCGGAGCAGCGCGTCGGTCAGCGCCGAGGTGGCCGAAAAGGTAAAGATGGCGAACCGGACTTCCTGTTTCGCACCGTCGATCAGCGAAACCAGTTCCGCCTCGGCATCGTTGTTGGGCGTGAAGACGATCCGCGCCGTCCCGCCGGACGCGAGCGGCACCGGGTCCAGCGTTTTCGCGGTCTTTTTCACCCGCCGCCCGAACGCCCCGGTCCAGGCCTCGCGGAACTTGTCGCGGTACGCTTTCACGATCTCCGGCTCCCGGAAGATCACCGCGTTGTTGAAGTTGAGCCGGGCGTCGGTCTCGGTGAAGTTCATCGACCCGGTCCAGAGCGCCTCGGTGGGCTTGCCGTAGTCGCGGACCACGAACTTGTCATGGAAGATGGCCGGGTTGTAGTCGGGCCGGGCGTCGATTCCGTAGCGCCAGAAATCGAGCATGATCATCCGGTTTTTCTCGAGGGAATCGGGCGCCGGTGTCTCCTCGGCGGAATCGCCGTCGCCGCTGCCGGCCGGTCTGAAGCCGTCCGCTTTGCCTCCGGATTCATCGCCGTCCGGTTCCACACCGACAAATCTCGCCGGATGGCCCAGCAGGTAGTCCATTTCCACAACCGCCCGGACCTTCAGGTGCCGCCTCGAAGTGGGCAGCCCCCGGACCCTGTCCAGCAGGACCCGGGCGAGCTTTTCGTTGTCCCACTCCTGGACGAGAATATCCAGCGTGCAGCAGGCGTCTCCGATGAACGAGGACAACTCCTGTTCCAGATCGTCCGGAGCGCCCCGGGAGGCCGGACCGGCGATAAAACGGGGCGGCTCCTGCGCGTGGACAGACGCCCTTGCGGCGTGCAAGGCTAACAGCAGTACAAGCAGGAACCTGTTTCTGATAAACGTGACCAACTCCACCATCCACATTAGCCGGTTATTCACCCTGGCGTCCTCCCGGAGCAGGCTTCTGCTGCTGGGAGCAGTATTGACCCTGTGTGTGACAGGTAGTGTCACAGTTATCCGGGCCGCCGAACCGGTCAAAATCACCGTCGGGGCGCATCTCCTGTCGGTCGGGCCCATCGAGCGGGACTCCTACTACGCCGACTACTACGTCTGGTTCCGCTGGAAGGGCGACCCCCGCCTCAACTCCTTCGAGATCATTAACGGCATCTCCGCCGGGCAGGCGTTCCAGATGGCGCCCGTCGAAACACGGACCAGCGTCGACGGCTTCAACCTCGAGGTCTACCGGCTCACCGGCAACTTCAAGCGTTACTCCGATTCGCGCAAGATCGTCCTGCAGATCGAGAATACCATTCATGACGCCGGAGAGGTCACCTACGAAGGCGCCCCACCGACCATCGAACCGTCAGCCGGGGCCTCGGGCTGGACACTGACCAAGGCGTCCTGGATTCCGAAAACCCACACCTACCCGACCGTATTCGGCGAAGCCGAAGAGGCGGGTAAGACGACGTCCGACTATTCGCGGCTCGAACTCGAGTTCCGCCTGATCCCGCGCATGGACGCCTTCCGCGGGCTGGGACTTCTGGGATCGGTGCTGGCGTTCCTGCTGATCGCACTAACGGGTCTGCCCAAGTTCGATGTCTCCGCCGCCGATCTGTCGGTCGGTGCGGGCGGGGTGTCGCTGCTCGTGGGTCTTTCGGGCCTTGCCGGGTCGACCGGCGCGCTGTGGGCCGGTGTCCTTGCGCTGGCCGCCTCCGCCTGTGCCGGCGGCGCCAGGCGATTCGGCTCCCGCGACATCCAGGCGCTGGTCCTCTACGTCAGCTCGCTCGGGCTCGCCGCCTACGCCGTCGTGATGGCCTCGCTCTTCTGAGCTTTCCCCCGGATCCGCGTCCTGGACGCGCCTGCCCGGCACACGGGCAGCAGCATGCAACTTCGGCAGACGTCCCGGTCCGGTTTCGCCGGACAGTCTTTCAGGATGCCCAGCCGGCACAGGGCGAAATCGTATTTCAGCGGATCGGAAGGATCGAGCAGTTTCAGCGACGCCGCCGCTTCGGCGGCCGCCAGCCAGCCGTTGGTCACCCGGTGCGTGAGCCCCAGATACCGGGCGATCCGCGACAGGTGGGCGTCGAGCGGCAGTACCAGCTGGTCCGGCCTCACGAACGTCCAGAGTCCCGGATCGACGCCGTCGTTCCGGACCATCCACCGCAGATACAGGTTCATCCGCTTGCACGCGGAACCGTCCGCCGGGTCCGACAGCAGGAACCGCACCGTCGCGTTTTCGGGGAGCCGCCCGTCCGGATACACCGGCGTGCAGTCGTCAGAGAGCAGTTCCCTCACCCAGGCCGAGAGGGCCGGGCCCGTCGTGAGCGCCTGCGGCGAATAGTGGCGCCGGAACTGGCCGCCCAGGCTTCCGTGCCTTTCGATGGCGCGGGATACCCAGTGAAGCAGCAGCAGCACGTCGTCGCCCGAGTTGAACCGGTGGCGGAACGGCGCGAGATCCTGTTTCAGTTTCCGGCGGTCGAACCCTTTCAGGAACCCGGACGGCGACGGCCCCAGCCGGTCCAGCACCCGTTCGATCGCCGTGAAGATCGTCTTCACGTTGCCGTAGGCGAGCGACGCGGACACGAGACCCACGATCTCCCGGTCGACAGGGTCGTTGTACCGGTAGAGATACCGGAGCGGGTCGGATTCGATAAAGGCCGGCTGATGGTATTTGGCGAGCAGCGGATCGAGGAAATGCCGCAGACGCTCCGCCCGCTCGCGGGTAATGGAAGGCCGGACGTCCGCCTCGGACATCGCAGGCATTCCGGTCAGGGGCACACTGGATGATTTCGCCGCCACGCGCCCAGCCTAAACCCTGCCGGTTCAAATGACCGCATGGCGGCTGCCGGTTGCCGCGTCGGGATTTCAGAGGAAACCCGCAAATGAAAACGGCCGCCCGGAGGCGGCCGTTTTCGCTTTGGACCGGACAGGATCAGGCGGCCAGTTTCAGGCGGTCAATTCAGGCAGCCGGGTCGGCCTCGACCGCCATGTCTTCGCCGGTTTCCTCATCCGCTCCGGTGCCGTCGGCACTGTCCGTCTCGGCGCGAAGCGTGCGGCGCTTCAAGACCTTGCGCTCGAGCTGGAAGATAACCGGTGTCTTGATCTCGGACCGTTCGATCTCGTCGATGACGATCCCGCGGAACGTGTCCTGGGCGGATTCGCCTTCCTTGGGCCCGTTGAGCAGCGGTTTATGGACGATAGCCCGGACCGTCGTGCGCCGGTGCTTGCCCTTCGTATTGGTGAACACAAGGCGGTCACCGACCGAGAGCGGCTGCTCCGGCATCAGTCCGATCACGAGCACACCCTTGTCGTCCAGGGTATAGGCGTGAAGTCCTTCGAAGAAGATGTCGCCACCGCTCATTCGGTCCGTCGTCCTTCCGGGGTAGGATCAATATACCCCTGTAATCCTACCGGGAGCGGCGTCAGGGTCAACGAGACAGCCTGTTAAATATTGCGGCTGCAGATGACTCTGAGCGCATTTTCACGGTAGCGGCGCGTCAAAAGCGGTGTAACGGAGTCGACTTTCCAGCCGGGCAATTCCCGTTCCAGTTCCGCCCGTTCGGTTTCTTCAAAAGCGGGACCCCGGATAAAGACCGCTTTTCCGTCCGGCTTCAGCAGTTCCCCGGCCAGTCCGAGCACGAAAGCCGGGGTGCCCAGCGCCTGCGCCGTGAGCCGGTCGAAATTTCCCGGCTCGCCGAACCTGCCCTGCCGGATGGCGGCCGGATCAACCCGGGCCTCGATCGCCCGGAAATTTCCGAGCGACAGGGTCCGCGCCGCGTGCTCCTGGAAAGTGATCTTCTTGCGCCGGGCCTCGATGCTGGTCACCTGGAGGCGGGGCAGCGCCCACGCGATCACGAGGCCGGGAAACCCCGCCCCCGAACCGGCATCCGCCAGACGCCCCTCGTGCGGGACCTCGCGGGCGATCTCGAGCGCGTCCAGCGCGAGCGCCTCGACGAGCGACTCCTCATCCGGCAGGGCGGTCAGCCGTACCGCGTGGTTCCATTTGAGAACCTCGCGGGCGAGCTGAAAAAGAGGAAACGCCTCCGTCCTCGGCGACCCGATGGCGGCAAGCGTTTCCAGTATGATCTTGTCGAGGGACATGGGTCCCGCCGGACGTACTCAGCTGACGGACTCAGCCGGACTCAGCTCTCGCCTTCGTCCTTCTTGAGCAGCTTGTCGACGTCTATCTTCATGTCCATCTTGGTCTCGGCCTTGATCTTGTCGAGCAGCTGGTTCTGGACTTCGCTGCGCATGGTGCGGGCAAGCTGCTCGCGCACATCGTCCATCTGCTTGGTCTTCTGGGCCGGGTCCGGATCGGTACGGGACTTCAGCCGGATCACGAAGAGCTTCTCGGCCACTTCGAACGGCCCGCCGACGTCGCCAGCCTTGCCGAGCTTGAACGCGGCCAGCTTGAGGTCGCCGGCCTTGCCGATCTTGTTGACCACGTCCTGGCCGGATACGCCTTCGGAATTGCCCGCGTCGTTGCGGGCGAACACGCCGGTCTCGCCCGATTCGGCGCCCTTGATCGACTTTGCGGCCTTGTCGGCCGGTGTTCCGGAGGCGAGCGCCTTCTTCAGCCTGTCGATGTCGCCGGCCAGCTTTTCGCGGGCGAGCTTCTTCTTCACCCGTTCGCCGATCTGGTCCTTCACTTCCTCAATCGGGCTCGGTGCCGGCTGCATCACTTCCTTGATCTGATAGACGATCGTGCGGTTGCCGACCTTGGCCGAGACGGCCGGGTCGCCCGGCTTCGCCTTGAACAGGGCTTCCTCGTCCGCGTCGGTGAGCTTGCCGACGCCGGCGATCGCCTCGCCCCTGGCGAACGGCGGCGACACGACGATCTCCGGCTTGCCGCCTTCGGCTTTCTCCGGCACGCCGTCCTTGGCCGACTTCTGGAGGAACTGGGCCGATTCCGTCTCGGCGATGGCCGTCGCACGTTCGTTGGCCAGCTTGCGCCGGATGGCGTCCTTCTGGTCGTCGAACGGCTTCTTGGTCCCGGCGGCTAGCTTCTCGGTCACCTTGATGAACCGGTAGGCATTGAACGATTCGAACACTTCCGACACGTCGTTCACGGCGAGTTTCTTCGCGTGCTCGACGATGTCCTTGTTGAAATACTTGTCGTTCACGAGGCCCAGGTCGCCGCCCTTCTTGAGCAGCTTCTCGCGGCGGTCGGTGCTGAGTTCGTTGGCGACCGCGTTGAAATCCTCGCCCTTCTTCACGCGTGCAAGGGCCCCGTCGATGATCTCTTTCGCCTTCTTCTTCTTTTCGTCGGCCGAGAGCTTCTTGAGCGCCTCGTCGTCCGGATTGCCGAGGTCGAACCCGACCGTCATCTCGCGCACGCGGAAGTTCTCTTCCGTCAGCGTGTACTCGTCCGGATGCTGGTCGTAGTAGGCCTTCAGGTCGGCGTCGGCGATATTCTTCACGCTGTCGCGGTCGCGGACGTCCTTGCTGTTCGGGTTGAAATCCGCGTACCGGATCACGCGGCGCTCCGGACGGAAAAACTCCATCTGGTTCTGCTCGTAGTAGGCCTTGATCTGGGCGTCCGTCGGGGTCATCCCCTTGGCCAGCTCGGCGATGCTCACCGACACGAATTCAAGCGCGATCTTCGTGTTCCGGTCTTCCCATTCCTTCTCCACCTGGGCGCGGCTCGGCTTCACGCCGTCGTAGAACAGGCTCGTCAGCTTCTGGCGGACGAGGTCCTCCCGCAGGTCGTCTTCGAACTTCTCGGCCGACATGTGCCGCCGCTGCAGGTACTGCTGGTAGAGGTTCACCCGGAACACGCCGTTCTCGTCCTGGAAGGCGGGCGAATCGTTCACGAGACGGCGGATCTCGTCGTCGCTGACGTTCAGGCCCAGCTCCTTCGCCCGGTCCATGGCGCCGTAGCGGAACACGATCCGGTCGATGGAGTTGGTCTTGATCTGCGGCAGGAAATAGCTCTTCAGCTGGTCCCACTGCTCGCCATACTGTTCCTGGTAGCGGTATTCCATCTGGCGGTAGGTATCCATGAACTCCCGCACCGTCACCTTGTGCTCGCCGTTGACCACGGCGAACACTTCTTCACTGTGGCCCTGCTGGCCCTTGAAGCGGTTGATGTTGGGAACCACCAGGAAACCCACGAAAAACGAGATTGCGAGCGCCCAGAGCAGAAGCTGCGCGCCGATAGACTTGAATCGCTGCTGAACGGTTACCTTCGCCATACTGGAATGAACCTGACCTTCGATAATCTGTTGATTTCCTGAGACAAACGGGCGCTCAGAGTCCTCCGGACCCCTTCGACCCGCCGGCTCAAGAAGGCATCTAGTGGCCAATCGGGACGGGCCTTGTCAAACCCCCCGCCGGCCGTCGGGTCGCCCCCCGGGCACCCTCCCCCCGCCCGGGCCCCTGCCTCCGGCGGCAGGCGGTTTAATCCAAGGAATTTCAGCCATTTACTGGCGATTTCAGGCTAGGATAATTAAACAGTCCCCAAGGGCGAGGAGTTATATCCGGAGCAGCCTGGCGCCCGTCGCCCCGTGCTGCTCTGAGGAAAGGTGGCTGAAGGCCACGGTGCCATGTTTGCTCTCTGGCAGAAACCTGCCTACCGGATCGTGATACTCACGGCCCTCTCGTTCGCGGTCTTTCTGACGAGCATCGCCCGTCAGAACCGCGTGGGTCCGGTGCCCGCGCTTGTACTGAATTCGCTCTCGGCCGCGCAGGAGTCCTTCGCCGAAACGGTCTCCTGGGTGAGCAGCCTGGGAAGCCGCTACCTGTTCCTGATCGGCGTCAAGGAACGGCTCGACAAGGTCGAATCCGAGCGCGACTACCTGCTCTCCGAAAGAACCCAGCTCATTGAACTCGCCCGGGAGAACGGCCGGCTGCGCGAACTGGTCGGCCTGCGCGAGGTGCTGGGCGGCGACCTGCTGCCGGCGCGCATCGTCGGAATCGCGGACGAGAAATCCACGCTGATCATCGACCGCGGAACCTTCGCCGGTGTCGAGCAGGGCCAGGCGGTGGTCGCGCCGGGCGGCGTGATCGGGCAGATCTGGTACACGGGCGAATTCACCGCCACCGTCCTGCTGGTCTCCGACCCGCGCAGCCACGTGCCGGTGTTCAATTCGCGCACCCGCGCGCGCGGCATCGCGGTGGGCGGCGGCTACGGGACCGAGATGGACATCACCCGCGTCCGCCGCACTGAAGACGTGAAAGCCGGCGACCTGCTGATCTCCGCGGGCAGCGGACTCATTTTCCCGCGCGGACTGCCGGTGGCGAAAATCTCCTCGGTCGGCGACCCCGGCAACGAACTCACCCTGCCCGTCAAGGCGGTTCCGGCCGCGGATGTGAACATCCTCGACGAAGTGATGGTCGTGCGCGCCCGGGGCGACAGCCAGACCGATTCGGCCGCTCCGGCACCGCCCGCAACTCAGGCGGCGAATCCGGATTCGAGTCCGGCCTCAAGTCCGGCAGCGGCCACGGCCGAAGGCGCGGCGGTTTCCGCGCCGCCCGGCCCGGGCGCGGCCCAGGGGGTCCACCCGTGATCGATCCGACACAGGACCCCGTCTGGCGCAGCTTCGTGCTGTATGTGCTGATCGGCGCCGCCTGCGTGATCGTCCAGCAGGAACTGCTCACGCCGTTTCTGCCGTGGCTCGTCATGCAGCCGCTCGTGGCGCTGACCGTGCACGCCGGTTTCCGCAGGGGCCCCCGCGAAGCGGCCTGGATCGCCACGGCCCTGGGTATCGTGTGGGACGTGACGGGCTCAGGCCTCTTCGGCGCGTGCTGGTTCCGCCTGATGATGACGCTGGGGCTGGTCCTGTTCGTCCGGCGCATCCTGCGCGACTCGGTGCCGTTCCTGCTGTTCTCGGCGGTGCTGGCGACCCTGTTCGACCGCATCCTGTACACCGTCGAATACGCCGGGTTCGCCGGCTGGAAAATCCCGGCAACCGATTCGCTCTCGGCCCTGCCGCTCGCCATCACCGTCAATACGCTGCTGGCCTGGACCTTCGTGCTGCTGTTCGACTGGATTTTCCGCACGCGCTTTTTCCGGCTGCTCAGGTCCGGAATAGACGTCACCGGCGGTTCCTACGCCGACGGGAGATAGCTGACCCGTGGCGAACTACCTCGACACCGGCGCGATCCAGAAACGGCTGCAGGGCCGGGTCTGGCCGCTGGTCGCCGCGTTCGCCATTCCCGCGCTGCTGCTGGTGGGACGGCTGTTCTCCCTCCAGATCGTCCACCACGACCTCTACGTGGAACTCTCCCGCGACAACAAGCTCATCAGCGAGCGGCTGGCCGGTTACCGCGGCGTCATCACCGACCGCCACGGCGTGATCCTGGCCGAATCCCGCGCGGCGTTTTCGCTCATGCTGATGCCCGACCAGTTCCGGGTGTCGAAGCACGACAGGCGGCACGCCGAAGAGGTGGAAGCCCTGATCGCCAGGGTCGCCTCGCTGATGGAGGACGACCCGGAGAATATCCGCAAGTTCCTTCGCCAGTGGAAGGGCCGCGACCAGTTCTTCTACCAGCCGTACAAGCGCGACCTCACCTGGGAGCAGATGTCGCGCATCGAGGAGGCGCACCTGCCCCCGGCCTATGCGTCCGTCGTGACGGACCCGGTGCGCGACTACCCGCTGGGCAAGAACCTGTCGCACGTGCTGGGTTACGTGGGCGAGGTCAGCGAAACGGAACTGGAAAAACTGAAGGAGAAATTCCCCGACAAGGACTACCGGCAGGGGGACTGGACAGGAAAGGCCGGCATCGAGCAGACGTTCGAGAAGGAACTCCGGGGCGTGACCGGCTACCGCGAGCGGATCGCCAACGCCCGCGGCGAACTGCTCGATCCCGCCCAGCTCTCCGAATTCGGCATCAAGGGCGAATATGTGCCGGCCCAGTCGGGCAACTCGCTGGCGCTCACCATCGACGCCGAGCTCCAGGCCTACGCCTGGGACCGAATGAAGGACACGCTCGAAGGATCGCTCGTGGCGCTCGACCCCCGCAGCGGCGAGATCCTCGCCATGGTCGACAAGCCGGGCTTCGATCCGAACCTTTTTTCCGCCGGCATCTCGCCCGCCATCTACCAGTCTCTGCTCAACGATCCGCAGCGGCCGCTGTTCTCGAGAACCGTGCAGGGACGCTATCCGCCCGGCTCCACCTACAAGATCGCCGTCGCCGCCGCGGGGCTCCAGGAAGGCGCCATCGGACCCAACACGACCTTCCTCTGCACCGGCAAGAAGAAGTTCGGCAACCGCGACTTCGCCTGCTGGAACAAGAACGGGCACGGCAGCCTCTCGGTCAAGAAGGCGATCCAGCAGAGCTGCGACGTTTTCTTTTACAACGTCGGCACGCAGGTCGGCATCGAGAAGCTCGCCTTCTGGTCCGAGCATTTCGGTCTGGGCCATCCGACCGGGATCGAGCTGCCGCACGAAACCTCCGGCGTGAACCCGAGCCCCGCGTGGAAGCAGAAAGTCCTCAAGCAGCCCTGGTACTGGGGCGAGCTGATCAGTTCGTCCATCGGACAGGGCTACACGCTGATGAGCCCGCTCCAGGTCGCCAAGATGACCTCGGTGATCGCCTCGGGCGGCCGCGTGTTCAGGCCGCATCTGGTGAAGACGATCATTCCGGGCGACGGAACGCCGGCCCACGACATTCCGAAAGACCCTGAAGAGGTCCTCAAGTTCGACAAGTCGGTGATCCAGGCGGTCCGCGAGGGGCTGCGCGCCGTCGTCAACGAACCGGGCGGCACCGCCGTCCGCAGCGCGTCCAAAGAGATCATCATCGCCGGCAAGACCGGAACCGCGCAGGTCTCCGCGATGGAGCTCCAGAAAAAATACAAGGAAAAGGGCGAAGAGCTGCCCTACGAACTGCGCGACCACGCCTGGTTCACCGCCTTCGCTCCGGCCGGCGACGACGAGACGCCCGAGATCGTCGTGACGACGCTGGTCGAGCACGGCGAGCACGGCAGCGGCGCCGCCGCCCCGGTCGTCCGCGACGTGATCGAGGCGTGGAAGCACATCAAGGAAGCGCGGCTGCTCAAGGCGAGCGCCCCGCCCGCGCCCGCGAGCGACGGGGAGCGCACGCCATGAAGACCGGCGAAGCCGCCTCGAAGCTCGACCGCTGGACCATCTGGTCGCTGGTGTTCATTTCCGCCTTCGCGGTGCTGAACCTGGCGAGCGCGGGCCAGACGCTTGCGGGCCGCCCGGTCTGGATCGCGCAGCTTGCGGCGATCCTTGCCGGCTGCCTGCTGTTCGTGATCGCGGCGTTTATCGAACTCACCACCATCGAGCGCTGGGCCTACTGGATCTACGCCGTCGGCATCGGCCTCCTTGTCAGCGTCCACACGCTCGGGTTCAGCGCCGGCGGCGCCAAGAGCTGGCTGCGCTTTGGCACCGTGGGGCTCCAGCCGTCGGAGCCGATGAAGATATTGCTGATCGTGGCGCTGTCGCGACTGCTGATCCGGCAGGGGCTCGACCGTCCCGTGGGGCTCACGTCGATGCCCAAGATCCTGGCGCTCGTCATTCCGCCGCTGGCGCTGATCCTGACGGAACCGGACGTCGGCACGGCGGTGCTTTATCTGGCCGTGATCGGAACGATGCTGCTGTATGTCGGGATCGACCGGACGCTGAAGCGGATCGTGATCGGCTCGACGCTCATCGTCGTCGGCGGGCTGTCGTTCTTCATCTTCGTGCTCGGCAAGAATCCGCTCCATTACCTTAAGGCCCACCACCGCAAGCGGCTCATCGCGCTGGTCGACCTCGAATCCGACCCCAAGGGCGTCGGCTACCAGCAGATCCAGGCGAAAATCGCCATCGGCTCCGGCGGCACCACCGGCGCCGGCTGGGCCAAGGGCCGCCAGAGCCAGTTCGCCTATGTGCCCAAACAGCACACCGACTTCGCCTTCTGCGTGCTGGCGGAGGAGTGGGGTTTCTTCGGCGCCATGGCCGTGATTGTCGCCTTCTGGATACTCATCATCCGGGGGGCGCAGACGGCGCGGGAATCCCGCGATCCGTTCGGGACGCTGATCTGCATCGGGGTTATCTCGCTCATCTTCTGGCACATGGTCATCAACCTGGGGATGAATCTGGCCGTGCTGCCCGTCATCGGTATCCCGCTGCCCGTCATGTCGGCGGGCGGCAGCTCCGTGCTGACGATCTTTTTAGGCATGGGATTCATCGCCAACGTCCACAAGGACCGGTTCCATTTTTAGAACAGAACCAGCTCATCAAATAACATATCTGTCAACCCCGCCCTCCGGATAAAACCGCCGTTTTGGCCCTGAATGGACCAAGCTGACCCAAGCTGGGCCTGGGACTGCGGGTTTCGCAGTTGACTCGAAAATCAGCCCTTTCAGGCGCACCCGGAAATGGACCAAGCAAAATATTTATCCTGAACCCTTCCGCGAAGTTGCGCGCCGTTTCCGCGTTAATACTGGATCGCGTTTTTATGGCCGCTATTAATAGTGAGTGAAGGTAAGTCTCCGTCCGGCGGACGAACCCGATGGTCCTGATAAGGGGCCCG
>CAZMGV010000019.1:0-75059 GCA_964565925.1 uncultured bacterium
TCACGGCCTACCGCCGGCCCCGCACCGCCGCCCTCCGCAAACCCTACCGCCGCGAAAAGCTCACCAGCCACCAGTTCCATGAGGAACTCGATCAGGTCGCCTGATAGAGGGTCGCCCTATGCCAACGGCAACACATTTAAGAGATACGTTACTGATGAACCGTCACCTAAAGAACATGATCACCATTTCCTCACGCCAGGATGCGGTACCACGGGTCGGGATTTTGGTCGCTACACATGGAAACGAAACTGCCGGGTTCGCCGCGCTCGATGCCCTCCTCAGTGAGTTTATCATTAAGGGCCGGCCCCTGCTGAAAGGTGAACTGTCCGTTGCCATTGGGAATCCTGAAGCGGTCGCCGCCGCAAAACGCCACTGCGGGCAGGATCTGAACCGCCTTTTCGCGCCCATAAATGAGCTGGCCCGGGAAGGGCTCGTAGCGGTTGGTTCCGATTACAAACGATCGCTTGAACTACTCCCCTGGCTCAGAAGCCTCGACTATTTTCTCGACCTCCATTCGGCCAACAAGCCGATCCCTCCTGTTGCGATCACGCTCGGACCTTCTGAAACCGCACTGCCTCTGCTGAACGGTTTTCCCATAGACACGGTTCTCTCCAACGCCGAACGGATTGTGACGGGATCGGCCATAGGAACGGTCACAGACGCCGACGGTATCGGTGTAGCAATTGAATGCGGGCAACATACTCAGGCCGGAGGCATCGGCGGTAAAGTCGCGACTGAATGCGCGATGCGGTTCCTGGAGAATATCGGTCTAGCGGAATTCAGCGACCTTCCAGACAGAATGGCGCCACCAGTCATTGCCCCGCGCCTGCTCGCGGGGCTCAATTGCGTAAAGGCAGCCGATCCTGGCACCTTCCGTTGGAGCAAGAACTACTCAAACTGGCAGGAACTTATCCCCGATGAACTCCTCGCCACTGATTTTCTCCAGGAATACCGCGCACCCGATGAACCAGGTCTGCTGATTCTATTCCCGACCCTGATCGAACACCTGCGGTCCGGCGAAACACGGGAAGCGTATACGATCGCACGGAAGGTGAAGATATGACCCGAGCAATCAGCGACGTTTCGGGAAATGACAACCGTGAACCGGCGGTGATCCACGCCAGAGGTCTACTCATGAATGAGGGCGGCAGGATACTTGTCGTCAAAAACGGGACTTCCTGGGATCTCCCTGGTGGGACCGTCAAAGGGTTCAATGAAATGTACAGAAAGGTGGAAGATCTCTTTCGCGCCCAGACAGGGATTGAAGTGGCTGAAAAATCATTCCTGAGCATGTATCCGGCAGTAGAAGAGGACGAGGTCACCGTAGTGATCCATGAAGTCGGACTAGTTGATTTCTTCCCGGACACGGCCGGTACCGGGAGAACAGCACCACCTCAGATTCGATTTATGGCGATCTCGGACTTCATTCTCCATAAGAATGCAAACCCGGCGGTAGCCCGCGCGCTTCATTCCTGGATCACGACAATGAACGAATTTGGGATGCTGGAGGATTGACCTTCCCCCCGAAAACCGGACCAGCCATTAAGTCAGAGATTCCAGATGCCAGGCGTCCCCCTCAAGTGGATATGTCCGCGTGACGCAGCACCGATTTATTCAATGAGTTAAGGTTAGCAAACCGTTAGCAAATGGACTGAACCCGCCGGAGTGTTTGTTGAACGGCGGAAACCAAACTCAGTCTAACTACTTGTATTTATTAAGAGTTTGGCGGAGAGGGTGGGATTCGAACCCACGGTGGCCGTGAAGCCACTCCAGATTTCGAGTCTGGTACCTTAAACCACTCGGACACCTCTCCGGGGTCTGTGCGGTCCGGGACCCGGGTGGCGGGGTCCGGACAGGACCCCCTCTATAGACACGCTCCGGCGGAAAGCCAAGGGGCGGAATCCGGCCCTATTTGCCGAGCTTCTTACGGTAGAACTCCACCGTCCGGCCGAGTCCTTCGGGGACCTTCACCGACGGCTTCCAGCCCAGCTCTTTCATGATCTTCGCCGGATCGATGACACTGCGGCGCTGTTCGCCGGCCTTGCCCTCGCCGTGCTTTTCGGCGCCCCGGTAGCCGCAGTGACGGGCCAGTTCGCGGTAAACAGTCACCACGTCGGTCTCGGTGGCCGTGCCGACATTGAAGATTCCATCGGCGCTTTTCGCCAGTGCAAGATCGTTCGCATTCACGACGTCGCCCACGTAAACGTAATCGCGCGTCTGGAGCCCGTCGCCGTTGATCACCGGCTCTCCGCCCGTGAGCATCTTCGTAATGAAGATCGCCACGACGCCCGCCTCGCCCAGGTGGTTCTGGCGCGGTCCGTAGACATTCGCGTACCGGAGTACCGTATAGCGGAACCGGTTCTGCCGGCCGTAGTAGTGCAGATACATCTCTGCCGTGACCTTGCCGATGCCGTAAGGCGACTCGGGCCGTGTGGGGTGCGACTCGGGGGCGGGATAATGTTCCTGCTCACCGTATCCGGCGCCGCCGGAGCTCGCGAAAATCACCCGCTTCGAACCGTGACGGGCCGCCTGCTCGAACAGGTTCACGCTGGCGAGGATGTTCTGCCGGGCGTCGTCGACCGGGTCCGATACCGAGTGTCGCACGTCGATCTGCGCCGCGTGGTGGTTCACCACCTCAGGCCGGAATTTCTTGAAGATTGCCTCGACCTTCGGGAAATCGCCCAGATCGGCGTGCTCGAACGACGCCTTCGGGTTCAGGTTCTCGCGCTGCCCGGTAGAGAGGTTGTCCAGAACCAGCGGTTCGTGGCCCTGCTCCACGTACCGGTCCACCACCTGCGATCCGATAAACCCTGCTCCGCCGGTAACGAGAATGCGCATTGCGAAAGCTTTCCCCGGCTGGTGCCGGAACGCCATGTGTAACCAAGCAGCAGGGGATCATCAAACCCCTTGCCTTCCGGGCTGGATGGGGTTCTCCTCCCGCACGGAGGGGCCTATGAAAACCCTGAAGAACAAGGTCGCAGTGGTGACGGGATCGGCAAGCGGCATCGGCAAAGCCGCCGCCATCGAGTTCGCCCGGAGCGGCATGGACGTTGCCCTCGCCGACGTGGACGAAAAGGGAATGGCTGCCGTGGCAACCGAGATTCAGAAGATCGGCCGCCGGGCGATCTGCGTGAAGGTCGACGTTACGAAGAAGCCCGACATCGAGAATCTGCTGAAGCGTACGCTCGCGGAACTGGGTGGCGTTCATGTGGTCATGAACAACGCCGGTGTCACGGTCACCGGAAACGCCTGGGAAACCTCGGATGAGGACTGGAAGCGGGTGATCGATATCGATCTCTGGGGCGTGATCCACGGCTGCCGCGTGTTCGCGCCGGTGCTCGCCAAACAGGGCGAGGGGCATATCGTGAACACCGCGTCCGGCGCGGGGCTTATGGCCGTTCCCGGTATGGTCTCGTATACGACCGCGAAATTCGGCGTCGTGGGCCTTTCCGAAGGGTTCCGGTACGAGCTCGACAGCTATGGCGTTGGCGTCACTGTCGTCTGTCCGGGAGTGGTGAATACCAACATCATGAAGGCGGCCGAATACAAAGGCGGGTACGAAAGCCACAGGTCACAGATCGAAAAGATGGTGGAAGACCAGGGTGTTGCGCCCGAGAAACTAGCAAAGAAGATCGTCAAGGCGATCAAGGGCAACGAGCCCCAGGTGCTGATCGGACGTGAGGCCTACGCCATTTCCGCCATGAAGAAAATGCCGATCGGCGTCGCCGACCGGCTCGGTAAGCTCATGGCCCGCGAAATAAAAAAACGGGCGGGCCGTTAGCCGCAACCCGTACGCTCAATGCATCAAGTCGTCGAGCCCGTCGATCCTGACATCTCCGGGTTGCACCCGTTTTTTCTGTTTGCGAGGCATGTTTACCCACGGCTCAGAGAGCATCCGGTCCCTGATCTTCTGGGCGGAGATACGGGAGATGATTTCCGCCACTTCGTTCACAGCCGAAGGCGGAAGATCGTCGTACCCGAAGTCGGCGAAAAGCTGGAACATGACGTAGGTGTAGCCGTCCTCCCAGTCTTCAAGCCGGAAGCTGCCCCACATCTCCACCACGTTCCCTTCCACGACACGCAAGTCGCAGATGTGGCCTGCCTCGTTGCAGATATAGTCCGCGTTCACGTTGATGTTCGCGAAGGGCCAGGGGACGTCAATGGAAACATTGATCAGGCGGCTGACAACGGGGTTTGCAGGATCGCGCACCTGCAGGACGGACGCTTTTTCCATCCGGTACATGAACTCGGGGAAATGCTCGACGTCGGTAAAAATATCCCATGCGCCCTGACTGGAGGCTTTCACCGCGCCGGCGGCGGTGATCATCACCAGCCCCTTGCTGCCCATGGGCGTACCCCACAACACGATCTTTCCGTCGCGTATCTGCTGCCTGAACTCCGGGCTGCCGATAACCGGTTTGCCGCCGCAACCTGCGGGCATCAGCAACAGCGTGAGAATCAACACGCTTCGTGTTCCCAGGGTCCTGCACATCCGGAACGGAGATTCAGTCGCAAGAAAGTTCGGATCGCAGTTCATCCATCTTCTCCTGCATCCTCGAAATCACGAGTTGATAGGCCGCTTCCAGGGTCTTCTCCCTGCCGCGTATCCCCTTCAGTTCCTGTTTCAGATCGATCGGGTCCAGGGTTTCCATGATCGCTCGGGTCGGAATAACCGGAAACGGAATTCCGACCGGCAGCGTTTTCAGCCGGAATCGCTTGTTCAGACCAAGGAGGCTCGCGATCTTCGTTCCGCGACCGAATATTACCGCACCCTCATGAACGCCGGCGATCACCAGCGGGGAAATCCGGACCCCCGTATCCAGAGCGAGATGCAGAAAGCCTTTCCGCCCGGCAAAGTCGATGTGGCCGGCTTCCGAACTTGGGCGCGCCGCGTCCCAGTCGCCACCGGGAAAGACGGCGAGATCGATTCCGGCACCCAGCACTTCCCTCGCCTTTTCAGGACACGCGGGCACGCCTCCGATTCCGGGGACGATTGTACGGAATACAGGGACCTTGAAATTGATCTTGTGTGCAAGTCCCAGCAGCGGACGCGAACCAGCATACCGCTCCGTCCACGCATGAAGCATCAGAACAATATCGGGGACACCTCCAGCATTGTGGTTGCCGACCACCAGAACCGTATCGGCGGGGATCCGGTCCGCACCGCGCCATTCGCAACGGTAGTAGTCTGTGAAAACGATTCTGGAGATTTCCCGGAACCCCTCGATCATCTGCGCGGAATAGTCGGGCGCAATTTCGCGAAGGCGCTGCATCTTTTCTGCATTGGCAGGACGGTGCTCCGGCGGCACTGTAGCGGCCTTTGAACTCATGGCAGCAACTTCTCCCGTGCCGATGGTTATTTCTGGAAAGCGGTTTTCACCTGGTTGTTGCAGTCGACACCGAACCACGCCATGAGCATGATTCCGCTCGGCCGTCTCAGGGACGTCGGCCCCATATAGATTCCGGGCGAGACTTCGCGAAGTTCGTCCCAGGTCGGCTTTTCCCAGCTCGGGTTTTCGGGAACGTCGAAATCCAGGGTAATTGTCTTGCGGCCGTCGTAGAGGGATTTGGCGATGGCGACATTAAACGGGAACGCATCCTGGATCCCCCAGAGCCGTAGGCGGTTGAACCCGGTACCGGTTCTGGCGTCTTTTGGTCTGAAACTCTTGCCAGCCCACACGAAGTCTGGCTCCGCCGACTTGCGCGAGACATAGCTGCCGATGAATGAAAGCGGCCCGGAACTGAACAGGTGCGGGGCAAGACCCCGGCCGTGAGGATCGCCATATAAACCCTCGATCGAGGTGGGTTCCATCGCGTTGTAGTAGATCGCCCTCAGTTCGTCCGATGTGCGGCCGAACATGTTTTCCAGCGTCAAAACTTCCTTGTTTGCGATTCGAACGGTTGCCTGCGTTGCCATTGGGATCTCTCCTCTTTCTTTCGTTTTGCTTACTTCACAACATCCGTCTGAACGGAATAAGGCGGGTTGATGTGGCGGTTCGTGTCGATGCCGAACCAGGCGAGCTGCCGGTGCTTGCCGAGAATGATGAAGAAGACCGGACCCATGAAGATTCCGGAAGAGACTTCCCGCAGCTCATCCACGCACGCGCGTTCGCCCGGCGGGTTGTCGATGATGTCGTAGTCGAGATGGATGCAGTCGCGTCCGTCGATCACCGACTGCTTGATGGAGGTGATGAACGGAAAACCCGTCATCAGACCCGCCAGACGCAGCCGGTTGTAGCCGGTTCCGCGCGTGTCGCTCGCGGACTGGAAGCTCTTGCCCGCCCAGGGGAACGTATCGGTCCGCGCCCACTGCCGCAGCCGAGCGGCCCGTTCTCCGTGCGAGTCCATGAATCGCAGCGCCATGCCCCGGCACACCGGATGCCCGTCGAGCGGGGTCAGCGACACCGGTTCCGGCGCGCTCCGGTACAGGGATAACAGCTCAGGCCATTCAAGCTGGTCGAGGTCATCCAGACCAATTTGACGGCTGGCCGACGGCACAACGGATTGGGTGACTTCGCGAACGGCGGACATGGATCGTTTCATCTCAGGCTCTCCTCAATAAGTCGTATTTGCGGACTCGATACAGTGAGACAATAAAGTACTTATTGCCTCACTGTCAATACATTTTTTGTCTCTTTGTCTCATTCGGGCTATAAGCCTTTATCAAGAAGGCAGCCGTTATGGCCCGCAATTCTTAAGGAGCCCGATGGACGTTCAATCCGCGCAATCAACCAGAGAGCTTCTGGAGTCCCTCCGGGAAGCCATCGGCCTGCAGCCGATGGCGCCGGAAATGGGCCCGATTCTGGACGCCACCGGGCGGTGCATCGCCCGGTTCGGAGTCAGCCGCATGACTGCTGCCGACGTCTGCGCCGAAGCGGGTATCTCGCGTGCGACGTTCTACCGGCGGGTCGAATCGGCGCCGCAGATCGTCGCACTTTATCTGCTCCGGGAGATGTATGGCCTTACCAACCAGCTGGTCGCCGGACTTCAGCCGCCGGTCACACCCGAGAAGGTCGCCAGTGGTCTGCTGGCGGCTTATCAGCTCGTGAGCTCCAACCAGGCGATCGCGAAGATAATCGAGACGGAACCGGAACTGGTGGGCGGTCTGCTGCTCAGACATTCCGGGAATCTGGTTCCGCTCGCCACCGGCGCCATCGTCACCGTGCTCAAGCGGGGCGTCACCGACGGCACTTTGCGGAAAGTGAACCCCCAGCTCACGGCCGAATGGCTGAGCCGGCTGTTTATCTCTCTGCTCACGACGCCGCCGTCTACAAAGAATATCGAAGCGTATATTCACGAACTGGTCGTACCTTGGCTGCAGCCCGCCTAAGAACCGGGCCAAACTGACCATCCGGAACCCCAAGTGCCCGGTTTGGAACTATCCCGGGTGATGCAGCTCACCAATGACGTCAGGTTACTTCCCCTTAACTCTTGTCGTTTCAGCAACTTAGACCCATAATACAAATAGCGCTGTCCCATGCGTGCCTGACCTCTGAACCGGAAATGGTTTACGGGCCGGGTGCGGGTTAATGGGCGACGGAACAGCATGGTACGAAGAATCTCCAATATTTCAGCGGTAGCGGGGTGTCTGACCTTGGCGGCAGCGTTTGCGCTGGCCCCGGTGACGCCCGCGCGCGCCGAAATCTATATGTGGCGCGACGCCCGCGGCGTGATCCACTTCAGCGACCGTCGGCAGAACGACAACTACCACCGCAAGGCACCGGGGAAGCTCGAAACGCTGCCCGAAAAGAATACCAAAGTCGCATCGGCACAGACGAACCGTTCGCCGCTCGCCGAGATCGATCATGCGGTGCTGAATCAGTGGGTCATGAAATACGCCGACGAATTCGGCGTCGATCCGGATCTGGTCCGCGCCGTGATTCACGCCGAGAGCGACTACAACTACATGGCTGTATCGCGCACCGGTGCCATGGGGCTCATGCAGCTCATGCCGGGAACAGCCGATCATGTGGGTGTCGATGACGCCTTCGATCCGCAGCTGAACGTACGTGGCGGGACGAAGTACCTTGCCATGATGCTCGACCGGTTCCAGAACAACACGAAGCTCGCCGTGGCCGCCTACAACGCCGGTCCTGAAAACGTGGTCAAATACCGGGGTATCCCCCCGTTCGACGAAACGCGCGCATACGTGAAACGCGTAATGCTCCTTTTCGAAACCTACCGTCAGCAGCGGTTATGGGCGTCGGCCCTCAGTAACGGCGGCGAAAAGACCCTGACCGCCACCACGACACCCGAACCCTGAGAGGACGCTTGGAGACGGTCAGAACCAACGGAACTGTCCGCCCTGAACACGCCACAACCATGGGCGGCGGCTTTTATCACTCCCTGTTCACGGGTCAGGAACTTCTCGAAAAAGGTTCCGCCCGTGAAGCACGTGAACATTTCGAAGACGCGCTCGCACTTCAGCCCGATCATCCGGAAGCACTCGCCGGCCTGGCACTGGCCGCATTCAAGCAGAATGACTTCGAACCGGCGTCAGAAGCCTATTCCCGGCTGATCCAGATCACCCCGGAACAGGCGACCCTGTACGTGAACCTCGGGATCGTGAATCTGAAACTCGGCCAGCTCGACGAAGCCGAAGTAAACTTCGAAAAAGCACTCGAACTGGGCGGCGACAGCCCCAAGGTCCAGAACTATCTCGGCCTCATCTATTCCAAGCGCGGCGAGTATGCCCGCGCGCTCGATGCTTTCCGCCAGTCGGGTTCTCACCGCATGGCAAAGCAGATGGATGAGCTGCTCGAAAAAGCCCGTAACGCAGGCGGGGCCGTCGTCTCCGAATCGGAGAAAGACGTTGAAATCCTGGTCAATGCCGAAGTCGATGCGGTTCAGGCCACACACCACTCTGCACCTGCTGGGGGCGGAAACGGCGCCGCCTCGCTGCCGCCGGTGCCGGCCGAATCGCTCCTGTCCGCGTCCATGCCTCCACCGGCGCCCACACCAGTGGAAACCGTCGCCGAACCGGCCCCGGCGGAAATCTCTCCAGAGACGTCCGTACCGCCCGATCCCGACGCCGAACGGCGCCGCAGCATCATGAAAATGGGCCAGCGGGCCGCGGGTATTTCTTCCGCCGCGCCGGCCGCCGAATCCTTCTCGCTAACCCAGCTCAAGACCGACGCCCCCCGGCTCCGGATGCCGGCTACGAGTCCGGAACCGTTTACGATCGTCGGCGGTGTGGGAGGCGGCGGAGTGCTGCGGGCACGGCTCGACGCGAAAATCTGCGCCAAGATCCACGGCGCGGCCCTCGTCCGGGGAGACCTGACCGTATCCGAACCGCTCCACAAGAAGTTCAAGGGCCGAAAGACCAACGTCCTGTTTGGAGAAACGTCCCGACCGATCCACAGGCTGGAAGGCACCGGCGAGATCGTCTGGAATTCCGGCCGCGACGTGTTCCACCGGCTGACGCTGGAGGGCGACAAGATCTTCCTGAATGAACGGGTGCTGTTCGCCTTTACTGCCGCGCTGGGCTGGGAGAACGGGCGCATCACGATGGGAGATCTGGAAGGCGTGCACCTGGTCAACTTCACCGGCCGGGGAGACATTATCCTGCGGATTGAAGGCCCCATGACCGTCGTTGAGCTGAGCGGCGACCAGCCACTGAAAGTCCGCGCTGACCGTCTGCTGGGCTGGAGAGGCCGGATCGCCCCCCGGATGGAAGTGGCCGGAGAGGGCTCGATTTTCCCCGCCGATACCCCGGTCCTGCACATGCAGGGCGAGGGCAATCTTTTCCTTGGCGCTGCGTGATCCGGGCGTCTAGGCTCCCGCGCGGGCACTAATGGCTTCCAAGAATCTCAATCTTCCCAACACGCTCACAATTATCCGGCTCCTGATGGTTCCGGTGATTGTCGCGATGATGAATCCGGTCTCGCTGCACACTCCGACCCCGCGGGAAGCGGAATGGGCTGCGCTGCTCTTTACTATCGCATTTCTCACCGACTGGCTGGATGGCTATTTCGCCCGCAAGTATGACCTTGTCACACCCATGGGCGAGTTCCTGGACCCGCTGGCCGACAAGATCGTTTTTCTCTGCCCACTAATCGCACTGGTTCCGCACGGCTGGGCGCCGGGCTGGCTCGTGTCGCTGCTCATGTTCCGTGAGTTCGGCGTACAGGGCCTCAGGGCGATTGCCGCCGAACAGGGCCTCAGGATCAATTCAACCACGAGCGGCCGCTCCAAAACCGTCTACCAGTTCGCGGCCGTCACTTTCCTGCTGCTCCACTACCACACGTCGGAACTGGGGCTGCCGGTTCCCGACGCAAGTTTCCACGCCATCGGTCTGGTGTTCCTGTACGTGGCGACGGCGTTCACCTTCTACAGCGGCATCCTGTATTTCGTCGCTTTCCTGAAGGCTGACGCGGCCTCCGAATAACGGCCTCCCCGGCGGCGGTCAGTTCCGCCGCAGCGACACGTACACAAGCTGGTCAAGGAACCGGCCGTCCTTGAATACCGACCTCGTCATGCGCGACTCCAGCACGTACCCCGCCTTTTCGAGCACCCGCACGGACGCGGTGTTGCCGTCGAACACGCCCGCGTGCAGGCGCACGAAATCCAGCCGCCGGAATCCGTATTCGGTAACGGCCGCGAGCGCTTCCGGCATCAGCCCCCGGCCCCAGAACGGTTCGCCGAGCCAGTATCCCACCTCGGCGCTGCGGCGGAAGACATCCTCGCCGGGGATGAGACCGATCCCGCCAACGGCGCACCCGTCCAGTACAACCGCGAAATCCGTCGCCGGGTCACGGCTTCCGGAGAAGGCGATCCAGTCCTGCGCGTCTTTCAGTGTGTACGGACAGGGAAACCGATCCCGCAGATTGGCGGAGACGTTACGGTTATCTGCGTATTTGACCAGTGACGCTTCATCGCCCGGCTTCCACGCACGAAGAACCAGTCTGGCGGTTTCCAGTATCGCGCACATATCCACAGGTTATCACGGGGCCGGGTGAATATCGTCAGCTCCCCCGCGCCCGGCCGGTGATCATCGGCACGACGTAACGGCGCGCGTACTCCCGGAGTTCGTCGGCGCTGTCGGCGTGAATCGAGACGTCCCGGGTCAGCACGAATGACTGCACGAGGCGCAGCGCAGTCTCGGCCGCCCAGTCGGCGTCCCGCTGGTTCAGGTGTTTCAGGTTGGCCCGGAAAAACCCGGCAAGATAGGTACGGGCCAGCCGGAGCATCGGCCGGGCCCGCACGGTCACGGTAGCGATGATGATTTCGGGATCCGTCACGAGCATCCGTCGAAACAGCTCGTGCTCGCGGGCGGTCTGGATCGTCGTCGCAAACCCTTCGACGAGCCGGGTTTCGAAGTCGGCATTCCGGTCCACGGCCCGGTCCACCGCGGTCATGAACGCCTGCATTTCCCGCACGATGATGGCAAGACCGAGTGCTTCCTTTGTCGAATAACGGCGGTAAATCGTCATACGCGAAATGCCCGCACGTCTCGCGATATCTTCGATCGCCGCCCGGCGGAAACCGAACTCGGTGAACTCTTCTATCCCAGCCCTGAGGATCCGCTCGGTCGTCGCATCCGCCTTGCCGTCTTTCCGCTGCGCAAACGACCGGGTGAGCGCCTGCAGCAGCGGGGCAAGCGCCTTGGCTTCGTCGCGGTCCGGGTTGGCTCGTGGATGTGACATATATATATTATCGTAACATTGACACATCGAGGAGCAAACGGTCAATCTTAAAAGGGTGATCAAGGAGCACTGCGAATGACGAAAGCGATTCAACCGGTCGGTTCCATCGTGACGGAAAGACAGTTCGAGACCTCCCTCGAAAAGGTCCGTGAACGGGTGCGTAATCCTAAAGCCGGCCTGTTCGGCCCCGGTTCGCTGGCCTGGAAGCTCTATGGCCAGAACGTCGTCGTAGGCCTCGCGGCCCCTAAAATTCTCCTACTACAGACCACTCACCCCTATGTAGCGCATGGAGTCCAGCAGCATTCCAACTACCGGACCGATCCGGCTGGCCGCGGCATCCGTACGGCCAATGCCCTGTTCTCATGGATCTTCGAGGATCTCGACCATGTCATCGAAACCGCCGCCGCGATCCGCGTTGTGCATCACCATGTCGCCGGACGGATCGCCAACGACGTCGGACCCTATAACAAGGGAGACGCCTACACGGCCGCTGATTCGAACGCATTACTGTGGGTCCACGCCACTCTTTGGGCCGTTCCGGTTCAGGTACAGGAACTGCTCTACGGCCCCATCGATCCAGCCGAGAAGGAGCGCTACTGGGAACAGACCAAACTGTTCGCCCTGCTCTTCGGTATTCCGGAAGACATCATTCCGCCCACCTGGCGGGACTTCCTCGACTACGTGGACCGGATGATCGAAACGAATATTTTCACCGCGGATCAGGCGGCGAAGATCACCCCTAAATACATGTTCGGTTTTCCGCCGCCGTCGGTGCCGAGTCCGGTCAGGGTGATCAAGCTGATCACGACCGGCCTCATGCCGGAGAAAATCCGCCGCGAATACGGCTGGAAGTTCGGGCCAGCGGAACAAGCAGCCTTCGACCGCTGGATCAAGCGGATCCGGGCGATTTCCCTCAGGCTCCCTGCGCAGGTCCGCTACTCGCCGGCCTACCGCCACGCGGCCGCCCGGATGAGGCCGAAGCCTCCGGCATGGACCACGCGCCTGTACCTGAACGCCGAATCGCAGGCGATCCGCAGGCTGAACGCCCTGGCGTAACCGGATAGAAATCCAGTGGCATAAACAAGCCACTCCGCCTCTATGCCTGGCGCGTGCGACCCTGAAATATCAGATACAGCCACAGTGGGATAGAGCCGCGGTTGCTGCATCACCGCAATTGCTACCGGAGCAATCGAACGTCTCGCCGTCAGATGTCTCGTACCAGGCACTGCCGCTGCTATCGGCACAGGCGTCGATACCGCTGCACGATGAGCACGAAAGGCCGGGGACGGGATCGCAGACCGGTGCCGGATCGGTCGCGCTGCAACCGCTCAAATAAATTCCTACGCCGGCCAGAAGACCCAGAACCGCAAACTTGCCCAGTTTCATTCGCCCTTTCATACCTAAACCCCTTTAGTAAAAATGTTGATCGAGAGTAGATTTTGCCGGTTCCGAACCCGGATTACAATTTAATTATCAAAAGCCGTCGTTGTTAAAAAACGAAACACTCTCCGTAAGGATTATCCGCACCACGCCACTCCATAATTTAAAATGTGAGAACACGCACACCCGGATAACCCGCGCCCGGATTGGGGACGAGGCATCTGATTTAAGTTCAATTTTTGCGATAACCTGTGCTGTGGATCTACAGCCGTGCGAACATGGACGGGTGGAACGGCGTGAGCGGCTGGCCGCTCTTTACGCGGGCAGCCCAGTCAGCGTCGGCGAGCATGGGCTTACCGATAGCGGCGAAGTCGGCGAGGCCGGAACTCACCATCTGTTTCGCAAGCACGGGATCTTCGCCCAGTTTGCCGACAGCCATGACCGGCTTTCTCGTCATTTCCCGGATGTGCGCGGCGAGTGGCTTATCCGTGTCGTGGAAATTCTTGAGGCCGTCGTGGGTGGACGGGTGGAACACGTCCACGCCGGCCGCGTCGAGCGCCGGCACGAGCTTGCGGAAGATGTCGAGCGACTCGGGGCTCTGGAAAACAAGGTGGTCCACGCGGAACTCGCTGAACCGGTAGATGACCGGGAAATCGGGGCCTACTTCCTTACGGACCCGCCTGGCGACTTCCACGCCGAACCGGATGCGGTTCTCGATGCTGCCACCCCATTTGTCGGTGCGAGTGTTCGACTCAGTGAAATAGAACTGGTGAATCAGGTAGCCGTGCGCGCCGTGGATCTCGACGCAGTCCATCCCGGCTTCCTTCGAGCGGCGGGCGGTGTCGGCGTAGCCCTGGATCGCCTGCTCGATCATCTCCTCGGTCATCGCTTCGGGCACTTCCATCGCGCCGCCGGCGGAGGCGTGGGTGCCCTTGGCGGCGATAGCGGAAGGGGCGATGGGCTGGCGCTTGATGATCTTCGAGTGCGACGCGCGGCCTGTGTGAAAGAGCTGCGTACCGATCTTGCCGCCCGAGGCGTGAACGGCGTCGGCCACCTTCCTCCAGCCATCCGTCTGCTCTGGCGTCACCAGCCCCGGCTCGCCGAAGTAGCCCTTCGACGCGAACAGGTCCGTATAGACCCCTTCCGTGATGATCAGACCGGCGCCGCCCGTGGCGAAACGGGCGTAGTAGGCGATCATCTCCGGCGTCGGAACGCCGGAATCGCCCGCCCGCATTCGGGTCATCGGCGCGACGACGATGCGGTTCGAGAGGGAGAGGTTCTTAATAGTGATCGGGTCGAAGAGTTCAGCCATGGTGCAGGGTAGATAACCGGTTGAGACGGCGGGGAAAAGGGCGGAAACATGGACGCCCGCGAATTGCGGCGGTGTTACGCGGACATCGCTCACTTGACAATCCGGCCGCCCGGACTATATTTGCATTATGGCGCAAATAAGCAAACGAGCTAAAACCGCTCCCGCCGCCTGCTGCGCGGAGAGTCTCCAGTCGATGATGGATCCCCGGTTCTTTCAGGCTCTGGGCGATCCGAGACGGCTCTCGATCCTCGCCTGGCTCGCCTCGGCGGGCAGGCCCCGCTCGGTCGGCGAGGTGGCCCAGTGCTGCCCCACCGACATGTCGGTCGTGTCCAGGCATCTGGCCCAGATGCGGGACACCGGCATCGTCGAGGCCGAGAAAAAGGGCAAGGAAGTGTTCTACCGCGTCAACTACCGGGCTCTGGCGCAGACGTTCCGCGCCATGGCCGACGCCATTGACAACTGCTGTCCTCCGGACACCGACGGGCAGACGTGCCTCGCCAGTCCGGGCGGACAGTGCAACCCCAAACCCGCAAAGAAATCCGCAAGGAGCAAGTCGTGAGTAACCCGACCAATTCAAGCAACCCCGAAGACATCCGTGCCAACGTGCGCGAAGCCTATACGAAAGCCGTGAACGCGAAGGCCGCCGGTGGCGGCTGCTGCGGCGGCCCTGCCTATGGCCCGTCCTGCGGCCCCACCGTACAAATCGGCGAGAAAAGCCCAGTGACGAGCCATGCCGGTTACGGTGCCGACGAACTGGCCTCCGTTCCGGCCGACGCCGCCGCGAACGCCTTCGGCTGCGGCAACCCCGTGGCCATGAGCGAGCTGGAACCGGGCCAGACGGTGCTCGATCTCGGCTCGGGCGCCGGCATTGACCTGATATTGGCCGCAAAACGCGTGGGCCCCAAAGGCCGCGTGATTGGCGTGGACATGACCGACGCGATGATCGAGCACGCCCGCGAAAACATTCGCAAGGCGGGGCTCAGTAACGTGGAAGTCCGCAAGGGCGTCATCGAGAACCTGCCGGTGGAGGCCGGTACGGTCGACTGGGTGATCTCCAACTGCGTGATCAACCTCTCTCCCGAGAAGGACCGGGTATTCGCCGAAATCCACCGCGTGCTGAAACCGGGCGGACGGATGCTCGTCTCGGATATCGTCGTGGAGTCGATGCCCGACTGGCTGCGCCAGAGCGCGGCGATGTACGCTGCCTGCGTGTCGGGCGCGGTGAGCGAAAAGGAATACCTGGACGGCCTGAAACGCGCCGGGCTCGCGGACGCCGAAGTGCGGGGACGTCTCGTCTACGACACCTCGATGATCAAGGGGATCGCCGGTTCCGAGATAGACAATCTCGCGAAGGAGTTCTCCTGCGGCTGTGGCGCCTCGAACCAGCTCAATACCGCCACGGTGGACGCCCTCGCCGGACAGTTCGCAGGCAAGGTGGCGAGCGTGAAGTTCTACGCGCGCAAACCCTGAACACCTACATCGCAGAATGGGTCATAGGGGGCCGTTCGTCCTGAGGAGCTTTGCGAACGTAAAGCGTCTTGAAGGGTGAGCGGCCCTCGTAGCCTCACGCTTCAAATTATTTATCGCACAATCGTGGAAAAGACGCGCTACGCTTCGACCATGTCGAGCCGTACGCTCCCCACCGGCCTGCTGAATAGCGATTCCCGCTTTCACCCCGAGATGCTGCTCTGGGCGGTCGCTGTCGGCGTCGTGTTCGCCACCGGCTACCTCGGTATCCCGAAACTGCTGGGCGACGGCACCGGGCTGGACCTCTCCATCGGACTTGAGTCGTATATTCCCTACGCCGGATGGGCGGCCATTCCCTACACGCTCGGATATGCGATCATTTTGGGACCCGCGATTCCGTTTCACGAACCGCACTACGTCAAAAGGGGCGCCGCCTCGTACCTCGTGGCGATGGCCGTCTGTTTCGCTCTCTTTCTTCTACTGCCGGTACGCTGTATCCCGCCGCCCGCCACCGGGCCTATCGATTCGTTCCTGCTCCCGAGACTTCCGTGGCTGAACGACCGGGGGTGGAACTCGTTTCCGTCGCTGCACGTCGCCATGGCGACGCTCTCCTGCCTGTCGCTCCTGAAAGTGAACCGTACGGTCACGGCCCTCTCCCTGCTCGTCTGGGTGTCGGTGTTCGCGAGCACGCTGCTGCTCAAGCGGCACTACCTGGCCGACGGTCTGGCCGGCACCGGGCTCGGCATCCTCATTTACTATATTGTCGTCGAACCGGAGTTCAGGCGCCGGGGAGTCGCGTGGGCCCTCTAGCCGCAGCCCTTGTTCTGCTGTCTGCGACCCTTGGCGCCGTGCCGGGAGCCGCAACCGCCGCCCTCAATGGAGAAGTCCCCGCCATGAATGCCGCCAGTCTCACCCGCACCCGGATCTTCGACCACGTCAGCGCGGAAATCTCCGCCCCCGGCCCGTGGAAGATCCGCACCCGGAGTGCAGAAGGCTGGACCGATCTGGAAACGGATACCTTCGCGGTTCCGGACCGAAGACTCCCACTCTACGAACTGCATTTTCGCGCGAGCGGGCTGGGGCCCGCCGGGACCGCTGCCTCCGGCGACATTCCGGCCGGCGCCCGGTGGCGGGTGACGGCGGAAACCGGCACAGAACGCCGCGAAGGGTTCCTTGTGAGCGGCGGCCCCGTCAGCAGCCCGTTCCGGTTCGAACCCGGATCCCTCCGGGGACCGCATTTCGAACTCAGCTTTCCGGGAGGATCGGGCTTTTACGAAAACCTGCGGCTGCCCGGCTCAAGCCTGAATCTGGTAGATGCCCTGAAGCTGCGTTTCGACGCACGGCTCTTTGGATTCGTGGGGGTCCATCGCGACGAGACCGACTTCCGCTGGGAAGTGAAGTCGCTCGAAACCGGTACACGATCGGCCGTCCGCCGTTCCGAGGCGTCGGTGCGGGCGCTGGTCCGGTACGTCGATCCGCAGCCGCAGAACCTGTTCGTGTGTGAAAACCTGATCTTCCAGAAGGTCGAACTCGCCATTCCGGAACTGGTCATGCACCTGGGCGCGGATGTCTCGCTCCGGAACGGCTTCGAGGTGCCCGGTGACACGGAAATCCTTCTGCCGCATTCGACGGCACTGGAGCCGCTCAACCGCCTGAAGTCGGCCGGCCCCCGCGATGTTCCTTACGACTGGATCCTGATAGCCGGTCCGGCCGGCGCCGTCGTACACTGGCTCGAGCTGCCTGGACGCGCGGCGAACCTGCACCCGCTGCTCTACATCGACACCCCCGGCAGAAAGGGCGGCAACGAAAAAAACGTCGCCGGTTACCGGGTGGAGCAGATCGATTTGAAATGGAAGGCCGCCGCCGGAGCAGACGGCTCCGTGATCCTGCTTCAGAATGTCGCCGTGCTGGGCGGTCCTGAGTGGTATGATGCGCTCCGGAAACCCGAATTCGCCGCAGCCGTGGCGAAGGCACTCGATGCACCCCCTTCTCACTGGGTCGTCAAACTGGGGCCACTGCCATGAGTTCACGAACCGAAACCGTCCGCGCCGTCCAGAGACTGTCCGTAATCGCCGGCGTGACCGCCGGAGTCGGCGCGGTCGCCAGCGTTTTCTTCGCTTCGGGAAAAACCCCCGAATGGGGCTATGAACACCTGAGCCGCTACTGGACCGGAGGCGTGCTCACGGGTTGCGGGATCAGGACCGAAGCCCGTGGGCTTGAACACGTCCACCCGTCGGTGCCCTCCGTTTACGTTTCGAACCACGGAAGCGAGTGGGACTGGTACCTGTTCACTCACTATGTGCGCCTGGACTGGCGGGCGGTGATCCGCGCGGACCTGAAAAACTTCCCGCTCGGCGGCTACCTGGCCGAGAAAACCGGCCAGCTGTTCCTGGCGCCCAAGGCCAACACCGACGACCTGATCGCGCAGTGTCGCCCGCTGCTGGAACGCGGGACCTCCATCCTCATGTATCCGGAAGGGAAACGCCCCGTGGGCAAACTGCTGGGAGATTTCCGGGGCGGCGCGTTCGAGCTGGCCGCCGCCTGCGGCGTGCCGGTCGTCCCGGTGGCGGTGGTCGAGGAACGGCCCGCGCTCGAGACAGGATCACTGGGCCGCCGCCTGGGCCATGATCCCGGCAAGGTGACGCTGACTGTACTCCCGCCGCTAAAGCCCCAGGGCAACGATCATGCCGCCGCCACGCGGCTCATGGATGAGGCGCACCGGATGATCGCGGCAGAACTGAAGGCAGGTTAAGAGCGGGCTGAAGGTCCGTCCCTGAGCGTTCAGGCCCTGAGGCCCCGGATAAACAGGTCGGCGATCTGGTCGCCGCAGGTCTTGAGATCGAACCGCTTTTTCTTCTGCTTGAGCCACAACACGGTGACCTCACCCAGCGAGCCGTAGAGCGCCGTCTTGATCACTTCCGGATTGATCTCCTTACGGAACTGGCCGGACTTCTGGCCCTCGACGATCAGCATCGACACGATGTCGAGGTAATTGAAGAACTTCTTCGGCACGTAGTCCTTCATGAACTTACTGGACTGCCGGAGCTCGATCATGATGACTTCGACCAGCCGGGGCTGCTTCTCCACCATATCGAAATGGTGGCGGATGAAGGCGCGGATCTTGTCTTCGGGATTGCCGCCGGCCGAGACCGCTTTGCGGATGCTCTCCAGGTGGCGCTGCAGGACGTACTCGAAGATCTGGAACAGGATGTCGTCCTTGTTCTTGAAATAAAGATAGATCGTCCCGTCGGCGACTTCCGCCTGCTTGGCGATCTCCGCGATCTTGGCGCTGAAAAACCCCTTTTCGGCGAAGGTCCGGGTGGCGGCTTCGAGAATCCGTTCCCGTTTGTCGAGCGACCGGCTGCCCGGCGTGCGGCTGTTCATGTTGCGTTCCGGTTCCATCTGAAAGCCTCCATTGAAGGTCGGCGATCCGCGTGTATAGTATCGGTCGTCCGGGGATTACCCCCGACTGAATGAACATTCATTCATTACCTGCGGACGGGACTGCGCGTCAAGCGGCGGTTCCGGGGCCCGGAAACCGTGCCAGCCACCATGACAGAACCGGCCGCACAGACCCTTAAAGTGGCCGTCAACGGCGAAACGGTCGAACTCGACCGGCCGGTGACGCTGCTGGAACTGCTGGACCGGTTCGGCCTCAAGCCGGCCCGGGTGGCGGTCGAGCTGGACCGGCGGATCGTCCCGCGAGCGGCCTACGGGGAGACCCGGGTGGGCGACGGCCAGCAGGTGGAGATCGTACAGTTTGTAGGAGGCGGCTGATCGGTTTTAAGGACCGCCAGACGCCCGGAAACGGCAGTAGAGACCCTTGGCATCCAACTCATTCGGAACCCTGTTCAGATACACCACCTGGGGCGAGAGCCACGGCCCTGCCGTGGGCGTCGTGATCGACGGCGTGCCGTCGCTGGTGGAGCTGTCCGAAGCCGACATCCAGGTTGAACTGGACCGCCGCCGGCCGGGCCAGTCGAAGCTAGTGACCCAACGGCAGGAGGCCGACCGGTGCGAAATCGTTTCGGGCGTGTTCCGGGGCAAGACCACCGGCGCGCCGGTGTCGGTGATCGTGAAAAATACCGACGCCCAGTCGGTGAAATACGACGAGATCGAGCACCTCTACCGGCCGGGCCACGCCGACTGGGTCTATGACTATAAGTACGGCCACCGGGATCACCGGGGGGGCGGCCGGTCGAGCGCCCGCGAAACCATTGGACGTGTGGCGGCGGGTGCCCTCGCGAAAAAAATCCTGGCGCCGCACGGGATTTCCTTCCACGCAGGCGTCGTCTCCGTCGGAAGCATCGATGCGAAAGAACGGCGCTGGGAGACGGTCGAGAACAATCCAGTCCGGTGTCCGGATCCGGTTGCCGCCGACAAAATGGCCGACGCCATCGATGCCGCCCGCAAGCGCACCGATTCACTGGGCGGTGTCGTAGAGCTGGTGATCAAGGGACTGCCGCCCGGCCTCGGCGAGCCGATCTACGACAAGCTCGACGCGCTGCTCGCCTACGGGATGATGACACTGAATGCTGTAAAGGGTGTGGAAATCGGCTCGGGTTTCGCTGGCACGCGGATGACCGGCAAGGAACACAACGACGAGATGGAGATGCGGGACGGCAAACCGTCATTCCGGTCGAACCACTCGGGCGGGATACTCGCGGGTATCTCGACAGGCCAGGACGTGATTGTCAAAGTGGCAATCAAGCCGACTGCGTCAATCGCCCAGAGCCAGGATACAATCAACCGCAAGGACGCCAACGACAAAATTCTGGTCGAAGGCCGCCATGATCCGTGCCTGTGCCCCCGGGCGGTACCGATCGTCGAATCGATCGCCGCCGCCGTGATCTGCGACCTGTGGCTACGGATAAAAGGATATCCTGTGGCCGGGGGCTACCGTTGCCAGCCGTGACCCGTCTATTATAGTTGGTTCCAACGCAGCCAGAAGTTCTGGAGAGGGAAGAGTCCAAGTGGGTATTCCGCCGCCCAAGCCGATCCGGGGCATGATCCCCGGTTATAATCACAACGTCCGTTTCGAGGGCGAGATCTGGCATATCCAGACGGAAGACTCGGGCCGCGACAACCCACATATCATTACCCTCCTTTATAAGGGCGGAAACATCTTTGCCCGCAAGAAAGTGAGCTACGCAGACATTCTCGAAAACCCGAATGTCGAGGATGTTGTCCGAAGCCTGATGCAGGAGCAGCACAAGGCGATGCTGCGGGATCTCAAGACCGGAGTCTTCTCGGAAAAGAAGGCAGAAGGCGCAGCAGCCGCGGTGGCCGCAGCTCCCAAGCCAGCCCCTGCCCCCATTGCACCAGCCCCCGCCGCCGGCCCGATGGCCGAACACGTTCCAGCTGCCGCAGTTCCGGAGTTCGATCTGGACAACAGCGAAGTGGATTCGCCTTTCGGTGCGGACCTTATTTCCAACAAGAGCCTGGACGAAGTGATTCTCGGCTACCTCGCCATGGAGTTGAAGGAAGATAAGTGATCGCAATCACCCGAATTGCGTGAGACACTTAAATTTTTACTCCTTTTGCCGTTTCCAGCCGTTGCATCATATATTTAATATGTAATTCTTACGCACCTGACCGGCACGTTTTAACAGATATGAGAATTGTTACTCGGTAGTATTCAACTTCGAAATTGACTACCGGTGGCACAACGTCTGTATGATTTGAAACACAGTCATAGCGGCAGGATCAGGGCGACCTGGCAACAAGATCAGGCACGCGGGGAGCAATTCCATTCATGGCCAAGCATCTTTCCATCGGACTACGTATCAGGGGTTTGCGCGAGACCAGAGGTCTTTCCCAGTCCGACGTGGCCAGCGGTTCAGGCCTTAAGAAAGAGTACATTTCCCGAATCGAGAATGAACATATTGTTCCGACTTTCAATACTCTGGAGTCACTCGCTTCCGGTCTGAAAGCGGATGTTATTGATATTGTTAAGTTCGGAAACAGTGCCGGCGGTTCCGCCCGGCTTACCGAAGACGAAAAGAAATGGGCCAAGCTGTATCAGCAGGTCCAGAAGCGCCCCTCCGCCGAACGGAAGCGGCTGATCCGCGCTATCGAGAAGGTCATCTCGTCCAGAGGTTGACGGTACCCAAGTCCCTGTCAGCCAAACCTTGTCTCCAGCCGAGTAGTTCAGCAGTGGGCTATCGGGTTCGTTTATCACCCTGCTGACATTCTAAAACCGGCTGTTTCTTTGTACTTATCCAGCCGAAGTGGCTGAAAATCGCCACTCGACTATAACTAGCTGATATTTCTATGTTATTTTTGATTAAGGACGATACTTGCACCCTTGCTTGCGCGGTTCTGCGGGATTCAGATCTGGCAATCGTATCTCATTTTATCCAGTAATTACAGATAGTTAATTCATTATCGACGAACGGCATGCAGCTTGCTCACTAGTGCCATCCTTTGACGGAATTATTGTATCTGGAGGTCCCAAGTTATGAAGTCCCAGCTCAAGAAGTTCATCGCGATCACGGCTCTGCTGGCCGCCCCGACATTCGCTATCGCCAGTGGCGACAGCCCGCCGCCGGTCAATTTCAGCGTGCCGCCGGTTATCATGAATGCCTCGACCTCGTCGGTTGATGTGGTGTGGGAAAGCACCGTCGCCGCATCCGGAAAGATCCGGATCGGCACCAGCTCAAGCCTCTCGGGCGCCACGCTGTTGACGGACTCCCGCTCGATCACCATCCACAAGGTGAAGGTCAGCGGCCTCGCGCAGAACCGTCAGTATTACTACCGGGTGGAACTGGCCAACCAGTCCAGCCCGATCAACTCGTTCACGACCGCGCCCACCAGCACCAGCGAACCGTTCCGTATGGTGATGCTGGCCGATACCCGCAAGGGTTATGGCCCGGAAGCGTGGCTGCTTGAGGCCGGCGAAGACGATGACCACCGCGCCGTCAGCCGCGCCGCGCTTGCCAAGGCCCCTGACATCTATCTGAATTCGGGCGACTTCGGCTTCGCCGGCCAGGATCAGGGCGACGTAACCAACTTCTTCAACCAGGAAAAGGAACTGCTTGGCAACTCGGTGTTCTATCCGACCTATGGAAACCACGATTACGCCTGGTTCTTCGGCCTCTCGGATGCGAGCCTGGGCACCGGCAACACGCTCTACGACAGTTATTTCACGGTCCCGGCGAACGGCGACTTCGACTACTACAGCTTCAACTACTCGAACGTGCACTTCCTCTCCGTGACGACGAGCGGCTGCAACTCCGCCGAAGCCTGCCCGAGCACCTACGCCCCCGGCACCGCACAGTACAACTTCATCAAGTCCGACCTGCAGGCGGCCTCCAACAATCCGGCTGTCAAGTACATAGTCGTTTCCCACCACGCCCCGATCGCGGGCGACGGCGGTATCAACCACGATATGGACGCGCTGGAAGCCCTTTACCGGCAGTACAAGGTCAAGCTGGTGCTGACCGCCCACGTCCACAACTACGAGCGCGCCGCCTACAACGGCATCGACTACGTAGTCTCGGGCGGCGGCGGCTCCCCGCTGTCGGGCACAAGCTCGAGCAGCTACACGCAGTCGATTGCCGAAGAACTCAACTTCGTGGTTGGCGACTTCACCGCCACGGGCGCGAGCTTCAAGACCTACGGCGTCGTGGGCGACGACAACACGTCGACCTGGCTGCTGGACAGCTGGTCGCGCACCTACTGATCCATCCCGTTGACGAAGCCGGCCCTCCAGCCGGTTCCGCAAAGGAAAACGGCCCGCTCTACAGAGCGGGCCGTTTCATTTTCACCCCTGGTTCCCGCCGTGCATGCGCGGCGGGTTACTCACCCACATGCCGCCGGAAGAACTTCACGACTTCGCGGTACGAATCAATCGTATGCTGGGGGTTGCTCCGGGACTGGTAATTAAAGCCGTGCCCGGCTCCGGCATAGATCTTAAGCTCCACCGGAACGCCCTGCTTTTCGAGCAGCTTGCGCATCCGCACACTCTGCTGGACCGGCACGAGGTTATCCGAGTCGCCGTGGATGAGGAACACCGGCACATCCGTCCACGGCAGCTCTTTCATCGCCCCGTGGCTGCCGATGAGATCCACCACGTCACCTCCTTGGCTGATCGTGCGCAGGAATCCGCGCACCCACGGGGATTCCACCCGCCGGTAAATATCGAGGTCGTAGGGGCCGTAAAAGCTCACCACGGCTTTGGGCCGGATGGTCCCCGGCAAGAGCCCGGGGAACTCCTGCAGGAGTCGCATGGTGAGGTGTGCACCAGCAGATTCGCCGACAATGGCGTACCGGGAGGTATCGAGATTCCATCGCGACCCCGAATGGAGGGTGAACTGGAGGGCCTTCTTCACGTCGTCCAGCTGTTCGTGCAGGCCATGCCCCGGAGCCAGCCGGTAACCGGCCGTGACGACAGCAATCCCGCGGCTCGCCAGCACGCGACCCATGATCGTGCCGACCTTGCGGTCGCCCAGCACCCAGGCTCCGCCGTGAATGAAATAAACGAACGGCAGCGGCCGGGAGTGGTCGATCCGGCGCGGCAGGTAGACGTCGATGCACTGCTTGCCGCCCCGGTGCGTGTAGGGAATATCCCGTACGACCCGGACGTCTTCGTTTCCGGGCAGCCAGCCGAACCGGTGGGCGTTGGCGGCGATGAGCGTAAGCCCCTTGCCGAGATTCCGGGCGCCTCTGGCCAGTACACGGTGCTGAAGCGGTAGCGGGTGTGCCATAGCCAACTTTATACCACATTGATAAAAACGGTATGTCGGCTTAGTCGATCGCCAGGATCATCCCCAGATGGTCCGACACCTGGACGTCGGCCGGAGTGTCCAGAATACGGATGTCCTTGATCCGGGGAAGCATGGCGTCGTTGGCAAAGGCGAAGTCATAGCGCGCGGCGGGCTTGTCGGCCGGGAAGGTGAACCCGTTGGCGGCCGGTTCGCGCTCCCGGTACACATCGTGCCAGCCGGCCGCGAGAAACTGCGCCATCGCTTTGGGCGGAACCTTGTCCTGCAGCCAGTATGGGGACTCCTTGCCGGCAGTGATTTCGCCGATCCGCCGCTCGCCCCCCTGATCCCCCAGCCGGTCTTCCGCCCGGAGCGCGTTCATGTCACCGACGATGAGCGCTGGGCGTCCTGTCTCCATCGCCGCCGCGTCGAGGATGAGCGTCACTTCCGCCTTCCGACGGCCCTCGCCCTTGGGATTCAGATGCACTGTATAGAGATCGAATGGCTCGTGACCCGGGCGGGTGATCGTCACACGACAGGCACCATGAAAAAACAGCCCGGTGCCGATGACCGCTTGCCGGGATATCCAGCCTTTGGGGGCGAATACCGCGAGATCCAGACCGCTCGGGTTGTTGGCTATATACATTTCCTTGCCGAAGGCCTGGGCGAACTGCTCTCCCCGTCCTGAAGCCCAGCCGTCGGCTTCCACAAAGGCCACCACGTCAGGTTCGAGTTCCCGCACCCGGTTCAGCAAACGGCCCAGACGGGCCTCGTCCGCTTTCAGCAGAATATTAAGAAAATAGAGCCTCAAACCGGGATTCCTGTGTCCTTCCCCCGACTACCGTCTGCTACTGTAGAGGGTTCCGGAAAGGTCCGAAATAGCCCCTTGATTTACCCCTCCCTACGGATTACCAAGGGCGGCCCAGTGCGCCGCTTTGGGCGCAGGAGGTTCTGGCAATGGGTGTTCCGAAACGTAAACCTGGCAAGTCTGACCGCAAGTCCCGCCGCGCTCAGGACCGTATCGGTCCGCCGGCCAAGTACCAGTGCCCGAACTGCATGGAAGTGACCGCCCCCCACCGGGCGTGCATGCACTGCGGCTACTATAAGGGCCGTAAGATCCTGAATATCGGCGAATAAGCTCCGGTAGCTGCGCTACCAGAGGTTATCCACAGGACCCGCTGGCCTCCTCCGAGGCGAGCGGGTTCGTCCTTTTTCACGTCACTTGCCCCCACACTCCCTGCGGGATATTTGAACACCCATGAAAATCGCCGTCGGAGCGGATCACGCCGGTTACCAGTTAAAGGCCGAACTCGTGGAGCGCCTCAAAAAGGCGGGGCATGAGGTCACCGACCACGGTACCCTGAACGGGGAGTCGGTGGACTACCCCGACTTCGCCGCCAGAGTCTGCAGCGATGTGAAGAACGGAAAGGCCGAGCGGGGGCTGCTTGTCTGCGGCACCGGTCAGGGAATGGCCATGACGGCCAACCGGTACAAGGATATTCGCGCGGCAGTCTGCGCCGACACATTTTCGGCCCGGGCCACCCGCAATCACAACGACGCCAACGTGCTGTGCATCGGCGCACGCGTCGTGGGCGCGGGACTCGCCGGAGAGATCGTCGACGCCTTCATGGACGCGAAGTTCGAGGGGGGGCGTCACCAGAAACGAATCGACAAGATCAACGGCAATACCGGCGGCGGCGGTTAAAAGGTTAACAGCGACGGGGCTTCACGGCAGTAACAGGTTTCCCCGGCGGCATGAATCAGTTAGTGAACTAAATCCCGCGGGCAGCCCAGAGGGCAGAGCCCGGCATGAGAAGGGGTCCCACACGATGTCCACGAGCGTTGCAGCCAAGACTATTTCATCCGCCAAGAGCGCCCTGGTGGGCGACGAGGCCCAGCTCAAGCGGCAGGACCCGGAAATCTGGCAGACGCTGTCGGACGAACTGGAACGCCAGCAGAGTCAGCTCGAGATGATCGCGTCGGAGAACTTCACCTCTCCGGCCGTCATGGCGGCGGTGTCGTCGGTACTGACTAACAAATACGCCGAAGGCTACCCGGGCAAGCGCTACTATGGCGGCTGCGAAGTGGTGGATGTCACCGAAACGCTCGCCATCGAGCGCGCCAAGAAACTGTTCAACTGCGCCTATGCGAACGTGCAGCCGCACTCGGGCTCGTCCGCGAACATGGAAGCCTACGCCGCGCTCATCAGCCCCGGCGACACCATTATGGGGCAGGATCTCTCCCACGGCGGGCACCTCACCCACGGATCGCCGGTGAACTTCTCCGGCTCGCTCTACAAAGTCGTGTCGTACCAGCTCAGCCCCGAAACGCAGCGGCTCGACTACGACATGATTCTGAAGGCCGCGAAAGAGCACAAGCCGAAGCTGATTATCGCCGGTGCCTCCGCCTATGCGCGGCTCATCGACTTTGAACGGTTCAGGAAGATCGCCGACGAAGTGGGCGCCTACTTGCTCGCAGACATCGCCCATGTGGCGGGACTCGTGGTGACGGGCCAGCACCCGCACCCCTTCCCCCACTGCCATGTCGTGACGACGACGACCCACAAGACGCTGCGCGGACCCCGCGGCGGGCTGATTCTCACGAACGACGAGGCGATCGCGAAGAAGATCAACTCCAAGGTGTTTCCCGGCAACCAGGGCGGTCCGCTTATGCACGTCGTCGCGGGCAAGGCGGTGGCGTTCAAGGAAGCGCTGGAACCGTCGTTCACCGACTACGCCAGGCAGATCATCAAAAACTGCCAGACGCTGGCGAAAGTGCTTGTCTCACGCGGCATTGATCTCGTCTCCGGCGGCACGGACAACCACCTGTTGCTGGTCGATCTTTCCAAGCGCGACGTGACCGGCAAGGACGTGGAAGACGCGCTCGGCCACGCCGGTATCACGGTGAACAAAAACACCGTGCCCTACGAGAAACGCTCGCCGTTCGTCACCTCGGGGGTCCGTATCGGCACCGCCGCGCTCACGACTCGCGGCATGAAGGAACCGGAGATGGAAAAGATCGCCGGCTGGATCGCCGACACTATCGAGCACACAAAGGACGAGAATAAGCTCGCCCAGATCCGCGAACAGGTGCTGGAACTGGCCCGCAAATTCCCGCTGTACCGATAACCGGAACCAATGGAAACGAAACTGCGCAACACTCACGACCGTCCTGACTGGGACGAATATTTCATGGACATGGTCCATGTAGTGAAGAACCGCTCGACTTGTATCCGCCGGGCCGTGGGCGCGGTGATCGTGAAGGACAAGCAGGTGCTGGCGACCGGCTATAACGGCCAGCCCAAGGGCGCGGCCCATGCGGCTGACGTGGGTTGCCTGCGCGAGCGGCTCGGCGTGCCGTCAGGCGAACGGCATGAACTCTGCCGCGGACTCCATGCGGAACAGAACGCCATTATCCAGGCGGCCTATCATGGCGTCGCCATTGCCGGTGCGGAAGTGTACTGCACGACCAAGCCCTGCATCATCTGCGCGAAGATGCTCATCAACGCGGGAATCCAGCGGGTGATCTACGAAGAGTATTACGATGATCCGCTGGCCGACGAGCTGGCGGCCGAGTGCGGTATCCAGATGATCCAGTACGTCCCGAAAGACGCACGCAAGGATACGCCCGCACCGGTCATGAAAGAGAAGTCCGGGGTACCGGCCTTCGTACCTGGCCTCACCCACAAGGGCGACGCCGAACCGGGCAGATAAACCGTGAAGTGTCCCTTCTGCGGCCATCTCGACACCGCCGTTGTCGACTCCCGGGAAACCCCCGATCAGAAACAGGTGCGCCGCCGCCGCGAGTGCAAGTCGTGCAGCGAGCGGTTCACGACCTACGAGACCGTCGAAGAAGTCCTCCCGCAGGTGGTCAAGAAAGACGGCCGCCGCGAGCCGTGGGATCGCCACAAACTCCATATCGGCCTGCGCCGGGCCTGCGAAAAGCGGCCCGTCTCCGAGCAGCAGATCGAAGACGCCTTAAGGCGCGTGGAAGAGAAGCTGTTCGAGAGAAATCCCCGCGAAGTGAAGTCGCAGGATATCGGCGCGGCGCTGATCGACGAACTTCAGGCGCTAGACCCCATCGCCTACCTGCGGTTCGCCAGCGTCTATCGGGAGTTCGACGACCCGCGCCAGTTCGTCGAAGAGGTCAACAAGCTGCTGGGGCGCAAATAGCCTTCAAGTTAAAGGTTACGCCGCCGGCGGCAGATAGCCCATTCTACGCGCCGCCTCGACCACCTTGCCCGGCAGTTTCCAGACCCGGCCATCCAGCAGCGGCATTTTGAACTCGGTATACGCGTAACCCCACATCTTCCTGTCGGCGATCCATTCGAGATCGCGCCACGGAATGAGCAACGGCTCGTGAAACGAGCCGAACGGCCGCTGCACAGCGATATACAGCCCCCGGTCGCTCACGACAAACCGGATACAGTTGTTGTAACCGCCCATTTTGAACGTCCCCATGCTCCGCCAGCGGAACACCTCGCCCGGGGGTTCGCGCCCGGCGGTATATTTAACGGCGAGGGTCAGCCAGCCGCTCATCCGGGCCGCCAGATAAAACGTCAGCGTCCACGTCAGCGGGATGAAGACGAAGGGGATTGCGAGCGACAGGTAGCAGAGAAACGAGCGGGAGGTTTCCACAGAGTCCATTCTACTTCCCGGCGGTTCCAGAAACGACCGGCGGCGTAAACCATCTCCGCAGCAGCTTGAAGATTTCCAGAACGGTCACCGGGATGAGGCCGAGGGCGAGCGCGGTCAGCCCCTCCGCGGCGGTCAGGTGCGTAAGCCCGAACAGTCCGCGCGTGAACGGCACATGATGGATTCCGAGCTGGATACATGACGACAGCAGGATCACGGCGACCAGCCGGAGGTTACTGAACGCGCCGACCTCCCAGTAGGTATGAACGACGCTGCGGGCGGTGAACGCACGGAACAGTTCGCAGAACACCATCACGGAAAAGGCCATCGTGCGGGCCGGCTGCAGTCCTTCAGCATGGAGCGTATGCACATACACACCCAGCACGAGGGCCGCCTCCAGGGCGCCGACCAGAACGACATAAGCCCACTGCCTCTGTCCCAGAATCGGTTCGGCGGGGCTGCGCGGCGGACGCTCCAGCAGCCCGCTTTCGGCCGGGTCCATGACCAGCGCCAGCGCCGGAAGCCCGTCCGTCACCAGGTTAATCCAGAGGATCTGGAGCGGCAGCAGCGGGAGCGGGAGCCCCATCAGCGAGGCGCAGAGCATCAGCGTCAGCTCTCCGGCGTTCCCGGCCAGCAGGTACACCAGGGTCTTGCGGATATTCTCGTAGATCCCCCGCCCCTCCTGGATGGCGGCAACGATGCTCGCGAAATTATCATCGAGCAGGATCATGTCGGACGCCTCGCGGGCTACCTCGGTACCGGCCTTACCCATGGCGATTCCGATGTGCGCTTCCTTGAGAGCCGGTGCGTCATTCACTCCGTCGCCCGTCATGGCGACGATGTGACCCTGTTCTTTCAGCCGGCGGACGATCGTGAGCTTTTCCTCCGGCGTCACCCGTGCGTGGACGTGCTCATGTTCCGAATGGCCGTCGCGGATGATCCCCAGTTCGGCCGCGATGGTCCTTGCCGTTACCGGATGGTCACCCGTGATCATGACCGTGTGGATACCAGCCCGGTGCGCCTGTTCCACGGCCCGGATCGCCTCCGGTCTCGGCGGGTCGGCGATACCGACCACACCGAGGAGCGAGAGGTTTTTCTCTTCGTAATCGCTGCCCGTGGCGACCCCGATCACCCGAAGGCCCTTTTCGGCCATCTGGGCGGCCGCCTCCTTTACACCCGGGAGCGAATGCGAGCAGACCTCCAGCAGGGATTCGAGGGCGCCCTTCACATAGAGCACCTCGTCGCCGCGCCAGATCGACATCCGCTTGCGGACTGAATCGAACGGGTTCTCCATGACCCTCGGGATGACATTCTCAATCTCCTCGCGGCGGACGCCGAGCCGGGCGGCTTCCACCAGCAGGGCAATTTCCGTCGTATCGCCCCGGCCCGAGAGGCCTGTGCCGTCCAGTTCGGCGTCGGAGCAGGCGGCGGCCGCGAAAAGGAGCGCCTTGGGGTCGGGAGACCAGACTTCACGGACGGTCATCACCCCGGTGGTCAGCGTGCCGGTCTTGTCGGTGCAGATCACCGTGGCGCACCCGAGGGTTTCCACGGCGGGCAGCCTGCGGACCAGAACATTCCGCTCCACCATCCGCTGCACACCGACGGCCAGCGCGATGGTGACGATCGCCGGCAGCCCCTCCGGAACGGCCGCGATCGCCAGCGACACCGACGACATGAGCACTTCCATCGGCGGCGATCCGCGCCATAGACCCAGCAGTGCGACAACCGTCACGATTCCCAGGCAGGCCACAAGCAGTGACCGCCCCACCTGTTCGAGCCGGTCCTGGAGCGGGGTCCGGGTGTCTCCGGTTTCGGCCAGCAGTGCGGCGATCCTGCCCAGCTCCGTCCGCATGCCGGTGGCCGTAACGACGGCGCGGCCGGTGCCGTTCGTGACGACAGTCCCGAGAAATACCCGGTTGCGCTGTTCGGCGAGCGGCGTGCCGGCAGGAATATCGTCCGTGCTTTTCTCAACCGGAGCACTCTCGCCCGTGAGCGCCGCCTCGCCGGTCTGAAGGGAACGGGCGGCCACGAGCGTTGCGTCAGCGGCTACGAGGTCTCCCGCTTCGACAATCAGCAGGTCGCCGGGGGCCACTTCAGCCGACGGTACCGATACCGTTTTCCCGTCGCGGACGACCCTTGCCAGGGGGGCGGCCATCGAGCGTAGCGCCTTGATTGCCTGCTCCGCGCGGTACTCCTGCAGGAACCCGACGATTCCGTTGATCAGGACGATCACCCCGATGGCGACCGCCTCGACCGTTTCACCGATCATGAAGGCGACGCCACAGGCAACAATCAGCAGGATGACCGTAAGGCCGGTGAACTGCCGGGCGAGCTGCACGATGGCGCCCGGTCCTTCCTTGCGGACCAGTTCGTTGCGGCCGTTCTCGGACAGCCGCCGTGCGGCATCTTCCGAGGTCAGTCCCTGCGGATCAGGCATGGGTGGGCTCCAGAATCATCCCATAAAGGATAGCGCCGAAAGCCCCTTTAATTGAGGACCTGTGTCATGCCGGGATAATGGAGTTTTCAGGCCATCAGGATGCCGAAGACGATCTCTTCGGCCTTCTTGAGGTCGTCCGCGGTCGAATGAGAGTTGAGCCGCAGTTCGATCAGCGCACCCATGACGGCGACGATCTTGATCCGGACATATTTAATATCCGGCGGTTCGCGGTCCGGGTGCAGTTCGCGGAACGTGGGAAGCAGTATCTCCGCCATCTCGGCGCGGAACCGGTCGGCGAGCGGTTCCATGGCGCTGCCGGGGCGCAGCGCCTCGCTCACGACCACCTGCGCCATCCGCTCGATCACCGCCATGCCGCCCAGCAGGATCTGCACGAACCGGTGCAGCCGCTGGTCGGCGGGGCCCTCGCGTCCGGCTTCGCGCCGCGCCATCTCTAGAATGACCGTCAGAAACAGGTCCGAAATCGAAGCGAGCACTTCGTGTTTGTTGCGGAAGAACTGGTAGAAGGTCCGGGGCGAGACGTCGCCCGCTTTCAGGATTTCCTCGATCCGGGCCTTCTCGAATCCGTTGGTGGCGAACGTGACGGACGCGCCGCGCATAATCCGGGCGTAGCCGGAGTTCAGGCCCACTCCTTCGGAGAGCCGGAGCAGCAGATCCAACACCGGAGCCGAGCCCCCGTCCGGCAGGCTGACCTTGACGATCTCGCTCTGCATGGAGAGGAACTTCATCACCGCCGCGGGCCCCATGGGCATGATTCCGCCAAACAGCAGGATTGCCTGGTTCTTGAGCGCCGCGAGAAATTTTTCTCCCTCATCTGCACGGGAGGGGGCGTGGTCCCGCTTGCCCGGCTTCGCCCGCCCGACGACCGACTTAAAGGTCTTGGTTATCGGGCTGGTGTACGGTTCGATGGGGTTCTTGGCCATGTGGACTCTTTATAAGCCGTTTTTACCCTCCGGTCCATGGCGGCAGGGCTCCAGAGGCTCTCAATATGCCCGTAAACCCCTTGGCGGGGGTATAAAAACAGGGTGCTTGACGCGGCGCACCCAGTTAGTATAAATTGTTTATACCATGAGCTGACGCATGAACCCCATACCGGGGTCGTGACGGCCGGCAAGAGGAGATGCACATGACCCCGAAACAGTTACTCGATGAAGTCGTCCCGAAGAAACTGGCGGAAATCGCCGGCATAGCGTTCCCCGACCTTCCGGTCGAAATGCAGGTCACCATCGAAGGCGATCAGGGCGGCACCTGGATGATGCACGCCAAGGGCGGAAAGCCGCAGGTCAAAAGCGGAAAAGCCACCGACCCGATCGTTCACCTCAAGACCAACCGCGAAGCCTTCGATATGGGCTTCAAGCGGGCAGGCGCACAGGCGCTCGAAATGGATATCACCGGACCTGTGAAGATCGCCGTCAGCATGCTGCCCGACGGTGCGAAGATCGAGATGATCCGCACCCAGATGGCCGGAACACTCCTGTTCAAGGTGGCTACCGACGAAGGCGACGCGCTGTTCGGAATCGGTTTCAATGGAGATGCCGATCTGGGCAATCCGCGCTGTACGATCGAGACGTCCGAAAACGAACTGAACGAGATGCGCGAGCAGAAAATGCCGCCGCAACAGGCGTTCATGGCCGGCAAGATCCGCCTATCGGGTGATCTGTCGCTGGCGATGTCTGCCGCAATGCTCCTCCCGATGGGATGAGCTGCTGATCCGGAATTTCCTCACCCCGTGAGACAACCGCTCCATGGAGGCACCCGCCCAGTGAATACAGCAACCGCCAGGACGACCAGAACCGCAAAAAATCACGGAACCGCCCACCGCCAGGCGACCGTCCTTCCGGACGGCGTCGACATCCAGATCCGTCACCCTAAGTTCGACCTGACCAAAGACCGCAAGCACTGGCTGGGCGGCGACCCGCTCATGAGCCGGGTCGTCGACGCCCTGTCGATGTTCTTCCCCGACGGCGAGAAGTTCTTCATCGACTCGGTGATCCGCTTCAAGGACGAGGTCACCGACCCGGCTCTTAAGAAGCAGGTCGCCGCGTTCGCAGGTCAGGAGGGCGCCCACACGGCCGAGCATCGCAAATACAACGTGATCGCCGCCGGCAAGGGCGCTCCGAAGGCGGAACGTGTCGCCGGATTCCTGCTCGGAACGGGGCGCCGGTTCGTGAGCGCCCGCGGCCAGCTGGCCGTCACCGTGGCACTGGAGCACCTTACCGCGACGCTCGCGGACCTGATTCTTCGGGACGAGAAACTCGCGGGTACCATCGATCTCGAGCACCGGAAGCTGCTGCTGTGGCACGCCGCCGAGGAGACCGAGCACAAGTCGGTCGCCTTCGACGTGTACAAGGTGGTGGGCGGGGGCTTTCTCCGGCGGGCGTTCTTCATGGTCGTGGCTACCGGGTTTCTCGTTGCCGCGACCACCGGTGTTACGGCGGTATTTCTCTGGAAAGACCGGGAACTGCTCAAGCTCCGCAACTTCCGGAGCCTGTTCAACCTGCTATTCCGCACGCCCGGTTTCGTGACGAAAATGGCGCCCGAATACCTGCGCTACTTCCGGCCTGGCTTTACGCCGTGGCAGCACGACAATTCGGACCTGCTCGCCGCGTGGAAACTGCAATATAACCAGGCCTGAAGCGGGCGAAACCCCGTTCTTTCACGACCTGTGCCCGATAGCTCTGCGACCAATAGATGATCGCCAGTATAAAACCTGAACCAACCAAGGAGTCATCCCATGACTGCCCCTGAAACTGTACCTGCGAAACAGTCCATGCCGCTTCCCCCGGGTGTCGACATCAAGGTCCGCCACATGAAGTTCGAGTTCCCCGAAAAGCGCTACTGGCTGGACAACGACGCCTTTGCGACGCGCTTCATCGAGGCGCTGTCGATGTTCTTCCCCGACGGCGAAACGTTCTTCGTGAAGTCCGTCCTTCACTTCCGGGACAAGATCACCGACCCCGAGCTCAAGAAGCAGGTCGCGGCGTTCGCCGGGCAGGAGCATATCCACTCGACCGAACACCAGAAATACAACGCCCGCGCCGCCGGCCCGCACCAGAAGCAGTACGAAAAGGTTGCCGACTTCCTGCTGAACGGCCCCCTCGGAAAGGTCTCCTCGCCGCTCGACAAGCTGGCCGTCACGACGGCTCTCGAACATTTCACGGCGATCCTTGCCGATGAGTTTCTGAAGAACCCGGTCTACTCCACCAAAATGGAACCGGCCCATGCGAAGCTCTGGCTCTGGCACGCCGCCGAGGAGACCGAGCACAAGGCGGTCGCCTTCGACGTCTACAAGACGATGGGCGGGGGCTATATCCGGCGGGCGTTCTTCATGCTCGCGGCGACGATCGGAATCCTGTTCGCGGGGCTGTCCGTCTGCGCCGTCATGCTGTGGCGCGACCGGATGCTGTTCCGCTGGAAGACCTTCACGAGCTTCATCAAGTGGGGCTTCACATCGCCCGGGCTGTTTGTCCGCGTCGCCGGCGACTGGCTGGAATATTTCCGGCCGAATTTCCATCCCTGGCAGCAGGATAATTCGCACCTGCTGGCCGAATGGAAGAAACAGTACGCGGCGTAGACAGACCGTTTCCCTGTCCGTCCTTTTGTAAGCCATAGTTACCGGGCCATAGTTCTGGACCAGCCTGATGGCATGCGCGGCGACCGTTCCCGTAACCAGCGGCGGCGCCGACGGAGGTGACCTGTGAAGTTTTCCCTGTTCTTCGAGATGCAGATGTCCGACCCGACCCGCGAGGAGGAAGCCCGCTGCTTCCACGACTGCGCGGAGCAGGCGATTCTCGCCGACCAGATCGGCTACCACGGGATCTGGGAAGTGGAACACCACGGTCTGAGGGAGTATTCCCACTCGTCGGCCCCTGAGGTTTTCCTCGCCTACGTGGCGGCCAAGACAAAAAACATCCGGATCGGCCACGGCATCACGCTAACCCCCAAGTGCTACAACCACCCGATGCGGATCGCCGAGCGCGTGGCGACGCTCGATATTCTTTCCAATGGCCGCGTGAATTGGGGCTCGGGCAAGAGCAACTCGCTCACCGAACAGAAGGCGTTCGAAGGAGACATTCCCAAACTCCACGACCAGTGGAAGGAAGCGCTGCAGATCATTCCGCGCATGTGGCAAGAGGATGTCTTCGAGTTCAAGGGCGAGTTCTGGAACATCCCGCCCACCCAGGTGGTGCCCAAGCCAGTTCAGCGGCCGCACCCGCCCATGTTCGCCGCCTGCTCGAAACCCGACTCGGCGGTCGAAGTGGGCAGGCAGGGGATCGGCGCGCTCAATTTCGCCGTCGGCAATGACGAATACCTGACAAAGAAGGTCAAAGAATACCGAAAGGCCGTGGAAGCCGCGGCGCCCAAGCACTACCAGAAGAACAACTGGTTCGCCTGCACGCCGGTCGCCCACTGCCAGGACGATGACCGCAAGGCCTGCGAAGTCGGCATGCGTGGCGCGCGGTTCTTCGCCCAGTCGCTGGGTATCTACTACACGCCCATGAACCGGCCCATCGGGAAGATCGGCGTCCAGCGCGGCGAGATTCCGGCGGAAGAACTCACCGAGATCATGGAAGCCCGCAACATGCCCGACGCCCCGGCCATGAACGTGGTCGGCGACCCGGTCCACTGCCGGGAGATCGCCAGCCGGTTCAGGGACGCGGGTATCGACGAACTCATTCTGGTGATGCAGGCTGGGACCATCCCGCACGAACTGATCATGAAATCGATCCGTACGTTCGGCGAAAAGGTCATGCCACACTTCGCATAAGGCACGCACAAGTCACCAGACAACAGGAAGCAGCCCTATGGCGGAACCCGTTCAAGAGCCCCTGAAAATTGCCATCACCGGAGCGTCGGGAAGCCTCGGCGAGGCGATCCTCGACCTCCTGATCCCGGATGACGAGATCGGCCAGATCGTAGCCGTGGATCTGGCGGCGCCCCGCCGGCACGCCGGATCTCCCAAGCTCAACTATATCCGGATGGACGTGCGGGACGCGAAACTGAAAGACGTGTTCCAGGGGCTCGACGCGGTCATGCACCTGGCGTTCGTGGTGGAAAAAACCGGCGGGATGAAGCCCGAAGAGGTCGAGTCGATCAACGTCGGCGGCACGCAGAACGTGTTCCGCAGCGCTGATGCCGCCGATGTGCATCAGGTCGTCTATGCCTCGTCAGTGGCCTCCTACGGGATACATGCTTCCAACATCGGCAAAGTGCTCACCGAAGACGCCCCGCGCGTCGCCAGCGAGGATTTCTACTACTCGCGCCACAAGACGGCGGTCGAACACTGGCTGGACGATTTCGAGAAAAGCCGTCCCGAGATGACCATCTGCCGTCTCAGGCCGTCGATCTTCCTCAGCGAACGGTCCGAGACCCGCAAGGTAAGGTTCATGTTCCGGTCACCCGTTCATGTCCGAATGTCGGCCATCAACCCGGACCTCCAGCTCACCCACGAAGACGACGTGGCGCAGGCGTTCGTCCTGGCCCTCAAAAAGAAGGCCCGGGGTGCTTTCAATGTAGCGGCAGAAGGCACGATCAAGTTCGGCGATCTGGGCAGGGAACTCGGCCGTCCGTCGATCCCGGTTCCCGGCAACCCGCTGAAGCTGGTGAAGATTGCCGCCCGGGCGGGACTCGCCCCCATGGACCCGATCTGGTTCGATGTCATGACCAACGGCGAGCTGACGGTCTCGGCGGCTAAGATCCGCAAGGAGCTTCGCTGGCAGCCGCGCTTTGAAACTTCGGGCGACGTGATCCGCGCCGTGGCGGGACTGCCCAACGGCAAGGCATCCCATGCGCTCAAGTGGTTCTGGGGCCCGATGGCGGCCTTCTCGTCGGTTGTGCGGCGGATTCCCATGCCTCCGGATATCGCCGGACAGGCGCGGGGGTTCGAGGGCGACATCAACATGGTATTTACCGGCGAGCAGCCGGGCGCCTACCGGTTGCATATTGGCACCGGTTCGTTCTCCATCCATGAGGGAACCGTACCGAACGCACGCGCGACAGTCCTGATGAAGACCAGCACGTTTCACGACATTCTGTCGGGCAGGATCAACGCCCAGTCGGCCACGTTCTCGGGCAAGGTGCGGGTGCGCGGCGAAGGCGAGACGGTGATGGTTGCGATGGGTTCGATCGACGCCTTCCGGAAGTTCCAGAAGATGAAGAATCTTGTCGGCACGGGCGCCCGGCTCTACAGCCGGTTCCTGCTTAAAGATGTGCCCAAGACGACCGATAGCAGGACACCGGAGACCTGAACTCTGGCTACTTCGGTTCCACCTGCGCTTCGAGCAGCCGGTACGGGCAGTAGTTGAGCGGCGGGTTCTTGCCTGAAGTATTAAGTCCGGCAAGGTCGAGCGTCTCAACGGAATCGAAGCCGCTGTCCAGGATCACTTTTCTCGCATCTTCGATCCTGTCGAACAGACGCTCTTCGAAGTTCGCCCCGACAATGGTCCCCAGAAACGCCGTGAAAAACCGGGCCGACATCCGGTAGGACGAGAACAGGTTCCGGGCGTGTATCTCGAGCAGATACGTACCGCCGCCGAACGTCCTGAGCATGCTGGCGATATTGGTCCACGCATGGCACTTCTCGTCCATGTTGAGATAATCGGTCACACCTTCGGTAATGACGACGATTTTCTGACCGCGCTTCAGCACCGGTGGAAGGCTTTTCAGGAAGCCGCTGCCCAGCAGGTCGACCGTGCCCAGATGGTAGTTTGAAGGAAGCGTTACGTTCCGGAGCGCCTTCCTCTTGGCCTCCACCATATGCGGCAGGTCGCCTTCGATATAGACGAGGTTCGGGTTTTTCTGTGTGAATGACAGCCCGCGGGGCGAGAGCCCCGCGCCGATCTCGACGATGACGTCGGGTTTCAGTTCCCTTAAGCGCGCCTCGTAGGCCGCATGGCGTACCCACAGGTAGTCCAGGTGATACCGGGCCGACGGCCCAAGGCCATAAGCCAGCGGCGTGAGTCTTTTCACCGTGTTGTACATGATCCGGCCTTCGAGGGTGTCGAAATACTGGGCCTGATCGTAGCCCGCCTGCACCCAGGCCTGGGCCGTGAAGTGGGCCGTGGGCGCAATACGCGGATTTCCCTGAAACTCTTTGCCGTCCGTCGGGTTTTCCATGCCCCGATTATGCCCAAACGGCGGTTTATTTGAAACGGCAGTGAAACGATGAGGCTTTTCCCCGGATTTCAGCTATACCCCCGCCGTGCCGATCGTCGCCGCCAGCAAGATTGATAAAGCCTATGGCCTCCGGAAAGTCCTCACGGATGTGTCGGTAAGCATCCATGCGGGCGAGCGCGTGGGCCTGGTCGGCATCAACGGCGCCGGGAAAAGCACCCTCGCCCGCATCCTTGCAGGGCTGGAACAGCCCGACCATGGCGAAATCCGCCGCCGCCGCGACACGACTACCATCTACCTCGAACAGGACCCCGCCCTGGACCCCGAGGCCACCGCCCGCGATGTGGTGCTGGCCGGGCTCACAGAATGGGACGCCGCCCGCCACCGCTACGAGAAAGCCAGCGAGCAACTGGAAGCCGGCACCGGCGACACGACGGCACTCCTCGATGAACAGGCGAGTGCGGGTGCGGACCTTGAGCGTTTTGGCGGCTGGGACCTGATGCACAAGGCGGAAGAGACGCTGGAACACCTGGGCGTCACCGACCCGCTTGCCAAATGCGGCACCATGTCGGGCGGCGAGCGCCGCCGCGTGGCGCTGGCCCGGATTCTCGTGGCGAAACCGACTCTGGCGGTCATGGACGAGCCTACGAACCATCTGGACCTCGACACCATCGAATGGCTCGAAAACTATCTGATGAACGACTACCCCGGCGCGCTGCTGCTCATCACGCACGACCGGTACGTTCTGGACCGGGTGACCGACCGGACCCTCGAGGTCGAAGGCGGTACACTCTACGACTATGACGGCGGGTACGAGTTCTTCCTGGGCGCCAAGGCGGACCGGATGGCCCACGCCGAACGGGCCGAGAATACCCGTCAGAACTTCCTCCGTCGCGAACTGGACTGGCTGCGCCGCCAGCCCCAGGGACGCCAGACCAAACAGAAAGCCCGGGTCCAACGCGCCGAAGAGATCATCCGGCAGGGGCCGCCGCGCGACGAAGGCCAGCGCGCCGACCTGTCGGTCACGGCGTCACGGACGGGCAAGACCATTCTGGAGTTGCGCGGGTTCGGCATCGATCTCGGTGGAAAGACACTGGTGAAGAAGCTCGACCTGGGCCTCACCAAGGGTGACCGGATTGGTATCGTAGGCCCCAACGGCGCCGGGAAGACGACGCTCATCAAGGCAATACTGGGGGACCTCGCCCCCACGCGCGGCGAGATCGTGCTGGGCAAGAACACCGTGATTTCGTACCTGGACCAGAACCGCTCGGATCTGGACGGCGACAAGTCGATCCTCGAAAACGTCACGGGCGACAAGGGCGACGAGGTCGCGGCCAAGAACTATCTCAATCGTTTTCTGTTCGACGGCGGCCAGCAGCGCCAGAAGGTCGGCCTGCTGTCGGGGGGCGAGAAGGCCCGGGTGGCGCTGGCCAAGCTGCTGGCCCGCACGCCCAATCTCATTATCATGGACGAGCCCACCAACGACCTTGATACCTCCACGCTCGCCGCGCTGGAGCAGACGCTGATCGAGTTCGACGGTACGGTGATCGTTGTGAGTCACGACCGCTGGTTTCTGGACCGCGTTTCCACCTCGATCCTCGCCTTCGAGGGGAATGGCGATGTGACGCTCTACCCCGGCAACTGGTCAGACTACCGGCGCCGCCAGCTGGCGGCCCAGGCGGCAGCCCGCAAGGACGCCCAATCGGCGAAAGCCTCTAAACCGGCCCAGATATCGGCCCCGACGGCCGCACCGGCTGCCTCGACGGGCGGCAAGGGACTCACTTACGCCGAGCGGATCGAGCTGGACGGGATACTGGCGAAAATTGCAGAGGCGGAAACGGTCGCCGCCCAGATGGAAAGCAAGCTGGCCGATCCGGCGCTTTACGCGGGCCGCGGCGACGACGTGAAAAAGGTCATGGGCCAGATCGAGACGGCGAAAGCGAATCTCGAGAAACTGCTCGCCCGCTGGGAAGATCTGGAAAGCCGCAAATAGCTCAGCCGAGAAACAGCAGGAGCAGGATCCCGGCGGCGATAGTGACCACCCACGGGAGCAGCACCTGCCGGAACATCTTCATCCCGCCCAGCACGCCCGCAATGCCGCCTTTAAATGTCACGTTGGTCAGGACCGCCATGATGACCACCGGCCAGCCTTCGGCGGCCGTCAGCTTGCCGCTATGCACAAGGCGGGACGTCGAAAGCGTGATTGCGTCCACGTCGGTAATACCCGACAGAACCGCCACCACCATGAGTCCCTTGTTGCCGTACTGGCTCTTGGCGAACGCTACCGCAAACACGATAACCGAATAAAGGGCCGCGAAGATCAGCGCCGTCTGGAACTCGCTCGGATTACCCTGTTCCGGCAGTTCGGCCTTCTCGGCCGGACGGCTCCGGTGCATCCAGAGCGCCGATAGCGCCGAGACGGCAAACAGCACGCCGAGCGGCAGCCACAGGACCTGGAACGACGGCGCAGCCACCGCTACTTCCATGGCGACGCGGATATACACCGTCGTCCACGCGATCGCGACGAGCAGCGCATTATGACGGGCCGCCGCCGGATGTTCGGCCGTACGCCGGGCATAACTCACGGTGGTGGCGGTGCTGGAGATCACGCCGCCCAGAATACCGCCCAACAGCAGGCCCGCATTCCGCCCGAAGAACTTGTAGATGATGTAGCCGGTCAGGCTGATGCCGACGATCAGGACGACCATCAGCCACACTTCATGCGGGTTCAGGACGTCGAACGGCCCGTAGGTCTGGTTCGGGACCAGCGGCAGCACGACCAGTGTGATCAGCACGAACTGCATGATCGCGCGCAGCTCTTCGGCGGTGAACTTGTCGGCGAGCTGGTGGAGTTCGGGTTTCGCCTGCAGGATGATCGTGATGGCGCCCGCCACCGCCGCCGCGATCCAGATAGGCCCCATGTTAACCAGCACGCCGGTCGCGAAAGTGAGCAGAAGGCCCACCTCGGTGCTCATGCCGGTATGGCCGCCGGCTTCTTCCGTGCCGCCGTCCTTGCGGGTCATGTTGCCGACGGCAAGCGTGACGATAACGCCAACGAACCCCGCCGCCACGACCCAGGGGCCGAACTGCCCCGAAAGCAGGGCGCAGACGGTGCCCAGCAGCGCCGTGAGCGTGAAGGTCCGTATGCCGCCCAAGGGCGCGTCCGCCCACTGCCGCTGCAGGCCGACCAGCAGCCCCAGCCCCAGCGAGATAATCAGCTGGACAATCGGATGGGGGTTGTCGAGATCGATCACGGTGGCTTCACCCCGCAAAACATTAACATGGGCGGGCAGCCGTTGATATGACGGAGAGCAGGGAAGGTAGGCCAGCGCGCACAAAATGAAACGGCCCGCCTCTTCCGGGGCGGGCCGTAGGTATTGATCCGAGCGGACTAAGGTGCCGGAGTACAGTCGAGCGTCAAGTCTTCGCAGGTCAGCAATGGATCGCTCGAGTCCATCGAACAACTGGCGGTTACCGAGCCGTCGAACGTATACGTCATTGCGAACGCCCCGGGCCTCTCGACGACCATTGCCCCTGCCGGACATTGACGGGGCGCACAGAAACTCAGATCGGTCAAACGGACCTGGGAATTGGGATCCAGCGAAGGGGTATGCGAATCATTTCCGGCCTGATCAACGACCTGGAACTGCCAGTTCTGGCTGTAAACCATGCAGCCGTCGACCGGCAGATCCACGTGATATGAAAGCAGGTTCGGCCAGGGGTAGAGGAGCACCGTCTCTGAATCGGCTCCAGCCGGCAGCCAGAAAGTGAACCCGGAATAGCTGAGAACGTCCGCCGAATCCGGTTTGTAGTTTACCTGGAACTGGGATGACACATAACCGGGCGCAGTCGGTCCGGCGAGTGCAAGATCCGTCACATCGCCTGCCGGATAGATTCCCGATCTAAACCAGGCTGTGTAGGAATGCAGGATATCATTGTAGGCGAATTCGGCAGTCAGAGTTCCCGAGAGATTCCGGACCGGGGTATCGGGACAATCCCCGCTTGAAACAGATATATCGACATCGAACACACCACTTCCCCCTACAGGCCCTTCAATCGAGACCGAGTCACACTGCTCCTGGAGGAAATTGGTGAAACGTTGCGCACTCTCGGAAGCGGGGTCCGTAACAGTGCCGTCAGCCGCGACATCCTGGAATACCTGGTACACGACATAGGCCAATTCAGTAGTGAGCTGAGTCTGGGCTACTATTCCACGGCCAATCTCATCCGTCGTTATCGGTCGCAAACCGTTTGGGTTACAGCGCACCAGAAACGCTGCCAGTAAAATTGCCGCCGAGACCCTGCCGACGCGAGCTATGCTCATACGAATATCCTCCGTAAGTTCGAATTTATATCTAACACGCTTTCCGGATAGCAAACGTAACGGCTATCACCGGCAAAAAGAACGGCCCGCCTCTTCCGGGGCGGGCCGTTTCGATTAAGACGGATTCGCGTCAGTTCTTCTGGGATGCGGCCACCTGCGCCGCCACTTCCTCGGCCAGGTTCGAGGTCCGCTTTTCGAGACCCTCGCCAAGCTGGAACCGGCTGAACCGGCGGATGACGATATTTTCGCCGATCTTGGCCACCTTCTCGGAGACGATGTCCTTGATCTTCTTGTCCTTGCCGTAGACGTCGGCCTTCACATGGAACTGCTCGAGCAGCACCACTTCAGTCAGGTGCTTGGCGATCTTGCCCTTGACGATTTCTTCCAGCACGTTCGCCGGTTTCTTGGAGTTCTTGGGGTCTTCCTTGAGCTGCGCAATGAAGATCTCCTTCTGCTTGGCGAGGTAGACCGGATCCACTTCGTCCTCGCGCACGCAGACCGGGCTCATCGCCGCGATATGCATTGCCACGTCCTTGCAGAAGCCCTGGAACTCGTCGGTCTTGGCGACGAAGTCGGTTTCGCAGTTCACTTCAAGCAGCACGCCGATCTTGCCGCCCATATGGATGTAGCTCACAACGGCGCCTTCGGAGGCGGTTCGGCCGGCCTTCTTGGCGGCGGCGGCGAGACCCTTCTTCTTGAGGACCTCGATCGCCTTTTCCATGTCGCCGCCCGCTTCGGTGAGCGCATTCTTGCAGTCGAGCATACCGGCACCGGTGCGCTCGCGGAGGTCTTTAACGTCTGTTGCCTTGATATCTGCCATGGTGATTCTTTCCTGTAGTGGCCTGTAACGTGCGCCGGGGCCCCCTCTGCGCGGCTGCGCAGAGAGAGACCGGGCGGTTGAGGTGAGAGATTGTCAGTTCGGGGTGGATTCGGCGCCCGGAACGGGGACCGGTGCACCGGCAGCCGCAGCCGCCTGTGCGCCTTCCTCGTCCAGCTCGTCCTTGTCATAGGACGAGTAGTGGGTGAGGCCTTCCGGAACCGGCGTGCCGAGATCGTCTTCCGAGATCTCCTGGCCCGTGCGGCGCTTGTCGTCGAACGCCTTGCGGCCTTCCAGGCACGCATCGGCAATCTTGGACGTGAACAGCGCGATGGCGCGGATGGCGTCGTCGTTGCCGGGGATGATCTTCTCGATCGAGTCCGGGTCACAGTTCGTGTCGACGACGGCGATGACCGGAATGCCGATACGGCTGGCTTCCTTGACGGCGATGGCTTCCTTGTTCGTGTCGATCACGAACAGGGCCTTGGGCAGGCGCGACATGTCGCGGATACCGCCCAGGTTCTCCTTGAGCTTGTCCATCTCGCGCTTGAGGATGATGCCTTCCTTCTTGGTCATCTTCTCGATCGTGCCGTCCTCGAACCACTTCTCGATTTCCTTGAGGCGGTTGATGGAGCTCGATACCGTCGTGAAGTTCGTGAGCGTGCCGCCCAGCCAGCGGTTGTTCACGTAGAACATGCCGGCCCGTTCAGCCTCCTGCTTGACCACTTCGGCGGCCTGCTTCTTGGTGCCGACGAAAAGGATCGTGCCGCCGCGCGACGTGATGTCGACGATAAAGCTGTAGGCGTCCTCGAACATCGTGACCGTCTGCTGCAGGTCGACGATATGAATGCCGTTGCGGGCGCCGTAGATGAACTTCTTCATCTTCGGATTCCAGCGACGGGTCTGGTGGCCGAAGTGCACTCCGGCCTCAAGCAGCTGCTTCATCTGAATGACTGACATTGGTATTGCCTCTTGCGAATGAGCGCGCCTCCCGAACCGGGACGGCGCCTCGTCTGATTGGGTTATGCCTCCGCTTCCGTTGTTTGCCTGAAGAAGACGGCCCCGGTGATTCCGGCCTTTTCGGCTGAAACACCCACCAGGAACCGTCCGGCCTGTAAAGAACCAGCCTTTGAAAGAGGGCTTTAAGGTTCAGGCAGCCGGTCGCGTGTGTATTTGCTCCCGGACCACCCCGCTAGGGGGCCGCCCTGAAGCGGGCCGTTGGTTAACCGGCCCCGCCGGGTAAGGCAAGCGGATTCAGGCACGGAAAGATGACCGTCCGGATGCCCTGCCAGTTTCGCCAATAGATTCAATAGATTGCCCCATACCAGCAGTGACATTATCGTCATTCGGTGACGTCAGAACGTCCCGTCTGGAGGCGGTAGCGGCAATGAATGATTTTCCCGAACCCCGTTATGTACAGACCAACGGAATCCGGATGGCGGTCCACGAACAGGGCGAGGGTCTGCCGGTAGTCCTCTGCCACGGGTTCCCCGAACTCGCCTGTTCGTGGCGCCATCAGGTTCCTGCACTCGCCAAGGCCGGGTTCAGGGCTATCGCCCCTGACCAGCGCGGCTACGGGCTTACCAGTTGCCCGCCAGATACAGCGGCCTATTCAATTCAGCACCTGACCGGTGACCTCGCGGGCCTGCTCGATGCCCTCGGCATCCAGAAAGCCGTCTTCTGCGGCCACGACTGGGGCGGGTTCGTTATCTGGGCGATGGGGCAGATGTATCCGGACCGCGTGGCGGGACTGATCGGCGTCAATACGCCGTTCCTGCCGCGCGCGCCGATGCCGCCCGTCCAGATGATGGAAAAGGTGATGGGGCCCAACTTCTACATCGTCTATTTCCAGCAGCCGGAACTCGCCGACAAACGCCTCGCCGCGAATCCGCGCCGCGTATTCAGCCAGCTTTTCCGGCGCGTGCCGGATGCGAAGGCGGCAAAAGAAGCGATGAAGGCGGCCATGGCGGGGCGCGCCCGCGAGCGGCTTCACGGGCTGAACCTGTGTGACATCGCCGAGGGCCCGGACGTTCCCGGTGACCTGGTGCTCTCGGACGGGGAACTCGACTTCTACGCGGAACGGTTCGCCCGTACCGGGTTCACGGGCGGGATCAACTGGTACCGCAACATGAATCGCAACTGGGAGACAACCGCAGCACTACCGCCGAAAATACTGGCGCCTTCGCTCATGGTCACGGCCGAGAACGACTTCGCGCTCTCCCCGGCCATGGCAGCCGGGATGCCGAACCTGGTACCGGATTTGGAGACTCACCTTATAAAAGATTGCGGCCACTGGACGCAGCAGGAAAAGCCCGCCGAACTGAACGCCGTCATGACCGGCTGGCTGACGCGCCGGTTCGGCTGAACCCGCACCATTCCCGCTCACCTCAAAACAGAACCGCCCCGGGTCACCCCGAGGCGGTTTTGCATTCAGCTCCCGTCAAACGGGCAGCGAATCAGACGTTCTTCTTCAGCTCGTCCGTCAGGTCGGCGTCGGTGATCTCGATGTTGAACGAGGTCGTGCCGGCGGTCACCGTGATGTCCACGGTCTTCGGCTTCGCCATGCCTTCCGCCCAGACCACCGCCTTGTAGGCACCGGCCGGGACGTCCTTCATCTCGTACTTACCGTCCTTGGAGGTCATCGTGTAGTACGGGTGCGAGGCGCCGATGCGGAACGCGCGTTCCCAGGGATGCGGACCGCAGCGCATTTCGTAGAGGCCCGGCTTGTCGATCGGGATCTGCTTCTTGTCCTTGTTCGGATGCGGAACGTTGGCGATCTGCCGCTTGCCGTCCATGAGCACCCAGCTGTGCATGATCGGGTCCTTGTTCTCGACTTCCATCTTGACCGGGCCTGGCACGCCAAACACTTCGCAGCGCGGCTGGATCGTCGCGTGTTCCGCGTAGCTGTACGGAGCCTTACCGTCGAACGCCTTGCCCGTGGCAATGCCCTTGATCATGACGACCGCGTCGGTGACGCCGTTTCCGGCGCCCAGATTGACGCCTTCCCACTGGCGGTCAGCCTTGCCGGCGACGTCGAAGCTGTCGGTGATCGGCTTCATGATCGCCTTGGGCACCTTGCCCTTGTAGGTCACGGTTCCGGACACGGTGGACGGGTTCGCCACCTTTCCGGCTGCGTATTTGGCTTCCTGGGCGCTCGAGAATTCGGGGTGAGCGATCTCGAGCAGCACGAAGGTGCCTGCGGTGGCGGCCACTGCGTGGCCCATGAACTCGCGACGGGTCGACTTGTTCTTCATGGTTCTGGTCTTTCTCCCTTGCTTCGGGAACTCCCGCTGCACCTGTCTGATCGGGGCGGCCAGCGACTGGTTTAAGTCGTCGGCAACGGGAAAGTTGGTTTTTCAGGCCGCCGCTCGTCTAACCGATTTCGCCGCACTTTGCCAAGCAGCTCAACCGGACCGGGAGGTCCGTCCGCGGACTTTCCCGAAACGGTATGCAGTATACAAACGGCCTCACCCGGTTCAAGTAACATTCTGGTGCCGCCCGGAACCCCCATGGGCACCCGAACCATATGAATTCATTAACAAATACCTAGACATGTTAATTATCATATAGACAACGATTTGCCCGGACCTGGCCGTTTGTACCAAGTAGGGAAAATGCGGACCGCCCAGCCCCCTTTTCAGACCGTTTCGACCTATCCCGGCGATGCCGCTCTGGCAGCCCTGCTTGGCGCCTGTAAAGTGCGGCTGACCCCGGCGGAAGTCCGCCGCCTCGTGAACGACACCCTGATGGAAAGCCGCTCCCCCGCCCGGCTCGTCGGCCGGATCGTATCGGATATCGATCCCGCCCGGGTCTGCGAGTCGGACGCGGAAAAACTCGTCAGCGCCGTACTCGCCCTGTGGAACGAAGCCGCCGGCGGGGAAACCGTCAGTACGATTCACTGAGCGCAAGTTAAAGCCTGTTCCGATGTTCGAATTCCGAACACCGGCGAATTCACGGCACTGATTCAAATTGAAAATCGGGAACAATCCCACCGGGTTGTCTGGCATCCGGTTTCGGCCGTGCCCTTGAAGTCTCTCTTGCACATTCCGTGCAAGGAGACTTCAGCAGTGGCAAGTGCAACCGAGAGCACAACCGGCAGTTTGTTCAACCCCTTACTCAATGGCCCCTGGCAGGAGGCGGGGATCCCCGTCCGTCTAAATGGCTACGGCGGCAACGAGGTCACTGCCCTTCTCGATTTGCCGCCGGAAATGCCCGGCATCCCGCTGGGCGAACTGACGCCGGTACTTCTCACCATGCTGTTCGGGCGGACCAAGGAAGATCTCGGAGCAATTGCCGAAGCACTCATCACACAGCGCCGGTTCGCGGTGCTGCGCCCGGCCTTTCTGAACAGCGGTGACGAAGCGCCCGGCCAGCTTCCGGATCTTGTCATGGGCGGCGATGAAATCGCCTGGTGGGGCGCCTATCTGATGTCGGAGAAATTCAGAACACTCTGTGCATCCCTGCGGCCTGGCATCACCATCGCCCCCAGAGCGGCCTGCGTTGCAGCATCGATCAGTTCGCCGCAGGCGCTGGAGGCCCAGGCCGCGACCGGAGTATTCGATGCGATGGTGCTCCTTTCATTCATACCGGATGTGAAGGAGTTCCTGCCGCGCAAGACCGGCAAAACCTTCGACGAGTGGCTGGCGCTCGAGTGGCGTTACCGGCTGAAAACCGCACCCAACCCGGAGAACATCTGGGCCGATATAGAGCGACAGCAGCCGCCCCGGCACACACTCCACGAATCCGCTGCCCTCTACAGTCGAATTGCCGGCACAAAGGAAACGATCTCACAGGCCTCCATCAATGACTTCAATGTCGTCGTGGACGGCGTCCCGTCGAATCTGCGCAAGGCCTTTTCCGGTTCGATCAAGGGGCTGTGGGACTATGACTGGGATCTGCCGCACATGGTGGAGAGGGCCCGGAAAGTGACTATCCCGTTGACCTTCATCGCCGGCGGCCGGGACGACTACTACCCGCCGGAGAGTCTCGATGAGTTTATTGTCCGCTCCCGTGAAGAAGGCAGAACAAGGCGGTATATCCGCCTGGAAGCGGCCGATCACCGCCTCAAGCCCTTCACCTCTTTCGAACGGGCCATGCAGGAAACCGTCCGTTACCTGCTTACGGACCTGGGGCTCGGCGGTGTGCCGGAACCCTTTTCGGCGGCACGAGCCGCCGTGCGCAAATATTACGAAACCCGCGGGTTTGCGCTCCGTCACGCGCCGAAGCTCGGCGTTCCACCGTCGCTCACCCAGAAGTTTCTGCTCCGGAAAGAGGATCTTGTCGGCGCGCTGGACGTTCTGCTTTCGCGCCCTTCCGAAGTCGCCCTGTACGCCGGACTGCTGGATCGGTCCCGTCAGGAACTGGGCGGCAAGTCCATTCTGGAAGAGCTGGAACCGGCACGGCTCTACCGGATTCTGAACGGCGTAATCGAAACCCGGCACTATCCGGCCATCGCGGAAGGGCTCTCCCTTATTCCCGAATCTGCCGGTGCCTTGTTTCCTGAGGCTGCACTCTCTGCCCTCGACCCGGCACACCTGGAAGGGATCTTTCAGGAGCTCGCGAACTTTCCCGACAGCACGCTCAGGTTCCTCCGGTCAATTGAACCAGAACCTCTCGAAAAACTGGGCGAACGGAAAGCGCTGTTGCAGGCAAGGCGAGCCCTGGAGGCGGTCCCCGCCTATCGCGACTTTGTGCTGGCCCGTACCGGTCAAGAACCGGCCGAACTCTCCGGCAATCCGCCGGCGGACCTCAGCGCGTTTCCGATCACGTCAAAACAGAACTTTATCGAAAGATATCCGCTCGAAAACCGCTGCATCGGCGGCCAGCTGCCCTCGGACGGTGTTATGGACGAATCGGGCGGTTCAAACGGCGCACCGACCAACTGGGTCCGCTGCCGCGCCGAAGAAGACCGGCTGGCTGGCGGACTGGTCGTCCTCTACCGCTATCTGTTCAGGGCCGGGCAGGTGGCCGAAAATGACGGCAGGCCGGTCGTCTTTCTAAACGGCTTCAGCCAGGGCGCCTGGTCCACATCGACCAAGCTGGCGGTGCTCTCCCGGTACTCCACCTTGAGCAAGAACATCGGCACCGACCCCGAGAAAATTCTCGCCAGTATCGAGCGGCTGGGTCCTGCCTATACCTATAACATTGCTGGATATCCGCCGTTCCTTCGTGAGCTGGTCCGGCAGGGGAGCGAGCGGCCGGGATTCCGGTGGGACGACTACCGGATCAATATTCTTCACGGTGGCGAGGGCTATACCTCGTCGTGGCTGAGATACATGCGCAGGGAACTCGGCCCCCGGTCGATCATCGTCTCCTCCTATGGTGCGTCGGACCTGGAACTCGGCATCGCCTACGAGACTCCGCCCGCACTCCGGATACGCCTTCTCCTGGAAAGCCGGGCCGAACAGCGGCAAGAGCTGTTTGGTTCACCCCGGCAGCCAGTCTTTTTCGGGCAGTACAACCCTTCCGAGTTCTATCTCGAGGAAAATCCCTGTCCGGACGGCCGCTCCTCTATCGTCGGCACGGTCACCAATCCGATCTCTCACCAGCCAAGAGTCCGTTATGACATCGGCGACGACGGGAGGCTCATCCGGTTCCGTCGGATGAAAGAATGGCTTGCGGACCGGGCACCAGAAATCTCCCTGAAAGACGCGCTTCGTTTCCCGTTCATCTGCCTGTACGGCCGGATCGACGGGACTGTCAGCCTGGACGGCGCCAACGTATCGCCGGCTCAGGTTGAAGAAGGGCTGTTTTCAAACCCTAAGGTAGCACCACTGGTCCGCAGTTTCCGGATGCGGAGGGTGGAACGGCCGGATGGCTCTGTCCGTTTCGAGATCGATCTCGAAACCTACGACGCAGCTCCGGCCGACTCGGTATCGGATTCGTCCCTTGCTGACAGCGCCCGCGACTGCCTTACCCGGCACCTGCTCAAGGAAAACCCCGACTACCGGGAATCTTACGAGCACAACCGGCCCAGTGTGGAGCCGGAAATCCGGATCGTCGGACCGGGTACGCTGACCTCCGGCAAATCGATCAAGAACCGGTACGTGGGGTAACCGGCATGGAGCCTCCTCACTCTCGCCCCCTTGGCCCCGCCGAATCGGTGCTCTGGAAACTGGATGCAGTCTGTCCCGTCAATGCGGTTGTCTTCGCGAAAATCCGGGGGACGTTCACCGAAACCCGGCTTAGGGACGGGTTGAACCAGGTCCAGAAAAGACACCCGCTGCTCCGGATGAAAGTGGAACAGAGCGGTAGCGGATACCGGTTTTCGGATACCGGGGTTCCGCCGGTTCCGCTGCTCTGGATCCACGGCGGCGAAGCGCAGGTGTACGATATCGCCCAGGCCGAACTTCGCACGCCGGTACGTCCGCCGGAAGGTCCGCTTATCCGGTGCGTGTGCGTCCAACACGACAGTACAGCTGTCACCGTTATTCTGGCAGCAAACCATGCGGTGCTCGACGGCCTGTCCAGCTTCTATCTCGTACAGGACCTCTGCGAAGCGATGGCAGATGGCAAAACAACCGCGTCAGAGACTTTCCCCGGTCCCCTCGAACAGTACCTACCCGCCCGCTGCCGGGGGTTCAGGGGCTGGCTCCGCTACTCCCGATATTTTACCGGAATGCTTTGGACTTTTGCCACAGGCAGCCGCCCGGAACGATTGAACGCCGGAAAGGCGATGTGCTTTCCGGCAGGTAGCCCTGCTCCGCGTTCTCCATCATTTATCGAGCGCCGTTTTTCCCTGGATTTCACAGCAGCCCTACTGGAACAGGCGAAACGGGAAGGTACCACCCTTCACGGTGTGCTCTCGGCAGCATTGCTGAGAGCGGTCTCCCGCGAATTCGCGCTCCCGCCGGCCCGCCCTGTCTGTCTAGGCTCACTCACCAACATCCGTAAAGACCTCTTCCAGCCCTCACAGACCGGCATTCACGCCACTTTTGGCAAAATCATCGGACTCTATGTCTCGTCGCTGCCGACACTGCACCGGGTGGATCTGCATGGCAGTTTCTGGAACCTGGCGCGGGAGATCCGGGAAACCGTCAGAACCGGCCGGGACCGGATGGACGATCTCGTACTCGTTCCGCTCAGTAACCGGCTTCTGAACCGGCTGGGGAGCGGAAAGGACCCGGAAGCGTTTGCCGCGCTCACCGAGCGACTCAACTTCGGGACCCTGGGCATTACAAATCTCGGTTCGCTGGACGGTTACGAAAAGACCTGGAAAGAAATCTCGCTTGAGTCATACAGTGCCGTCGTGTCGCCGTCCGTCCTCAACCCGCTGCTTGTCGCAGCGTTCACGTTCCGGCAACGCCTCACGCTCAATTTCATTCATATGGAACCTGTAATCACCCGTGCCGAAGCGGACCGCGTCGCGGACCAGATGGTCCGTGAACTGGAGACAGTAACCTAAGGCCCCGGTGGCCAATGCTACTTCTGGTCCTTGCGCGCCTCGCCCTGGGCGTTCTCGATCATCTGGCGGATCAGGAAGCGGCTCCAGGCGCTGCGGTTGGCACCACCGAGCAGCGCGCGCATGTCCTCATAAAGGGCCGGGTCCTGCAGTAGCGCGCCCATGGTACCTTTGCCCTCTTTCATGCTGCTCATCAGGTCGCGCAGGTCCGCGCTCGTGGCATTCAGGTTTTTGGACGCCTGCCCGAGCTGGTCCAGCATATTGTGCGGGTCTTTCTGGTAAATCGCGTCGTGTACGATTCCCTTGCCGGTCTCGATCTCTTTGGCGAGCGAGGCGAGCGTGCTGGCGAACCGGGACAGGTTGTCCATCGTCTCGTTGAACTGTTTCCCGTAGATGATGGTATGAAGGGTTCCGTTACCCTCTTTCACGTCTCCGATGATACCGGTCAGATTCGCCGAGGCGGACCGCAGCGACGCCGCCGTGGCGCCCGCATCCTCCAGCAGCCTGCGGGGGCCTGTTTCGTAGATCACCGAGTGCATCATTCCTTTACCCTCTTTCACCTCGCGGGTGATCGCTTCGGTGTGTTCGAGCGTGTCGGAGAGATACTTCGCGGTCTGGGGGTTTAGATACAGATCGATCGCCTTGGCCGCCTTCCCAGTGACCTGTTCCACGTTTTCCACAATCTGCTGGCCCTTGGCGATGATCGCGCCGAAGTCGAGCGGGTCCTCGCCTATGATCGTCTCACCGCCCTCCAGTGTGCCGCCTTCCAGATGCCCCTGCTGGATCTCGACGTATTTGTCGCCCAGCAGGCCCAGTGTGCGAACGGTCGGCCTGGCATCCTTGGCCAATCGCTTGCCGGTCGCACGGTCGATCACCATATCGACGAACACCCGGGGGTCCGACGGATCTTTCGGCAGATAGATCCGTTTCACCGAACCGATATCGAGGCCCCGGTAACGGACGGACGCCGATTCGATCAGCCCCGAGACGTCGTTAAAGGTCGTGGTCACCACCATCGTCGGTGCGAGGGGATTATTCTTGCCGCCCAGCACGATGATCGTCGCCATGAGCCCCACGATCGAGAGCAGCACAAACAGGCCGACCAGAACATTCAGTTTCGCTTTCTGCATGGTTCCCTCACGTTTCGCTGAGCGGCAGCGTCCCGTCGATAAAGCCCCGGACGAACGGGTTTTCGTGATTCCTGATCTCCTGCTGAGTCCCGACGGCGGCCACTTCCCCGCGGCGGATCATGGCAATTCGGTCGGCAACCTCGAATACCGTCGTCATGTCATGGGTGACGACAACGCTCGTCACCTTGATCCGCTGCTGCAGCTTGCGGATCAGTTCGTTGATCCGGCGGGTATTGGTCGGATCCAGTCCGGTCGACGGTTCATCGTACAGGATGACCTCCGGATCGGTCGCGATTGCCCGGGCAAGCCCCACACGTTTCTTCATGCCGCCCGACAGGTTCGCGGGGAAGAGGTCCTCCACACCGGGCAGGCCCACCATTTCGAGTTTCTCGGCGACCTTGTCCTTTATTTCCGCTTCGGAGCACAACTCCTGTTCCCGAAGCGGGAAAGCGATGTTGTCGTAGACGGAGAGCGAATCGAACAGTGCCGCTCCCTGGAACAGCATGCTCACCCGGCGGCGGACCGGCAACAGGTCGTCTTCACTCAGGGTCGTCACATCGGTACCGTCGAAATAAATATGCCCGCTGTCGGTTTCGAGGAAACCGAGCAGGAGTTTCAGCAGCACGCTCTTGCCGGTACCGGAACCGCCCAGAAGGCAGATCGTTTCGCCCCGCCGGATGTCGAACGTGATGTCGCGGTGCACCGGCCGGCTGCCGAACGCCTTGGCGACGTGTTCGAAACGGATCAGGGGGTTGTCATTTCCGGCCATCACGGGTCACCTGCCTCCTAAAACACCAGCATGAAGATCTTGGTCAGAATGAAATCCGCGATCAGGATGACCACCAGCGTCGTCATCACCGTTACCTTTGTCGCCCGGCCTAGACCTTCGGTGCCGCCCGTGACCGACAGTCCCTGCCGGCAGGCGATCAGCGCCACGAACAGGCCGAAGAACAGCGTCTTGGAAACTCCCGACAGGATATCCTGTGAATGAAGGGACCGGGTGGCGGTCTCGAAGAAATATGACGAGCTGATACCGAGCTCCGAATAGCTGATCAGCATGCCGCCGCCGATACCCAGAATATTGGAAAACACCGTCAGCAACGGGAAACAGATAACGCACGCGAGCACCCGGGGCAGCACGAGCAGCCGCACGGGATCGGCGCCCAGTCCCCGCATGGCATCCACCTGCTCGGTAACCGTCATGGAGCCGATCTCCGCCGTGATGCCGGAGCCCACGCGGCCGCCCACAAGCAGCGATGTCAGTACCGGACCCAGTTCTCGGACGAAGGCGAACGACACGATGGTTCCGACATAGGTCTTGGCGCCGAACCGGGCGAGACCTTCGGCCAGCTGAAGGGCCAGCACCATGCCGGTAAACACCGACGCCACCATGGCGATACCGATGCTTTTCACGCCAATCTCAAACATCTGGTCCATGAACTGGTGCGCCGGCCAGCGGCGGGCCGCGATCCGCTTGCAGACATCCCAGAACAACCGGGCGACTTCGCCGATGCCGGCGAAGGTATCGAGCGACACGTCGCCCAGACCACTGAGTGTTTTTTCACTGGTATGAGCCGCCATCAGGACCGGTTTCTCGATACCGACTTCAAGTCCTTTCCCGATCCCCTTGCCGAGACCGTTCAGCATGTTCTTGCCGCTGGGCATTTCCATCAGCGCAGGTCCTCGAAGCCCTTCACAAACCGTTCACAGACGGGTCGCATCGCCTCGAACGCGTCCGGGCGGGAGGTGCAGGAGAAGTCGAAAATGCAGCGGTCTTTTTTCAGTACGGCCACATAGAGCTGGATCGGAACGCCGTCCAGCTTCCCCTTCAGTTCCAGTTCGAACGCCTCCCGTCCGGCCAGCGGGAACAGCCCTTCCCGCAGGCGGAGTTGCTCCGTGATTCCGTACAGGAGGTTTTCTGCCAGACGCCGGAGCGGCGAGTCCTCGTACCGGTTGCAGGTTGAATTGACCGACATATACGAACCCGTCGACGAATCGCGGAAGCTGAGATCGCCGTATTCTTCCGGACGTTCGACAGCCCAGGGCGGACCCGGTTCGCCGATCCGGTAGCGAATCTTATCGCGGGTCACGACTCCACCGGTATACGACGCGCGGGGCCCCGAACAGGCGACAGCAATCAGTACCGCTCCGGCAGCGAAAACCGTTTTCAGAAGGTTTGGAGACACGCCCTGAATCTAACAGACCGGGCGCCCATCCGGTAGATGGCGCCACCGGACGAATGAACCGGTCAGCCACCCTTACGGGCGACCGTATCCGGCCCTAGCCACCGGAGGCGGGCGAAATAGTCGGCCGGGCGGACGAGATCGATCCCCTCTTTTTTCAGTTCAGGCACATGGCGCTTGAGCACGCTGATAGTGCCCGGCTTGGGGTGCCCGATGGCGATCCCGTGACCGTGTTTCTTCACCAGTTTGATCAGCTCGGCATACTGCTTTTCGATCACCGGCTCGGCCGGATCGTCGTCCAGAAATACATTCCGGCCCAGAGCGGGGATACCCAGGTCTATTGCCACCTCATATGCCTTCGATGAACCGATGGTGCGGGAGTCCAGGAAAAACAGCCCCGTACCGACCAGCGGCTTCAGGGCCGCCCGGATCTTGTTCGGGTCGCTGGTCATGGCCGATCCCATGTGGTTGTTCATGCCGACCGGGCGGATTTTCACCAGTGCGTCTTTCACCCGTTTTTCGATTTCATCATCCGGCATGCTCCGGAGCAGGCAGTCCTCGCACGGATCCGGTTTGGGCCAGCCCTTGTACTCCATCGGCATATGGAGCATGTACTGCCGCCCGTCGGCCTGCAGGAGTCCCAGCGCCTCGTCGGTGCCGTCGGCGTTGGGAAGCACGGAAAAAGTCAGGTCCGGACTGAGCGGGAGCAGTTCCTTGAACCCCGGCCGGTAGGCACCGATGTCGTCGATCACAATCAGCACGAACGGCCGCCCGAGCGGCTTCTGCACCGGGCCCTCGGGATGCGGAAGATCCGGAGGTTCATAGATGGCGGCCGGGCCGTCCGCCGGAGGCGGCACAGAGACCGGATGCCCCAGGATCCGGCCGACACCCCGGGAGAGACGCACAGAAGCTTTCTCATAAACCCGGTGGACCGGACCGCTGGCGCCCAGAATGGTTCCCACGACGAAAGCGACGGCGGCAATTACCGCCAGGGGCCGCCAGTCGCTGTCCGTATTGTGCCGTGCCGGCGCATGCTTGGGCCGGGTCCTGGCCGGTGGCGGCGGGCGGGATGAGTGTTTATCGCTCACGGGTTCGCAAGCTGCGGTTTAGGCCCCCGGAATACATTATAGCTCTTGAGTACCTGGAGCCCGCGCTGAAGCTGCACGTCCACCAGGTTGCGTTCGCCCGGGGTCAGCTCGCCCGGTTTCGACGGGGCTTTCTCGGACCTGTCGGACACTTCAGGGTTGGCGATCGAGCCGCGCAGATCCGACTCCTTGAACCCGTTCAGGCCCCCCATCCCGTCACCCGGAAGGGTTTCTTTCGAAGTCACCAGCACGTCCGGAATAATGCCCAGACCCTGGATCGAATGGCCTGAGGGGGTGAAATAGAGCGCGGTCGTAAGCTTGAGCGCCGAGCCGTCCTCTTCCAGTTCAATGATTGTCTGGACACTGCCCTTGCCGAAGCTGGGTTCGCCGACGACCACGGCCCGGCCGTGGTCGCGCAGCGCGCCGGCGAGCACTTCGGAGGCCGACGCCGAGCCGCCGTCGATGAGGATGACGATCGGGTATTCGCGCTTCACATCATTGGGCTTGGCATAAGCCTTGTATTCCTGCCCGGCGATACGGCCCTTCGTATAAACAATCAGGCCGGACTCGAGGAACTCGTCGGCGATCTCGATGGCGGAATTCAGCGTGCCGCCGGGATTGCCGCGCAGGTCGATCAGCAGTCCTTTAAGGTTATTCTTCTCAAGCTTCTTGAGCTCCTTGTCGAACTCCCGGTCGGACTCCTCCTGGAACTGGGAGAGCCGCAACCGGCCGTAGCCCGCCTCGATCATGTCGCCCCTGACTGATTTGGTCTGGATAACGGCGCGCTTGATCTTGAAGTCGCGCGGTTCGGTCCAGCCGTCCCGCATGACAGTCAGGATGCAGGTGGTGCCCGGTTCGCCGCGCATTCTTTCGACCGCTTCCGTGAGCGACATGTCATGTGCGACGACGCCGTCGATCTTCATGATGATGTCGCCGGACTTGATCCCGGACGTCGCCGCAGGCGTATCCTCGATCGGGGCGATGACCGTTATCTCGTTTTCACGGGCGCCGACCTCGAGCCCCAGGCCGCCGAAATTCCCGGAGATCGCACTCCGGAACTCCTTGAACTTGTCCGCATTGAAATAGGCCGAGTGCGGGTCCAGATGCTCGAGCATACCGCCAATCGCCGCTTCGACGAGATCGGAGTAGGAGACCTCCTCAACGTAGGCGTCCTTCACGACGGTGATGGCGCGGGCCAGCACCTTCAGTTTCGTGTATTTCGCATCCGCCGCGACGATCGCGCCCCAGATACCGCCGGCGAGAACGGCGGCAATCGCCACAGCCACGGCGGCACGACGGAAATTCTTGTTTCGCATGAGCGGGATATTCCTTACTCCGGTCAACGGACCGGGCCGTTATTCGGGGAGCAGCCAGCCGGCGGGATCCAGAGGCTGCCCGCCCTGACGGATTTCAAAGTAGCATGCGGCGCCTACCAGCGATCCGCTATCACCCACCAGGGCGATAGCTTCACGGCCCTGCACCCGGTCGCCTGGTTTCTTGAGCAATTTCGCCGCATGGGCGTATACCGAATAAAATGTATCGCCGTGGTCAATAATTATCAAATTACCGTAGCCTTGCATGCGGTCCGCAAACACCACCACACCCGGGTAGACCGCCTCGATAGGGGCACCCGCGGTCGCCTTGATCGTCACGCCGTTGTTCACCGTCACGGTTCCGAACTCCGGATGTACGTAGCGCCCGAACTCGGAGATGATTTTCCCCTTCACCGGGTAGGCCAGTGCACGCTTGAACGAGGCGAAGTCGAGCGGATTGCCACTGGCGTCCATCAGTGCCTGCCCGCCTGCCAGCATCTGGCTGCGGATACGGAGTCCGATCACTTCAATGACATGCGACAACCGGTCGCGCGAACTGGTGATTTCACGGGCCGCCTTTTCGTAGGAAATTCTTTCATCCCGGATCGATGAAAGAATCATCATGCGCTCGTCGCGTTCCTTGAGTATCTCGGCCCTCGTATCTTCAAGCCGGCGCTTGGCGAGTTCCCGGTCCACCTGGCGGGCCTCGATAAACGCGCGGCCTTCGATCAGCAGCTGTTCGGAGCGTTCGTGCTCCCGGAGCAGCCCCCGGTCATGGTCGAGAACGCGGCCCATGTAGAGTAACCGTCTCTGGAGCTGCGCGGGGGTGTCGGCACCGAGTGCCAGCTTGAGCGACGCGGCCGGGCCGGCTTTGTACATGCCCCGGAGCCTGAACGAGATCCGGCTCTGCAGTTCGCCGATCTTCTTCTCAAGACCCGCAATCTCTTCTTCACGGAGCCTGAGCGTTTCATCCAGGCTTTCAATATCCCTCTCGATCTTGCGCCGTCCACGCTCCAGCTGCTCAAGGTCTTCTTCGAGCGAATCCATCGTGCTGAGAAGTCCCGCCTCGTCCTTGCGGGCCTTCTTGATGTTCTCGCGCTCTTCGGCGAGCAGTTTCTGCAGGCGTTTCAGTTCATCTTCGCTATGCGAGCGCTGGGCCTCAAGATCAGGAGAGTTCTCTTCCGCCCGTATCCGCTCCGGTGACAGGGATACAGCCATGCAGGCCGTCAGGCACACGGCCAGAGATAGCGCCGGGTACCGGACTCGTTTAGCGGAGAGTTTCATGTCCATGTCCGGCCCCTCCCTTTCAGGTCCGGATATGCCGGTGCGCGGCGATCAGGCTCGAAAAAAGTCCGGTCAGCATGCAGGCAAGCGCCAGCAGGATAACCGTGCCGGGCCCAAGGAACACCGGCGCGAAACTGCCGAACCAGTTCTGGAAGGCGGTCTCGAACCGGGGTGCAAAGACCGCGAAAATGCCGCCCAGCGTGCCGAGTCCGAATACCGACGCCAGCAATCCGCTGATCATCCCCTCGATCATATAAGGAGCCTTGATAAAGGCGTCGGTCGCCCCGACAAGCCGCAGGATTTCGATTTCGTCCCGACGTGCGAAGATAACGAGCTGTATGGTGTTCGACACCGCACCCAGAGTGATAATCAGCAGGAAAGTCCCCAGCAGAGCGCCGGCCAGCTGAATGAAGGACAGAAGGGCGTCGTACCGGTCGATCCAGCCCTCGCCGTACTGGACCTCTTCGACGGCGGCGAACTTCCCGGCGCGCCCGGCCAGTTCCTTGATGTTGGGGCCGTCGCGGTATTCGGATTTCACTCCGATCTCGACCGACGCCGGCAGTGGGTTGGTCGTGAGACCGTCCAGGGCGCCGGCCATGGGACCCAGATCCGCCTTGAACCGCTTGATGGCCAGTTCCGGCGACACATACTCGGCGGTTGCCACCGCCGGGTCATGCTGCATCGCCTCGATCACGGCCGATATGTCCTTCGCCTCGATCCCGGGCTTCAGGAACGCGACCACCTGCAGTTCGCTGCCCCAGCGTTCGACCAATGCGTTGATGTTGCGGAGCACCAGCAGGTAGCCCGAAAACACCAGCACCATCATGCCGAAACCGAAGACGACCCTGAGGTGCAGCCCCAGCTCCTCACGATAGTTCCGGACTGCCCGGATCAGGAAATACATCATGAGGGAAGCCCGGCACCGGCGACGACCCGGCCTTTTTCGATTCCGATGACGCGTTTCTGAAGCCGCTGAATCAGTTCACGGTCGTGCGTCGCAATCACGACCGTGGTGCCGCGCGCATTGACGTCCTCGAACAGCGAGACGATCTCACGGGCGATTTCGGGATCGAGATTGCCTGTCGGCTCGTCCGCGATCAGCAGCACCGGGTTGTTGATAAGCGCCCTCGCGATGGCGACACGCTGCTGCTCACCGCCCGAGAGCTGCTGCGGGAAATGGTCGCTGCGATGCAGGAGGTGCACTGCCTTGAGCAGCGCGACCACCCGGCGCCGGATATCTTCGTGCGAGGTCTTGAGCACTTCGAGCGCCACGGCGACATTCTCGAAGACCGTCCGGTTCTCGATCAGCTTGAAGTCCTGGAACACGACACCGATCGACCGGCGCAGATAGGGGATATTATGCGGCGTCAGCCGTGCCAGGTTGACGTTATTGACGATGATCTGGCCCTGGGTCGCCCGCTCGGCGGCGAACAGCAGCCGCATGAGCGTCGTCTTGCCGGCTCCGGAGGGCCCAGTGACGAAACAGAACTCGCCCTTCTCCACCCGGAGACTCACGTCCACGAGCGTGGGCTGCTCGCGTCCGTAGTTCTTGTAGACGTGGAAGAGCTGGATCATAAGCGGCGCACGGCGGCTGGACCTCCTTTACGGTTCACAGCCATTGCTTACAGGAAGTACCGGAGCCCCACCCCGAAAACCGCCTGGTCCACGGCGCTGGCTCTTGGAGGCGTAAAGCCCTTCCCGTTGTTGCGGTAATCGATACGCATAAGACCGCCCTCGATAAACAGGGTCCAGTGTTCGCCGATGTCGAAGTTGCCGCCGCCCAGCGCGTTGATCTGGAAGAACGTGCGCGAACTGCCTCCGTAGAGCCAGCCGACACCGAAATCGACGGCGCCGTAGGGCTGAAACACGGCTTTGACGTCCCGGCCTGTAAACGACAGCGGATGGATCACGGCTCCGCCGGTGAATGAAGTGCCGCTGCGGTAGGGCGGGTCCTGATCGCCGTGGCCGTAGTTGTTCCACCGGGCCCGGAGCGTGATGGCGTCCCTCACCCGCAGCGCAAGGCCGACGGAACCCTCCAGCCTGTCGAACCCCCGGCCGGCGCCGCGGCCCAGCTGGAGTTCGATTCCGGGCGAGAAGTTATCGCCGGCCCGGACGAGGGCCGGAATGGAAAACGCGAAAATAACGGTGATGAAAAGGGTAAGACGTATATCGGGTCGCAAGGGGGCTACTCTCCGTCAGACGGATGTCTGCTAGCCCTCACCCCGACAGTGTGCGCCAACCGGCCGCCAGTATCAACTTACTTGTACGGCCAGCCGAACGAGAGACCGCCGGCAATCCGGGTCTCTTTCTTGTTGTCCACCAGCGCCGTGTTGCGCTCCTGGACGAACTCGGCGTTCAGGCGCGCGGCCGCCATCCGGAACTCGGCACCTGCCGCGAAACCGTTGGCATTGATACCGCCACGCAGTGTCAGCAGGTAACGCAGTGCGAACTCCAGGCCCAGCGAGTATTTTTGAGACAGCTTGATCTCATCCCGGTTGATATCCCGGATATCGAACGCGAGGGTGACCTTGCCAACTTCAAACGGAACCGATGTCGCAAGACCCCAGTCCACTGTCATCGGAACATCCGACCCGCCGGAGACGAGGATGCCGTGCGCGGGATCGGGCGTCTTGGCCTTGAACCGGGTGCGGGCCACATCCTGGAAAGTGAAACCAGTGGCGACATAACCGTTCTTGAATCCCCACGGTGACGGCGCTTCGTCCGCCGCTTCTTCACCCCCGCCGCCCATCAGCAGCCGGAACGGAAGGCGGCCGATAAAACCGATGTCGGACCCGGCGGAAAAGTCGCTGCCGCCCTTGAACGGCTTGAAGAAATCCTTGTTGTAGGAGACGTCCCCGTTAACCGCGACGCTGTCGGGCGTTTCAGAGTTCCGGATGTCGATCCGGTCAACGAACTTCAGTGTGAGGCCGATGTCGAAAATATCCTGATATACCCTGTAGGCGGCGGTGGCGTAGCCGGCATTGTCTTCGAGTTTCCGGACCGCCGTGATGTAGTTGCCGGTGGAGGCCGGAAGAACCGGCGTCTGCTGGGATACCCGGCCGTCGATCTGGTACGTGTAGGCGTATGCCAGCCCGAACACCCATTTCTTCTGGCACGGGATCACGACATGGCTGATGTTATTGACGTTGGCGTAATAGACTTCGCCGATCCGGCTCTGGAAGAAGCTGTTAATCTTAGTCTGGTCCGAGCCCTGGATATCCTTGCCGTCCTTGACGAACTTGTAGGTATCCTTATTGCTCTCGCCTCTCACTCCTATGATCGAAAACTGCCATTCGGGAATCGAGGCGATACCGGACGGATTATAGAACATCGAATCGTAGGAACCGCCGACCGCGACAAAAGCGTCCGCCATGCCGATAGCCCGTGGCGTCCTGGGATTGATCGACCCTGCCCTGAACGAACTGCGGGCAAAATCCTCACGGCCCTGTGCAATCTGCGCCAGTTCCGTCGGCGTCGGTGCCTGAGCACTCGCCCTGCCCGCGCCTACAATCAGAACACCCGCAATCACTAACCACACAAAACGGCTGGAATATTTCAACATAACTCTCCGAAGGCCCCCTTTTGAGGCGCTGTCCGCAAGACCCAGATCATGCCCGAACGCGAGCAGTCCGCAAGTGACTGAAAACACGCTCGAACCGTACGGGACCCCTTCGTCCCGCAACCGGACCTGCATACACGCTAATCAACCGGCGTCGCCGGGAAAAGGGGGCCCCCGAGGAACATATTTCTTCTTGAATAAGGGGGAGCAACCCTGTGAAATTGCTGGAAAACCCTGTTTCCGTGGTTGCAAAGCGGCTAAAGTCGGCCGCCAGACCGAAAGAAACTGGATCTGTCCCATCCGGGATTAAAAGCGGGCCGTCAGACAGCGTCAGTCCTGCCAGGCCAGACCGGTCTGGCCAAAGCTGAAGAAGAAGAGTCTTGGGCAAGCGGATCCGAACCAAAATATTGCTGCTCTGGGGCGTTCTGGCGGTCTCGGTCGCCGGTTTCGCCGGATGGCTCCGTCTGTCCGACGCCAATGAGCTGAGTGCGGAACTCGCCCGCCACCGGGTGGTGGCGCCCCAGGCTCCGGGCTCAGAGCTGGCTGCGGCGGCAACACCCGGCGCAAAGCCGCAGGGGACAGTCACTCTTTCTCTCGACCTGGCCGGTTTCCGGACGGCGATGCAGGAACAGATTGTCCGCGAAATCGCCGTCATGCTGGTGGTCTCGCTGATCGCCTCCGGGGTTCTGATATGGAGTCTCGGACGGATATTCGCCCCGCTCTCCCGTTTGTCGGAAATCTCCCATGAACTGGCCAGAGGAAACCTGAAGGTCGATGTCCGCCCCTCCGGGGACGACGAACTCGCACAGCTGGAAACGGCTTACGGCGAAATGATCGGCAACCTGTCCGTGCTGATCCGCCAGATCGCCGAGGCCTCGCACAGCCTGGGCACCGCCACCAGCCAAATCGAGGGGACGACCAACCAGCTCGCCGAAGGTTCGGAACGCCAGAACCGCCAGACGAGTGAGATGTCCGTGGCGATCGAGGAGATGGCCGCCTCGGTACAGATGGTGTTCGCCAACGCCAAGCAGGCGCTCGATGCATCCAAGTCATCCAAAGACACCGCCGAACGGGGCGGTCACGTCGTCACGCAGACGATCGAAGCCATGCGGGCCGTCAACAGCTCGATCCTGAACTCTACCGGGCAGATCGCCGGGCTCGCCCGGCAGACCGAAGATATCGGAACGATCCTCGGCGTCATCACCGAGATCGCCGCCCAGACCAACCTGCTGGCCCTCAACGCGGCGATCGAGGCGGCCCGGGCCGGCGAGCACGGCCGCGGGTTCGAGGTCGTCGCCGACGAGATCCGCAAGCTCGCCGAGAAAAGCGCGACCTCCACCAAGCAGATCGCGGGAATCCTCGAACAAATCCGGTCCGGCACGAAACTGGTACAGACCTCCATGGATGACGTCACGAATGTGGCCCGCGAATCGATGGAATACGCCAACCGCACCGGGGCGTCGCTGGAACTGATCATCTCCACCGCCAGCGAAACCGCCGACCTGATGACGTCGCTGTCGGGCTCGGCCGAACAGCAGGCGCGCGTCTCGGACTCGGTCGCCCAGTCAGTGAGCCAGATCGGTATGGTGACGAGAGAAAATTCGGCCAGCGCAGAGGAAATCGCCACGACCGCCCGTGAACTGGCCCACCTCGCGGACCAGCTCCAGCAGCTCATCTCCCGGTTCCGGATCTGACGGCCGGGCTTTGGCCGCGTACTAGTACTACTTGAACAGCAGTTTGTAACTGTAGATGAGCAGCGGCAGCAGAACGCCTGCCACCGAATACAGGCCCAGTATACGGACCGCCTGGGAATCCCCGGACGGCTTCCACTTGAACACGTACCTACAGCCCGCCCACGCCACCCCGGCAGCCGCGACCGCCGCCAGCAGGGCGATCAGCGTGCGGCCGTAGTAGTCCATCCCGACCCGGGGCGGATTCGGGAATCCCGACACCCATGAATGTTCAAGCGGGACATAGACAGGAACATTTACCGGCAGCATCGCCAGCCCACCGAAGACGAGTCCGAAGGTGCTGACGAGCGCCGCCGAGGCGATGATCCGGGGTCCGTCGGTATGCTGGACGGGGGAACGGTCCTTCATGTACCGATCCCCCTGTGCAGCGTCACCCACAAACCGGTCAGGAAAATAATCCAGGTGATCGCGGCGGCGGCATAGAGAAAATTGTCATGCAGGACCGACCTCGCCTGGCTGTCCGCCGGTTCGTTCCGGAGCAGCCACGCGGCGACGACCAGCACGATCACCACCGAGGCGTAGTTCTCCTTGATGTCGAACAGGGCGGCGGCCGTCTTGTAGTGCGCGTCCAGGAACTCGGCCCTCGTGCGGATCCGGTACGTGGGATAGGCCAGACACCCTGCCGTCACCGCCGTCAGCAGGGAGCACCAGATCGCGGGCCAGAAGTTCGCCGCGCGGTTCTGGTTTGCATGACGGGCCTTGCGGCCGGACATCCAGGTGAACACGGCCGCATGGGTCAGCGCGCCGGTGCAGAGAATAGCCGCGAGCACATGAACGAAAGCCAGCGGACGGGCCCACGATTCCAGAAAGATCTGGTTCACCGGCCGCCCGCCTCCCGGTACCGCCGAACCGCCGGGCATTCCGGGTCGAGCGCCTCGAAACTTCCATCCGTATGCTTCGATACCGCGTGGCATCCCCCGTGGCAGAGATCGAGGTAGTCGCACGAAGCGCACGGCTCTGGCGGGTTCGTCCACCAGCTCTTGAAGCTGGCGAACGCCGACGGGTCCTTCCACCGCGCGGGCATATCTTCGACCGGGATGCTCTCGTCCCAGGCGAAGCTGCACGGCGCCGCGCGGCCGTCGGGATGGACGGCGGCGAGCCAGTTACCGCCTTCACAGCCCCGGATGGAGAAGAATTGCAGGGTCTTGCGGTCCGGTTTGTGAAAATAAACGAAAGGTCCGAACGAGCAGTCGAGCTTCACTCGTATCCGGTGCTTCTTCGCCAGCCGCTTCACTTCGGGGAAGAAACCGTCGATCTGCGCGGGCGTCATGCGGAATTCCTCGAAATGTTCGCGTCCGCGGCCCGCCGGTTTGTACCGGAGCAGTTCGATCTCGAGCAGTTTCTTCTTCCGGACCCAGGCGAAGATTTCGTCCAGATGCTCCACATTCTTGCGGGAGATCACGCAGTTGATCCCGACCGGTATCTGTTCCGCCTGAAGCAGCCCGATGGCCCGCTCGGCGATCTCGAAACCGTTGTACCCGCGCGTTTCATGGTAACGCGCGTCCAGATCGTCCACCGAGACGTTCACCTGTCCGAAGACCCGGCACTCTTTTGCCTTTTCCGGCGTGATACTGAGGCCGCTGGTCGTGATGTTCGGGACGAGCCCCAGCTTGCGCATCTCGGCTGCCAGTTCGAACAGCCACGGCACTTCGAGTGTTTCGCCGCCCCCCAGCGCCACGTGAAACACACCCATTCGCGCCAGCGTACGGACCCGTTCGAGTGCTTTTTCGTAGTCGGCCCGCTCGGTCTCCAGCCGGTCAGTGGGTTTGGAGTCCATGTAACAGGCGGTGCAACCGGCCGCGCAGTAGTTGGTGAGCGCCAGATGCACTTCGGTCGGAGCCGATAGCTGGCCGATAACTGTGCCGGCTGTCTGGTTGACCGCCCGGCCGGATACGGGTTGTTTCCAGATCGGGGATTCTGGCACGCCCCGTTCGAGCAGGTAGTCCGAATCCACGAGCATGAGCAGCGGCGGATCCTCAACGGAGACGATGCCGCCGAAAGTTTCGTAGCGGTATTTCCAGCCGGTATTTTTTGCCAAGGTCCGCCAGATGTACCCGATCCGCCCGCCTGCCGCAAAGGGCCGGCGGCAAAGCTCGCGCACCGGCCTGCCGATTGACATCCGTGTCACAGGGCGAAGCCGGCCGGGCCCCGCGGGCCTTGAGGTGTCCGGAACCGGAATGCTAATGAACCGGGGTAATCGTAAAGCCGGAAACTCCCTTGGAGGCATCAGCATGTCGTTTGCAGTCCGCTCGCTGTGGCGGCGTCCCAAAGGCCGCGTGCTCGAGGTGAAGTTCGGCTACAATCCCAACTCGTCTTCTATCGGTGCGGACCTGACTCCGCTCCTGATTTTCGCCAGCGCACTCACGTTCATCGTGCCGGCCGTCGTCATCTATCTGAAAAGCCACACGAAACCGGGCGGCGGGGAACCGCTGCCGGGCCAGGCAGTAGAGGCAGCTGCCGGGGCAGCCGCGCAAGCCGGAGAGGCTGCATGACTGGCGAAACCCAGGCGGCCGAGTCCGGCGGGAACCTGCGCAAGTTCGTGATCGCCGCCCTGGTGCTGGCGGCGCTGATCGCGGCCTATCTCCTCTATCTCACGACCCGTGCGGAACTGCCCGGACAGTTCAGCAAGGTGCCGGTCCAGAAGATTTCCGGCGACGACCAGGCGAAGCGCGCCCGCGACTGGATTGCCAAGGCGAAAGCGCCCGACGGGACGCAGTACGCCGAGGGCGAAGTCGAGCCCGAGATGAAGGGCGTCACGCTGGAACCCCTGCCGCTCTTCCAGGGGCGCAAGCAGGACGAGACGCCGGAGAAACTGCCGGAAGCGCTGTCGTCGGTGATCGCGGCCGTGAACCAACCGTTCCGCAAGACGTTCGACAGCCTGCCGAACTTTACGGTCACCTTCAGTTTCGAGAACACCTCGTCGGAACCCAAACTGGGCAAGGTCACCAGCAAGGGCACGGTGAAATTCACCAAGGATGCCAAGGGCGACTGGCAGGCGGCCTACGACATCAGCACGGACAGTCCGAAGCAGACCTACCAGAAGCCCATCTACAAGAGCCAGTTCTGGCTCATCGGCAACCAGGCGTTCATCAAGCATCCGGGCGACGCCCGGGCGGCGGCCATCAACGAACAGTCCTCGGAAGACGACCAGCAACTGCTCAATACGATCACGTCCAACCAGATCGACCTGCTCTCCCACGATTTCCTGCGGAAATGGGTGAACGAGACCAAACAGGCGATCGGCTTCGAGGCGAAAGGCACCAACACCTGGCTGGGCCGCACCGTGGATGTCTACAACGTCGGGCCGACGCACTATCAGGGCGAGAACCCCGGCATCCGGATCAACGCCAAGGACGGTTTCATCTGGATCGACCGGGAGTTCCAGATCCCGATCAAGGCCGATCTGCTCTATGACGGCGTGATGACGATTCCGTCGCCCCAGCTCCACACCTATGACACCCGCGAGCACGTGAAGCTCGAGATCAACCTCATCGGCAACGCGCCCACGGTCGTCATGCCCCAGGTCGCGGCGGGCAATCCGTCTAAATGAGCCGCGGCTTCTGGCTGGCGCTGATCGCGGGATTCGCCGTTGCCGGCGGACCGGCGGCGAACGTCCGGGCCGCCGATGCCTCTCAGGTCTCCCGGACCGGCGATGCGCTTCCGGGCGGAACCATCGACCCGGCCGGATCGGACGGGGCCGACGGGCCGGCCCCGCAACCGGCGCCCGCGGCTATCACCGAACCCGGCGAAGCGCTCTTCGTCGAAGGCCAGAAGGCCGAAACCGCCGGGGACGCCGACAAGGCATGCGGAATCTACCGCGATGTTTTCGCGAAATATCCGGACAGTCCCTCTGCACCGAGCGCGCTGTTCCAGTGCGGTTTCCTGCTGGATCAGCGCAGCCACGACGTGAACGGCGCGCTCGAAATGTACCGCAAAGTCCTGGAACAGTTTCCCAAGAGCCGCGCCGCCGCCCGTATCGAAAAACGGCTGCCCTCGCTCATTCCCTACGAGGGCAAGTGGGCCACCCAGTACCGGGAGTTCCAGGGGCTGATGGACACCCGGAAGGAGCTGGGCGACGAAGAGTGGGAAAAGCGGCTGCTCGCGATGCTCGACGCCAACCGGGACTATCCCGAGGCGGACGAGTATCTGTTCTTCCTCGCCAAAACCGCATTCAAGAAAAAGCGTTACGAAGACGCCCGCCGCTACTACCAGCTGGTTTACGAGCGCTATCCCGGCACGCTGTCTTCCGCCTTCGCGCTGAAGGGGCTGGGCGACCTCGAGTTCGTGGACAAGCGGTACTCCGCGTCGGCCGCCTACTACGACGCCGCCACGGCGCTGGCCGTGGATCTCGGCATGCCGCCCCCCAGTCCCGGCCAGCGGATCAAGGCCCATCTTTATGAAAGCCGTTACCGGGTGCTGCTGGTTTCGTTCGTGATCGGCGCGCTCGCGCTGATCGCGCTGGTCCCGCTCGTTCCGCCCCGGCCCGACTGGAAGCCCCTTCTCAAGAGCTGGCTGGGCGTCTCGCTTGCCCTGCTCCCGCTGTTTGCGATTCTGGCCGGCGCCGCCGGCTACCTCGCGTTCAAGGATTCGGGCCACGACATCGCCGCCTGGATGGAACCCGGCGATCACGCGAACGCCCTGCCGGACAATATCTCCGGGCGCGAGCCTCGCTTCATCGCCGCCTGCTACCTGCTGGCCAGCCTGTCGGTGCTGATCGCCGTCGTGGCATGGTCCGGCGCCGCCTCGAAACCGCGCGGACGGCTCCTGTTCTGGACGAGCTTTCCGGTGCTCGTCGTCGTGCTCAACTACGGCCTGTTCTACTGGATGGATCTCGTCTTTTATCTGGAGGCGATCTTCCTCAAGACCGATCCCAAAACCGGGCTGCCTATTCTGCCCTGGCTCTAAGTGGCCGGCCGCCGGACCCGGAACCGTATCCCGGCTGCAATCATCAGGAATGACAGTATGAACAGCGGCCAGTCCCCCAGTCGCGCGTACACGGTGCGGCCGTCCATCGGATAGATGTCCGCCGCTAGAACCCCTTCAGTGAAGACGGGAAGCGCGGCACCGATCTCGCGCCCCAGCGGATCGAACGCGACAGTGATGCCGGTCCCGGCATTTCTCACCAGATAACGGCGCAGCTCGATCGCCCTCAGGCGCGCCTGCTCCACATGCTGGCCGGGGGCCTTGGTCCGGCCGAACCAGGCGTCGTTCGATACGTTGAGGAGCAGCGTCGCGCCGCTGTTCACGAGGTCACGCGAGAGCCACGGGTAGAGCGCCTCGAAACAGATCATCGCCCCGATCTTCACTCCCCGCACGTCGAACAGGACCGGCGCCGTACCCGGCGTGTAGTCGAGCGGCACCTGCTTCGGCCTGGGAAACAGCGGCACCTTGCTGAACGGGTTGTATTCGGCGAACGCCAGCAGCTGCCGCTTGTCGTACCGTGCGCCCAGCCCCGAGGCCGGACTCAGCTGGAAGATCGAATTGAAATACCGGGTATTGCCATTGTCATCGGAGACGGCGTGCGGCCCGCCGAGCAGGAAATCCACGCCGTGCATCAGGCTGATGCCGTAGATCCGCGAGCGGTATTCATCGTCGCCGGTGAGATAGGTGTTCATCGCCGTCTCGGGCCAGACGATGAGACCGGGGCTGTATTTCTCGGCCGCCTCGCGGGACATATCGATATGGCGGCCCATGTTCCGGCCGACGAGCGACGCCTCCCACCGCTCCCCCTGCGGGATGTTCGCCTGGATAGCCGCCACCCGGAGCGGCTTTCCGGAAGCGGCCGCCGCCCTGATCCGGCCGTCCACCTGGATTTCGCGTACCGCACCGTAACCGCAGAGCAGTACCAGCAGCGCGGCGAGCGCACGGAGCGGCCGGGACCGGGTCCAGTCTGCCGCCGTCCACGCCGTCCCGGCGGCGAGCCGCGCCTCGACGGCTTCGAGCGCCAGCCCGCCCGCCAGCGCACAGACGAACGAATGGCCAAGCGTGCCGGCAATATCCGCCGACTGGACCAGCAACTGCGAACCGCCCAGCCCGGCACCGATCAAGCCCCACGGCATGCTCAGCGGTCCGTGCGTGCGCAGCAGTTCGAAAACGAAAACGAGTCCGGCAAAGAGCAGGGGCCGCAGAATCCAGGCGCGGGGCTGGAGACCGATGCCGCGGGGATTTGCCGCGCTTCCGGCGAGCACCCGCCACAGGAGTACCGGCGTGCCGGTAAAGAGCCCGACTCCAAGGCCGACCACAAAGACGACGAACAGCAGACTGATCACCGCTCCCTGGTGGTAGTGGGTATGCAGCGCCTCGAATACCCACCAGGCGACCCAGACCGCCCCGCTCACTCCGTATAAAAGGGAGGCACAGGCGGCCAGCGGAGGCCGGAGCCGCCGGACGGCGTAAAGAACCGGAAGGTGGGTGAGCAGCGCCGCCCCGGCCAGATCGAGGGGGGCGAGCCCGTCCGAAAACAGCCAGCCGCCCAGTAAAGGCAGCAGAATGGCCAGAAACAGGGTTTTCCCGCCGGTCGCGGTTCCCGGGATTTCGGTATCGGCAGGCATCGTCAGGATCCAATAGCCGTGCCCCCCGGACCCCTCAAGTTGCCCCCTCGCCTAATCCCCGTCCGGGGGACTACACTTGATCTTCATGTCAGCCCCAGCCTCGACCACGACGTTCAACCCGGTTCTCGATACCGAAAGCGAAAACGCCTGCCTGATCGGCGGCGCGCTGTCGCGCGTCCGGTTCAAGGAACTGGCGCAGGACATCCCGAACGAAGTCCGCGAATCGATCGAAACCGTCGAACGGCAGCGGACGATCCAGCTCCAGTACCTGCGCATTCTCGCCTACGCGGTGCCCAGCGTGCCGTTCCTGCTCGTCTTCAGCAACGTGATGGGCGTGATCGCGCTGGTCCCGGTCATCATGGTCGCCCTGAACGTGCTCTGCCTGCTGCTGTTCAGGAACGTCTCGTGGTTCCGCGAACTGAACACCGGCCTGTTCATGATGGACATCCTCATCACCGAGGCGTTCACCTGGCAGCACGGCATCGTCACGAGCCACAGCGTCCTGTTCCTGCCGCTCATCATCATGGGGATGGTGATCTTCCTGCCCACGCGGGCGGCGTTCGTGCTCACCGCCGTCATGACGGTCGTCCACGTGTCGCTGATCGCGGCGCAGGGGATGCACCTCATCCCCATCGGCAACATCGTCCGGATGGCGCATATCGACCCGGCCGCCCTCGATCAGGTGCTCGGCCAGCGGGACCTGATGATCTCGTCCCTGATCTTCGGAGGCGCCCTCCTGCCGGGCACTTATTTCGGCACCTACTGGGTGTTCAAGCTCCTGCGCCAGCGGGAGCTTGAACTGGCCCGCTCGAACGCGCTCATCCGCCGCTACGTGCCGGCGCAGCTCGTGGAACAGCTCCAGGCCGACGGCGCCGAACTGACCGAGCGGCATGCCCGCAAGAAGATCGTCATTTTCTTCTCCGACATCCAGGGGTTCACCGAGACCGCCGACCAGCTCGAGGCGGAAGAGTTCTCCCGCGTGCTCAACGAATACCTGGGCGAGATGACCCGCATCGCCGAGAAGCACGGCGGCACGATCGACAAATTTATCGGCGACGCGATCCTGATCTTCTTCGGCGCCCCGAAGGCGACCAACGACAAGGACCATGCGCTTCGCTGCGTGCGGATGGCGGTCGAGATGCAGAAGCGGATGACGGAGCTGGACCGCAAGTGGTTCAACGAAGGCATCCAGGTGCCGTTCAAGGTCCGCATGGGCGTCAACTGCGGCGTCGCCACCGTGGGCAGCTTCGGCTCGCCGGGGCGCATGGACTACACGATCATTGGCAACCAGGTGAACCTGGCCTCCCGGCTCCAGACCCACTGCACCCCGGGGAAGATACTCCTCAGCCACGCGGTGTGGGCGCTTGTCAAAGACGATATCCCCTGCGACGAAAAGGGCGAGATCCAGGTGAAGGGTATCCACTACCCCATCAAGACCTACGAAGTGACCCCGTAAGGGCGGCCCTCAAAAATCCGTTGCTTTCGATTTTCGCCCCGGATACCTGACCATTTCTGTTGGGTTTAACAGGCCGGTCCCTTCCGGGAAGGCCGCTATAAAACACGAGCCCACAACACGAGACGGAAGGAATATAAAGTATGTCGCTCCAACTGGGTGCCAAAGTTCCCGATTTCGAGGCCAACACCACCCACGGCCCGGTCAAGCTGTCCAGCTACAAGGGCAAATGGGTCATCCTGTTTTCCCACCCGGCGGATTTCACGCCGGTCTGCTCCACCGAGTTCGCCGGTTTCGCCGAGCGGTTCGACGAATTCGACAAGCGCGGCGTGCAGCTCATCGGCGTGTCGATCGACTCGGTCTACTCCCACATCGCCTGGGTGCGGGACATCGAGAAGAACTTCAAGGTGAAGGTGAAGTTCCCGGTCGTGGCCGATCTGGACCAGAAGGTCGCCCGCCTGTTCGGCATGGTGCACGAGCCCATGGCCGTCACCGCCGCCGTGCGCTGCGTGTTCTTCATCGACCCGGAGATGACCCTGCGCGCGATGGTGTATTATCCGCTGTCGTGCGGCCGCAACATCGACGAGATCGTCCGCGTGATCGACGCGCTTCAGCTCAATCTCAAAGCCGGAGTCGCCACCCCCGCCAACTGGAAGCCAGGCCAGGACGTCATCGTCCCGGCGCCGGTGACCCAGCAGGCGGCCGAAGAGCGCGCCAAAGACGGTTCGCTGAAGGTGACCGAGTGGTACCTATCACGCAAGGCCCAGCCGAGCTGACGCCGAACCGATACGAATAATCAAGGTCCGCCCCTGACCGGCGGCCGGGCCGCTACTTGAACTTTGGCCCTCAAAACCGTCAGGTTTTGGGGGCCGGGTCTTTTCCCCTGCGGGCTACGCGAAAAGACGGCGGACCCCTTCCCGGAGCGACCCTGCCCGGCGGTGTCCAAGGACGATATGGACGAACCTAAACCCCCCGTTCCCGAATCCGGGCTTCCCGCCCCCTTGGCCGAAGTGCCCGACGAGTTCCCCGAAGGCCTGCTGGAGGCCGACGGCACGTTCGTTCCCGACTACGACCCGCCGGTGCGCCCCTTCGGCGTCTGGGTCGCCGCCGGAATCGCGTTCGCCCTTTCCGTCTGGTCGGTCGAGCAGGCGCTCATCGCCGTCACCCATGCCGACATGACCGATTTCCTGATCAACGCGGCCACCGCCTGGACCTGCGGCTACGCCGGTTACGGCACCTTCCGCGGAAACCCCCGCGGCCACACCACCTACGTGGTGTTCATGCTGGTGGTACTGGTGGTGCTCGCCGCCGCCACGGTCTTCACGGCGGTCGTCGCCACCAACTCGCTGCCCTCGCTCCTCCGGATGCTGAGCGGCGACCCGCTCGTGCAGGAGTTCATCCGCAACGCGGCGCTGGCGCTCGTCGCCGGGTTCGCACTGTCGCTCGCCCTGTGCGGCCTGCTGCTGACCTACCTCGAGTCCGACCGCGTGCGCGAATGGGTCGGCAAAGAGACGGACGATACCGCCACCGAGACCGGCGGCTACATCACCAGTGCCGGCGCCGGTTCTGGCAGCGGTTCTGGCGGCAGTTCCACTACCGATGGCGACTGAACCCCGCACCTACCCGAGAAGCCAGTTCGCCCGCACCCTGTGGGGGTTGCTGTTCATACTGGGTCTCGTGATCGGCGCCGCGTCGCTGTTCGGCCTTGGCACCGGGCTCATTTCCATCGGCGAATCCCACGCCTCGACCGTCATGAAATGGCTGGGCGTGAGCATCCCCATGACCGCGCTCTCCAGCTGGGGGCTCTGGAAGATCGCCTTCTGGACCAAGGGGCTCACGCTGCACGCCGACCGGATCACGCTGGAACAGGCGGCCGCCGAAGAGGAGATCCTCTATTCGAACCTCGCCCGGATCGTCTGCATCCCGCACGGCTCCGGCTGGCGGATCGCGCTCGTGGACCACGACGGCACCGGCTACCGGTTCCAGTGGCCCGACCTCGACTGGACCGACGACCTCTCCAAACGCACCGGCATCCCGGTCGAAGGCGGCCGCGCGCTGGCAGACGAGATCGCCAAAGAATCCCGGCAGGCGAAGTAGCCCGGCCAATTCGCAGGCCGAGTTAAATTCTGCCCCGCACGGGACTCACTCACCCCGGTTCAGGCACCCCCACCCTCTTTCGCTCTCGCTTCAGAGGGTCTCCCCCGTCGAGGGGGAGAAAATCCGCGCGGCTGACCACCCAACGAGTAGTCAGCCACGCGAACCTGTCCCCCCAATTCGGGGGGACGCGATCCCGCCACGGTTCTGGCGGGATCGCAAGGGGGCGCGCTGGCGGGGTGAGTCCGCCCCGCGAAGGGCCGTTACCCTAAACCCCTGTTGCCAGCAGCGGGTTTAAGGCTATTCAGTTTTCAAACATCTATCGCGGCATGCGGGGTTTCAGGCCACCGAGCCGCCTTTTCGGTTTCCACCACTCGCCTTCCGCCGGTCTGCGGCCGCCAGG
>CAZMGV010000020.1:0-73376 GCA_964565925.1 uncultured bacterium
GCAGACGGTACAAACCCTTATAGCATTACGATAACGGGGTCGGGCGATGACTTACGAAGATGAGGACAAGTAACGTACAAATGCCGGGCTTCTCGGCACATGGCAAACTCGGTTCGGATGCATCCGCAACCGTCTGAAATCGCTCAAGAACGGCTGGTGTTCAAGCGGCTTCCTTTCTAGCAAGCCGGGTTTGTACTTTGTCGCGGATTCCCCGCCAAATCCTCAGCTGCAGACGATTACTGGTTGGCCCCGCTGGACGGCCCCTTGCGGGCGCCGGCCGCCTCCAGCGCCCGTACCACGACCCGCCGGGTGTCCACCGGATCGATGACCGCGTCGATCTCCAGAAAAGCGGCTGCCTCGGTGGCCCGGCCTCTCTCGATGAGTGCGGCGGTCATGTCCTGGATCATCTTCTCGCGCGCACCCTCATCCTGGATCGCATCGAGTTCCTTCTTGAATCCGAGGCGTACCGCGCCTTCGGGACCCATACCGCCGAAGTTCCCCAGCGGCCACGAGACGGCATAAGCGGGGTGCCTGAAACTCCCGCCCATCATGGCCATGGCACCCAGCCCGTAACCGCGGCGCAGGAAAACGCCGATGAGCGGCACGCGAAGACAGGAAACAGCAACGTAGAAATCCGACATGTGGCGCGCGGCGGCCTGCTCCTCGCTCTGCGGACCGACCATCAGGCCGGGGGTGTCGCACAGCGAAAGGACCGGCATGCCGTGGGCGTCGCAGAGCCGCAAAAACCGCGCGGTCTTTTCGGAGGCTTCGGCATCAATGGCCCCGCCGAGGATCATGCAGTCGTTGGCCATCACCGCCAGGGGCCGGCCCTCGATGCGGAGAAAACCGGTGACGATACCGCGGCCCCAGTCGGGGCCCAGTTCGAGAAAGGAGCCCTCGTCGGCGAGCGTTTCCAGAATACTCCGGACTTTATAGGCAATGCGGCGGTTGGCGGGGATCACCTGCCGGAGCGGTTCCTGATCGGGGCATTTCCAGCCGGAATGCCCGCCCCCCGGAGCCTTGAGGGCCTGAAAATATCCGAGCACCTGCCTCGCCAGGTTCGTTGCCTCTTCTTCGTCGTCGGCGACGATATCGACAACGCCATTTTTGCGCTGCACCTCGATAGGTCCGATATCGGTGGGTTTGCATTCTCCCAGCCCGCCGCCCGCGATCATCGCGGGCCCGGCCATGCCGATCCAGGACTTCCGGGTCGCGATCCGGATATCCGCGCAGCCGAAAAGGGCCGCATTACCGGCAAAGCAGTAACCATTATTGACCGCAATCCTGAGATGCCTGCCGGTCATACCGGCCCATAATGCGAACGACGGCACGGTCAGCCCGGCGATCTGGGTGGTCACGTCGGTATCTCCCGGACGCCCGCCCCCGCCCTCGGTGTACATGATTACAGGCAGCCCCAGCTCGACGGCCTTTTCGAGCATCCTGTCGAGCTTCTGGTGATGGAAGTAACCCTGAGTGCCCGCCAGCACCGAATAGTCGTTGATGACGACGGCAACCTGGCTCGCCGCTTCGCCGAATCGTTCCCGGTTGATTGTCGCAAGGCCCGTCAGGATTCCGTCAGCGGCCGTATCCTTCTTGAGCTTCTCCGGGCTGAGCCGCTTGCGCTGGGCGGCCACTGCCAGCTGCCCGTATTCGATGAAGGACCCTTTGTCGCACAGATGCTCAAGATTCTCGCGAGCAGTGCGGTATCCCTTCTCGTGACGCTTGCCGGCCGCCTCCCGGCGCGCATCGTCCAGGGTCGCCGCCAGCGCCTCGTTGAGTTGTTCGAGGGGTCCGCTTTTGACATCACCGTTCTTCGCGGAAGGTTCGGGCGGCTTGTTTTCGCTCACGGGCATAATCCTCTTGTTACTCTCTGACCCGTATTCGGCCTGTTTCACACGGGCGACTTCAGTCGGGTTTGTACTTTGTTGAAAGCGCCCCGCCAATCACGACCCGGCCGCCGACTCCGCGCACAAAGTTTTTGATTGCCTTTACAAACCCAACCGTAGCAGAATGACACGTTCGTCAGTCGCGACCGGGCCCTGTCCGGCGGGCACTGACACTGAATCGTGTTGCAGGGAACACGGAAGGAGCGGGAGAGATGAATTTCGATTTTTCAGGCGATCAGAAACTGCTGCAGAAAACAGCGGCGGCATTTCTTAAAGACCGCGCGTCGTTCGAGCGCGTGCGCAAGGTGATGGAAACGGGCGAAGGCATCGACCGGGACCTCTGGAAGCAGATGGCCGCCCAGGGATGGCAGGCAACCGCCATACCCGAAGCCTACGGCGGGCAGGGGTTCGGATACCTTGAACTGGTGCTGCTGGCGCAGGAGATCGGTTACTGCGTGGCGCCGGTGCCGTTTTCGTCCTCCGTCTACCTGTGCACCGAGGCAATACTCCAGGCCGGCAGCGAGGCGCAGAAGAAGAAATACCTGCCGGGGCTGGCCAGCGGCGAAACCATCGGGACGTTCTCAGTCGCCGAAGGCGCGGGAGCGCCGAAACTCGGGAAGCTGGCCTGCGGCTTTTCCGGCGGGAAACTGTCCGGAACCAAAACGCCCGTGACCGACGCGCCGAACGCCGATCTTGCGGTGATCGCCGTGAAGGGCGGTTCGCTGGTCATTGCGGATCTCAAGCAGTCCGGTGTCACCTGCACGAAACTCCAGAGTATGGACCAGACCCGCTCGCAGGGGACGCTCGCGTTCAAGAACGCGTCCGCCGAACTGCTGGGCAAGGAAGGCGACGCCGCGGGACTCATCGAGCGCATTTATGACCGCGCGGCGGTGCTCATGGCGTTCGAACAGATCGGCGGCGCCCGCCGGTGCATGGAGATGGCGCGCGACTATGCCAAGACCCGGTACGCCTTCGGACGGCCCATCGGCTCGTTCCAGGCGATCAAGCACAAGGTCGTCGACATGCTGGTGAATAACGAAGTGGCGGTGTCGAACGCTTTCTACGCCGCGTGGGCGCTTGAGAACAACCAGAACCTGCCCGTGGCGGCGGCGACGGCACGCGTGGCCGCAACCGACGCCTACGAATTCGCCTCGCGCGAAAACATCCAGGTGCACGGCGGTATCGGCTTTACCTGGGAGTGCGACGCGCACCTCCTGCTCAAGCGCTCGAAGCTGCTGGCGCTTGCGCTGGGCAGTGCGGGTGAATGGCGCGACAAGCTGATCGAACGGCTGAGCAGCAGCCAGCCGGCGAGCGCGGCCTGAGCGGAACAGATTTCCACACCACTATTTCAACAGTCATTCAGGGGAACAGATAATGGATTTCAAGGATACTCCGGAAGAAGCGGCATTCAGGGCGGAAGCACGGGCCTGGCTCGAGAAGAATGCGAAGCCGATCAACACCAGGGACGAGGACGGCGGCATGGCGTTCTCCGAGCGCGAGGACGAGGCGGTCGTGAAGGCCGCCAAGGCGTGGCAGGCAAAGAAGGCCGACGGCGGCTGGGCCTGTATCACCTGGCCCAAGCAGTATGGCGGCCGCGGCGCGACGCCGATGCAGGCGGTCATCTGGGGCCAGGAAGAGGGCAAGTTCCGCACGGGCCAGAATATCTTCGCCATCGGGCACGGAATGTGCGGGCCGACGCTGATGGCCCATGCCTCCAAGGAACACAAGGAGCGCTACCTGAAGCCGCTGCTCCGCGGCGAGGAGATCTGGTGCCAGCTGTTCAGCGAACCGGCCGCCGGTTCGGATCTCGCCGGCCTCAAGATGCGCGCCGAGCGGGACGGCGACTACTGGGTGCTGAATGGCCAGAAGGTATGGACCTCCGGCGCCCACTACTCCGATTACGGCATCCTCGTGGCGCGCCACGACTTCAACAAGCCCAAGCACCAGGGCATGGTGTTCTTTATCGTCAACATGAAGGCGAAGGGTGTCGAGGTGCGTCCGATCAAGCAGATTTCAGGCGGCGCCAACTTTAACGAAGTGTTCTTCACCGATGTCCGGATACCGGATTCCGATCGTCTGGGCGCCGTGGACGGAGGCTGGACGGTGGCGCTCACGACGCTGATGAACGAGCGCATGAGCATCGGCATGGGCGGATCGGGCGGCGGCGCCGGGATGGGCTTCCACGGCCTGCTCGATCTGGCCAGAAAAGTCGGTGCGCTGGAAGATCCGGCCATCCGCCAGCGTCTCGCCAATATCTATGTCCGCAATACCGGTCTGCAGTATACGGGCCAGCGGGCAATCACGGCGCTCTCCAAGGGCACCATGCCGGGTCCGGAAGCCTCCACGGGCAAACTCGTTCTGGCTGCTTCGCTGCAGGAGATGGCGGACCTCGCCTGTGAACTGCAGGGTCCTGCCGGTGCGGTCATGGGCGGTGAACCCGCCGTGAATTCGGCGATGTGGCAGATCATGTATCTCTTCGCGCCGGGCATGCGAATCGCCGGAGGCACTGACGAAGTACTGCGCAACATCGTCGGCGAACGTGTGCTTGGCCTGCCGCCCGACATGCGCGCAGACAAGGGACTGGCATTCAAGGACATTCCGTCGGGAGGATGATCCGGAATCCGCGTCGAAGGCTATACCGGGTGCCTTACGAGTGATAGATGATGCGGGACCGGCCGGATGGTCCGCCCGGGCCGCCTGATAGCGGCGTGGATGCTACGGAGACGCTTTCCAGCAGCCGCCGCCAGATGGCGTGGCCGACCTGGTCGAACCTGAGGACCGTCCGGATAAACTCGTGACGGGCATCGGTGTCCACAAACGGAGCCGGAAGCAGCGGATCGAAGACGATCTGGTGAATCGCGCGGCCGCCCAGCAGGAACGATTCCCGCGCGGCGGCCGCCGGCTCCAGGCCGTCCGACTCCTCCATCCACTCTTCGAGCTGCTCGCGCATGGACCGGTAGGTGGCGTTCAGCGCCTCGCCGTCCCACAGGGCACGGGCCCGTTCTTCCCGCGCGGCATCCAGATCGGAAGCGACAAAGACGGCCGCTTCGGGTTCCAGCCCCAGGTTGTAGAGCCGTTCCCTGACGGCGGTCGCGTTTTTCTCGATATTGTCCGGACGGATATGAAGGTTGCGGTCCAGTTCCCGGAAACCCAGCATATGAAGTCCGCGCTCCCTGCGCCTTAAGGCCGCCCTGTCGCTGCGGCCCAGCGATCCGCAGCTGACCGCCAGGTATCCGCCGTTCCATTTGCGGATCCGCTGCTCGGCCTTGCGCCAGGTGGCGACCTCTCCGGCCAGCTTCGCGGCCGCCGGTCCCAGCCGGTAACTGCCGCGGGCCGCCGAGTCGATCAGCCCCTCGGCCGACAGGCGCACCAGCGCCACGCGCACGTTGTTGCTGTTAATCCTGAACAGCGCGCCGGCCGAGACCGCCTCGCGCGCCGTGAGCGCACGGCCGCCGGCGGCGAGCAGCAGATCCAGGATCAGGTTCTTGGCGTTAATCTTCATCGAACTGCCGGAAGGTATCCGATCCGGATGTATTTGGCCACGAAATTCGCCCTGGATACCGCTTCTTTCCCAGTCATTTCAGCGACTTGGCGTGCATTTTTATATAGCTTGCATAATATATATTATTAATACTATACTTTAGACATGAAGAATGACCCTGCAAACCGTTCGACGATCACACTACCCCGGAACGCCAAGGCGCTGACTTCCAAAGCCAAGGAAGTGAGCCGGGTGCTGCGAGGGTTCTCGCACCCGACGCGCCTGCGGATTCTCTGCCGCCTGACCGACGGCCCTGCGCCGGTGTCCGAACTCCAGGAGGCCTGCGGACTCTCGCAGGCGCAGACGTCGCAATTCTTGGCGAGGCTCAGGCGCGAAGGCCAGGTCAAGGCCGAGCGAAACGGCCAGAGCATCCATTACTCGCTGAGCGACTCACGCGCGGCCGAACTGATCGCCGCGATCGCCGGAATTTACTGCAACGCCGACAATAAAACCGGCGGTCCGCGAAGTGCATCACGGGAGGGCTCGAAATGAAAAACAGGATTCACCTTGCGGGGCTGCTCATGGCGGCGTGGATGGTCGTCCCGGCCAGAGCTTTTGCTGCGGACAAACTGTCTTTTGAAGATGTCTGGGGGCGCATCAAGACCCAGTCGACCGAGATTCAGGCTGCCGGAAAAGACATCGACGCAGCACAGGTTGCCGCCGACCGGGCGGCCCGCCACTGGTACCCGAAGGTGATGCTCGATGCGCGCCTCTATGGCACCAACGATGCCGCCCAGAACTTCTTCTCGCTGCTAGGCGAGAGGCACGCGACTGCCGCCGACTTCAGCCCGGCGCTGCTCAACCATCCGGGATCGTACTTTTACCAGAAAGCGTCCGTGATCGTCGATCTGCCCCTCTATGAAGGCGGCCAGAAGAAAACCATTTCCGAAGCGATGAGGATGGCAATCACCGCCAGCTCGACCGCCCGGGATGCCACGCAGCGATATGAATACGCCCAGACCGCCCGGGATTATGCGCTCGCGCTTTCGCACGATTCGCAGCGCCAGGAGATCGCCCGCCTCGACGACCGCGTCGACCAGCTCGTCAAACGCTACCAGCTCGGTTCAAAGAGCAACCCGGTCGGCTATGCCGGTGCGCTGGGGCTGAAATCCCTGCAGGCCCGGTTTACCGGGCTTATCGAACAGAGCCTGGCCTCCCGAAAGAGCGCACTCGCTTCTCTGTCAGTACGCGCACAGCTTGACCGCTCGGCCTGGGAACCACTGGACACTGACTATCAGTCCCTGATCGACCAGGTGCTCGGGAAGCCCGAGGAACTGGCCGGCACCGATCCGTCGCTTCGGACCCGGGCCATGATGGAAGGCGCCCGGATCGCCGAGAAATCGGCTGATGCACAGAAGGCGCGCTTTCTCCCCCGCGCCGGGATCGCCGTCCAGGGTGATCTCACCAACGGCTCGCGTGCGACCGGAATGAGTTATCTCGCCGGGGCCTACCTCCAGTGGAACCTGCTCGACAACTCAAATTACCAGGTCCGCGAACAGGAACTGATGCAGGCCGAGGCCATGCGCCTCAGAGCGGAGCATATGGCAGAGGGCGACCGGATCGCCCGTGCACAGACCCGCGAGGCGATCTCGGCCATCGAAACGAATCTGAAACTGATCCAGCAGAGCCTCGACCTGTCGGACGAACAGATCAAGACGGCCGAGCAGCTTTTCAAGAACGGGTCGATCAACGCGCTCCAGTTCGCCGAGGTCTTCTCAAGGCGTGCGGACATCATCCTCGCCGAAGGCGAACTGGAGAAGCAGTGGATCGACATGCGGGTGCAGGAGTATCTGAGCTCCGGTGCCGGACAGGGGAACAACTGATGAGCCAGATACCAAAAACCGGTTTTGCCGGACGTCTCGCTCACGCGTTCATCAACTCCAAGCTCACCCCCGTTATCGGACTGGCGAGCCTGCTGCTGGGCCTGATGGCCGTGTGGCTGACACCGAAGGAAGAGGAGCCCCAGATCTCCGTCCCGATGGTGGACATCCAGGTGGGTGCACCGGGATTCGAGGCGACTGAGGTCGAACGCAAGGTCGTAGAGCCGATCGAGCGCGCCGTGTGGGGTCTCGAAGGCGTCGAATACGTTTACTCGACCAGCCAGCCCAACGGCGCCGTCATCACGGTCAGATTCAAGGTCGGCGATCCCATGGAGCCCAGCCTCGTCAAGGTGCACCACAAACTGATGGCGCTGCGGTCCGAACTGCCGCCCAACGTGACCGCGCCGGTTGTAAAGTCCTTCTCGATTGACGACGTGCCCTTCCTGACGCTGACGTTCAGCTCCAAAGAGCGGGACGATTACAGCCTCCGGACGCTGGTGGCTCCGCTGGCGCGGGAACTCTCCAGCACGCCGGATCTCAACCGTGTCGAACTGCTGGGGGGCCGGAAGCGTACCATCCGGGTCGTGGCCGATCCGGCCAGGCTGAGCGACCGTGGTGTCTCGCTGCTCTCGGTCGCCCAGGCGCTCCAGTCAAACAACGCGCTGCTGCCGGCGGGGAAAACCTGGGGTGCCGACAACATTCTTGATATTGAAGTCGGCGGCCGGCTTTCACAGGCCAAAGAGATCGAGAATCTCGCCATCGGCCAGCGGGCCGGCATGCTGGTTCGGATCAAAGACGTGGCAAAAGTGTCCGATGGCCCGGAAGAACGGGTCCGCCAGTCGGTCCTCATGGACCGCGAACGCGGCAGCGAGCCGGAACAGGCCGTCTCGCTCGTGTTCGCAAAGCGCAAAGGCACCAACGTCGTCACGCTGTCAAAACAGCTCCTCGGCCGGGCAACCCTGTTCGCCCGCGACCTGCCTAAAGACGTGAAGATGAGTGTGACCCGCGACTACGGATCGACCGCGTCGGACAAGTCGAACGAGCTGATCGAACACCTGATGATCGCGACCCTGTCCGTCGCCGTACTGATCGCGCTGTTCATGGGCCTGCGGGCGTCGCTGGTGGTGGCCATCGCAATCCCGGTCACCCTCGCCCTCACGCTCGCGATTTACTATTTCCTTGGATACACGCTGAACCGCGTCACCCTGTTCGCGCTCATATTCTCCATCGGTATTCTGGTCGACGACGCAATCGTTGTGGTGGAAAATATCGAACGCCACCTGAGGATGGATCACGGCAAGGGAATGATCCGCGCGACGCTGGATGCCGTCGCCGAGGTCGGTAATCCGACAATCCTCGCCACCTTCACCGTCATTGCAGCGATCCTGCCAATGGCCTTCGTCCGGGGCCTCATGGGCCCCTATATGAAGCCGATCCCGGTGGGTGCCAGCCTCGCCATGATTGTCTCGCTGTTCGTGGCTTTCATGGTGACGCCGTGGGCTTCCGCACGGCTCCTCAAGCACACGCCTGACCCGGCACAGAAACCGGGCGAGCCGCCCAAAACGAGCCTGCTGGACCGGATGTACAAACGGATCATGGAGACGCTGCTCGGTCACTGGGCGCCCAGCGGAGCGTTTCTGCTCGTCGCGGCCGGTCTGTTCGTGGCGGCGGGGAGCCTCGTGTATCTCAAGGACGTCAAGGTGAAGATGCTTCCCTTCGACAACAAGAGCGAGTTCCAGGCGCTGGTGGATTTACCGGCCACGACCCCGCTGGAAGCCAGCGTCGCCATGGGCGAGGAACTCGCCGGCGAACTGCTCAAGAACCCGGACGTAAAACGGATCCAGATCTATTCGGGTGAAGCGGCGCCGTACTCCTTCTCCGGGATGGTGAAGCACGCCTTCATGCGCGGACGGGACGACCAGATCGACCTGCAGATCGTGCTGACCGAAAAAGCAGAGCGAAAGCTGTCGAGCCACGAGATCATCACAGAACTTCGCCCGGCGATCGCCGCCTTCGGCAAACGCCACGCGGCGGTGACAAAAGTTCTGGAAATCCCGCCCGGCCCGCCGGTACTCGCCACCATGCTGGCTGAAGTGTACGGCCCCGACGAGGCCACCCGCCGCAAGGTGGCCGGGGAGGTTCTGGCCACGTTCCAGTCGGAGCCCAGCGTGGTGGATCTCGATTCGACCTTGAGACCCGGCCGCCCCAGGCTTGTCTACCCCTATGACTACTCAAAAGGCGGCATGCTTGGGGTCAACGCCGTTCCGGTCGCCATGACCGGGGCCTTGACCTTCTCTGAATCACCGATGCTCACCATCAAGGACGTGAGCCACCCCGAAGACGTGCCGGTCAATCTCTCCCTGCTGTCGGCGGCTCGCTCGGGTCCCAAACCGTTCCAGGGACAAACACTCCCGTCGTTCGAATCCGGCTTCGTCCAGGTCGATAACCTTCTCGGTCAGCCGCGCAAGGAAGAGGCTGTCGCGCTGTACCGGAAAAACCTGAAGCCGGTGACCTACGTGATGGCGGAACTGGCCGGTGCGGAAGAAGCCCCTGTCTACGGTATTCTCAAGCTTGGGCCGCAGATCCACTATGCCCAGCAGACCGCCGACGTGCCGTGGGACACCCAGAACGCCACGGTGAAATGGGATGGCGAGTGGTTCATCACCTACGAGGTTTTTCGCGATCTGGGCGGCGCCTTCGCCGTCGTGATGGTGCTCATCTACATCCTCGTGGTCGGCTGGTTCGGGAGTTTTCTGGTCCCGCTCATCATCATGGCGCCGATCCCCATCAGCCTGATCGGGATCCTGCCCGGTCACTGGCTCACCGGGGTCTATTTCACGGCCACGTCCATGATCGGATTCATCGCGGGAGCGGGCATCATTGTACGGAACTCGATCATCCTCGTGGACTTCATCGAGCACCAGATCGCCCAGGGCATGCCTCTGAAAGAGGCGGTCGTCTCGGCCGGAGTCCTCAGGTTCCGCCCCATGCTGCTCACCGCGGCGGCGGTCGTCGCCGGCAGCGCCGTGATGCTGTTCGACCCGATTTTCCAGGGTCTTGCCGTCAGTCTCATGTTCGGTGAAGTGGCGGCGACCCTGCTCAGCCGCTTCACGGTCCCGATCCTGTACTACTGGCTGGCCGGGGAGTCCCGCGCCCGTGCGGTTCTCGCCAGCCGGAATGCCGGTTAAACTGTCCAAAGGAGTTCACCATGACCATCGATAACCAGATACGCGCTTTCGCCGGAACCTTTATCCTCACGAGCCTCCTGCTCGCCCACCTGCACTCGCCGAACTGGCTGTGGTTCACGGCGTTTGTCGGAGCGAACCTGCTCCAGTCGTCGTTCACGAAGTTCTGCCCGCTCGAGATCATCCTGAGGAAGGTTCAGAACAAGCCCGTGCTGCCTCAATCCGCCGTTTAACGACGGGGGTGGAAGTTCCGGGTTGCGCCGGTGGCCGGCGTATTTAATGCTTCGGGGCACAACCCGTTACGGAGTCCACCCCGATGAGCCGGCTCATGATTCTCAAGCTGTCGAAGAAAGAGATCGTCGCGTGCGATACGGCGCCGCTGATGAAAACCATTTCGCTGCAGGCCGGAGAGAACCGCAAGGGACTCAGCGACCTCATGGGGACCGTCGGTTTCCAGGTCGAAGGTTTCGACAAGGACGACCGGGAACCGTGGGACATCCCCGAAGTGCAGCGGTATTTCCAGAAACTTCACCAGCAGATGCCGCAGTTCCCCTACTTCCTGCCAACAGAGAAGTCGGCGACCTCGTGGCAGAAGCTCTACTTCCGCATCCTTCTGGAAGGCGATCTGGGCAACGGCCTGCAGATGGCCGAAGTGCTCTCGGTCACGGGACGGGGGATCGTCTCTTTCTGCGATGCCGTGGCCAAACAGACCGGTACGCAGATAGACGCGATGGAACTGGTCCGCTACATTTTCGAAGCGGTTACAAACCGGACCCTGAATCGCGATCAGGTGACCGAGATTCTCAAGTTCAACGCCAAACGATAGATCAGACACCCGGCAAAATTTATAAAGTGACGGGCTGACCGCCTCGACGGCCCGCTTTCATCCCAATTTATGGGAATTTTCATGGGGATTTAAAACTCCATGAAATCCAAAAGCGTTAATCTCAACCAAACCAACGTAGAACCACGTTGTCCGATTCAACTCGGACATAGCCAACCCAAGGAGATTCCAGATGAACCGGTCAATAGTGAAAGGTCTGATACTGGCTTCAGCCCTGTTCCTGTTCTCGGCCTGCGCCCACAAGACTGCCCCGGCCACCGAGGCATCGACTGCAGGTGCAGCCAAAAACGGAGATGCTTCCAGGACGGCAGGCTCGTCGGCCGCGGGAAACAAGGCCTCCGGAAGCGAATCCGGTATTGCCGAAGGCACTCTCGACTCCAAAGGCCGGGTCCGCGAAGCGGCCGGCAAAGACGGCGGATCGAAAGGGGCGACGGTTTCCGTCAACGGCGAGGAGCGGTCGGTCGTCTTCTTCGATTTCGACAGTGCCGAGCTGAAGCCTGAAGCCCGGACGATGCTCAGCGATCTCGCCTCGCAGCTGAAAAAAGAAGGCAGATACAAACTAACGATTGAAGGCCATTGCGACGCCCGTGGCACGGAGAGCTACAACATGGCCCTTGGCCACAAACGCGCCGACGCGGTCAGGTCCTATCTGGTCAACCTGGGAGCCAGGCGCGCCCATTTAAAGGCGGTTTCGTTCGGAAAAACGATGGCCAACCTGAATGCCCGCAGCGACGACGAGTTCCAGCAGGACCGGAACGCCAGGATGGTCCAGTAGCCGGGGTTCCGGAACCGAAGACACTCCCTTTTCTTTCCCCGCAAGCGTAACGCCCGTACGCGGGTTCGAGCCGGTATCGCCAGTCCCTGGCGATACCGGCTTCGTTTTCCGATTCTCCTCGCATTAAAACATTCCGGGTCTATTGTTGTAATACAATGTATTATGTCATTATCCGGACGCGCCGGGAGCCGTCTGGAGGGACCCATGGAACAGCTCACCCCGTTGGATTCGGCATTTCTCTATCTGGAATCGGACCGGATGCCGATGCACGTGTCCGGACTCACCATCTACGACGCCACCACCGCACCAGACGGTTTCTCATGGGAAAAACTCAAGGCTGCTCTTAAGGATCGGACCTCGCAGATACCCCGGTTCCTTGAAAAGCTGCTCGAGGTACCGCTCAAGCTCGACTATCCCTATTGGGTACGTGACACCCGGTTCAATCCGGACAACCACCTGTTCAATTCAAGACTGCCCGCACCGGGCAACTGGAAACAGCTCAGAACGCTCACCGAGCGTCTGATGGCCCGCCCGCTCGACCGGGCGCATCCCTTGTGGGAAATCCACTGCATCGAAGGGCTGAATTCGGTCGAGGGTGTTCCGAAGGGTTCCTTCGCGCTGCTCATCAAGGCACACCATGCAGCCGTTGACGGCGCCTCGGCTGTGGAGGTCACCAACATCATCCACGATCCGCAGGACGGTGCACCGCCCCCGACCGCCTCGCAAACCTCCGCAGATGAACCGGTTCCGGCAGCGGAAGAACTGCTACGGCGGGCATTCCGGCGCGGGGCCAAATTCCCGGGCGTGGTCGCCAATGCCGTCAGCTCGCTGCTAGAAGCCCGCGACAGGCTGGCGGACCTGGACACCCGGACGAAAAGTTCCCACCCCCAGCCCAAGCCGTTTACGGCTCCCCGTACCCGGTTCAATGCGCAGGTGTCGGGCGAACGGTCTTTTGACGCCGCCCGGTTCAGCCTTGAACAGGTCCGGACTGTCGCCTTCAAGCATCAGGCAACAGTGAACGACGTCATTCTGGGTGTCTGTGCGGGCGGTCTCAGGAAATATCTGGAACGGCTGAAGGAACTTCCGCCGGAGGCGCTCGTCGCCATGACCCCGGTCTCCATCCGAGAAGAGAACGACAAGGGAACGATGGGTAACAAGGTTTCGTCGATGCTCGTATCGCTCCAGACCCAGATCGCCGGTCCGGCCGACCGTTTTCAGGCGATCTGCGAGAACACCCGAAGCGCCAAGGCGAATCTGGGCGCCATCGGAGCGCGCAAGCTGTTCAATTTCACGGAGCTGCTGGCGCCGGTGCTCACCCCGGGTTTCATGCAGTTCTACGAGGCCGCCGGCCTGTCCCGTTATCATCCGCCGCTCTACAACCTCGTGATCACGAACGTGAAGGGCCCGAAAAAGCCGCTAAGTGCCGCCGGAGCGAAAATGGCCGTGCCATTCGCCTCGGCTCCTGTTTTTGACGGACTCGGGATGCTGATAGCGGTCGTCAGTTGCGGGGATGTACTGACCGTCTCCGTCACCGCCTGCCGGAAAATCCTCCCCGATCCGGAACGGCTCGTCGCCGATCTCTATGAATCGTTCGAAGAGATCAAGGCGATCCCCGGAACCGGACGCTCTCAAAATGCGGCCGCGACCGCGCTGGCCTGATCCCGCGGAGTAAGTTAATCAGGGGGTGAAACGACTGTTTCACCCCCACAGTGACTACCCGCCGCAAGACCACATCCCCGTCGAAGCTCAAACGGTTCCTGGCCATTTCCCTGCTGGTGCTTGCGGGACTGGCGGCCATCTACCAGTTCTGGGTGATGGCGCACGTCATCTGGTGGACCCGTTTCAATCCGAAGACGTCCGCCTTCATGGAAGACCGCCTCGAGGTCATGCAGGCGAAAAACCCTGACGCGGAACTGAAGCACAAATGGGTCGCCTACGACCAGATTTCCATTCATCTCAAGGAAGCGCTCATTGCCAGCGAGGACGCCAAGTTCCTGGAGCACGACGGGTTCGACTGGGAAGGCATTCAGCTCGCCTGGGAAAAGAATCTCAAGAAAGGCCGGATCGTCGCCGGCGGATCGACCATCTCGCAGCAGCTCGCCAAGAACCTGTTTCTCTCCGGAAGACGGACTCCCTGGCGCAAGCTCGAAGAAGCCAGCATCACGGTCATGCTGGAAACCTTCATGTCCAAGCGGCGGATCTTCGAGATCTATCTCAATATCATCGAATGGGGAGACGGCGTCTTCGGCGCCGAGGCGGCCTCGCGCCATTATTACAAGGTATCGGCGTCGAAGCTCACCGCCGAACAGGCGGCCAGAATGGCGGCGATGGTCCCCAACCCCCGCTACTTCGATAAAAACCGCAGCGACCGGAAACTGCTCAGAAAGACCGCGATCATCCTGAAGCGCATGCCCTACGCCGACGCGCCGGAATAAGAAGCTACTTCAGTACCGCACCCGACAGAGAACGCCACCAGCCGAACCGGCTGCGATTCGCGTAGTCCGGGTAGAGACCGTAAATCACCGGTGCGGCCGCCGTCTGGAGCAGACGGGGGAGCACCTGCCGGGCAAGTTCCGGATGGCGGGCGAAGGCGGCGATCTTGGCCGGGAGATCGTTCAACGGCGGCGTTTCCAGTTTCTGCACGAATCCCGGCCACGCCATGGTTTCGTCGAATATCCCGCTTTCGATCATTTTACCGACGCCCTCGCTGCCGATCTCCGAACTCATCCGCCGCATGGCTTCGTAGGCGGCGATGGTCCCGCCGAACTCCCGCTGGAACCGGCACTGGTAGTCCCACAGGGATTCATTTCTGCCCGGGTCGGGCGCACCCGCCACCGATTCGGCCAGCATCTTCCCGGCGATCAGACCGTACCCGATACCGCTGCCGTGGGCCGGGAACACCTGGCATCCTGAATCCCCCACAAGCGCCACACCGCCTCCCGCAAGGCGGTCGTAGGTACGCCGCAGTGGAATAAGCGCGCCGCCGCCGAAAACCGGTTCGCCGATCCACGGATTGTCGCGGCGCACCCGCTTCATGATCTCCGGCCCTTTGTCCCACGGGCCTTCCGCGAGCGACCCTGTCAGCACGGCGACCTCTTCCAGGTTTTTCTCGACACGGATCATGAGGGCCGAAAACCCGCCGTCAAGCCCCATCCAGTTGAGAGCCTCGCCGGGTTTCGCGCCGTGGCGGTCCAGGAACCGGTGCATGCCGCCCGGGTCTCTCAGGCCGAACACGAAATGGTTCGCCGAGCAGAGATCGCGCGCTTCGACCTCGGGACAGTAATCATGCAGTTCCGCGACGTGACTGCGCAGCGCTCCTTCCCTCCCGCTCGCGTCTACAAACAGACGCGCCCGGAAAGTGAATCTTCCCGTCCGCCCCTCTTCGGAAACCCCATCGCTGCCGATTTCAACCAGCCGGCCCTGCTCGAACCGGAGATCCAGGCTCCGGCACTTCTCGAAAAATACCGTGCCGCTCATCCGGGCATCCCGCTGCAGCCGCTCCGTGAGCAGGCGCATGTCGGTTTCAACAATCGGATTGTCGGCAAACCTGAGCGTGCGTCCCCCGGGTCCGCTCATGTGGACGAGCCCGCCGTCCGCGCGCAGTTCGGGTTCCTGCGCAAACGGAACCCCCGCGCGCTCGAACTGCCACCGGAGAATGCCGTTGCACCACCGCGCGCCGGTTTTTCCGGCGGGCCGCCGGTCAAGCAGCGCCACCGACAGGCCGGCGGCGGCCAGTGCCCGGGCTGCGCCGCTGCCGGCCGTACCGGCACCCACGACAACGGCGTCCTTTTCAACGATCTGGGGCTGTAAATGCATGCGTCAGAACCTTGCGGACCGATTGTGGCACATTCAGCCGGGCAAGTGATGTACGCTGGCGGAACGGGTATATTTCCGGCACGGAATGTGGAGGCCCTTGATGAACATTTACGCCAGAAAATCGGCGCTGGTGGCGGTTCTGATTGTGTCGTCTGCACTGGACACAGCTCGCGCGGAACAGATCTCCGGTCAGGTGAAAGCGGACAGCGGTCAGCCGCTCAGTGGCGTTATCGTAACGCTCACGGACCCGGGCGGCCATTCCGAGTCGGTCTATTCGGACGACAAAGGCAACTGGCGGCTCAACACAACCACTCTCGGTCAGGCTTCGCTTCGTGCCAGGGCGCCCCTGTTCGACGATACCGTGCAGCCGGTCACCCTGCCGGCCAAGGAACCTTATGCACTGACAATCAAACCGCTGACGGAGCTTGCCGATATTTCCGACCGGTTGACCGCCAGCGCACATGTGAGTGCCATCCACTGGAAAGATCCGGTCACCCGGCGGGATTTCGTCAGCCAGTGCCAGTTCTGCCACCAGATGGGGAACGAGTGGACACGCACGGAACGCACGCCTGAAGTCTGGAAGTCCATCATCGACCGGATGCAGGGCTACGGTTCGCTGCTCACGCATAAGGACGAGGACGAGATCCGTGAAGCCCTTGCCGCCAATTTCAACGGACAACCGTTGCAGGCGGTTCAGCGCTACGATCTGAGCCCGGAGCTTTCCAGTGCAGAAATCAGGGAGTGGGCCTTCGGAGCAGGCCTCAACTACGTGCACGACATCGAGCTGGGAAAAGACGGCCGCATTTACGGCGTCGACATGAGTTCCGACAAGCTGTGGGTGCTGGATTTCGCCACCAATCAGACGGAGGCGATTGACCTCCCGCCGAACGGCCTGCCGCTGGGCGGTATGTTCTCGGGCGGCGTCGCTCCGCTGGGCACCTTTGCCGCCCACCATGGCCCGCATTCCATTATTGAGGGCCCGGACCACAAACTGTACATGACCTGCTCGCTGGGCGGCGAAATCGGCGTATTCGATCTCGGCACCCGCAAGACAACGTTCCTGCCGATCGGAGGCGACGCGATCTATCCCCACACGCTGCGCTTCGACAAGGAAGGGATCCTCTGGTTTACGCTCGCAGCGTCGAACCAGATCGGCCGGCTGGATCCGAAGACCGCGAAGTTTATCCTGATCGACACGCCGTCGAACGGATTCTGGCGCTGGGTCAGCGACGCCATGCTGCCGACGATCCTGAAAGTCTCCTCCTGGTTCGGCAAGAAAGACCTATACGTGACCCTGTCCCACCACAAGATGAGCGGCGAAGGGTACCGGGTACTCAATGTCCCGTACGGCATCGATATCAGTCCGGTCGACGGATCGGTCTGGTACTCGAAGCTCTATGCGGACCGGATCGGCAGGCTCGATCCGAAGACGCTGAAAGTGCAGGAATGGCCGACACCCCACGCGGGACCACGCCGGATGCGGTTCGATAAGGACGGGAATCTCTGGATCCCCTCTTTCGGCGAGGGCTACCTGATGAAGTTTAACACCCGTACCCTACAGTTCGAAAAGAATTACAAACTCCCCACGCTGGCCGAGAACGAATACGAAACTCCGTACGCCGTTGCCGTCCATCCGAGAACGCAGGAAGTCTGGGTGAGCGCGAATCTCTCGGACCGCACCCTGAGGTTCAATCCGAAGAGCGAGACCTTTATCGCCTACCCCAGCCCGACCCGGGTCACTTTTGTCCGCGATTTCATCTTCCTGCCGGACGGAAACGTCTGCACCAGCAATTCGAACCTGCCGGCGCTCGCCATCGAAGGCCAGCGGCCGAAGATATTCTGTATCAAGCCGTACGAATTCCCGCCGGCCAACTGAAGGGAACCTGATGGATCTGAACGGCAAGAAAGTATTTGTCACCGGCGGTATGAGCGGTATTGGCCTCCGCATGGCGGAACTGTTCGCCGGCCGTGGCGCTCACCTGGCCATATTCGACCTCCGGCAGAATCCGGAGGCCGAAAAACAGATCTCCGCAGCCCGCCGGAATCCGGGTCAGCTGCTCAGAACGGGCACCGTTGATGTCAGCGATTCCGAAGCGGTTCGGTCGGAATTTGCAAAAGCCGCTGCCGAACTGGGTGCACCGGATCTGGTGTTCAACAGCGCCGGAATTGTCGCTGCGAAAATACTGGAGCTTTCGGCGGCAGAAGAGTTCGAAAACGTTATCCGCGTCAACCTGTTCGGGAGCCGCAATGTTGCGGCGGCCGCCATTCCGTTACTCAAACCCGGCGGCAAGATCGTTCTGGTGGCGTCGCTGGCCGGGCTGGTCGGCAGTTATGGCTATACAGCCTACTCGGCATCGAAGTTCGGGGTTTTTGGACTCGCTGAATCACTCCGCGTTGAACTGAAACCTAAGGGAATCGAAGTAGCGGTCGTCTGCCCGCCCGAAGTCGACACTCCCATGGTTCACTATGAACGGACTGTCCGCCCCAGGGCGACCGAAGCGCTCAAGCTGTTTGCGGGAACGCTGACTGTGGACGAGGCCTGCAGCGCCATTCTGAAAGGCGTCGAAAGCGGACGATTTATCATAATCCCCGGAGCACGCGGAAAACTCACCTGGTATCTCGCCAAGCTGCTTCCGAGGAGCCTGACGCACAGGGTGTCGGACAGCATCGTTGCGAAGGCGCTGAAAAAGCCATAACGATTGCGGGCTGGTTCAGGCCAGAGCGAAATACCGGGAAGATCGCCTTACCGCGCGGCGGCCGCTGCAGCCATCTTCCGGTGATTGCGCTTTTCGCCCGGGATATGGGCGCAGGACGATACGCCGCCATGAATGTCTCCGGTCGTCGCGTAGGCCCAGGACCGGGAGCCGCCGCAGACCTGGCGGTATTCGCAGGCTCCGCAGTTACCCTGCAGGGCCGTGCGGTCGCGCAGGCTCCTGAACAGGGGCGAATCCCGGTAGATCGAGGTCAGGCTCTGTTCGCGGATGCTTCCACCTGAAAGCGGCAGGAAGCCGCTCGGATACACGTTGCCGAGATTGTTCACGAAGCAGAACCCGTCGCCGGAGTTCACGACCCGGGCCGCATTGGCGAACAGGGGCTGGCCGGGCGGCGGATTGTTGCGGCCGTCGGGGGTCAGGCGCGCAAGCTGCGCCCGCTCAATCAGGAACCGGCGGTAGTGCTGCGCCTCGGTCACCTTGACCACGAAAGGGGCCTTTTCGGCTACCGCCGAGATCTTCTCGAACATCCGCTCGTACTCATCGGCGGTAAGCGCCTGCTCCATCCCGGCGCGTCCCACCGGCACGAGAAAGAATATTTCCCAGAAGGCGATCCCCATGCCGGTCACGAGCGCTGTCAGCCGGTCGAAGTCGTCCAGCTTCGCCCGGGTAAGGCAGGTGTTGATCTGGAGCGGCAGCCCGATCGCGCGGGCATAGGAAGCCGCCTCCATCGTCTTGGCGAATGCTCCGCACACGCCGCGGAAATTGTCGTGGACCTCGGCCGTGCTGGCATCGAGGCTGAGGGCCATCTGGTCAAGACCCGTGGCCTTCAGGGCCCGGATACGTTCCGGGGTGAGCAGCGGCGTGGCGGCCGGGATCGTTCCGGTCCGCAGACCGCGCGACTTGGCGTGCCGGATCAGCTTGTCGAGATCTGCACGGCGCAGCGGATCACCGCCCGAAAACACCATGATCGGTGTGCCGAGATCGGCCACCTGGTCGACGAGCCCCATCCCTTCGTCGGTGGAGAGCTCTCCCGGCTGGGGTTCAACCAGTGCTTCAGCGCGGCAATGCGTACAGGCAAGACCGCAGGCACGTGTCACTTCCCAGATCACGAGCAGCGGGCTCCTGTTATAGTCCAGACCGATCCCCGCCTGGGAACCCGGATAGCCTCCGGGATGTCCACCAGAGTGACCGCCGGGATGTCCTGAGCTCTGCGGACTGGTATTGTTCATCGGAAATCCTTGCCGGTCAGCCTTTTTCCACCGGCTTCATCGGCGGGACGGTTTCATACATGGCCGCCGAGTAGAAGCTCATCATCACACCGATAATGAACATGACCGGCGCAAACGGAATGATCGGGTCCAGATACGGCTTGGTTCCGTACCGTGCCGAGCACGCGAAGCCGACCAGCGCCAGAGTGAGTCCGGTCGCCAGCGTTCCCCAGAACAGCAGCCGGCGGGTCCACCGGAAACCGCCGGTCTCCTTGATCTCCGGCGCCTTTGCGACGCGTTCGGATGTCTCCACCGGAACGATCGGGAAAAACTTGGCGAACACCACTCCCATCAGGATCGCCAGCGCGAACAGCCCGATCACGATCGAGAGTTCGACCCATGTCGGTGAATAGTGCCCGTCCGGATAATTGAGAAGCATGCCGTGCGTCTGCGATGGAACGACGATCAGCATACGTTTCAGTACGGCGGCGATATTCACGGTGAACCCGCAGAACACGGTCAATCCGATATTCACGCTACCGGTTGCAAACTGCCGGAACAGAATCGCGACCGGAATGGCCAAGGCTGCGACGACCGTCCAGAAACTCCTCGCATAGGCGCCCATGGTGACGGCATGCGCCACATGGGCCTCGCCCGCCAGACCCGCATAGTTGGCCGTCAGTTCCTCGACGAGCATGAAATACAGATAGATGACACCGAGAACCCAGAGCAGATTGCCCAGCCACTGAAACGTGGCCTTGTCGATCTTCTCTTCAAGCCCGAAGTGCTTGCGAACGACGGCAGCGACGATGATCAGCACGCCGATTCCCGAGACGCCCGCCATCACGACGAATCCGGGCGCCTGGAGCGCGCTGAACCAGCCCGGGCGGCCGCCCTGGATTCCGAAAATAAAGCCAAGTGTCGAGTGGGCAGCCACCAGAATGGGCAGGATCGTGAGCGACAGCCAGAAGCTGACGCTCGTGTGGCGTTTGCGCTCGTTCGCTGTGCCCCGGAAACCCGTCGCCCATATCCGATAGGCCCAACCCCACTTGCCCGCCCTTTCGGCGCAGTAGGCGGCATCCGCCCGGCCGGCCAGATAGAAATACACGAGGCTGGAGAACAGGTAGCCCGCCACGACCAGCGTGAACGTCCCGAAGAACGGAGACATGGTGCGAGCGAAAGCAGGCAGATTCGTGAGCCCTTTCAACGGACGTCCCAGGTCGGCGATGATCAACATGCTGGCAACGAGCAGTGCGCATATGGTCACCAGTTCGGCGACCCTAGAAAGCGGTTTCAGCAGTTTGATGTCGAAAAGCCGGACCATGGCGGCTGTGGAAATACCCGCGAAGCTCACCCCGACAAAGTAGACATAAAAGCAGATATAGAGACCCCATGCGGCGCCACCCTGCCCGATGGTTCGCGCGCCGGTCACGATGTCGCCGTGCCTGAGCTGGAAATAGAACCCGTAAACTCCCCAAAGGAAAAGACCGCCCAGGACCATGACCAGTGCGAACCACCCGGCACTGAACTTGCCGATTTTCAAGGGAAGATCAGGAGTCCCGCATGATTTGATGTCGCTCATTTGCCGATCCTCTTGTCTTTCGCCAGGTAAACCACCTTCGGTTTGGTTCCGAGAAATTCAAGCAGCCTCGAAGCCCTCGGGCTTTCATGCAGGCGCGAGACCTGACTCTCCGGATCGTTCAGATCGCCGAAGGTAATCGCCTGTGTCGGGCAGGACTGCGCGCAGGCGGGCAGCCGGATGAAATCCGCGTCCGTCAGTTCACGCTCGTCGATCCGGGCCATTTCGCGAACGGACCGGATCCGGTGCACGCAGAACGTGCATTTCTCTATAACGCCTTCGGGCCTCGTGGAGACATCAGGGTTGAGGAACTCCTTGTAGGTTTCCGGCCACTCCGGCTCGCTCCAGTTGAAATAGCGGCGCGAATACGGACACGCGGTCTGGCAGTACCGGCAGCCGATACACCGGTCCCATATCTGTGCGGTAATACCTTCCTCGGTCTGATAGGTTGCTCCTACGGGGCAGACCTTGACGCACGGAGCGTTTTCGCAGTGCATGCAAGGAGTGGGAAGCACCTGATCGATCCTGCCTTCGGACTGTTCGCCGGATTTCTCCTTGGGCAGCATGTCCATCCAGTAGATGCCGGTCCCCTCGCTTCCCGGTGCACATCCGGTGGCGGGCACGTTGTTCTCGCTCCGGCACGCAACCGTGCAGGCGCCGCAGGCCGTGCAGAGATCGAGATCGATCGCCATCCCCCACTTGGCCTTGTATCTGGCCGGCGCCTTTTCGGCCGCCTCCTTAACGCCGCTCCAGGCCCGTTTCGGGAGTGAGGCGACGAACACACCGGCCGCCGATACGCCCTGGACCACCTTGCCGAAAAACGAACGCCGTGTCTGGATATCACTCATACGACTTTCCTCCGCACCGAGACGCGCGTTCCCTGGTATGGGGAGAATCCGGTCAACCGGTCAGGTTCGGCATCAAGCAGCGTCATCACGTTTGCACCCCAGCCCTTGGCCCATCTGCCCATGGCAGTGTGCCCTCCGCCTCTGGCTATACGGACTTCGTCGACATGGATATTCGGATCGATATAGGCCACGACGTCGATGGAACCGGCCACGCTTTCAACCACCAGCGGGTCGCCATTAGCCACCCCCAGTTTCCCGGCCAGTTCAGGATGAATTTCCGCCTCGGTCTTCCACGCCGGCCGGCCCGTAAAGGCGACGACCTCGCGCAGCCAGGGAAGATTCGCACCGCTGCCTTCGGCGTACGTGCTAGGCGTATAGGGTGTCAGCAAATACGGGAATTTCTCCGGCTCACCTCTCATCGCGACGATGTCGTGATGAGGGAGACAGACATCGTCGAGCCCCTCGGTGTGCCCCCAGGAGGCAAGGAGCTCGTCCGGCGTCTTCCCGACCTTTTCCGCGAGTGTTTCCACCGCGTTCATCAGGTTCTGCGAGAAGAATTCGAACTTGCCGGACGGCGTCCTGAAGACTTCGTTCCACTGCTCGAACTTGTAACCGTCGTCTTTCCAGAATCCGGCGGCAAACAGCTTCTTGTTAAAGGCCGCGGGCGTGTCTGCCACAATCGATCCGCGTTGCGCGGCCTGAATCCCCGCGACCCGCTTCAGGACAGCTTCCTTGAAGTTCTTCCAGGGGAATGCGCCGGCGACCGGATCGCCGATCTTCTTCGCGAGATCGATCAGCACATCGCCGTTCGGGCGCGTGTCGTAGAGGTGCTCGACGACGGGCTGGCGCATGCCGAACACGGCGTAGCCTACGCTCGGGGCGGGCGCCGCGTCTTCCCATCGCTCAAGATAGGTGTGATCCGGCAGAATCAGATCCGCGAGTTCGCTGGCCGACTCGTCCAGGAACGGCGCGAATTTGACGATAAAGGGGACCTTTTCCAGCGCCTTGCGCCAGCGAAGCGGCGCCACCCGTGAATAGACCGGATTGCTGTGGTGAAGAAACAGTGTGTCGAGGTCGTACGGCTTGCCGGACTCCAGCGCGGCGGGCAGTTCGTTGTATACCGATTCATGCCACGGGAACTGCTTCACACCGACGCCGTCCAGCCTGGGCTGCGCGAGACCTTTTTTCGCGGTGTCGTCCAGTTCCACTTCGGGCCAGTCGGCCAGCGGCGCATTGCGCTGTATAAGCACCCCGCCCGGCCGGTCGATCGCGCCGAGCAGTCCGTTCAGCGCATGGACCGCCATAGCGGCATAGAGGCCATTGGCATTACTCGTTCCGTCTTCACTGGTGATCGCAAAGGACGGTTTCTCGGCGACGATATCGTAGGCGATCCGCTCAAGATTCCTGACCGAAGTCTTGCAGATCTCGGCGACGGTCTCCGGATTAAACCTTTCCAGCGCGTCCTTGAGACCCTTATGGGTACGCTTTTTCTTGTCCTGCCACGAGGTGAAACCGAAGCCGTGCTCTTCGACGAACTTCTTGTCGTAGGTTCCCTCCCTGACGAGGATGTGGCAGAGGCCCATCGCAAACGCCCCGTGGGATGTCGGCGCAATTGACACCCACTGGTCGGAGTTCATCGCCGTCTTGGAAGACGGCGTACCGACGTGGACAATCGTCGAGCGGATACCATGGTCGCCGTGGCGCAGATGCGCCTGGGCACGGGCGAAAGCGATATGCTGGCAGGAGCCTTCCAGAATGCTCGATCCGATGCTGAGAATGTAGCGGGTATTGCTCCAGTCGTACGCCGGAATATCCCGCACGCCCTGCATCGCCCACACGGCATCGGCGACCAGATGCTCGTTGGCGGAGGCCGTGTCGAAGAAGTTGGGGGTGCCATAGGATTTTGCGAACCGCATGAGCAGTTCGCGCATCATCCCGCGGTTCTGGCCGCAGGCAATTCCGAGGCGGTGACTCTCGCCCTTCTGGCGCAGGCCCGAGAGCCGCTCTGAAAGAAGCGCCAGGGCGTCGTCCCAGGAGATCGGCTCGAACGACGGCTGCCCGCGCCCGCCCTTGCGGCGCATCGGCTGCTGCACGCGGTCCGGATCGTAGAGAACCTGCGTTCCGGAGAGGCCACGCGGCCCGATACCGCCCACGTTGATAGGCGATGTCTGGAGACCTTCGATCTTGACGGCCCGGCCCTCGACCACCCGGACCCGGATGCCGCAGCCCGCCGGGCACTGGGCACAGGAAGAATTGACGAACCTTTGCTCGCCTTTGTACCAGCCCGAGGCGCCCGGCACCGGCGGCTTTTTCAGCGCAAACGGGTCTTCCTTGTCGCATCCGGCCAGTACGGCCCCGGCTGCTGCGGCGGCCCCTGCCGACTGGAGAACTTCTCGCCTTTTAAAGAATTTGGGAAGCTTCAGCATAGTTGGCACTCACTTGTGGCACGTAATGCATTCATTACGCGCGCCCTTCTGGTCATGGCAGGCCATGCAGGTTTTCATGTCGAGGTGTCGGATCTGGGACGTGGTGACCGGCTCTTTCATCTCGGCCATCTTCCCGTGGCACTCCGTGCACTCAAGTTTCCCGAAGTTCACATGGGCCGCATGCGAGAAATACACATGCCCCGGGAGCCGGTTGACCTGCTCCCACGGGATCGCATTTCCGCTTTCGGCCGCCTCCCGTATTTTCGGCTCTTCCGGGTTGTCGCCCTTCTTTTCTTCATGGCACAGCATGCACTGCTTCACGGAGGGGAAAGTCGCATACGGAGAATTGCTGGCGTGGGCATGGCAGTCGAGACAGGTCATCTCTTCCTTCATGTGCCGCTGATGGTCGAACTTGATCGGCTGGACGACCGGCTTCGGGGCGCTTCCGGCGCCCAGAAGACCGCCGACCGCTGCGAAGGCGACCAGACCCAGACCGGCGACGACTATTAGACCCTTCCTCATGGTTCGCATCACTTTCACTGATAGACGTGGAGACTGTTCTCCGCCGTGGGCAGCAGGTTCATCCCCAAATAGGTGAACACGACCGCCGCAAAACACATCACCAGAACCGCCATCGAGCGCTTGCCATGAAGGCCCCTGACATAGCGCAGATGGAGATAGACCAGATACAGGAGCCACGTGATGAGCGCCCAGTTTTCCTTGGGATCCCAGGTCCAGTAGTCGCCCCAGGCGGCCTTGCCCCACATGGAGCCCAGCGCCAGACCCAGTGTGAGCGCCGCGAACCCGAAGCGGACCGTCAGGTTCGCCGATTCGGCGTATTTCTCCGAATCGGGCGTCGAACCCTGTTTGCCGCGCCCGGTATAGAGGCTCATGACGGCCAGCACGCAGGAAGCGAACAGCGTCGCGTAAGAGACGAAATAGGTCACGACATGCGGAACGAACCAGGCGCTCTGAAGCGCCGGCGGCAGGTTGATGATCTCGATGTCCGGTTTGCGGAGTCCGTAGATGATCCCGCCCACGTTCAGTACGGCCGTAAAGGGAATCAGGATATAGAGCCGGTACAGGCCGATCAGGACCAGTGTCACGAGCGACACGCACCAGGGATAAAAGAGCAGCGTTTCGTAAAGCGTCTTGAACGGCGGCCGGCCGCTCTCAATCCAGCGGTCGGCGATCACGCCCGTATTCACGACAAAACAGGCAACGAGCAGCCCGAGACAGATTTTGAGCAGCAGCCTGGAACGGGAATAGGAAGCCGGAACGCTCGTCAGCGCGACGGTTCCGTAACCCCCCGCCATCACAAGGGCCGCCGGATGCATGAGGATTTCGTCCATCGCCATCATAGCGGTGTCTCCCTGCGGCCGAACGACGGGTGAACGTAGAAGATCACGATCACCCCCAGAACCATCATGACGAGGCCAGTATATACAAACGGAAGGCCCGGGTCTCGCACAACCTGAAGGCCGGAATAACCCGGGTCATCCCGGCGGAAGTTCGCCTGGTAGAAGCTGTAGCCCTTGTACGAGAGCGGATCGTTCACACCGATCGTTTTCTGCAGCACAGGGCGGCCTCCCTCGAGCACCGAGAGCCGGCTGTGGTACTGCTTGACGTCGTCCGACTTGGTCTGGAAGGCGACGACGGCCTCCCGGCCGGGTAGCGGCATCGCCGTATCCATATCGGGCGTCAGGATCTCGTTCTTCATAAGCGGGATCGGACCGTCGCGCAGGTCGACTTCAACCGCCGGGTTTTTCCATTCAGCCGATTTCGTGCCCGGGACCATCGTCTTGCGGGCCGACGGGATCACCGTCACCTTGATCGCGGGCGCCCACTCCGGGAGTCCCGCCGGGACAAGTCCGTCGCTGCCGGCCGTTGCCGTACCGGTGATCCTTCCGTCCTCGATCGACATCACACTCTTCGTGCTTCCGACGACCACGATCTCGCGGGCGACGGCACCCGAACCTGGTGTGTACCGATAAATGGCATGGGGTGCTTCGGAGTCGCCATCGTTCGTGCCGTGACCGAAGTCCGGTATCCTGGCGAACAGCCAGGTGGTCTCTTCCGACCCGGTCGCCGTGTTACGGACCGCCACCTGGACGGCCGGGTTGTTCGGATTTGCGGAACGGGTGGACGGGCTGCGGGTCTTTGTGTCGTAAGTAAAGTCGGGAAAATACCCCAGGGTGCGGACTTCGTACGCACCGATCGTTACCGTTGATCCCGTCTGCGTGCTGATCTCGGCATCGCCGATGCGGGTTCCATCGGTCTTTCCAAGCAGAATCCGGTGCTGATCGGCCTTCTGGCCGCTGAACATCTGCGGCGACGGAGGATCCCACAGAAAACGTACCGGAACGCCTGAAACCGCCAGCGTGGACTCGTTTCCTGAGTCGCCGCCTGCAAACAGGTCTGTGGCCACCGGTCCGCCGTCGCGTGCTTCTTCGATGCGCACCGCCGGCCGGCCCTGCCCGTCCGGAGCTTCTTCAATCCGGGGCTCCAGCAAAAAGTCCGGGAAAACCCGGTTTACGCGCAGCTCAAGATCGTCAACCCCGAGGCGCTTCCATTCGGAAACCTTGCCGGGTTCCAGCGACGCCGTCGCCCGGTAGCCTTCGCCTTTTTTCTGGTAGACATACAGACGGAACCGGTCGGTGTACTCCTCGATGTTGAAATCATCCAGACGGACCGCGAAGCCGAGGTTTCTCTTCTCACCTGCGTTCTTCGAATCGGGAACTCCCTGTGCTGTTACGGCCATCTGCCCCTCGTGCAGATCCACATACCCCTTGAAGCCGTACAGATTCCCGAGAAGCCCACCCACGAGGATGGTGCTCACGCCGACGTGCGAGAGGAAAAACCCCCAGCTCCGCGGCCGCCACGCCTTGCGGCGAACTGCTACCAGAATAAGGCTCACACCGAGCACGCCCAGAAATCCGTTAAACCAGGCGGTGTGGAAAATGTCGTTCAGCCCGAGATTGAGAACGACAGCTGCGCCGGCCGAACCGTACCGGCTCGCATAAAATTCCGCGGGGCTCTTCTGGACGATCAGGGTTCCGAAGACGGTTGCCACCGCAACGACCGACATGAGCGAGACGCCGAAAGTCGCAGAAGTAAGCAGGTGGTACAGGGCCGATCGTTGTGTCCAGACCAGCGTACCGATCGCGGCAACTGCAACGGCCACGGCAGCCTGGATAGTCACCGTAGAGGCCAGCGCGGTCAGCCAGCCGCGCGAGACCAGCACACCCGCACCGATAAACAGGACCCACAGAATGGCGATAAACTGGAGGGAGTCGCTCAGGCGGGGGATGCGGACTTGGGATCGCATGCGGGAGGGGCTCCCTGATGGCTGTCGGCATTTCCGCCGTGTGCCTGCCGTCGATCTGGCTGAAGGAATTGAGGGTCCCAGCAGCCTCCGGACAAAGGCCTTTCAGCCTCTGCGGGATAGATACCTTTTGAGGGGAATCGAATGGATGATGTACGTCAGGTTTGGGTGAATTAGCGATAATAAAGGGGAGCAAAGGCGTTTTGGCGATTCGCAGAGCAACCGGGGCTCTCCCGGCGGGGAATATTCCGGCCCGGTCGCGGACTATTCCCCGGCTGCCCGGAGTTAACAGCTTTGAGAATACCGGCAAAGGTGTCAGGGGAGCGCTGGAAGGTACAAAAGAAAAGACCCGTTCCCCGGAGTCCGGTGGAACGGGCCTGATCGTCAGCCTCTGTCACTTGTCAGCGCAGAGGTCCTTGATGAGCTTCTTCTGGTCTTGCTTGTGCTTGGGATTCAGGTGGAGAACCTTCTCCATCCGTTCCTCGCACTTGAAATCCTTGTGCGTGGGACTCTCGCTGTTGTGACAGCCCTTGCAGGTCTTCACGTTCGGCATGATGACCTCACCGGCCGGTAGCTCCACGTAGCCAGCGTCTTCTTCGGCTCCCTCGTCCGCTCCCGCAGCAGCCGCCATGCGTGCCTTGAGGTGCTTGCCTCCCGGGCCGTGACAGGATTCGCAGCTCACGCCGGTCGCCTGGTCGTAACCAGAGCGCAGATCGGCGGGAACCTCGTACGCCGTCACATGGCACTTCAGGCACTTGGCATCCTGCTGCGGGCTGGCAACCCCCTTCTCCTGGCCGGCCTTGGCGGCCTCGGGGGTGCCCAGCAGATCGTACGCCTTGGCGTGCTTCATCTTGAGCCACGCCGCGTACTGGTTGCCGTTAACCTCTTTTGAATGGCAGTTCTTGCACTTGGCCGGCCCGATGTATTTCCCATCGTGCACCCGGGGAGAGGTTTCGGCGTTCAGGTGGGCGGGTTGCATGGCTCCCACCGCCATCGCGAGGGCTATACCTGCCACCACGAGGCCGAACTTCCACCGGGTTCCGTTATGTGCATTGCTGCCGTTCATTTTCGGTCACTCCTTACGCAATAGGCCGTTTTGCGTGAGCCTAGTCCTACTGGCGTTTGTGGACAAGCTTCACGTCGAACTCGGCCCCGTCGCCGTGGCATACAGAGCAGGATTCCACACCTTCCTCGCTAGTCTGGATATCGATATGGGCTTCAGCCGCGGAGCTTTCGTGGCAACCCTCACAGGATGCGCGGTAGACTCGGGTCGGGGCACCCTGTTCGGTCGGGTGATCGCGGCTGACCGGCACTTGCCAGGCAGTGGCTTCGCCGTGGCACTTCGTACAGGTCGCGGCGCCGCCCGGCATGGCCGGGAACACCTCCGGCTCGCCTTCCTCGCCGGTGTCGCTGACGAAGGTCGGCTGCGGCCAGAAGTCCGGACGGTGGAACTCGTGCAGGAACAGCCGGAAGTTGACGTTCTCACTCGGTACGTTCGTTACGCCCGCCTGCATGCCTGCCGTGCCATGGCACATAATGCAGGTTTCAAAGTCGCGGCGGCCGCCGCCGTGGAACCGGATCGTATTGTGGCAGGCGTTACAGGTCTGGCCCGCCACGAGCTTGCTGTCTTCGGATATGCTCGACTCGATCTTGTCGTAGTTGGTCAGGGACGCAGCCGAACCGACCTTTACCATAAAGTCCTGCGGCGGAGTGGCTTCCGTAAAGGATGTCACTTCGTTGTTCAGTAACAGTGCCTCGGTCATCGCCGACCAGACGCCGACCAAGTAAGTGCCGCTGACTACGCTCTTGTTCTTCCAGGCACCCCAGGTTTCGATGTCGTCGGACGAAAGGTTCGGCGAATCGAAGAACGGCGGCGGGTAGATGTAGGGCATGACGAAGTCGGTCGTGTAGCTGATCAGCACCTTCTGGCCGGCCGTGAAGGTCCCGGTGACGACGCTGGTCGACGGGTCGACCGTATAGTCGCCGGTGGCACCCAGCTTCTTGGGACCGTTCAGCGTCACCTTGGTCACTGACGCACCTGAGCTGTGACTATACCGGAGATACTTCGTCGCATTCGTCTGGCTAGTCGTGTAGCTGCTGCCCATCAGGAGCCGCTGATGGAACTGGTTGGTATCACCAGGAACCGGGGCGATGAATCCATTGATTCGGATGTACTCTTCCTTGCCGAGTACATAGGTGGTGGCATTGCTGACCGTTACCGACAGGTTTGCCGCCAGGATCGCGACTTTGGTCGTCCCGTTGTAGCTGATAACCGAACCCACCTGACCGTCCGAGAATTCGATTCTGCCACCGGTATAATCGTTGTTCACCGAGGACGCGGACGCATCCAGCGTCACCGTCTTGCAAGGTGCGGTACACCCTGCCTGCAGTGTCCCCGCCGTCTGGACACCATCGTCGATGACGATATCGTCACCGGCGCCACTGGTGCCACCCGAGGACGCGCTGCCATAGAACGGCTGGATACGGTACACGCTGGTGGCGTCGGGATTCGTCGACCAGTTCGAGGCAACTGTCGCTACCTTTGTACCGCCCACATAACCGGTGATCTTCTGGGTCTGGGCTTTACCTGTGCCGCTGGTAATCGCAATCCAGTAGTCCTTGTAGTAGTCGTTCGAACCGCTGGCGCTTGCCGCCAGAGTGATCGTCTTGCAGGATCCGCTGCACCCGGCCTGAGCCGTAGCTACATGCACGCGCGGGTCGCCTGATGTATCAATGTCGATATAGCTGTCCCTGGCGTTTACCGAAGCCATAAGCGTTGAAGCGGGTGTCAGAGTTGCTGTCCGCGTATAAATCCACGGAATAACCGCCGCACCCACGGCATACGTGCTGGTGCTGTCGGGATTCGTTGCCCAGTTCGGAAGAACCGTCGCCGTATAAGACGCGCCGGCGTAACTCACGATAAGCCTCGACTGGCCGGAACCGGTGCCTCCGGTAATCCAGACCCAATTACCCGTATAAGTCTCGTCGGTCTTCGACGCCGCCGCCGGACAAGCAGCCGTCGGCGTCACCGGTGAAGATGTCGTCTGGCAGAACTTGATCGTGCTCGCGGTTCCGCTCTGCGCCGTTCCGATGAGCGCTACCGCCGTCGGGCTGGCCCCCGCCGCGATATTCCAGACCGGAGTGCGCATCGGCGTATAGGCGGCTGAGCCGCCGGTTCCCGTACCGAGCAGATCGTAAACGATCGGTTCCGGTACGTTGACCGTATAGGGCGAGCTCAGGCCCACCAGTGCGGGTACCGGCAGGGCGCCGTAATCCACGATATTCAGGTTGCTGGTCGGACCGGCCAGCGTCACGGTAATCGCGCTACGCCAGTTCATGAAGACATTCGTGTTGCTGATAGCGACGTTGCTACCCGCATCGTCCGTGGCGGTGAACGTGATCGCGATCTTCTCGCCCGGATCGATCGTGCCATCCGTATTGTTCAGTCCTGCTTCCGCGACATCGGTCAGATTAATGTTGATGCCGGGATTGAAATAGTTGCCCGTGACGGCAGGCCGCTTGTTCAGCAACGGATGCAGGTGGGCATTGGGAACCGCGAGCGACGAGTTCGGCAGGGCTGCGGCATCGAATGTCGCGGAGTGACAGCTGACGCAGCTCGAATCGCTCGTCTGGGCCGGCATTCCGTTCGGGCTGTAGTTGGAGACATACTTGTAGTTTGCAGCGCCGGGCTTGCCGGGGTCGTCCCACCGGATGTCGTCGTGGCAAGATCCGCACGAACGGCGGCTCTGCTGGTAGAAGGCAAGGTCCCCCTGGGCCGGTGGCGTGATCGATCCGTCGCCGCCGTCACCGTGGCATTTCGCGCAGCTCGTCACGCCCTTGAGGAGCTGGCCTTCGATCGCCTGTGCGCCTTTGAGAGCGACGCCGCCCGCGTTGGTAATAGACGGAGTCGAGGTTGAAAGGGCGGAATATCCGACGTCCCTCGGCATGCCAATATTGAAGTTAGGCCACACCGGGAAGTTGACATAGGAGTAATCTTTGTCGCCGACCTGGTAGGGCGCAATCGTTCCCGCATAGTTGCGCGTTCCGTCCGAATTGGTCGTCACGCCGTTGACCGACGGCAGGTGCGAACCGTTGTGGATCTTGTGGATCATGACGCGGAAGTCGATGGACGCTTTCTGGTCGTCGTCTTCCGCACCGGACGTATGGCAGGTCACGCAGATCCGCGGGTCGCGGAACATCATCGTTTCGTTATTGCCTTCTTCCAGTTCGTGGTGACGGATCTGCACATGGCAGGCAGCACAGTTGTCCGCGCCAACGACTTCGCGGGGCGTAATCGTGGTTTCTGTACCGACCAGCACGTCCTCGGCGTGGTTTGCCACATCAAGATTAAGATCGCTGCCGACGTAGTATTCCTTACCGAAGACCATGGAGATCGTATAGGTGCCGCTGAGCAGCGCCTGACCGGTCAGTTCGTCAACGGTCGTGTTCGGCGAGTCGTTAAGCGGCGGACCGTAGGTCGCGGGAATCGGGAGCGTGAAGTTGTAGGTATAGGAGCCGTCCACGTTGATCGACGCCGTATCCTTGACGTCCGTCAGGAAGAACCCGCCGTCACTCGGAATGACGCGCTGGTAGTTGTCCGTCGGCCCCGTGAACCAGATATTAGTCACGTCGAGATCCTTGACGCCCAGCGCCCGGCCATCACCTGTTTCGAGCGTGAACCGCACGCTGATGGTGTCGCCCGGCTGGAACTGCCCCGCGAGGCCCGTGCCGCCCGTCACGTCGGTGACGGTCAGCACGATCCCCGGAAGGTCCTCGAACATCGCGAGCGTCGTATCGATCGGGGCCGGCTCGCCCGGCAAACCCGGCTCGCCCGGTGTTCCTGGCTGGCCTGTAAGGCCAGCGGCGCCCTTATCGCCCTTCTGGCATCCGCCCGTTCCGGCGACCATCAGAATCGCCACCAGACAGGCTAGTACCCGGTATGTCCAAGTGTGCAGCTCGCGTTTCATCTCTAGTAACCTCCAGGGTTGCAAACCCTTCGTCGAATCTCTCTAACGGATGCCAGAAAACCCTCAGTTCAGTAGCTCCGTTTTATCTATTCTCTCGTATCGCTTCCGGTCCGCACTCCCGGCGGTCCTCTTCAATTCCACTGTCAAATTACTTCCCGTTAAGGTTGGAACCTATGACGTGCGTCAACTGGGGTTTTCCGTTCCAAATTAATGATGACATGTGTTGCAGTTGCTCCCGTTATCCACGTGCGGCATGGGCGGTTGAACGCTTCCCTCCACATGGCACTGGCGGCAGTTCATCGACGGAATATGCGGCGGCGAGGACGGTTTCGGCGGCGCCTCGAGGTGGCTCGGCGTGCTCTTGTGGCAGACGAAACACGATTCATTCTGAACCGGCAGGTGGCACCCGATGCAGTGCTGCGCTTTGGGAGCCCCCCACGTTCCGACGTGATTGCGGGGTTCGGATTCCCGGTGACAGGTTTCGCAGGAGTCAGAACGGTGGCACGCGGCGCACGACTCGCGGTCCATGCTCGCCTGAATGCCGTGACCGCGCGTCCGCCAGAAAGCCGTATGATTGTCCGGCGGTTCATCCTTGTGGCATTTCGCGCAGGTTTCCTGTTCGTGACAGACGGAACAGGTGTTGACCGTTTCTCCGGTGTTGGCGCGGGCGACCTGGCCGTGGTGCTTCTTCCAGTTTTCCTTATGGCTGGGAGGTGCCCAGTTCTTGTTCACCTGCGTGTGACACGTCGAACAGGTGGTGACCTCTGCCGGTTTGGCTGAAGGGGCCGCTTCGCCGGCCGCCACTGCCGCCTGATTCGCAGCCGCTTGTGCAGGCTGAACCGCCGGAGCGGATTCGGGCGTTCCCGGCTGTGCGGCCGGTGCAGCGGAGGCAACCGCCACGACTGCCTTCGGTTCCACGTGCTTCTCCGCATGGCAATCGACGCACTGTTGCATGCGGACCTGGACGTCGGAATTGACCGTCGCGCGGCCCGTCATGTCTCCGTGGCACTGTTCGCAGCTGATATTCGCGTTCGCATGCACCTTGTGCGAGAACTTCATTTCGGCCGGAAGGGCCGCGAGATGCAGCGCCTTCAGCTTGCCGTCAACGAACCGTGAAGCGGCTCTGCGGTCCATGGGCTTATCGACATCCTTTTCCTCATGGCAGAGCTGACACTGCGCCAGACGAGGCATTCCGGCCTTGTCTTTCGAGACAGCGCCGGTATGGCAGTCCGTGCAGCTCAGATCCTCCGCAGAGCCGTGAATCTTGTGGCTGAAGGTGGAGACGGGACCGAAAATCCCGAGCTTGTCGAGCACGGCGCAGCCGCCGCCGATCGCCAGCAGCAGGAAGACGAATATGCCCGCTCGTTCACGCCACGCTTTCACGACTGGCCTCCCAGCTCCCAAACGAGCGCGCCGTTGAACTCCTGATAATGGCCGAAACTGTCGTCATCGAATTCGTATTTCATGTCCAGACGGAAGTGGTCCGCAAACCGCCACCAGAACCGCCCGTAGTAACTCCGCACATCGCTTTGCTCGCGCTTCAGGTAGTAGTCGTATTTATACAGGGCATAACTGGTGCCCACCGACGCCTTCAATATCCTTGCCTTCTTGTAGGCCAGTTCACCGCCGCCGGTGACGATCTTCCGGTCGGCCAGAGTCGGATCGGGGGTACGCCAGTAATCGATGGTTCCGTTCAGCGACAGTCCGTCTATGAACACTTTCGTGAAGGTCACGGACGAATAGCCTCTGGAAAACTCCCGATTGAACTGGGTGCTGTATTCCACCCTGTCCAGCCGCCTGAGCTGCATGCCGGCCTCGACGATCATCAGGCTGAAAAATCCCTTGGAAATCATCGCCCGGATATCGTGGTAGGGCATCAGCTCAAACAGCGTCGCGCTGAAACGGTCGAACTCCAGCGCCAGCTGGTTTTCCGGATGAAGCAGCTTCTGGTAGGACACCTGGGCGAGCAGTTCCCACTCCGGCTTGTTGTAGGTGAGGCGACCCATCACGTCACGGCCCTGTTTCTCGAGTACCGTGAAATAGCCGTCCACCATCAGGTCATGTGCGACGGTCTGCCAGCCGCTGAAGCGGAACAGGTCGTTGTGATGCTTCCCGTAGAAGTAGTCGTTGACGTGCATCCAGTCGATGCGGGCCCGGGCCGAATACCAGGGTCTTGCCTGGCCGAACAGCCCGGCGATCAGCTTTCCGTCGGAATACTGGCCGTAGGTCCGGACCGGAACGCCGATGTAGCCGCCGGTCTGTACCTTGTTGCGGGCGAGCCAGCGGCTCTCAGCGTAGGCTCCGTCCACGTAGGCCATTTCCGGCGTCGTGTAGATGGTCTGCCGGCCGAGCCGGATCGTCTCCATGTACTTCACGCGGTTGATGTCGATATAGCCGTCGTAAAACCGGCCGTCCGCCCGCCCGTTCTTCGGATCGGCGAGGTTGTCATAGGAGTAGAAACCCCGCGGGTTCTGGTGCCCGTCCAGGTCGACCGACACCCGTGCAAGCATGCGGGCAGTGACACGGTCCTTCGTCGAATCGCCGACGCCCAGATTGAACAGGCCGTAATAATCCTGGTCGCTCGATCCGCTCGTCCAGCGGGCCCGGTAGCGGTTCGAAATCCAGCCGCTGACAGGCGTCGCCGCTCCGGCCGGTGTGCTGAGCGCGAAACAGTCGCGCGGATCTGACGAGAACGGATCCTTCACGCACCAGGGAGCTTTCGTTTCGGCAGGTGTCGTTTCGGAAGTTTTATTTTTTTCTACGGGAGCGGGTTCGGAGACGGCGGGTTTTGCGTCGGCCGCGTCTTGGGCGAAGGCCGGACTGCCGAATGCCAGGACTACTGCCGGGAGAACCGCCCAAGCCACCGAGGCCGAGACTTTCTCTCGCATCTTGCGGAACCTGAACCCCGGCATCCTGAATTACTCCGAAAAATGTTGAGTGATGGAAACTTTAAAACTGGGCTGGCTGCTGTACTGTGAGGTCCTTTTCTCCTTTCCATGAGCCTGGTTCTTTTGCGCTCGCCCCAGGTTCACGCGAACAATAGAGTTGAAGGACTTCCAAAACACTGATGCAGCTCAGTTTCAATTAAATTTGCTGAATTATTATAGCGCCGCACTGACAAATGTCAGTTCCGTGCGGGTATAGAAGATCGTTCACTGATGGCGGGCCCGGAGGGACTCGAACCCCCGGCCTACTGGTTCGAAGCCAGCCGCTCTATCCAACTGAGCTACGGGCCCGCGTCGTGAGACTGCACCGGAGTAGCACAGGATAATGCCGGACTGAACAGCCCCGGATACAGGGCGCCGCACGGAAAAATGCCCCGGCCGGAAAGGCTTTCGGACCGGCCGTTTACGTGTTAATCTGTTTCGCATGTCGATAGATCACGTCACCAACCCGAAGGAACGGCTGCTCGCACTGCTTCTCAGCATCGGCGGCCTTATGGAACAGGTCTCCAACCGGCAGATCTTCAAGCAGTTCGACCTCTCGAACGCCCAGTACGAGGTGCTCCAGCTTCTCGCTGACCGGTCGGGTCCGATGAATCTGTCCGATCTGTCCAGACTGCTCGTGGTATCCAACGCCAACGTGACGGGCCTGATTGACCGCATGGAAGCCCAGGGTCTCGTCAAGCGAAAGACCAAAGCGGCGGACGGCCGGGTCCGGCTGATCGAGATCACCGCCGCCGGACGAACCAAGTTCAAGCAGGCCCATGCGGCCCAGGCGGACGGGATCAACGAGTATCTGCAGACGTTCAGCGACGACGACATCCGCAATATCCTGAAGCCCCTCGAAATCCTTTATATGAGGGCTGAGGCCGCGGCCACCGGCATCTACAAGCTGCGCTGCAATCCCGAGTCTGAAGCGCGTACCAAGAAATCCGCAGCCTCCGCGGAATAACCGCCCCGCATCTTTCACGAAGCCGTGAAAGCACCGGTTTCTTTTTCGGGCGAAACCGTTAGGCTCCCCGGCCACTGATCACCGACTGACTATTGTCCGGTACCGGCGGAGCCCTCGTCCCATGAGCAAGCGAATTCCCAGACTCGAACAGGCCCAGATGACGGCAGATCTCGCCGCCCGGCTGGAACCCCGGGTGAAACGACTCGGTTATCTGGGCGAGTTCTTCAAGTGCGCCGCCAACGAACCCAAGGTGCTCGCCACCTTCATGCAGCTCACGGACGACCTGAAGGAAGCACTTCCCGACAGGCTGACCGAAGTCGTCGCCCTGACGGTCTCCACGGCAACGGACAATCCCTACGAACGTCACCAGCACGAGCGGCTCAGCGAGAAGCTCGGGTTTGGACGCGACTGGATCCTCGAGGTCATGTCGCTGAAAAGCTCCGGTGTTCTGATGAAGCCGGCTGAAACGGCGGTCCAGAAGCTCACGCTCGCCGCAGTCCGCAGCCACGGGAAAAACTGTACCCCGGAACTGGAGACCGCCATCGACCAGATCGGTCCCAGCCAGGCGGTGGCGGTCCTGCTGCTCGTCGGACGCTATCTGACGCATGCGATTTTCGTGAACTCGCTGGGGCTCAAACCACCCGTACCGTCGATCTTCGCCGGAGGCGATTAATCGTGAACGGTCCCCTCTGGATATCCGAGCAGGAAGTCGCTTCGGTCATGTCCATGACGTCGGCCATCGCCGCCCTCGAGAAAGGGCTTGAGATCGAGGCGTCGGGCAAGGCCCGGAACATGGTCAAAACCCATGTGAACTTTCTGAGCCATGGAAACCTTCATGCCATCGGTGCCGCGTTTGAAACCCCCTTTGCAGAGGGCATACCAGGCGTCATCGGCACCAAAACGTGGGCGCATACGGACGGCGGTGCCATGCCGCTGCTCGTTCTGTTCAATGCCGGTAATGGACAGCTGCTGGCCGTAATCGAGGCATTCGCTCTGGGGCAGCTCAGAACCGGCGGGATTTCCGGCGTAGCCACCCGCTGGCTCGCCAGAACGGACGCCGACGAACTGGCGGTCGTCGGCGCAGGCAAGCAGGCGCTGGCGCAGGTCGGGGCCGTCAACTGTGTCCGCCCCCTGAAGCGTGTCCGGGTGTTCAGCCGGTCCGAAGAAAAGCGGCACGAATTTACCGAAAAACTGAAGAAGAAGTTTCCTGCGATTGCCGTCGAGGCGTTCCCGTCCGTCAACGAGACCGTGCAGGGAGCGCCGATTGTTACGATCGTCACCCGCGCGACGGAACCGTTTCTGGGCGCCCCGATGCTCGCCCCCGGGGCCCATATCAATGCGGTCGGTGCGATCACTCCGGAGCGGGCCGAGTTCCATCAGGACCTGTTCCCCCGGGCACACCGACTGGCGGCCGACAGCATCGAACAGGTGAAAAAACTCTCCCGGGAGTTCCGCGACCAGTTCGGGGACGATCCCAACTGCTGGACTCATGTGGAGAGCATCGCAACGGTGGTATCCAGAAAGCGGTTACGGACCGAAACCGATGACCTGTCCATCTTCAAGGCGATGGGCGTGGGGATCTCGGACCTGTCGGTAGGCATCGAAGTCCTGCGTCAGGCCCGGCAGAAGAAACTGGGACGCGAGATTCCGATGCCCGTGCGCGCCGAAATCTCGTTTACGTAAGGGAGTGACGACATGTTCAGCGAAAACCCGAAAGTGAACTTCATTGACCGCACGGGGGCCCCTGCCCCGAAACTGGAGCTGATGAAACCGCTGCTCATTTCGGCCGAGGAAATCGACGCCGAAATAAAGCGGCTCGCCTCGCTGCCCAAACCGGCCAATGGCCGCCGCCAGTCGATCATCTCGCATCCGGATACCGGCACCGGAAATGGACTTGCACCTGGCACGCAGGTGACGCTGAACGTGATGCTGCCCGGCGAGCGCACGGCGCCTATCCGCCATAACTCGTCACAGGTGAACTTCTGCATCCGTGGCGGCGGGCATTCGGTGATCGGCGGTAAGCGTATCGATTTCGAGCAGTACGACGTCTGGAACACCCCGTCGGGCGCCGTCTACGAACATTTCAATGACACCAAAGAGACCCAAGTACGGCTCTGCTACTCGAACGCCGCCCTGCTCGAAAAGATGAATATCCATGTGGTCGACGAGGACCCCCATGGGCCCAAACCCTGGGACGAAAAGCGCGGCAGCACCGAACCGGGCGGACACGGTCACGCAGATGCGAACCCGTTCGGCACCTTCAAGATCACGGACGACGGCGCCTGGCTCATGCCGTACGAAAAGCTCGTGAACCCGGATGTCGTGGAATGGCCTGTCCTTCACTGGCCGTGGAAACGGGTGAAGGCCGAACTCGACAAGCTCGCGAGCCTCGGGCAGGACTACAAGGGCAGGCGGCTATACCTGCTCTATCATCCCTCGACGGGCCGCTTTAACGGTACGGCGCCGAACTTCTTCGCCACGATCACGATCCGGCCTCCGAAGATCGTCGACCGGCCGCACCGCCACTCGTCATCGGCCATCAACTATTTCTTCGGCGGTACCGGGCACAGTCTCGTGGACGGCAAGCGCTACCACTGGAAAGCGGGCGATCTGATGCTCACCGCGCCCGGCTGGGCCGTTCACAACCACGCCTCGGACGACAACCCCGTGTACGAGCTGACCATCCAGGACAGCCCGCTCAATCTCGCCATGGACTCGCTCATGTGGCAGGAGGATCTGGGCCGACCGTACTCGATGCTCGGCTCGTCCAAAGGGTTCGAAACCAACCGCGCGAAAATGGCAGGATAAACGAAGAAGATGATTCAGCTCGACAACAAGTTCCTCAAAGGCAGTTACCCGCCGGTTGTCACACCGTTCAGGAACGGCGAAGTCGACTACAAGAAATACGCCGAACTGGTCGAATACCAGATATCGAACGGCACGCACGGAATTCTCGTTACCGGCACCACCGGCGAACCCAGCACGCTGACCGTCGAAGAGCGGGCGAAGCTGCTGGACACGGCCGTCAGGCAGACAAAGAAGCGGGTTCCGGTCGTGGCCGCCACCGGTTGCGAATCCTACGCGGCGACGCTCGATCTCACGCGACAGGCGGACAGGCTGGGAGCCGACGCGCTGCTGATCGTGACGCCCTACTACATCAAGCCGCCGCAGCGCGGTCTGGTCGAATATTACGTGGCACTCGGCCGCGAATCGAAGCTGCCGCAGATGATCTATCACATCCCGGGCCGGGCCGTGGTGAACGTCACCGTCGATACAGTGGCGAAGATCGCCGACAAGGTGCCCCATCTGGTCGGCATCAAGCACGCGGTGAACGATCTCGAGTTCGTCTCGGAACTACTGGTGAAGATGGGCCACGAGTTCCGGGTGTTTGTGGGGCTGGAAAGTCTGAGCTTCCCGATGATGGCGGTGGGGGCTTCGGGGCTGATGAACGCCGTCGGAAATATCGCTCCGCGCAAGGTGGCCGACATCTGCAACCGCGTTTTTGCGGGCGACCTCGAAGGGGCGAAAAAGCTGCACTACGACCTGTTCGAGCTGAACAAGGCCGTCTTCCTGGACACGAACCCGATCCCGATGAAATACATGATGAAGCGGATGGGCTTGCTCGAGAAGAACGAACACCGGCTGCCGATGGTGCCGGCAACCCCGGATCAGGAAAAGCAGCTGGACGAGGTTTTGAAGAAAGCCGGTCTCATCTAGAAGTTACCTCAGGGGCCGGTGCTCCGTTCCCCTGCCCCAGGTAATGGCGACGAGATCTCCCGGGGTGACCACCCGGATCCGGTGCCACATCCCGCGCTGGACTACGCAGGCCGTTCCGGCAATCAGCTCGACCGTCCGCTCGACGCCCTTGTCGTCCAGCAGCACGTTCAGTTCGCCCGTTCTGGCGAACAGAATCTCTTCGCCTTCGGGGTGCATCTCCCAGTGATCCGGGTCCATTGTCAGTTCATACGCAGTGACCAGCCAGCCGTTTCCGGCCGCTACCCGTTTGCCGTCCTGCGTGACGGGGTTCCCACCGGTCAGGTCTTTCCAGAATGCCTCGGTGCCCTCGACTGTCGCAGCAGCGCCGCCGGCTTCCAGATGTACATAGATGCTCGTCAGATCGAATCCGTGCTGCAAGAGGCTGCTCATTGGGGGTGTTTCTCCTGGACCGGAGTTTAGACCGGCTTCAGCCGCTCAGAACAGGCTGCCCTGCGCGGGCTCCCGCCTTACCTGCAGATTCTCTTCCATATCGGCGGTATTGATACCGAGCCGGCGGCAGGTGGCGTCGAACAGCTTTTCGGCCAGTTCCCAGCGGGGGCCGGATCCTTCCATCCTCGAACCGAAGCGGCTGTCGTTCATCTGACCGCCCCGCATCTCCCTTATCGCATTGACGATTTTCCGGGACCGCTCAGGGGGAAATGCCTCGCCGATTCTTTCCAGAAAGACCGGCAGGACTTCTCCCGAAAGCCTCACGAGCGTCATGAAGGCGCGCCTCGCCCCCGCCGCCCGCGCCAGTTCCAGTATCTTCGTCATGTCGGAATCGTTGAGCCCCGGGATCAGCGGCGCCAGCGAGACCCCTGCGGGCACTCCGGCATCGTTCAGCAGTTTCACGGTTTCCAGCCGCTTCTGCGGCGACGGCGCCCCCGGCTCCATCTTTCGGGCGACCTCCGGGTCGATAAACGGAACGCTGACGAAAATCCCCACACCGGCGACGTCGTTAAGCCTGCGCAGCAGTTCGATGTCCCGCCGGACGATGAGACCCTTGGTAATCATCGCAACCGGATTCCGGTGGGCCAGGCAGACCTCCAGGCACCGGCGGGTGATCCGGTAGCTTGCTTCCAGCGGCTGGTAGCAGTCTGTGTTGCCGGAGATCACCACCGTCTCGTACCTCCACGACTTTTTCCGGAACTCCCGGTCGAGCAGTTCCGGTGCGTTCACCTTGACGATGATCTTCCGCTCGAAATCGGTCCCGGCTCCGAAATCCCAGTACTGATGCGACGACCGCGCATAGCAGTAGGCGCAGGCGTGCTGGCAGCCCCGGTAGGGATTCAGGCTGTACCGGAATCCCACGTCCGGGCTGTCGTTCCTGGACAGGATCGTTTTCGCCTGTTCCTCGTAAACGTGCAGTTCGGCCGGAGGGGGCCCCTCCAGCCACTCGACAGCGGTCGAATGCCAGGGGTTTGGCGGGTTGGAAACCGGTTTCAGCATGGCTTCGTGGATACCGTACAAATACCGTATATACAAGAACTAAATTGGCCTCCTGCTGATGACGACGGAATGGGTTCTGTTAAACCTCAATCCAAGCCCCCGTAACCATTGGACTTGCCCGGAGAGGCCGCGCTATAGCGCACGGGCTTATGGCACGTCCTCATATACAGATCAGCGTGGTCGGCACGGACAAACGCGGAGTGATCGCGCGTTTTACCGGCGAAATCTTCAAGGCCGGCGGGAATATCGAGGATCTCGAACAGCACGTTCAGGACCAGGTGTTCGCCATGAGCGTGCTGGTCGACGTCTCGGAACTCAAGATCTCCCGCGAAGCGTTCGAAAAAAATCTTCAGGCAGCCGGGGCCGACCTCCAGATGGAGGTCAAGGTCAATCACCAGGACCGGCCCCACCGCGCCCGTATCGGCGTGCTGGTGACCCGGGAGCCGGCCTGCCTCGAAACGCTCATCAAGGCGCAGAAGGCGGGGACGCTCGGCGGCGACATCGTGACCGTCATTGGCACGTCGACCGAACTCGAGAAGGTTGCGAAAGCGGCCGGCCTGCCCTTCCACCACGTCGAGACCGGCAACCAGGCGACCAATGAGGCGAAGATTCTCGATCTGCTGTCGGCAGCCGATGCGGATCTCGTGGTACTCGCCCGGTACATGCGGATTCTCTCGCCCAAGTTCGTTTTGCGGTATCTCTCCCGGATCATCAACCTGCACCCGTCGCTGCTGCCGAGTTTCCCCGGTGCCTCCGCCTACCGGCAGGCGCACCAGTTCGGAGCCCGGGTTGTGGGCTGCACGGCCCACTATGTGACAACGGATCTCGACCGCGGCCCGGTGATCGCCCAGAGCGCTTTCACCGCTGAAGCCAACGGCCCCGAAAATCCCGAAGACATCATCCGCAAGGGACAGGCGCTCGAAGGCGAGACGCTGCTCCGCGCCGTGCAGTTGCATCTGGCTGGCCGTCTCAAAATCGTCAGGAACAAGGTCGAGATACTTCCCGAAAAATAAGCAGCTCGGCTTCAATCCCAAACAAAACGGGCGGGTGAACCCCGCCCGTTTTTCATTGGCGAAGCAGCGGATCAGCTGCAGGATTCGAGCAGGATCTCGGAGATGTCCTTGAGCTTGAGTGTTTCTTCGCGGTCGGTCGTCTTTATACCGTCCTGGAACATCACCATGCAGAACGGGCAGGCGGTGGCCGCCGTTCCGGCCTTGGTCTCGGCCGCCTGGTTCACGCGGAGGCGGTTGATCTTCTCCGTTTCGTGAACCTCGTACCACATGTTCGCGCCGCCCGCGCCGCAACAGAAGCCCCGTTCCTTGTTCTTCTCCATCTCGATGATCGGGGCGCCTGTCGCCTCGATCACGGCCCGGGGAGCGTCGTAGTTGTCGTTGTGACGGCCCAGATAGCACGAGTCGTGATAGGTGATCGGCTCGGAGGACTTCTTCTCCGGCTTGATCTTGCCGTCCTTGACGAGCCCGTCGAGGAACTCCGAGTGGTGAACGACCTCGACATTGTTCAGGCCCAGGTCCGGGTACTCGTTCTTGATCGTGTTGAAGCAGTGCGGGCACTGCGTGAGGATCTTCTTCACGTTGAGCATCTTGAACATCGTGATGTTCTCGATGGCGATCTGCTGGAACAGGCCTTCGTTGCCCAGCCGCCGGGCCGTATCGCCCGTACAGCCTTCGTCCTTGCCAAGAACGGCATAGTTGATGCCCGCTTTCTGAAGGAGCTGGAGCATGGACTTGGTCACTTCGATGTTGCGCGAATCGTAGTTACCCGCGCAGCCGATCCAGTAGAGGACCTCGAAGTCCGGGTTCTGTTCGACCGTCACCGGCTTCACCGGAGAGTCGCTCACCCAGGCCATACGGTCGCCGCGGGCCATGCCCCACGGGTTCTTGTTATTCTCCATCTTCTTCATGGTCTCGACCATGTGAGCGGACTGGTTGCCTTCGTTGGCCATATGGCGGCGCATTCCCATGTACATGTCCACGTGCTCGATAAACACCGGGCAGGCGGTCACGCAGGCGTTGCAGGTGGTGCAGGACCACACCGTGTCGGGATGGATGGCGTCGTCGGAGACGAGCCCCGGGCGCTTGTCGGCCGGTTCGTTCATGTACTTGGCCGAGTAGCCGGCCACGTTCCAGACGAAATGCATCGGCGAGAGATCGCGGCCCGCGGCGGTCGCCGGGCATTCGGTTGTGCAGCGCGCGCACTTGGTGCAGGCGTCCACCGACAGGAGCTGCTTCCAGGAGAGATCCTCGATCTTGCCGAACGAGCCGGCGAAGAACTCGGACTCGTCCATGTCTTCGCGCATCTCCGGTTCTTCGGTGCCGTCGGCGTCCTTCTTCCAGTTGAAGAGCTGGAACGGCGTCACCATCTTGCCGGTCGGCTTGTGGGTGCGCAGGAAGATATTAAGCGGCGACGTGAAGATGTGCGCGAGCTTGCCGTACGGGATGTAGGCGATAAACCCGAACACCACGACCATATGTATCCACCAGAACGTATTGTGGAAGTAACCCAGCGGCGTGTGCCAGAAGGGCGACTGGTCGAACGGCCGGATGCCTGTTGGCGCGCCCGGCTCTCCGAAGACGGCGGTCAGGCCGCAGGCGATGACGTTTGCCACCGGCGACCAGGCCCGGAACGGCTCGTCGAGCAGAGCGATACGCGCACCTTCCATCAGGAAACCGGTCAGTGCGATCACACCGAAGAGACCCAGAATCCGCAGGTCGTCGACCGAGGTCTCCAGGTGCTTCGGCTTCAGGACGAAACGCCGGTAGTAGGCGATCGCCAGACCCATGAAGAACACGACGCCCATCAGGTCCAGAAACAGCGAGTAGCCCAGGTAAAAGTCACCGTGCCAGAAAGCGAGGTGCGTTCCGAAGTGCTCGTCCAGCTTGCGGGTGAAGTCGTATTCGATGGCGACAATCGTCGTGCCGATAAAGAACACGATGAAACCGTAGAAGATCATCATGTGCATCAGGCCGGCGAGGGGGCGTTCGGACACGCGCTTCTGGAGCATGCCGAACTTGATGAAATCCTTCACCCGTTCGCCGATATCGTTGAGTTCGAACTTCCCGGTTCCCTTGCGCCAGCGGGCAACCATCGCCCCGAAACCCTTCAGGAAGAACACCATCGCGAGCACGAGACCGAGGTAGAGCCCCACCTTGACGCCGACAATGCCCCCTTCGGTAGTGGCCAGATTGAAGAATTCGGGCTTCGAAATGGCGTTTTCGCCAATCAGGGCCTGCGGCGGCAGCTCTTTGACGCCCTCGGGACCCAGCCGCTGCAGGGCCTGCTGGTAGGTCTGGTCTTCGTGCTGCTTGTAGTTCTCGCTGGAGTAGGTATTCGCCATAGCCTTAAGTTGCCTCCGGGGATCAGGGGTGGTAGACACTCGCTCGTGGGGCGTTGAAAAACGTCAGTTTTTCCAGAGACCTATCGATCTCCGGAAGCCTCGTTATCATAGCCCCCAGTGACCGTCAACGCAGTTTTGGACTTGACGGTCTGGACCCGGCGGACCCCCGCAAAGTGTGGAGCGGGGAGCCGATTTGAAAGCCGGGTTCATGGCCCCCTTTGGCACTGCATAACCTGTGTTGCTGAATTCATCGGGCCGGGAAACGAGTTCTTCTCCTGCGACAGCATGACTATACCCAGCTTCTGGTGCTCGCTTTGGCACTGGTTGCGCTCTCAGGCGCCATCGCCCTGGGGAGCGTCCTGACCCCTGATCCGGTACCCGGGTTCACCGTCGCGCCTTACTGGCAAGCAGTCGAAGGCGGCCATGCAACGCTGAAGTTTGAAACCCGCCGCCTCTCCGGCGCCAAGATCGTCCTCGACCCGCCGCCTTTGACCAGGGCCGCCTCACACGTGCCGGCTGCCGATGCAACTGCTACAACCGCCCAAACCGACGTTACTGAACAGCCCCCAGCGGCTCCTGCCGAATCCCGCCCAAAAGTATCCGGCCCGGTCACCTTGCCCGCCGCAGCGGGCCTCCGGTCGGTGACGCTGGCGGGACTCGAAACCGGCAAACGGTACACGGCCACGATTACCCTTGACGATGGTAGCCGCGCGGCTGCCGGGATTTCGCCCGTCAAAGAGGATGCGAAAGAGATCCGGCTGCTCGTGGCCGGAGACAGCCGGCGCTATCCGGACCGGGCCCGCAGCGTGGCCCTTGCAGCCGCGAACGAAAACTTCGACCTGTTCGTCCACACCGGCGATCTCGTGAACTACCCGGGAGACCGCAGCCTCTGGCAGCGGAACTTCTTCGCGCCGTTCAAGACGGTGCTCGCGCGTTCGGAACTGGTTCCCGTTATGGGGAATCACGAAGACGCCTCCCTCGAATTCCACGACTACTTCGATCTGCCCGGCAACGAGCGGTGGTACCGCCTCGCGAGAGGGCCGGTGGAAATTATCTCGTTAGCCTCCGACGAGTGGATCGACGAGGGCTCGCCGCAGCTCCGCTGGCTGGACGGCGTCCTGGCCGATCCGCTGCGCGACTTCCGGATCGTGGTCATTCACCGTCCGGTCGCCGGCTGGGCAGGCAAGGACGCCCCCGGCGAACCCGGCGCGTCCCCGCTCCCGGCGCGCCTGCGCCAGCACGGCGTGCAACTCGTGCTGTCCGGACATCAGCATCTTTACGAGCGCAACCTGAAGCTGACGGAACCCGAACTGCTTTACCTCACGGTGGGCAACGCGGGAGCCAACTGGTCTTCGGGACAGCGCGAACGGCCGGCCGACGTCGTCGGACGGACCGTTTTTGAAACACTGGGATACGCGACCGTGCATGTTTCGAGTCAAAGCACGGTTGTCGAAAGCAAGGATAATCACGGCACGGTGCTCGACCGTTGCCAGTACGAGCGGAACCGCTGGTCGTGCCCCACAGGCCAATAGGCCTTCAAAAGGCACCTGACCGGACGGACGCCACAACACACAGGTTTTGAAAGGACCTCCCATGAAACACATGCTCATCAACGCGGCCGAATCCGAAGAGGTACGCGTCGCCATTCTCGATGAGGACCGTCTGGAAGACCTCGACATCGAGGTCGGTGAAGGCAACTCCATCAAGGGCAACATCTACCGCGCCCAGGTGGTGAACATCGAGCCTTCCATACAGGCCGCCTTCGTCAACTACGGTGCCGACCGCAACGGCTTCCTCCCGCTCGACGAAGTGAACCCCAAGGGTCTCTGTTTCATGCCCCGCGAAGGCCGCAGCAAGAAGACGGCACTTCAGGAGATCGGCGACGATCACCTGAGACCAAAACAGGAAATCCTTGTCCAGGTGACCCGGGACCCCATCGGCCAGAAGGGCGCGGCGCTCACGACTTATGTGGCCCTGCCCGGCCAGTTCCTCGTTTACCTGCCGCAGACCGAGGGCAGCGGCGGGATCTCGCGCCGGATCGAGGATTCCGGCGAACGCGGGCGCATGAAGGACAAGATCGCCGGACTCAATCTGGCGGCCGATGTCTCCGTGATCGTCAGGACGGCGGGCCTGGAACGCACGACGGCGGAACTCAAACGCGAGCTCAAGAACCTGGAGAAGCTGTTCAAGGCTATCCAGAAGGCTTTCAGCGCCAAGAAGGAACCGGGACTGATCTACCGCGAGGAAGGTGTCGCGCTCCGCATGGTGCGGGACTACTTCCACGACGAAATCGAGGAAGTGTGGGTCGACGATCCGGAAACCTTCACCGCCGTGCAGGCGTTCTTCCAGCTCACGCTGCCGAAGTTCGTCGAACGTATCAAGTTCTATGACGGCCTTGTTCCGCTGTTCACCCGCTACCATGTGGAAGAGCAGATCGACCATACGATGACGCGGCACGTGCCACTGCCCTCGGGCGGCTCTATTGTCATCGACCAGACCGAGGCGCTGGTCGCCATCGACGTGAACTCGGGCCGGACCCGGCAGGAAAAAGGTATCGAGGACACCGCCCTCAAGACCAACCTTGAGGCGGCCTCCGAGATCGGCAGACAGCTGCGCCTCAGAAACATGGGCGGCATCATCGTCTGCGATTTCATCGACATGCGGGACCGCAAGAACCGCGCGAAGGTCCAGACGGCGCTCTCCAAGGCCATGGAGAACGACAAGGCCCAGACGACGCTCGGACGGATCAGCCAGTTCGGCACCATCGAGCTGCTCCGCCAGCGCATGCGCACGGCGGGCGGAACCGCCGGCTGGACGCCGTGCGTGGCGTGCGACGGTATCGGGCGGGTGCGCAATCCCGTGCGCGAAGCCATGGCGACGCTCCGTCAGCTCGCGCTCGAAGTGGCCTCCTCCAAGGAAGGCACGCTCATCGACGCCAAGGTACCGATGCAGGCGGCGCTCTACCTGCTCAATGAGAAGCGCTACCAGCTCCGGCGTCTCGAAATCGAAGGACGGGTGAAGATCCACATTACGCCGGCCGACGTGAAGGAAGTGTCGGTGATCCGCACGGCCGAGGCGTTCAAGTTCCATGAACGGGCCGACGAGGTCGTGACCCGGGATTCCATGAGGCCGGCTCCCGCCGTGACGCTGGTCGACGCGCTCTCCGGCGAACCGGAAGAGGAAATCGAGGAAGAAGAGACTCCGCCGCCGCAGGCGCGCCGGGATAACCGGGGCGGCGACCGTGGCGACGGCCGTGAAGGAGCCCGTGAAGGCGGGCGCGAGGACGGACGGCAAGGCGGACGCTCCGACAACCGCCAGCAACAGCCCCGCCAGGGCAACCGGCCACCCCGGGACGATCGCGGGCCGCAGGGTGACCGCGAACCTCGTGACGACCGTGGACCTCGCGAAGACCGCGGGCCCCGGGAAGGCGATACGCCTCAAGACATCGCCCGCCGCCAGCAGGAACAGGCCCGCGAACAGCGCCGCCGTGCCCGCCGCGAACGGGAGAACCGCATGCTTCGCCTCTATGCCCAGAACGAACCGGGCGACACGGTCTATGATCCCTTCCCCAATGAACCGGTCCGCAAACCGGGCCAGCCGCCCCTCCAGAGGGAACCGGTGAAGCCCCGGGATATCGTCGAAGTGAACCGGACACAGATTTCAGAGGAACTGGCTGAACGCGGAGCCGGAGCCGCCGACGAAGAACCGGTGGCGATCGGGGACGACGCACCCGAGGTCGATAACAGCGAGACCGCCCGGCTGCGGGCCAAAGCGGCCAAAGACAGCGGCGAGGCCGGAGAAGAACCGGATGCCGATGATGTCGGAGAGCCAGCCGGACAGTCAGGCAGAAAAGCCGATGAACCCGGCGAGGAAGCTGAAGAGTCTGCCGAAGCGCCCGAGGGCGACGACGAATCCGACGAGGACGCGCCCGAGGACGACGACGCGGTAGACCAGGCGCTTAACTCCGCCGTAAAGCAGGCGGGCGGCAAGCCCAAGCCCCGCCGCCGTGGCGGACGCGGCCGGGGCCGGGGACCGGCCAAAGGCCCGAACAAGCGATAACCTCGTATCCCGCAAACGGGTGCAACGAAGAAAGGGGCGCCGTCCGGCGCCCCTTTCCTTTTAGTATGAAACCCGAAGTCACTTCTTTTTCGGCTTCGGCATCTGGGACAGAAGCAGCGGTGCGCGCAGCACCATGACGTGAATGGGCGATTCACGGACAAGCCGCTCGGCCACGGACCCGATGATCGCGTGGGCGATGCCGGTCCGGCCGTGGGTGGTGGTGAGAATGAGATCGGCCTTCACCTTTTCGGCCACACGCTTGATCTCCTGTACGGGAAGTCCCGGCACCACTCGGCCCTGAATCTTCAGTCCGGCCTTGGCGGCCCGCTTGGAGACCGGCGCGAGGAACTTTTCCATTTCCGCCCGGGCGCCTTCTTCAACCCGTTCGATGATGCTGTCATCGGCGGCAAGGCCCGCCATCGCCAGTGTGTAACCCGAGATCGGTTCCACGATGTTGAGGAACGTGAGATTCGCGCCCCACTGCTCGGCGAAGTCCATCGCGACATCCCGCAGATAGGCGGAGAAGTCGGAAAAATCGACGGGAACGAGGACCTGTTTGGGGGCGAACGTGCTCATGGGAATCTCTCCTTGAAATCTGGATACTATTTATCCGATATATGCCTGAAGCGGAAATGACATTTCTCATACGCGCATTAATGCGCAGGACCGGATAGAACCCCCACGCGCCATGGCCATCTCAACCTTCAACTTCCAGCTCGAGATCACCCACGACTACCAGGTCGTCTTCAAGGGGAAAGTCGTGCTGGGCCGCAGCGCTCCGGAAGAGAGCGACCTGCATATCCTGCTCAAGTTCCTGGCGTGGTGCCTTTTCCATCACGAATACCTGGCGGTCGAGAAACAGGGAGTGGATCCCGACTACAAGCCGGATCTGATCGTCCAGCGGGCCGATGGCACGGTTCACGCCTGGATCGAAGTGGGCAATACGAGCGCCCGGAAACTCGACAAGGTGACCAGACGGTTTTCGGATGCGACGGTTTACGTGCTGCACCAGAGCGAGCGGGCGATCCGTAACGTCACCGAGCAGATCCGCAAGCATGTGGAGCGGAACAAGCGCGTCATGCTGGTCTATTTCGAGGAAGGGTTCTGCGACCAGTTCCTGCGGGTCCTGACCGACAAGAACGAGGTCGTCTGCAACATCATGGAAAACGACGGCCTGATGGAACTCACCATGAACGGCGAGTGGGCACAGACGAAAATCATCCGCCGCAAGGCTGTGGAATAGCTATTTGAGCGCCGCTTCAAGTCCGGCGAGATCGATCTGCTGTTCGGATCCGTCCGCCATCTTCTTGAGCTTCGCTTTTCCGGAGTCGAGTTCGGAATCGCCCAGCACGATTACATAACGGGCCTTCAGCTTGTCGGCGTAACGCATCTGGGACTTGACGCTTTTCGCCTCGTAGTCGATCTCTGTCCAGACACCCTTGCGGCACAGATCCAGCATCCTGCGGGTAGCCTCCGCCTTGGCTCGTTCACCGATAGAGACGATAAAAAGTTCCGGAGCCGGATCGGCCGGCGCCTGTCCGGCCATCAGATACAGATCGATCATCCGCTCGACACCGGCGGCAAAGCCGATGCCAGGCGTTGGCGGACCGCCGAGGTCCTCCACCAGACCGTCGTATCGGCCCCCGGCGGCAACCGTCCCCTGCGCGCCGAGGTCGGTCGAGACGAACTCGAACACCGTGTGACAGTAGTAGTCGAGCCCGCGCACAATCCGGGGGTTCACCTTGTAGACAACCCCGGCCGCGTCGAGCTTCGACTTCACGGCCTCAAAGTGCCGCTTGGACAGTTCGTTCAGGAAATCCAGACCCGACGGAGCACCGTGGGTCTTATCCGCGTCCACCTTGCAGTCGAGGATACGCAGCGGATTGGTGTCGATCCGGCGCCGGCAGTCCTCGCAGAACCCGCCGATGATCGGACGGAAGTGGTTCTGGATGGCCGCCCGGATGGCGATGCGCGATTCCGAGTCGCCCAGCGTGCTGATTTCCAGCGACACCTTGTCGCGAATTCCCAGTTTCGTAAGCAGCGAATCGACCAGCGTGATCGTCAGAACGTCGATCTCGGGCTCCGCCCCGCCCAGCACTTCCGCGCCGATCTGGTGGAACTGCCGGAAACGCCCGCGCTGGGGCCGCTCGTGGCGGTACATGGGGCCGATATAGAAAAGCTTGGAGAGCCGGTCGATGGCGTGGAGCTTGTGCTCGACAAACGCCCGGACGACGCCGGCGGTACCTTCGGGTCGCAGCGACAGGAGTTCGTCGTTGCGGTCGGCGAAGGTATACATCTCCTTCTCGACGATATCGGTGGCTTCGCCGACGCCGCGCGAAAAGAGCTTGGTCGGTTCCAGAATGTTGGTGCGGATTTCACGGAAACCGTACGAGTCGAACACGCCGCGCGCGATCTCCTCGACACGGCGCCACACCGGCGACTGTGCCGGGAGCACATCGTTCATGCCTTTGATGGAACGGATGGGGTCTTGTGAACTCATAATTGGCCCGCCGGTTACTAATACGCCGGCGGGTAAAATCAAAAGAGGCTGGGGGTCCCCACGGCTTTAAGTCCCAGGTGCTTGTAGGCCCGCTCCAGCGCCACGCGGCCCCGGGACGTGCGCTCGATAAACCCTTCCTTGAGCAGGAACGGCTCCACGGAGGCTTCGAGCGTCTCGACCTCCTCCGACAGGGTCGCCGCCATGGTCTCTACACCTCGCGGACCGCCCTGGAAACGGGTGATCAGAATCTCCAGATACCGGCGGTCCAGCGGGTCCAGCCCCACGGCGTCGATGTCCAGCCGTTTCAAGGCCATATCGGCCAGCTGGCGGTCCACCCGGCCGTTATTGGAGGCGTCGGCGAAATCCCTGACCCGCCGGAGCAGGCGCAGCGCGACGCGGGGCGTTCCCCGGGAGCGGCGGGCGATCTCGTGGGCGCCGTCCGGATCGATATGGGTCTTGTAGATCGCCGCACCCTTCTCGACGATCCGGCAGAGGTCTTCCACCTCGTAGAAGTCGAGCCGCATCTGGATGCCGAACCGGTCGCGCAGCGGCGCCGACAGGGCGCCAAAGCGGGTCGTCGCGCCGACCAGGGTGAAGCGCGGAAGTTCCAGCTTCACGCTGCGTGCGCCGGGGCCTTCCCCGATCATAATGTCGAAGGAGAAATCCTCCATCGCCGGATACAGCGCTTCTTCGATCGGACGGCTCAGCCGGTGGATCTCGTCGATGAACAGCACGTCGCCCGGTTCCAGCCCCGTCAGCAGGCCCGCCAGTTCGCCCTTGTGCTGGATCGCCGGCCCCGAAGTCTGCTTGAGCTGCCCGCCCATCTCGTGGGCGATCAGCCGGGCGAGCGTCGTCTTGCCCAGTCCCGGCGGACCGTAGAACAGCACATGGTCGATCGGTTCCCGGCGGGTGCGGGCCGCGTGCAGGTAGACCTTGAGGTTCGCGATCAGATCCCGCTGGCCGACGTATTCGTCGAGGGTCTTCGGCCTGGGATCATCCGTGACACCGTCCAGGCGCACGCCGGAGCCACCGAGATTGCCAGTGACCTCTTCCGGATCCTGCTTGTCGCCGGAAACCACGCGGGTCAGTTGCGGCCGTTTTTTGTCAGAATCTTTCATTACTCGTCTCTCGGATGGTCGCCGCTCCGGTCATTTGGGAGCGAACTTTCCGTCAGCCGCGTCCAGCAGTATGCCGATATTCTTCGCATTCACGCCCCAGTCGGATTTCCCGACGCGCGACGCCGAATGGACATTCACGGTTGAGGCGCTGTCGCCGGACGGTTCCACCGTCACGGTCATATCGTCCACGAACCTGAACAGCTTTGTGGTGATCTCCACCTTCGTCAGCCGGTCGCCTTCGGTACCGACGACTTTCCAGCGTTCCTGCGAACCGATCCAGGTCCGGACAAAACCTGAAACCTCCGCAGGCGGTGCGGAATAAACGCGGGTCTTCAGCCGTTCGTCTTTCGAATCCGGCGTGGTCTGGGCGGTATTGGTCATCGCGCAGGCCGCCGTTATCGTCGCCAGAATTCCCATTGCGATAGTCCCCCTGAAGAAGCGGCGCATCCGGTCATTTCGCGGGCCTGAGCTGGGCCAGCGCCTCCTTGAGCAGCTCGCCGGTCCGGGCCCCCTCGCCCAGTTTGGCTTCGGCCGCCTGAACCGCACGGACGGCGTCCGCTTCACGATACCCCAGATTCATCATTCCCGATACGGCTTCAGCCGCCGGGCCCCGGACAGGCACCTTCGCGATACCGGCCGCCGCGGCGGCGGCCCCCTGCGAAATAAACGGAACGACCTTGTCTTTCAGGTGATGGCATATGTCTCCGGCGGTCTTCTTGCCGACGCCCTTGATGGCCGTGAGCCGGGCCAGATCGCCGGACGCGATCCAGGCGGCGAGCTGGTCCGACGGAGCCCCCGACAGGAGCGCCGAAGCGAGCTTGGGGCCCACCTTGTCCACCGTGATCAGGAGCAGGAAAAACTCGCGGTCCTTGGGTTCCAGGAATCCATACAGATCGATCGCGTCCTCGCGGACCGCCGTATAGATCCAGAGCCGGGTGTCGCCGCCCGGCGCCGGAAGCGCTTCCAGCACCCGCGCCGATACCCGGACGCCGTAGCCGACACCGGCGCAGACGACGACCGCCCGGCCGTCGGGGTGCGCTTCGAGGAGTCTGCCTTCGAGATAGGAAATCATTGCCGGATGAGGTTATTACGGGAGCGGCCCAAAGCCTAATTCTCCCAGGCCTCCACGTCCGAAATCTCGTCCGTCAGTTCGACACTGAGCCGGACGCACTGGCCCTCGACATAGGCGAGCATCCGGTCGAGCAGCGAACGCAGTGCCAGCGTGTCGTTGCCCACCAGCACAAACGTCAGTTCGGCCTCCGTATGGTGGTCGTGCAGGTCGGTTTCGGAGGCGGCGCACCTGAAACGCAGACGGGTCTTTTCAAGAATGGACCTGACCACCTTGCGTTTGTCCTTGAGCGACTCGGGATTTTCGAGCCGGAGGTAGACGGTCAGCACTCCGAGATGGGCGGACATGGCGCAAGTCTAGCAGGGTGCAGATGAAAAGGGCGGCCCGTGGGCCGCCCTTTTGCCATCCGCCTTTTGCCTTTCGGCAAGAGGTCAGGCCTGCTGGCGCTGCTGACCGGGGTTGTCGGTGGCCAGTTCGATGCGAACCTTGATGTTCTCGATCTCGAACGCCTCGATCTCGTCGCCCGGTTTCACGTCGGGGTAGCCTTCGATGCCGATACCGCATTCGAAACCGGCCAGCACTTCGCGGGCGTCGTCCTTGAAACGCTTCAGTGACGAGAGCTTGCCCGTATGGACGAGCTTTCCGTCGCGGATGAGCCGGACCTGCGCCGTGCGGGTGATCTTGCCGTCCTTGACGTAGCAGCCCGCGATCGTGCCGATCTTCGAGATGTTGAACACCTCGCGGACCTCGGCGCGGCCCATGGACTTCTCGCGGCGGTCGGGCTCGAGCAGCCCTTCCATGCCCTGGCGGACGGCATCGATCAGCTCGTAGATGATCTCGAAGGTCTTGATCTCCACCTGCTCCTGCTCGGCGGCCTGGGCCGCCTTGGCGTCGGGACGCACGTGGAAACCGATCACGACGGCGTCGGAGGCGCTGGCCAGCATGACGTCGCTTTCGGTGATCCCGCCGATTCCGGAGTGGATCACCTTCACGGTGCACTTGTCGCGCGGGATCTTGGCCAGCGATTCGAGGATCGCTTCCATGGAACCCTGCACGTCGGCCTTGACGACCACCTGGAGTTCCTTCGCGCCCAGCTGGATGCGGGCGTAGAGGTCTTCCAGCGTCATCTTGGAGGTCTTCGCCATCGCCGCGACCTTCACCTTGGCGGCGCGGTCGGCGGAGATCTGGCGGGCCATCGCCTCGTCCTTGGTCGCGATGAGCGGATCGCCGGCGCCGGGGACGGCTTCGAGGCCGACCACCTGCACCGGGGTCGCGGGACCGGCTTCCTTGAGACGGTGACCGCGTTCGTCCTGCATGGCACGGACACGGCCGTAGACCGATCCGGTAACGAACGAGTCGCCGACCTTCAGCGTTCCCGACTGGACGAGCAGCGTCGCCACGGGGCCGCGGCCCTTGTCGAGGTGCGCCTCGACGACGATACCGCGCGCCTTCTTGTCCGGATTGGCCTTGAGGTCCAGCACTTCGGCCTGGAGGGCCAGCATCTCGAGCAGCTTGTCGATGCCGAGCTTCTGCTTGGCCGAGACGTTCACATAGATCGTCTGACCGCCCCACTCTTCCGGCAGCAGGTCCAGTTCGGAGAGCTGCTGGCGGACGCGTTCGGGGTTCGCGTCGGGCTTATCGACCTTGTTCACGGCGACCATGATCGGCACACCGGCTGCGCGCGCATGATCGACCGCTTCGCGGGTCTGCGGCTTCACGCCGTCGTCGGCGGCGACAACCAGCACGACGATGTCGGTGACGCTGGCGCCGCGGGCGCGCATGGCCGTGAAGGCCTCGTGGCCAGGGGTATCCAGGAACACGATGTCGCCCTGGGGCGTATGCACCTTGTAGGCGCCGATATGCTGCGTGATACCGCCGGATTCGCCGGCAACCACGTTTGCGGAGCGGATCGCGTCGAGCAGCGAGGTCTTGCCGTGATCGACGTGACCCATGATGGTCACGACCGGCGAACGGCGCTTGAGCGATTCCGCGGGATCTTCCTCTTCCCTGAGCGCTTCCTTTTCCTGGAAACCGGTCTTGACGATCTCGTTGCCGAATTCGCCCGCCACCAGCTGCGCGGTCTCGAAATCGATCGCCGAGTTGATCGTCACCATGGTGCCCAGCCCCATGAGGACCTTGATGATCTCCGCGGCCTTCACGCCCATTTCGGTCGCCAGGGCGGAAATCGTGATCGAATCTTCCACGCGGATGGTCCGTTTCTGGGCCGGCTGCTGCTGTTCCGCGCCTGCGCCTTTCTTCTGCTTCTTCTGCGGTCGCCGGCGTGCGCGGCCGGTGTCGGCCGAGCGGCTGCCCGGGGCGAGCACTTCGGCTTCGACAAATTCACGGCGGGCCGTGAGAAGGCGCTTGGTTTCCTGCCACTCCATTTCGCGGAGCTGCTCGTTGCGGCCGCGCTTTTCCTTCGAAAGCGCCGGTTCGCGGTCCACTTCCTTGGCGCGCGAAGGCGCGGACGACGGAGGCGGCGGCCCCATGTCCGGGATATCCATCCCGCCCTGGGTGCGACGGACGGGTGAGCGGTCCTGCGTCAGCGGGGCCGAGGTCTTGATCTTGATGCGCTCCACGACCGGCATGGCCGTGGTCTTGAGCATCGGTTTGTTGCCCACGAAGCCCTGATCGGGCGGGGCCTGGAGGAACTTAGACTCGCTGCGCGGATAGACCGCCGCCGGGCGCGGCGCGCCGGGGCGTGCAGGCGGCTGCTGGGCGCCCGGTGCAACCGGGGCGGCAGGCTTCGCTGTCTGCGGCGCCGGAGCGGCCGGAGGCGGCGGGGCGGCCTTGCGCAGGACCGGGGCTTCGACCACCGGAAGCGACGAGGTCTTCAGTACGCGCCTCTCCGGGGGAAGCTGGCCGTGGTCGTCTGATGTGCGGGGGGCCGGGATTTCCGCAGGTGTTTCAGCGGCCGCCTCAGGCGGCGCCTCCGGCTGAGCGGCTGCCGGTTCCTCGTAGGACTCTTCTTCAGTCGCCGCCTGGGTTTCCTCGGGTGCGGAGGCCGGAGCGGCGCGCACTTCGGAAGTCGCCCGGCGGCGGATGATGCCGCCGCGGCGCGCTTCGACCGTAGTGGTCTGCACGAGGTGCCCTTCGGCAACCGAAGTGCTGGTGGTCTGCTTGACGACCACCTTGGCCGGCCCGCCTTCGGGGGCGGCCGGATCCGCGGTCAGGAACAGCTTGCGATGACGGACTTTCAGCTGTTCGATCTGTTCGTCGGTGACGCCGAAGCCGGTCGTCTGGGCGTTAATGCCCATCTCCTTGAACTTAGTCTTGAGCTCCTGGGGTTCGATCCCCAGCTTTTTCGCCAGGTCGGCAATGCGCGTTTTCTTCACGGAAGATGACATCAGTAATTAATCTCCGAACAGCTCCGGCCGGTCTCACGCCGCGCCGCCTTCAGTGGATTCCGCCGCCGGAGCGGGTTCAGTTTCTTCTTTGGTCTGTATTTCGAGTTTGCCTTCGGCCTTGAGATCGGCCGCCTTGGTGGCGCCTTCCCAGATCTTCTTGGCGAGTTCCTCGTCGAACCCTTCAATGGCCGCCAGCTCGTCGATGGGGGTATCCGCCACTTCGTCCACCGTGCGGTAACCCACGGAGTAGAGCAGTTCGGACTGCATGTCGGTGATCCCGTCGATGGTCCGCAGTTCGGCCTTGGCGGCGGACTGCAGCTTGGCGAACTCCGCCTCGCTCTTGATGTCGATCTTCCATCCGAGAAGCATCGACGCGAGCCGGACGTTCTGGCCGCGCTTGCCGATAGCCAGCGAGAGCTGGTCGTCGGCGACGAGGATCTGCAGCGTCCGGGTTTCCGGAGCCGCGATCACCTTGAGCACTTCGGCCGGAGCCAGCGCGTTGATGGCGAAACGGTGGATCTCGTCGTCCCACACGACGATGTCGATCTTCTCGCCGCGCAGCTCCTGCACGACGGCCTGGACGCGGCTGCCCTTCATGCCGACGCACGCGCCGACCGGGTCCACGTCGCTGTCACGGGAGCGGACGGCGATCTTCGTGCGGGCGCCGGGCTCGCGGGCGATCTGGACGATCTCCACCGCGCCTTCGGCGATTTCCGGCACTTCGTTCTCGAACAGCTTTTTCACGAACTCCGGGGAACTGCGGGAGAGCTCGACGATCGGGCCGCGGTTGTTCTTGTTCACGTCGACGATATAGGCGCGGATGCGGTCGCCCGGGCGGTAGGACTCGCGCGGGACCTGCTGCTTGTGCTCGAGCACGGCTTCGGTGCGCCCGATGTCGACGATGATGTTGCCCTTCTCGAAACGGCGCACGACGCCGTTGACGATCTCGGTCTTTCTGTCCTTGTACTCGTTGAAAACGAGTTCCCGCTCCGCGTCGCGCACCTTCTGGAGAAGGATCTGGCGGGCGGCCTGGGCGGGGATACGGCCGAGGTCGGTCGTGTCGAGCTTGATGCCGATGGAGTCGCCCTTCTGGGCGTCGGGGTCCAGCTCGCGGGCTTCGCTGATCGCGATTTCGAGTTCTTCGTTGCCGACGCTATCGACCACTTCCTTGAATTCGAAAATCTCGATTTCGCCGGACTCTTCGTTGAACTGGGCCTCGAGGATGCGCTGGCGCTCCGCTTCTTCGCCCTCTTCTTCGGCGAGGCGGGCTTCGCGGGAGCTGATGCCGAGCTTCTTCTTGGCTGCGGCAAGCATCGCTTCCTTGAGGGCGTCGATGACCAGTTCGCGGTCAATGCCCTTTTCCTTGGCGACCGCATCGATAACGCGTGGCAGATTGGTGTCGAACATTCGTCTTTTCCTTAAAACCCCGCCGGGGCGTTCATTCCGGCGGTTGATCTACTCTTTCCACTCGATCTCGAGATTCGCCCGGGCAATCACCCCGTAGGGGAGTTTCAGGCGGGTCTCGTAGACCGGTTCCGGCGGAGGGGGCTGCCCCTTCTGCCGGTTTTTTTCAATTCCCACTTCTATTCCGGTGTCATCCACCGACAGAAGCCTTCCGATATATTTCCCCGGCTTGTCGTGCGGCGGTCTCGTCACCACCGCCACGAGCCGTCCCTCGGCCCACCGGTACTCCCGCGGACGCTTTAGGTCCCGCGTGAGCCCCGGCGACGAGCACTCCAGTTCGAAGGCTCCGTCGATCGGGTCTTCCACATCGAGTACCGCGGAGAAGGCCCGGTTGAATCCGGCGATCTCTTCGAGGGTGATGGAACCCCGGGTCTTGCGGTCCCTGCGGTCCAGGGTGACCCGGACCTGAGAGACCTGCTTCCTCGGGATGAACTCGAGATCGACCAGTTCAAGCCCGCTGGACTCGAGAATAGGCTGGGCCAGAGTCTCGAGACGCTCCGAGAGCGCACGCTCCATCTCCGACGCTGCCATCTTCGTGACCGGACTCCACCACCACTGCGGCCGGTAATAAGAGAGGCGGGGTCGACTCGAACCCGCCTCCATACCGGAACGCTAATTCTGGACCAGCGTCTAACACACTGCGGCGCGGAGGGCAAGAAATTAATAAATGGACCGGCGAAGGGGATTTCCTGAATACCCCTTATATTTCAAAGGGTTATTGTCTTATTGAAGGAAGACCCTATTCCGCCTTCAACTTCCGCGAAAACCCGGCAAATCCGTCAAGCATCTTCTCGAACAGCCCCCGGACAAACTCATCGGTAATTTCGGTCCCGTCCGGGGAAAGTTTCGACTCGACCTTGGGGAACAGCACCCGCTTTCCGTAAAGAGCCGCCTCGCGGTACTGAAAGATCATCGAGAGCTGTTCGATGGGCCGTAGCGCGCCGAAAATCCCCGCCGCCACGCCGATAAACGCGGCCGGTTTCCCGAGCAGGCTTTCGGGGAACTTGAGCAGGTCGATGAAATACTTGAGCGCGCCCGGGAAACCGCCGTTGTATTCCGGAGTCACCACCAGAATCCCGTCCGTGTTCAGAATCATATCCTGGAACGGCTTAAAGGCGGGCGGCGGATTGCCATAATGCTCCGGCGAAAAAATCCCCGGCGGCAGTTTCGCGAGATCGAGTAGCTGTGCTTCCACGCCACGCGCCTGGTAATGTTTCATCACGAGATTGGCGACCTTTAGCGTGTTGGAACCTTTGCGATTGGTGCCGGCGATAACGGTGATCATTAAAGAGAGGCCCTTCCCTGAGATCTGATAGCTCAGGAACAGTTGACGTTACCGGCCCCGGCGCATACCTGCCAGCCCCGATGACTCGCTGGATACGTGACTGAACAGCGGGGAGCGGGCACAATAAAGGGCAGCTATGACGGGCTTTCCCCACCAGATAGCGGACGTGGTCGCGCTCGCCCCCATGGACGGGCTTACGGATGAATCCGCTCGCAGGCTCATCAGCAGTTTCGGGGGCGTCTCCTACTGCACGACCGAGTTCGTGCGGGTGTCGTCGAACCCGGTCCACGAGAAAGTCCTGCTCAGGGAGTGCCCCGAACTGGCAAACGGCGGCCGCACCCCCGGCGGCGTGCCGGTGGCGGTGCAGATTCTGGGAGGCGATCCGAAGCTGATGGCGGAGACCGCCCGTCTGGCGGCGGCGCTCGGAGCGCCCGCCATCGACATCAACTTCGGCTGCCCGGCCAAATGCGTGAACCGGCACGACGGCGGCTCGGCGATCCTTAAATTTCCCGACCGTCTGTATTCCATCGTCGCGGCAGTCCGCGATGCCGTGCCGGAAACCGTCAGTGTCTCGGCCAAGATCCGGCTCGGATTTACCGACCCGGACGACGTCTACACCAACGCGACCACCATCGAGCGGGCCGGTCCGTCGTGGATCACGCTCCACGCCCGCACCCGCGAGCAGGGCTACAAGCCGTATGCCGACTGGGAACGGATCCGGATCGTACGCGAGATGCTGCGCGTGCCGCTGGTCGCCAACGGCGACATCTTCACGCCGGCCGATGTGGGCCGCTGCCGCCAGGCGACGGGCTGCACCGCCGTCATGGTGGGACGCGGTGCGATCAAAGACCCGTTCTTCTTCGCCAAAGCCAGCGGGCTGCCGCCGCCCTGCACCAGAGCGCAGTTCATGATCGATCTGGCGAGGGGTTACCTCTCCCGCCCCGAGGGTCCGGCCCCGGCTCAGATCGCCGCCCGGCTCAAGCACTGGGGCAAAGAGATACTCAGCCCCGAGGGGTTCAACACCTTCAAGCTGTTCACAGATCTGGAGCCAGCGCTGCGCTGGCTGGAACGCTACGACCCGGTACCCGAAGCTGCCTGAGCCTCAACTGAAAACGGCGGGCGGACCGGCGGTTATATTGCCGGTTGATCCGGGCGCGGTATCGGTTAGTTTTCAGCCGATGCCAGAACGCACCCACATCACCGCGGCGCATTTCCGGGCGCTGCGCTTCCGCAAGATCACCGACGGCGTGAAATACCGCGAGGTGCATCTGGACAACCTCATGCTCTGCTACTTTGAAATGGACCCCGACACCCGCCACTCGGGAACGGCTTCCGAGGAGCGGATCGTCTTCGTCTCCGAGGGAGAGCTGAGCGGTTCCATCGGGGATATTTCTTTCGCCGTGGGACACGGAGAAGTCATTCTCATTCCGAAAGGCGCGAAGTTCAGCTGGCACGCCACGAGCCGCACCCGCCTGATCGAAGCGCGCGGCGCCGTGGACGCGCAGACGGCGATCCCGCTCGACTGACAGGAATCTCCCGGCAGGCCCCTCAGCTGATCGTCCAGCTCACCCGTTCGGGCTTCAGGGCGGCCAGGAACTCGGCCGGATCGAACGCCATCGCGGCAGAAATCACGCCGTAGCGCTTCTCCCGGCCGGCGAGCAGGAACCGGGCGCCCTCGACCGCGATGGTCGCCGTGATCCCGTAAGGGTCGAAACCCGACACGACGCAGGTTTTCTCCACGTTTCCCCGGGCGGCACGCGCCGCCACCCGGAAGCGGGACTTCTTGCCCTCTTCATAGTCAGGCGGCGTGTTGAACCGGTCCACGAGCCGGTCCCCGATCGCCTTCACCGGGCCGGTATCGGCGACGGACAGCGCGAAGCCGGCGAACTTCATGATCGTGTTGGCCCCCGGCGGAACCACGATGCAGGTCCGCACCAGCGACACGTCCGCGTACCGGTGCACATTCAGCGGCTCGCCGCCCGGAATGGTCATGCCGGCCCGGGGTTTCGGATCGCCCGGGAAAGTGATCTCGCTCGCCACCTGGCCCGAGCGCTCCTCCGCCAGACGCCCCCGGTCCCAGATCAGGTTCGGCTTGCCGAACATCCGGAAGGCGCTCTTGATCGTGCCCTTGGACGCGCCGGAAGCGGAGACATGGTTGAACACCTCGAGCCGGTCGGCACGGTTGCCGAACTCTTTCAGCACCAGCGCGGCGGCGCATTCCCCGACGGCGTATTCGAACGCCTGCGCGTTTACGACGACTTTTTTCTTCGCCTGCGCGACCGAGTCGAACTCCTCGATCATCTTCAGCATGAAATCCTGCTCGCCGGTGGTATCCAGGTAGTGGACGCCCTGCTCCAGCGCGGCCTTCACGACCGGCGGGCCCAGCTCCGAGAACGGTCCGACGGTGTTGATGACGACATCGACGCCGCGGAACAGGCCCTTCAGCGTGGCGGGGTCCGTCGGCGTGGCGATCCGGTATTCGACCGGATGCGGGAGCGCGTCCTTGAGGGCGACGAGTTTCTCCTCGCTGCGGCCGGCGATGACGAACGGAATATCCTTGCGGGCAAGTTCCCGGGCCACGAGCGTGCCGGTGTAGCCGGTCGCTCCCAGTATCATCACGGTTCCCATCTGCTTTCGTCGCCTCCCGGCGGAAGGGATAACCGGAGAATGGTCGCCCCGTCCATCCCCCTGTATTATCGGTTATAGTTCCCGGCGGAAAGAGAACTTATGAGAACCCCGCGACTCACGCTGCTCCTGTGCGCGGCCGCAGCCGTCTGGCTCCAGTCTGCTTCCACCGCAGGCGCGCAGAGCCGCGCCGATCCGGCCCCCGCCGTTTCCAATGTGCCCGCCACGCCCAATGCGTCCGGCGCTTCCGGCGGCGTGCGGGGCTCGGTCACCATCATCGAGAAGAAGTTTTTCGGCTCCGGGCCGAAGGAGGACCGCTCCGGCGTCGTCGTCTCGGCCGAACCGGTGACGAAAAAACTGGCCGAGACCGTGCGGCAGATCGGCGAGGCGAACCGGTCGAAAACCGCTCCCGTGGTCGACATCGCCCAGAAGAAGAAGCAGTTCGCTCCGGTCGTGACGAGCATCTACAAGGGCGACAGCGTCGCGTTCAAAAACTACGACCACTTCTTCCACAACGTCTTTTCGCTGAGCGGCGCCAACAAGTTCGACATCGGCCACAAGAAGGGAACCGACGAGGGTCCGTCCCGCGACGTAATCACCTTCAACACCGCCGGCAAGGTCGAACTGTTCTGCGACATCCACCAGCAGATGTTTGGCCTGCTGTATGTGCTGGACACGCCGTTTCACACCATTACGAAAGACGACGGCACGTTCGAGCTTCAGGGGATGCCGCGCGGCGACTACACGATCCGTTTCCAGCTGGAGGGAGCCGACGATGTCACCAAAACCGTGACCGTCGGCGCGCAGCCGGAAAAAATCGAGGCGACGATCAGCCAGATCCGCAAGACGAACGCCCGCGCCAAAGACCACACTCGCAAGGACGGGTCTTCCTATTCCGCCACGGCGGACGACCTGTACTGAGGATCCAGCGTGACCGGATCGAATATCCTGCTTTCCCCGCCCGTCCGCTGGCTCGCCCGCGCCGGACTGGCCGCCACCGGGTTGCGTCACTATCCGGTTTTTACAGTCCACCGGGTTGCGACGGGTCATAGTGCATCCCCAGCCGAAGCGTTTCTGGACCGCTGGACCGACCTCGATCTCGACACGCTGGAGCACCGGGCCGGAGAACTCGACCGCCGGTTCCGGCTGGTCACCTGCGGAGAGCTGGCGGCGGCCCTTTCCGAACCTCCAGAAGACGGGAAACCGCTGGCGGCGCTCACCTTCGACGACGGTTACGCCGAGTTCGCGACGCATGTCGCTCCGCTGCTCAAACGGCTCGGGATTCCCGCGACCCTTTTTGTTGTGACCTCGCATCTGGAACGGGGCGAGTTGATCTGGCCGCTCAAGCTTCACTATCTGGCCACGCTCATCCAGGCGAAGAACGGCGGAATCTGGCCCGCCAACGTCATCGGCGAACTGCTCGACCGGCCGGGAGCGGGCGCCACCCCGCAGTCGTTTGCCGATCATCTGGAAAAGGAGGTGACCACGGTCCCGCCTGCGCAGATCGGCCAGCTGATCTCCCGCTGGTCGGACCGGCTCGGAATCGAACCCGCGCAGGTGAACGAACCCGGACTTCTGCTGCGCTGGGACGCTCTCCAAAAACTCTCGGACGACGGTTTCGAGATCGGTTCGCATAGCGTGAACCATCCGTGGATGGGCGCCGTCGATCCCGAGGCGCGGATGGCCGAGCTGGTGAGCTCCCGGGAAATCCTGGAATCCCGGCTCGGCCGGAAGGTCACCGGCTTCTGTATCCCGCGGGGGACGGCCCCCGATGTGCAAGCCTGCCCTCCGGAACTGCTCCACAAGGCCGGCTACTTGTATGCCTGCACCTGCGTCCACGGCCTGAACGGCGCCGGGAGAAACCCCCTCGCGCTGCGCCGCACTCCGCTCAAGAACGAGTCCGACAACATGTTCGGGGCACGCCTTGAGGGATTGATTGAACTGGCAGCGTCGCTCAGCCAAGGTACCGGCTTCTAATTCAACGGTCCGCGCGGGAATTCCGGGGGAAGAAGCACTATGCGGTTGCCGATCCGTTTCAAGGTCGCACTGTCGATCGTCATCATCTTTATCTCGCTCGTCACGTCGCTCGGATTTTTCGGCAGCCGCATGGCGGCGGGCCGGATCCGCGACGAACTGAGTGCCCGCATCGAACGCGCCTTCCAGGCGTTCCGCCAGAGCCAGAAATCCCGTTTCCAGACCCTGAAAGCCGAAGCCAAGGGGGTCGTGAACACGATCCAGGTGGCCGCCGCCGTGAAACTCGGGGAACCGGAGACCGTCCGTTCCGCCACCGTCGACCTGTTTCCGAACATCTCCGCCGAATTCATGGCGATCGTCGGCGCCGACGGGCAGATGCTCGACGCGTGGATCAGCCACTACGAGGATTCGACCGTTGACGGCAAAACCGTCAGCCGGAAAGTCGTCGATCATTTCGACGACACCGACCAGCCCTCCATGGAGAAGCTGAGCGGCTCGCCCATGATCTCGGCCGTGCTGTCGGGCGAGCGGGAGTTCACCGAGAACAACCTGTTCGTCGGCAGGCGGCTGTTCCAGGTGGTTGCCGCGCCGGTCGTGGGCGCGTCGCTCGAACCGCAGGACCCCTCGGCGCAGAAGAATATCTACGGCGCACTGGTGCTGGGCTACAGCCTCACCGACGCGCTGGCCCGCGACCTCGCCCGGACCACCGGCACCGACGTGGTGCTGCTGTCGGGGGACTCGGCGCTGGCGTCCAGTCTCGATCCGGAATCGGCCGCCGAAAAGCGGCTCATGCAGCAGGCCGCGAATCTTGAAGAACAGGGCGAGGTCCCCCTCGCGGATCCGGGATCGGAGGCCGACTCCCTCGGCGTCACCGATCTGGCGACGACTCTCGTTTACGATCTCTTCTCCAAGGGCCGCTATCTCTACCGGACCGGACCCATCAAGTCGGTCACCGCCGAAGGCACCCTCGAGATCGGCAAGTCGGTGGTGCTCCAGTCGCTGGACGCCGCGTGGGTGAACTACTGGAAACTCGGCGCGCAGATGGTGGTGATCGCCGCCGCCGTCGCCGTGATCGGCATCTTCCTGCTGCTCGCGGGCGCCAAGATCGCCGTCACCGATCCGATCCGCGAACTGGCCGCCGGCACCGAACGGATCGCCGCCGGCGACTTCGAGACGAAGATCTCCGTCTCGAACCGCGACGAGCTGGGCGACCTGGCGCAGGCGTTCAACCACATGACCGACGGACTGCGCGAAAAGTTCACCATGCAGAAGTTCGTCAGCTCCGCCACGCTGAACGCCGTCCGCGAGGCCACGGGCAGCGGCCGCGCAGCCGGTGTCGACCGCGCCGGAAAGCGCGTGCCGGTGACGGTGTTCTTCTCCGACATCCGCGGGTTCACGAGCTTCAGCGAGAAAGTCTCCCCCGAGCGGGTCATCGCCATGCTGAACCGCTACCTGCAGCGGCAGGCCGAGATCATCGCCAGCCACGGCGGCGACGTGGACAAGTTCGTGGGCGACGAGGTGATGGCGGTGTTCAAGGGACAGGACAAGGAGATCCGCAGCGTGCGGTGCGCCGTCGAGATCCAGCGCGAGATGATCAAGATCAACCGCGACGACCCCGGCGCCGAGGGACTCGCCATCGGCATCGGCCTCAACTCCGGTGAAGTGGTCGAAGGCGCCATGGGTTCCCGCGACCGGATGGACTTCACGATACTCGGCTCCAACGTGAATCTGGGCGCGCGCCTGTGCTCCAAGGCCGGACCGGGAGAAATACTCCTGTCGGCCTCCACCTACCAGCCGATCTCCGGAACGCTCGGCCCCATCGACACCGTCGGCCTCACGCTCAAGGGTATCGAGGGCGAGGTGACGGTCTACAAGTTGATGGGAACGGGGGCCTGAAACGAAGCGGGCGACCCAGCGGCCGCCCGTTCCGTTTGAGGCGCGGGAAGGAATCAGTCCTTCTTGGGCGCTTCCGCCTTCTCCGTCTTCACGGCTTTCTTCGCGGACTTGGCTTCCTTCTTGGCGGGCTTCTCCGCCTCGCCGTTGGCCGCGGCCTCGGCCTTGTCGCCGGTCTTGTCGATCGCCGCGTCGGTTTCGGTTTTCAGTTCCTTGTTGATCGACTTGCTCAGGTTGCTCTTGCCGCCCGTGGTCTTGTCGATCGCCTTGTCGGTCTTCTGCTTGACCTCGCCTTCGGCTTCCTTGCGGATCGCCTTGTTGGTGCGCTTCTTGAAATCGCCCAGCGAATCGGCGCGGACGGTGCCCGCCGCCAGCAGCCCGCCTGCCATCACTAACGCCGCCAGATAAGTCGTCTTCTTCATGTTTCCCTGTCTCCTTGGGTGAAAGTCGGGGCCGATTGTGCCGCAGGGAAACACCGAGTTCAAACGGATTCATCCGGTACGCCGCGTCACGCCGCCGCGCCGGGACAGCGCCGCGGATTCCGATTGTATCCCCGCCCGGCCACCGGTAACCTTCAAGAAGAATACCGATACCGGAAAGGGCACCATGCACGCACGTCCGCGAACCCTGGGTGAACTGAAGGCTTCCGAATACCCCGCACTCTCCGTCCGGGACGAGATGCGCAAGAACCTGATCCGCAAGCTCAAGGCCGGCGAACAGATCTTCCCCTGGCTGCTCGGGTTCGAGAACACGGTCGTCCCGCAGCTTATCAACGCCATTCTGGCCGGGCACGACATCATCCTGCTGGGCGAGCGCGGCCAGGCAAAATCGCGGATCCTGCGCGCCCTGCCGACGCTCCTCGACGACGAGATTCCGGTCGTGAAAGGGAGCGAGGTGAACGACTCGCCGTTCGCGCCCATTTCGTACGAGGCCCGCGAGCGCGTCCAGAAAGACGGCGACAAGACGGAACTCGACTGGGTCGGCCGCGACCACCGCTACGGCGAGAAGCTCGCGACCCCGGACGTCTCCACCGCCGATCTCATCGGCGAGATCGACCCGGTAAAAGTCGCCGAAGGGCGCTACCTGGCGGATGAGCGGACCATCCACTACGGCCTCATCCCGCGGACCAACCGCGGCATCTTCGCCATCAACGAGCTGCCCGACCTGCCGGAGAAGGTGCAGGTGGCGCTGTTCAACGTACTCGAGGAGCGCGACATCCAGATCAAGGGCTACCGGATCCGGCTGCCGCTGGACATCATCGTCGTGGCGACGGCAAACCCCGAGGACTACACGAACCGCGGCCGCATCATCACGCCGCTCAAGGACCGCTACGAGGCGCTCGTCCGCACGCACTACCCGATGGAGCGCTCGATCGAATCGTCCATCGTCGAGAACGAGCAGGTGCGCCCGCCGTTCGGCGCGGTGAAGGTCGCCGTGCCCCGCTACATGCGCGACATCGTCACCGAGTTCAGCCGCCAGGCCCGCCAGCACCCGCACGTGGACCAGCGTTCGGGCGTCAGCGTGCGGCTGAGCATCGCCAACTACGAGACGATGATCGCCTCCGCCGAAAAACGGGCGCTGCTGCTGCGCGAAGACCTCGCCGTGCCCCGGATCTCCGACCTCGACAGCCTCGCGTCGTCGACGCTTGGCAAGCTCGAGCTCGAGTACAAGGGCGAGGACAGCAACCCGCAGGAGATCCTCGGCAAGATCATGGACAAGGCCATCCACCAGGTGTTCGGCGAGTGGTTCGAGCTCGACCAGCTCCAGGAAGTGATCCAGTCGTTCAAGCAGGGCTGGGGCGTCGAGGTGAGCGACTCCATGTCGTCGGCCGACTACGTGCAGGGCCAGGACGAGATCAAGGGCCTGCGCGCGGCGGTGGAGAAGATCGCCGGAATGACCGGCGACAAATCCGCCGGCGCTCCCGCGCCCGCCGAGATCGCCGCCGCCGTCGAGTTCATCTTCGAAGGGCTGCACCTGAACGGCAAGCTCAACAAGGAGTCGACCGGCAAAGGCACGGTCTACAAGTAAACCGCCATGGGCGCCCGCAAATTCCGCTACTCCCGCTGGGACGGATCGAAACCCGCTTTCGATCCGGAAACCTGGGGCGAAGACGATCCGGACGGCGAGTCCGGTTTTCCGCTGGACGACGCCTTCCAGGAGCTGACCGAAAACCTCATCTACGGATTCAACGTGGAGGAGGCGTTCGAGTGGATGATGCGCAACGGGTTCGATCTTCCCTCCCGTAACATGCGGGTCATGGGGCTCACGGACCTGATCCAGGAACTCCGGCGCCGGCGCGAGGAGATGTTCCAGCAGGGAAACCTCGAACATTCCCTCGACGACATCCGCCAGAAGCTGAACGACCTGCGGTCATTCGAGCTGCAGACCCTCTACCAGACACCCGGCCTCGACGAGCGCGACCGCCAGAGCCGCGAGTCGAAACTCGACCAGCTCCCGCAGGGGCTCGCCCGGGCGATCGAGGAGCTCGAGGGCTACGACTTCCTCGACGAGCGGGCGAAGGAGATCTACGACGAACTGCGCGAGCGGCTGGACGACATCCGCGACCTCGAGAACTTCCGCAACCGCTACGACCGGATGTTCAACGGCGAGGAGAACCTCGACTTCAACGGCGCCGTCCAGATGATGCGGCAGTTCCAGCGCATGAACCAGCTGGAGCGCGCGCTGGAGAACGGCGACTTCCAGAAGATCTCGCCCGAAGACCTGAAGGAACTGCTGTCGAAGGAGGGCGCCGAGTCGTTCATGATCCTGCGCGACCTGCGCAGGCGCATGGAACAGGGCGGCCTCGTGAACGCCGACGGCAAGCCCGAGCTCACCCCCAAGGCGATCCGCAAGATCGGTTCCCGCGCGCTGAAAGACATCTACGACGGCCTCTCGAAGGAAGGTCTCGGCGCCCACGAAACCCAGTTCCGCGGCCCCGGACGGCTGCTCCCCGACTCGTCGAAGCCGTACCAGTTCGGCGACGCGTTCAACGTGGATCTGGGCAAGACGTTCCGCAACGCGCTGTCGAGCCAGGGCGCGCAGCTTCCGATCCGCATCTCGCCGGACGACTTCGAAGTCCACGACATCGAGTTCACCACCGAGAACGCCACCGCCATGCTGATCGACATGAGCTGGTCCATGAGCTGGGAGGGCCGTTTCCCCGCTGCGAAAAAAGTCGCGCTGGCGCTCGCCCATCTGATCCGCACGAAGTTCCCCAAAGATAAATTTTACGCGGTCGGTTTCTACACCCGCGCCCGCGAGCTGAAAGTGAGCGACCTGCCGGAGATGATCTGGAACTCCGGCGACCCGTTCACGAATCTGCAGGAGGGGCTCTCGGTCGCCGACAAGCTGCTCATGCGGCATAAAAATGCGAACAAGCAGATCATCCTTGTCACCGACGGACAGCCGACCGCTTATGTCTCCAAGGGCGAGCTGATGGTCGAGTGGCCGTGGGACTTCGGCGGCATCAGCCCGAGGGCGTCATCGGAGACGCTCAAGGAAGTGGAAAAGGTCACCGCCCATAACATCCGCATCAACACCTTCATGCTGGACGACTCGCCCGCACTGATGGGTTTCATTTCCAAGCTGTCGCGCATCAACAAGGGCCGCGCCTTCTACACCCGCCCCAACGCGCTGGGTAAGTACCTGCTCGTGGACTACCTGAAGGGCCGCAAGGAACGGGTGCGCTGACCTACCCGTTCACCGCGTCCACCACCGGGTACAGCTCCGCGTAGCTCGCCATCTTGATCCGGGGCATCGACAATAATTTGTCGTCGGCGATGATAAGCGGCGGGAAGCCGTGCGGCATCCGGCGGTTCATGTCGGCGAGCTGCTTCTCCGAGACGTTTTCCTTCAGGTGGAACTCCACCCGGTTGTTGTGCTTGTCGTAGTAGATCCCCTCCAGCCGCCGGTAGAAGTTCTTCACGATCTCGACGCACTCCTGCGCCGTCCCGGCGATGCGGATCATCGAGACGTCTTTGGGGTGGATCACCTTGCGCTCCACCATCACCTTCATGTCTTCCCGGAAACCGTGCCAGATGGCGTCGTCCCCCACCAGCACGATCGGGGCGAGCGGCATCTTGCCGGTCTGCATGAGGCAGGCGACCTCCCACAGTTCGTCGCGGGTTCCGAACCCCCCCTCTCCCAGGAAAAACGCCTTCGACCGGTAGACCAGGAAATATTTGCGGATGAAGAAGTAGTGGAAGTCGACGGCGACCCCCAGGTACGGATTGAACGACTGCTCGAACGGGAGCGTGATGCCGCAGCCGATCGAGAAATGGGCCGGGTCCTCGTTCATCTCCCTGGCGGCCTCGTAGGCGCCCCGGTTGGCCGCCTCCATCACCCCGGCCGCCCCCCCGGTCACCACACCGTAGCCCGCCTTCGCCAGCTGGTGACCCAGCTGGCGGTTCAGTTCGTAGCTCGGGTGGCTGGTACCCAGCCGCGCCGAACCGAAAACGGTCACGTAGTGGTATTTCTTGTACGCCTCCAGCGTCTCGCTGGCGAGCATGAACTCGGCAAGGAGCCGCGTGCCGCGCACGGCGTAGCCCTTGCCGAATTCGATGTAGCGTTTCATGTGTTCGCGCATGGTGGAAAACTCCGTAACTACCGGAAATCGGTGCGGTTTGGGGCGGTGATTTGCGGTCTTTCCAGTATAGACGGTTTTAGACTCACCTGTGTCATGCCGAGCGCAGCCGAGGCATCTCCCGGGAGACCCCTCCGCTGCGCGCTACGCGCTCCGGTCGGGGTGACACTGCCGGGGCACGCGAATACCGTCACACCCCCTCCCCCCCTCCCCCCTCCCTTCCAGGCCCCCGGCCCGGGGCTCGTGAAGCCTTGTGAACAGGCCGGAAACCCCATTGGTTCCGGCCGGGAAGTCGGGGTATCCTGTTTCCTGAAAGAACTTTAAGAGACGTCTGCGGCCTGTTTCCGGGTAGTTCCCGCCAGAAACCGTCTGCAGGTGTCGCCGGAGATCGTGCGTGCCGCGTCTCACCATTCCTGTATGCACCTTCCTTCTGCTGCTGGCGGCGCTGGTCCGTCCGGCGGCGGCCGCCGATTTTTCGTTCCTGAAGCCTTCGTCGCTGCTGGCCCCTAAAGACGGCGACCGCCCGGCCACGCTGGAACTGAAGACCACCGGCTCGGTGGAAAATCCCGAAGAACTTGTGTGGGGACCTGAAGGCGGCGAGACGGAAATCTCCCCGTCCTTCTCGTTCATGGGCGACGGCTACGACGTCGGCAACAGCGTCAACTTCGCCGGCAAGGTGTTCGCGGGCTACAACGTGACGCCGATCTTCCAGGCGGGCGCGTCGATCAGCTACTCCTACGTGAAGGGCCGCAACCCCTACAAGGATCCGATCCCCCCGGCCACCCCGCATCTCGATACGACCGGCCCCACGCGCACCTTCCTGTTCATGCCGACCGCGCGCGTACACTTCATCTTCGACAAGGAAGCGCGCTGGGACCCCTACATCCAGTTCGCTCTCGGCGGCGGGCGCATCCATCCGGCCGGCAAGGCCGGCGGCGCACTCGCCTTCGGACCGGGCGGAGGCCTGCGGGCCTATGTCGTGCCCAAGTGCGGCCTGGACCTCCAGTTCGAATACCTCTGGGTGAAGGCCCACGAGGACTACAACTCCGTCCGGTTCTACTTCGGCGGCGTGTTCCTGTTCGACCTGTAGGCCTCCCCCCCCCTATCTTTTCACCGGCGGCTGCTCCCCGAAGGCCTTCGCCTCGTATTCGGAGATCTCGTCGTCCCTCAGCAGGCGGAAATCCGCGCGGGCGTCCGTGGGGCGCAGGTCCGGGAATTCGGCCTTGCCGCGGGCGGTCCTGCGGTAGACCGTCGCCGTCTCGGCGTCATGGGGGTTCCGGAACTTCACCACCCGGAACAGGGGCTCCTGTTTCCGTTCGCCGAACCGCTGGGGCCGCTTTCCGAACCAGTAGACCTCGTCGGGCAGGTCGTCGGCCTCGAGCGGGCGGCCCAGGTCGCACCAGACCCAGCGCGGAACGGCGGCGCTGTCGTACTCCTCGTCTCTGACCGGCGGCTCATCGGTTCTCACCGGCCATTTGAGGTGCAACGGCTCGTAAGGCGGGATCGCGAACGTCTGCCCGTGGGGATGGATGTGGATTGAACCCGTCTGTTTCTTGGTCTTCGTGCGCCAGCGGTGGCCTTTCATCACCTGTTCCATGTCCATGCGGCGGTCCAGCCGGTTCTCTTCGAGCCGGTCGCGCTGGGCGTATTCCTCGCGCATCTTCTCGTCCGAGTGGTAGCGGTCCAGGTTCATCTGCGTCGCCCAGAGCATCTTGCCCACGGCGTCGGCCTTCACCCGGGCGGAGGACTTCTCGTCGTTGGCGATCTTCATGTTCATCTGGAGCAGGCCGATCTGGAAGCTCTCCCAGTCGGGTTTCGCGGGCTCTTCGCCCGCGACGATCTTCCGCTCGATAGAGAGCAGCGTCGCGGCGGCGCCCCCGCTGGCGGAGGCGCTGGCGGCGGCGACGGGGCCCGGCGGGGCGCCGGACGGGAAGGTTCCGGACGGGAGGGTTGACGTATCGGGTAGTGCGGTTTCCATACGGGGGTCCTTTCGTGAAGCAGACAGACTTCACAGCAGGAATTAATAGCGGGCGTAAAAACGAAATCCAGACCCGTGGACCTAAATGGCCCTA
>CAZMGV010000021.1:0-53790 GCA_964565925.1 uncultured bacterium
CCCCGGAGGCGGCGGATTTCCTGTATGAACCTGGCGACCGCGAGCGGATCGAGCAACTGGCGAGCCGCTTTGCCCATACTCCAGAACTCCCCGACGACACTCTGCTGCTGATCGGCTGGATGGAGGTGAGCGGCTACGCCGAGCCGGTATCCTCTCCATGGCCCGTTTCCTCGCCTGAAGATATTGAGACGGTCAAACGGCTGACGGTCTCGATTACGGCCGAGCCCGTAGTCATTCTTTCCGTCCGGCACCTTGACCAGCTTTCCCTCAGGGCACTGTCCGCTGCCGTCCGGCGAAGCTTTGTTTTCTCAGCCGAACTGATCGCGAAACTGGATGGCGGCCGCGAAGAGGCGGTCCGGCTGCTCAAGGAAGAACGAAATCTGAGGGACGTGCTCATCGTTATCAGGCTGCCTGAGCAGGCCCGCGCCGAACATCTGGAAACCGCGGTGTCCGCCTGTGTCTCGGACGGCGCAAAGCTCCTGCTCGTCACACCGATGGACCGGAATGACCTGCTCGGTTGCGGTCTGTTCAGCGGAACGGACATCAACCTGCAGGAAGCTCCCCTCTATGTCCTGGACAACCCTTTGCAGCGGGTTTCGGCCATATCGGTCCGCCTCGACCTCATCCTTTCCCAGCTTGAAGCCAGCTACGGCACGTCCTTCCGTCTCACGCCGGAAGAAAGGCTCTCGTTCTGCCGCCGGCAGTGGCGCTCCTTGCAGGAACTGGAATTCGAACTGGAAAAACATCTGCTCACGGCCCGTTTCGCCTCTTCGGCGGGACAGAAAGGAATACTCGTATGACCCCGGCACAAGGAGAAAAAATCCATCAGCTCCGGATGAAACTCGGACTCACCCCCCAGCAGTTCGGGCGCACGGTTGGAGCGACGGCGGTAGTCGTGGCTAAATGGGAATCCGGGATATCCGAGCCCGGCTGGCAGGAACTCAGCCGCATGAAACGCGCCTACGATGTTGATCTCAACTGGCTGCTGGACAGCGGGAACTCCAGACGAGACTATCTTCAAGATACGGTCGTCCGCGACGGTAGGCTGCTTGAAACCCCCGGGAAAAGCGGCCGGGACGCCGAGCAGAAACTGATCTGCGACTATCGCAAGCTGAACGAAATCGACAGGAGCTTCATCCGGATGGTCCTGGACATGGTCGGGAAAACACCCAAATCAACAGCAATTGAGAGCTTGGCTTCAAGATCACGCCGGAGCCAGTCCGGCGCCGCCATTTGAGCACCGCGTCCCTGGCCTTGAGTCCCGGCAAATTGTCTCTATAACGGCTTAGCCCAACGATCCCGGTCTCCTCGGTGGCCGCCTCGCAGGTGTTTTTCTGGCTTCGCCCCGCGTACGTCACCCGCAGTTTGCAGGAGCGCGCACGGCTGACTGAAAAAGCGGTGCGGGTCGCGCGCGGTTCCATGTGTCGTTCGAGCGCGGCCAAAGGGGCGGTCCAGGTGCCGGCAAGCATGTCGAAGAGCGCGGTCCGCGCGCGGTGATTCCGTCAAAATCGGCGGCCGAACAGCCTTCACCTGCCGTATCACCCTGTAAATCCCGTCCGTTTCTTCCGTAACCGGTCTGAGTGAATGGGCTTTCCAGGTCATTCCCGTGTGATCACGTCCGGCCCATCTTCATTCAAATGGGCCATCGATATCCTGACTTCATGCAGTCTGCCGTTTTCATAAAAAGATCATTGTTGAGCAAACCCGAAGGCATCACATTCGATACGGGAAAGAACCGGTGTTCCGGATGCAGGGAACTTCATGCCGGAAAAGTTGGCAAAAGATTCCGGACAATTGGCCATTTTATTTCCCTCCCCTCTGGCTGCATCTTTCAAGCGTGGAAAGGAGTTGTCACCCATGGACCCAGGCTCCGCCGAGAAACCTCCGCAGCTCTCTCCGCTCGCCCAGGCGATTCACTCCCGCCTCCGGCAGCACTCCGCCGTCATCCCCGCCGCGTCGAGCTTTATCCACGAAATCCGAGAGATGGTCGAAGCGAGGGGCTATGAAATCTCCGGCGAAGAGATCGGCCTCGCCTTCAACGAGCTGGTCCGGGCCGGCCTCGCCCGCATCAAGGTCCGAAAGGACTACATGGGGCTCGTGCCGCTTAACCGGTTCCGGGGCGTGAAGTTCGAATAGCTCCAACAACACCCAACACATATCCCCAAAAGGACAAATCTCATGAACAACAATTCCCTCAAACTGGTGGATGCCGGGCTCGTCCGGATCGACGAATGCTGCCGCTTCCTCGGTATCAGCCGCTCAAGCCTTTATCTGATCATGGACGCCGGGAAACTCCCCTACGTCAAGATCGGACGTTCACGGCGGGTTCCGCAGCAGGCGATGAAAGAGTTCGCGGCGAGCAGGATAGTGGGCTCCGGCGATTCGCACCTCACCTGAAGGTGAGTTATCGTGGGCGGTTAACCTGACCGGGAAAAGTTCCCGACAACTACGGAGTCCAATCATGGCAAGGCGTCGCGGTAACGGCGAAGGATCGATCTTCCAGCGGGCGGACGGCCGTTGGTGCGTCACACTGCCCCTTGGATACAACGACACGGGGAAGCGGCAGCGGCGAACCGTGTACAGCCGAACCAAGGCGGAGGCACTTCAGCAACTGCTGGAGGCCCAGAACCGGGCAGTTTCGGGCAAGCTCATGGCGCCGTCGCAGATGACGGTTTACGACTATCTTAAGACCTGGATCGAGGACACCGTCCGGACCTCCTCGGAGAAGTCCACTTACGCCCTGTACGAAGTCATCGTCCGGACCAAGATCAATCCCACCATCGGCGGCCTGCGGATCAGCAAGGTTGAACCGCTGCATATCCAGCGGATGCTCTCGGCGCTGGACAAGCAGGGCGCAACGGCGCGAACCCGGCAGGTCGTTCTTCAGGTCGCCAAGCGGGCGTTCCGGGATGCCGTACGGATGCGGATCATTCCCTACAACCCGGCCTCGGAGATCGAACGGCCCAAGCACCGCACGAGGGAGATGAGCGTCCTGACGTTCGAGCAGGTCGCAAAGCTGCTGGAGACGGTCCGTAACGACCGGCTGTTCGCCCTTTACGTTCTGGCCGTCACCACCGGGATGCGGCAGGGAGAACTTCTGGGACTGCAGTGGCAGGACATCGACTTCATCGACGGTTCCCTTCGCGTCGTCCGCCAGCTTGGCGATGTTCGCGGGGAGCTTTACTTCACTGAGCCCAAGACCAAGCGCGGGAAGCGGTACATCTCGCTCCCGCAGGTGGCCGTAGCGGCGCTGCGCGAACACCTGATGGACCTGGGCCGGGAGCCGAAGCCGAGCGAAATCGTTTTTACAGACACGCACGGAGGTCCGATCCGCCGGAGCAGCCTGCGGCGGAACTGGTTCCACCCGGCATTGAAGCGGGCCGAGTTGCCCATGATCCGGTTCCACGATCTCCGGCACACCGCCGCGACGCTTCTGCTGGCGCAAAACCTGAACCCCAAGATCGTTCAGGAGCGGCTCGGCCACACGCAGATCGCCACGACGATCGACATCTACGGACATGTAATTCCGTCGATGCAGAAGGAGGCTTCCGACCGACTTGATCACCTCTTCGCCGGAGAGAAAACGCAATATTGGCTACAAAATGGCTACAGTAAGCGTGGAAAACCGGCTCCCCCGGAGGGGGCGGGCCCCGTAAGTCAGCGTAATCATGGAGGGGGATTTGGTCGGGCTGGAGGGATTCGAACCCTCGACCTCTTGCTCCCGAAACAAGCGCGCTACCAACTGCGCTACAGCCCGTTCGAATTCTGTTCAGACCGGCCGGAGAACCCGGCGCGGTGCCCTCAAAGCGGCCCTGCCGCTACGCGGCCAGCCCTTTGAGGCGGCGGATCGTAGACGAATAATCCTGACTTTCAAATACCGCAGAGCCCGCCACGATAATATCCACATCATCTGCGCAAACTTCGTCCACATTGGCCGTTTTAATGCCCCCGTCGACCTCGAGTTCGACGGCCGGATTATGGCTGGCGATCAGGCGGCGGCACTCCCGGATCTTGGCCGTCACCGACGGGATATACGCCTGGCCCCCGAAACCGGGGTTCACCGACATCAGCAGAATCATGCCGATATCGCCCCAGACCTGCTCCAGAGCGGAAAGCGGGGTGGCGGGGTTCAGCACCACGGCCGGCATGACTCCCAGCGATTTAATGAGCTGAAGCGTCCGGTGCAGGTGAGGGGTGTTTTCCACATGTACGCTGATCCGGCTGGCACCCGCCTTGGCGAACTCCGGAATATATTTATCCGGGTTCTCGATCATCAGGTGGGCGTCGAGCGGCAGCTTCGTCACCTTGCGGACGGCGGCCAGCACCAGCGGCCCCACGGTAATATTGGGCACAAAGTGGCCGTCCATCACGTCGAAATGGATCAAATCGGCCCCGGCGGCCTCGACCGCACGCACTTCATCACCCAGCCGGGTAAAGTCGGCCGACAGAAGGCTCGGGGCAATTTTGCGGGTTCGCTTCGCCATAGGCACCAAGTCCTTTAATTTGCGGCCGCCTTCCGTTCAAGGCCGTCTGTGCTAACTAATCCCGGCATGAAGGATTTCGTCTCCCGGCACTGGTTTACCCTCCTGATCGCCGCCTTTGCGGGTCTGGCGGCCGTCAATAACCTGTTTCCGCCGCCTGAACCGGTCCGCAACCAGCCCGACTGGCCTCCCCCGCCCCGCCGGGCGTCGATGATGACCGGTCCCTGCACCGAATGGCGCTCCACGATCGTCACCGGAGCGGTCCCGGAACCGGGCAAACCGTTTGCAGACGCGCTGGCCGGGCAGTTCGAAAAAGCCGCCATTATCGGGGAAAACGACCCGGCTGCCGGCGGGAAAATGTCCCGTGAAGCCACCGGGATCGGGATCGCAGTCGAATTCGTGGCTGCCGGTGAAAACTCAAAACGCGGAGTGCTTGAAGCCACCCTGTTCGACCTGTGCCGGCTGGTGCTCCTGGATCACTCGTCCACCGAGGTTGCCGACGGGGTTTCACCCGAAGGTGCCGCCGCCGCCGTGCGGGCCGATCTGGATCAGCTGCTGCCCAAATCCTACCGGGCCCCGGTGGTGGAGATCGGTGCTTACGCGACTCTGGACGGCGCTCCGGCACTGCTGGCCGACCGGTTCCGCGACTCGTTCCGGGACCGCGCCGCCGCCACCGACGACCTGCTGTTCCGCGAAACCGGCAGCGAAAAGCTGCGGCTGGAAGGGGCAAAGAAAGTTCACAATCCGACGCTTCCGCCGGATCCGGCCCTGAAGCTGAACATCCGGGTGGGCCGCAAGGCTGAACAATATATCGCGTATCTGGACCGCGAGTCGCCCGTACCGGGATCCGAAACGCTGGAAGCGGATTCGATCGAGGCGCTCACCGGCTCGGTCATGGACCGGCTGCACCGGCTCGTCATGGCGCACTGATACTGTGCGGATAGTCTGCCGGCAGGCCTCAGCCGTCTGTCACCCGGCGGGCGGCGGCACGTAGGACGTATCGCGGAACTCGCCGCCCGTGGCTTCGCAATCATCAGACTCGGTCTGGAAATCGTCGCCGGACGAATAGCCGCTCAGATACAGCAGGCTGCGGATGACCGTCACGCTGGTGCCTGAAAGAGTCTCGTCCGCCCGCTTCACGCAGGAGTGGGTCGCCGTGTCGGTTCCGCCGCAGATTTCGTCACGGACATAGACACCGCTGACGCCGTCGCACGCGGTTTCTTCCGACTGATGCAGCTCGTCCCGGTCCGGACCAACGACCTTCACGTTCGTCCGGATTTCCGTGCACAGGTGGCTGGCCGCCCGGGTACAGTTCCCCAGCAGATAAACCCCGCTGCCGATGTCGTTACAGCCGAACTGGACGGCGACAGCGGCGCCCAGCACCGCCCACCTCAACACACGCGTCATTCGTACCTCAGGGCTCCGCCCAGTCCGTCGCAATCGGCCTCGATAGCCGCCTTGTCCGCATCATCCCAGTCCGGTGTCTTCCAGACCTTGATCCGGACCAGCCCTGTCGCAGGAAGCTCGATTTCGCAGACAGCGAAACGGTTCTGCGCCGGACAGGGAAGTATCGGGTCGTAGAGCCCGCCCTTTGAAATGCACTCGGGCTCGAAAGACATCTCGCAATCGTTCAGCAGGTCGTCCTCGAGCCCCCGGGGAGCCTCGACCCCTTCGCAGGTCGCGCTCATGAACAGGCGGCAGCTGCAGCCGATCGTCCCCTTCGGGGCGGAACCGCCGCCACACGAAGCCAGACAAACCAGGCCGCCGGCGATGAACGATATGACTGTCGGAAAAAACAGTTTCACGGACAGGTCAGCCCAGAGGCCGTGAAATCTCCCAGCCCGCTTTCGCAGCTTGCTTTCAGGTTGCACAGGTCTGCGTCGGAGAGGCCGGGATCGTAGTACGATGTGGTGAACACGATGTCCGGTTCGGAATAGCTGCAGGAGGCCACCAGACCTTCCGTCGCACAGGTTTCGGCCGGGACCCCGCCGTCCGCGGCGCACTCGTCCTCCATGGCATTGATCTCGTCGCCCAGATTAAAGCCGTCGGGAAGCGTCGAGGAGTCAGTATGCCGGAGATCGTAGGCGTACTGCTGGCAGATATAGCCGGTCGTGCAGGACGTCTTGGCGGTTCTGGACGGGCCGCTGCCGCACGCCGCCAGCCCGGCGGCCATCAGCGCCGCCGCCAGCAGACGTCCCGCCGTCAGATTGAGTCGTCCCGGTTTCATGACTTTCAAGAATATCATTCCGGAGGCCGTTGGCCAGATGTCATACCGGAAAGTTTACGTGAGCCCCGTTTGGGCTATTCAGCCGGTGCCGGGGGCTCAGGGAGCGGCCGGCGTCCAGGTCGAATACAGGAGATAGTGATCGGCCGTACCGGTTGCGATCGGTACGAAATTATCGCATCCGGCCTGGGCATCGTCAGCCGTCAGCCCTGCCCCGTCCGTCACGGTCAGCGAGCCTTCAAAACCGGTGATATCGAGGTCGTCCGTGGTGGTAGGCCCGGTATAGTCCGGATTGATCGTGGCCAGAACGTCGCAGGTTCCCAGCACCGTCCCGGTGATGTTCCGGGGGCACTGGAATGTCGGCTCCGCCTGGGAAAAGCCGTTTACCGGGGGGGCCCCGGCGGGCGGAACCACGAACAGGTTGTTCGGCAGGATATACGCGCAGGCAATGCTCGCCGCCGCCTCGTCGGGTGCCGCAGGCAGCCTTACCCCGGCGACCGGGTTGTAATCGATGGCGGCATTGATACAGGCGTCGTTATTGGCCGAAACACAGACGACGCTGGCCTGATTTCCGCTTCCGCAGGCGGCCAGACCCAGAACGAACCCCGCCGCTGTCATGAACACCCTTACCCTGGCTGCTATTTCCATGGCGTATCCTCAACCGCCGTAATTACCGTCCGGACGGATTTTCCGCAATGACATTCGTCAACCGGGGGTTCAGGCGGGGCCCGGACGGGTCGTGAGCGGAGTTTGAGCCCTACCGGGCGGAACCGCTGACGGGGATCCAATACTCATAAATTCAGAGCGTGCAATCTGCCGGATCAAGTACGGTGTTGTTCGTAAACAAACCATCCAGGCCTATGCAGGTATCTTGATTATCGGCAAGCAAACATTCGATATCGTTGTCAGTCGCATCGGTGGCAGCCGATTCACCAATTTCGATGGTCATCGTAATGCCGCCGGTTTCGTCAGCGTATACGCAGACCATGTCGGTCGCACAGTGGGGGGACCAACCTCCCCCAGCATTTTCGCAAACGGTTTGCGGGGTATCTACGTTCGGGTCAATTTCAGGTGGCATCGTCGTCCCGTAGTCAATATTGGTAACGCCACTGCAACTGCCCGATCCATCGGATTCGGAGTCAGTGCAGACACCGAAGTTCCCGGTACTGTCATCTTCCATACCATTGATTTGTAAACTAAAGAGATCGCAGGCAGCCACACACAACAGAATACCCCCTACCCCAATCACCATGTGTATTTTCCTGCTCAGAAACAATCGCTTTCTCCATTGACGAATTCAGGCCCAAGCAGAGCCGGCCGGAATATTTTTCATTATCTGGATATCAAAATTTCTGTTTACTTTCTACCATTATTTTGGTCCGTCTCCGAATATACAAAACCGATCCAAACACAATATTACCAAGCTGTTATGACAATATCCGCCTGATCGAGCCAATCATTAATATCCAGAATTAGTTGTGGGTTTACGATCGTTCCGAATGCTTGAATCAGGTCTTAAAGCCCGCCAAAAAGAAGAAGAGGCGCCTTGCGGCGCCTCTTCCCGTGGTCAATTCCGTCAGGAATTACTCAGCGCAGTCGCCGTCCGTGCCGTCGGTCGTCGTCACGCCGAGGCTGTTGTCGAACGTGCCACCGAGTGCGTCGCAGGCAAATGCCTCTTCGCACGCAAACGCCAGTTCCTCATCGGCCGTGTCAACCGTGTCGTCAGCCGATGCGCCGATTTCGTAGGTGTAGGTGATGCCAGCAGCGTCATCCTCGTACACGCAAACCGTATCGGTCGCGCAGTGGTCAGACCAGGTGTTGCCCGCGTCTTCGCAGATCTGCTGCAGGGTGTCACCAGCGTCTTCCAGGCCCGACACATCAACCGAGCCATAGTCGATGTTAGTGGTGCCTTCGCAGGCCGCCGAGCCGTCTTCATTCGTCGTCGTGCAGACGCCGATGTTGCCGTCAGAGCTGCTGCTGCAGGCCGAAGCCGCGAGAGCAAGGCCAGCGGCGCCAATGATGGAAAGAAGTTTCTTGTTCAGGAACATGTTTGTTTTCCCCTATATAGGTTTTTATTCGCCAAGTCCGGGCGTTGTGGGAACCAAAGATACAGATTCACCCTGCCGGAATCAAGCAAATAGTTAAAATTATCCATAACCCGGCTTAACCATTGTAGAAAACGGATAAGAACACCTAAGTGCTTGGAATATCACGGCTTTTATGTGATGCAAGGTGCACCCCGGTGGAGTTTCCTTAACGATTTGGAAAACAAACGGAGACCCAAAAGCCTCCGTTTTAATGTTCAGGGTACGCTGTTTCCGGCCGTACGTTCAGTGCGCCCCTCTGGCCGCCAGCCACCGTTCGGCGTCAATTGCCGCCATACAACCGGTCCCGGCGGCGGTGACGGCCTGACGGTAGACGTGATCGGCGGCGTCGCCGGAGGCGAAAATCCCCGGCACAGTCGTATAAGTCGTGCCCGCCTTCACCTTGATGTAGCCGTTCTCATCGAGGTCGATGATCCCTTTAAGGAAGTCCGTGTTAGGTTTGTGGCCGATGGCAATAAACGCTCCGTGGATAGGAACATCCTTCGTCTTGCCCGAGGGGATGTGTTTGAGACGCACCCCGGTAAGGCCCGGCTTTCCGGGGCCCGGCTCGCCCAGGAATTCGTCGATCTCGGAGTCCAGCTCCATTTTGATCTTGGGGTTCTTCTGCGTGCGTTCCACCATGATCTTCGAGGCGCGGAACTCCTTGCGACGGTGAATGAGCGTCACGCTGGTGCACATCTGGGTGAGGTAGTTGGCCTCTTCCATGGCGGTATCGCCGCCGCCCACGACCACAACATCCTTGCCCTTGTAGAAGAACCCGTCGCAGGTGGCGCAGGCCGAGATACCGTAGCCCCAGAGCTTCTGCTCGCTCGGCGTGCCCAGCAGCTTTGCCGTCGCCCCGGTGGCGATAATCACCGATTCGGTTTCGACCGTGCCGCCGTCGTGGACGACCTTGAACGGGCCCCTGCCCTCCACCGCCGACACCGTGCCGGTGAGGATCCGGGTGTTAAAGCGCTCGGCCTGGGCGCGGAACTCGACCATCAGTTCCGGGCCGGTCACCCCCTTGGGGAAGCCGGGGTAGTTTTCCACTTCGGTCGTGATCGTGAGCTGGCCGCCTGGCTGGATGCCTTCGATCATCAGGGGGCTCAGGTTGGCACGAGCAGCGTAGATCGCTGCCGTGTAACCGGCCGGACCGCTGCCTACGATGACGACTTTTTCGCGCTGGGACATGTATACATTTCCTTTCGGGAACCGGAGCGGCAAAACCTATAGCAAGGTGCCTCCACCGGCACCTCTGTTTTGTCCATTCCGGCCGGAGTGACAAGAGCCGGTTACCCCCGCTCTTTTCTCCACCGGTCGCTCCGGAAGAACCCGCACGGGATTTCCATGGGTTCCCCGAGCGCCGACCGGTTCCAGTAGTTCCCGGTCTCCCTCAAGACTTCGATCGATGTCATCCGGTAGTCCCACACCCGGACCTGCAGGGCTTGCGGCGGCACCGGAGGCACGGCGGCAGGGTCGAATAGCCCTGAAACCCGCTGTGGTTCCAGACAGATTTTCTCCAGCAGAAAGGCGAACCAGGGTTCGGCCACCGGCTTGTGGCTGCCCAGCGCCAGGAACCAGTGCGAGAACGCCACCCTCGGGTGGTGGGGTGCCAGCAGTTCGGGCGCCCAGTCCGGACGGGTGGCCTGATCCCGGAACGGAAGCGGGTGTAAAAGTCCGGCGGCGTCCCGCCATTCGATCTCGGTCGTAGGCCGGGTCAGCGTCACGTCCGCAAACAGATGATAAGTGTTTACGGCGCGGAAGGGTTCGAGCCGGTCATCGATCCTGCGCGAGAGCGCCGTCCACGGCCCGCCGGGGCTCACGTAGTCGAGCGCTGAGACCGCGCCGCATACAAGCAGCGGCAGTCCGGCGGCGTACGCCAGCAGACGAGCACGGGCGGAAGTCTTCAGGATTTCCCGGGGAGCGTGCAACCACAGCGCCGTGAGGCCGGGCCGGATTTTCCGGAGAAGCCCGGCAAGCCAGCGCCAGTCGCGGTCGTCCAGCACCAGCAGACCGATCATCGCCGACAGGTAGTTGAACGATCCGTAGTTGGCCGTCGCTGCGATCACCCCCTGAAGCCCCAGGTTAATGACAAAGGCGAACCGCCTGGCCGGAGCAGGCCAGAACAGCAGGAACGGCACGGCCAGTTCGACGAAATAGGTCATCGCCTGCTCACCCACGTGGAAGGTATGCGGAAGCTGGTGAAACCAGTAACCGAGCGGAGCCGGGATGGGCGCGGTTTCGTAGTAGAAATCCATGGCGATCCACCGGTGCCAGGAGCTGAAACCGTGATGGAGCTTCGAGACGCCGCTCTCGAACAGAAGCCTGAACAACAGAAAGCGGAACAGGAATACTGCGAGCCAGTGGGCTTCGCGGCGGTCGCGGATCTCCGGCAGCAGGAAGGCCAGAACGGTGGTCTCGAGGATCAGGTTGTCCCACTGGAAGGTGAAGAACCTCTGGCCGGCGGTCACGAGCGAGACATAGATGACAAAATGAACCGCCAATGCGGCGCGCTGGAAGCGCCCCGCCAGCAGAAACACACCGCAGGCGGCACCAACCCACATGGCTCCAACGAGAAACCAGGGTTCCGAGCCGAAGCGGAAAACGGACGGAAACTGGTCCCACGATCCCACGCCCGCTTCCTGCACCCGCCGGAAAAACAGATCCGCCGGGAGCAGGCCGTCCGGTCCGATCAGCAGGTCGATCTGGCTGGCGAGCGAAAGATAGACAGCCGTCAGCAGGAGCCCGAACAGCCGCAGGAAAACCCGGGGACTCCAGTAGTGGCGGCTGCAGACGGCCGCATTGCCGCCAGCTTCAGGTGAAAAGCGGTTCATTGTCCGGTGACAAAACTACCACAGAACCGTTCGCCCTGAAGAGTGCCGCGTAGTATCGTGGCGGCTCGATGCAGACCATCCCCCATCACCCTTATCCCCTGAAACCGCTCTCCGCGACCGGCATACTGGGCCGCAGTCTCGAAATCTATATCGACAACGTCCTGCTGCTCACCGGGATCGTCCTGTGCGGCACCGCTCCGGACGCGCTGCTCAACTTCATCAACCGGTGGGCGATCATCGGCGCGCAGTCCTACCACGACCCGGACATCCAGCGGATCTCGTGGAGCCCGGACGACGCCATCGGGAAACTGGACGCCTTCAAGAACCTGATGGCAACCTCGCCGTGGATCGAATACCCGCAGATGGCCGTCCACTGGCTCCTGCAGCCGGTGGCGCTGGGGGCGCTGTTCATCGCGCTGGAATACTGCATCCGGGGCCGGGACTGTACCGTGAGCGAGGCATTCGAAAAAACCCGCGGCTACCGCGGCACGTTCATGGGGATCAACCTCATCGTGATGATCCTGATTTACGCATCCGGTGTGGCCGGATTTATCTGCGCGCTCATCCCAGGTGTCATTCTGGTCGTAACCACAGGCGTGTCCCTCGACAGTCTGCCGGAGATGTTTCTGGTGGTCATTCTGGCGATCCCGGTGCTTTCGGCCATCGTAATGATCCCGCCAGTGCTCGTGTTTCTCCGGACGATTTTCTCCATATGCGCGGCGGCCGTCGAGCAGCGCCGGATGACCGGCGCCATCGGCCGGAGCTGGAACCTGTTCAAGCAGCAGGTGGCGCCGGGTTTCTGGCACAGCCACGACTGGCGGATGACGGTGGTCCTGACGGTCGCGGGGCTGATCGCCCTGGCGAGCGCGGCGGCGGCGGCTATACCAAGCCTTGTCGATCTGCTCGTCAAAGGCGGCTCGATGTTCGGCGACGGGATGAAGGGGCTTGGGCTGTCGCCGCTGCCCGCGATGCACCCGCCACCCTGGTCGCCCTATCTGTTCTTTGCCGTGGAGTCGCTGTTCTCCAGCCTGGCGATCCTCGCCATCGCCATCCCCGTGCATGTCTACTTTACCGATTTTCGGGTGAGACTGGAGAACTATCCCAACGCGCCGGAACCAGTACCGCCAGCGGAAGAAGCGATCCCGGTTGCGGCGACCGTCCCGCCGGCCAAGAACTACCTCGACTGATTTAACGACGGAAGTCTCAGCCATGCCCGAACCGATTTCGTTCACGACATCCGACGGCCGCGTCCTGAGGGGCGACCTCCACGAACCGGCGGGGCCCGCCCGGGCGACGGTCTTTGCGGGACACGCCATGATGGCGAACCGGCGCAGCCTCGACCGGCCCGCCGGCGAGGGCCTCGTCTCTACGTTCGTGAAGGCTGGGTTCCGGGTGGCGGCGGTCGACATGCGCGGGCACGGAGAGAGCGGACCCGGCCCCGCCGACGGCGCACAGTACACCTATGACGACATCGTGCAGAAAGACATTCCGGCCGTGATCGCGGGACTCAAAGACCGGTTCGGCGGGAAACTGGCCGTGCTGGGCCACTCGCTGGTCGGCCACTGCACGCTCGCCTGGCTCGGTATGCCCGAGGCAAAAGGCACAGGCGGCCTCTCGGCCGTCGTGGCACTGGCGCCCAACGTCTGGTTCAAGGCATGCGAACCGAACGAGGCGCGGTGGAAAACGAAACTCGCCCAGCTCGACATGTGGGTCCATCTGGCGAAACAGCAGGGATATTTCCCGGCGAAGAAGATGAAGATCGGCAGCGAAGACGTGGCGGGCCCCTACATCGCCCAGTTCCAGCAGTGGGGCAAAGAGGACCGTTGGGTGTCGCTGGAGGGCTTCGACTACTGGCACAATCTGGAGAATGTCCGCGTTCCGGTACTCGGTGCCGCCGGTGCCGCCGACAGGCTTCTTTGCGTGCCTGAGAGCTGCGAGCGGTTTTTGTCGCCGCTGCCGCGCGATCTGCTCACGTTCTGGGAAGTCTCCGAATCAAACGGGTTCGGTTTCAGTCCCGACCACATGCCGATCGTGACCGATCCGCGATCGCGCCTCCTGTGGGAACGGGCGGCGCAGTGGCTCGCCAGGAACGTCTGACCTAAAAGCCGGGACCGGTTATTCGGCCGTCGCGCCTTTCACGCGGTAAATGACGGTCCCCTTGGCGATCGGCTTCCCGCTGGCGGAAACGACGTCTATGTCGGTGTAGGTGATCTCTTTGCCACGGCGCAGGACCTTGGCCGTCGCCAGCACGTCTTCGGCCAGCGCCGCTGCCAGATAGTTCACGTTGACGGAGACGGTCGATGCCTTGAGTGCGGCCTCGAACGAATGTCCGGCGAGCGACGCCATGGCACCGGTGGTGTCGATCAGCGCCGCGATTGTGCCGCCGTGAAACGCCTTGCCGTTGCCGGACAGTTTCGGGGCGAACGGCATCCGCAGCGTGCACTTTTCGGTCGTGACCTCAACCACCTGCAGGCCCAACTCCTGGATAAACGGCACACGGCCGACGATGGTCGTGATCATCTGCGTCGGGTCCGGAATCTGGCTCATGGCTTATTTCCCCTTGAAGTTCGGTTTCCGTTTCTGCATGAAGGCGCCCACGGCTTCCGTAAGATCATCCGAAATCAGGAATGCCGAGTTCCAGACACCCACATACTTGAGACTGTCCTGTACGGATTTGTCTTCGCCGTAGGCGAGAACGTCTTTTACGCCTCTGAGGACCAGCGGCGAGTTCTCGGCGATTTCACGGGCAAGCTTCTGCGCGGCTTCGATCACCGCTTCCCGTGTTTCATATACATCGTTCACGAATCCGATCTCTTTCGCGCGGGCGGCGTCGATATCCTTGCCGGTGAACGCCAGCTCCGCCATGTGCCCCTTGCCGATGATCTTGGGCAGACGCTGGAGCGTACCCACGTCGGCGACGATTCCGATCTTCGTTTCGCGGACGGAGATCTTCGCATCTTTGGACGCAAGCCGAATGTCGCAGGCGGAGGTAAGATCGACACCGCCGCCGATACACCAGCCGTGAATAGCCGCGATGGTCGGCAGCGGGAAGTCGGCGACCGACGAGATGGAGCCCTGCAGCCGGTCGACGTCTTCCAGAATCAGCAGCCGGGACTGGGCCTGACTCATGCCCGGCTTGGGCTGAAGCGTGCCCATCATGCTTTTGAGGTCGAGGCCGACGGTGAACGCAGGCCCTTCGGCCGCGATCACGACCGCCCAGACGTCCGGGTCTTTCGACAGGTTTTTCATCACCGCCGGAAGCTGGTCCCAGAACTCCGGGCCCATGGCATTGCGCTTATCGGGGTTCGAGAGCCACACGGTGGCGATATGGCCGTCCTGTTTCTCGGCGCGGACGACGGTTTTCGGTGAATCAGCCATAAGAAAGGTCCTTTCGGTTCCGTCCGTATATCCGGCCGAACCGCACCGGAAGAGCATAATTTCAATTGGCTAAATGTAAATGTGAACATACATTTAGCCGCGCGGGTTCCGGACCGTGATCTTCCCCCGTTCGGGTAACCCGGGAGTGAAACCCTCATGAGCGACGAACTTTGGCAGCCTGCCGAACGTGCCCCCCTGGTCCAAAGCATGTACGAGCTGGCCGAGGAGACGCGCCGCAAGGAACCGGAAACGTTCGAACTCAGTTCCGAAAGACTGCTCGAAAAGGCACGGACCGATACGGGACTCTCCGACTTCGGTGGCGACGAGTTCCGGCCGAAACTCGATTGTCTCATCGATGCGATCCGCGGCGAAGCCCGGATGAACGCTCTGGGCCTCAAGGCCGCCGGCGAGGGGCTGGTCGGCGAGATGCTGCGCGGGCGGCTGGAGCTGAACGAGATGCGCCGGAACTATCCGGCGCTTTTCAAACGGGAGATCAGGCGCCCTATCTTTATCGTCGGCGGTTCGCGTACCGGGACCACGCTGCTCCAGCGGCTCCTGTCCGTCGACCCTGGAAACCGGTCGCTCCTGCTCTGGGAGATGACGGCCGCGACCGCGCTCGGAAAAAGGGATTCGCGAAACATCGCGCTCGCCCAGGCACGGGCCGAGATGTCCCAGAAACTGCTTCACCTGATGAATCCGACCATGAAGCAGGTGCACTTTTCCGACGCCTACGAACCCGAAGAGTGTGTCCTGATGATGGGAACGGACCTGCGCAATTGGGCACTCCAGTCGAGCATGAACGTTCCTTCCTACTGCAACCTGCTCGCCTCCGACGACTTCACGGAGGCCTATGAACGCCACAAGCAGATGCTGCAGATGATCGTCGGCGACGGCGAGACCCGGCGCCTCGTCCTGAAGGCGCCCTACCACCAGCCGGAACTGCCGTCGCTGATGCGCATCTATCCGGACGCGCAGATCGTCATGACCCAGCGCGACCCCGTCGATACGGTCACGTCGACGTCCAGCCTTTACGCCGTTTTCCGGAGCGGTTTCAGCGATCATGTGGACCCTGTCGAAGTCGGCGCGCAGCAGATGACCACCCTGACCGACTGGTTCCGCAGATCCATGGAAGCCAGGGACAATGCGCCCCCGGGTGTCCGGTTCTTCGATGCACACTATAACGCGCTGGTTGCCGACCCGATCGGGATGGTCCGCCGCATCTACGAACAGTTCGGAATTGAATTCACGTCCGCTGCCGAAAGCGCCATGAAGAAACATCTGGAGGAAAACCGGAAGGGTAAGCACGGCGGACATCGCTACTCGCCAGAGATGTTCGGTCTGGACGCGGATGAAATCCGCGAACGGTTCCGCTTCTATACCGACCGGTTCGGCTGAACCCCGCTCATGCGGATCGTTCACGTAACTGTGAAACACTTTCCAGACGATGCGTTTCCGGTAATCATGCGGTTACCGTGACCGCCACCGACACGAACCAGCGCCGGCTCCGGCTGCAGGAGGATCTGCAGCAGCTCGACCTGAAGCGGCTCCGGATGATCCTGTTCGTGGTTCCGCAGATCACCCTTGTCCTGATCATGTTCCCGGCGTTTGTGATCGGGGTATTCACGCGCGAACATTACGCCGAGTTTTTCGGCGACTACGTGCCGTGGATGATCGCCGTCGGCGGCGCCGCCGGCATCGTCGCACTTCCGCTCACGCTCTGGATCATGAAACCGCTCAACCGGCTGGTCGAGGCCGTCGACAGCGGCAGCCTCCCGGGCGAGGACGAACTCCGCTGGATCTGGGCCGAGGCCTGCGCGAGCCCGAGACGGGCCGCCTATATCGTCGGCCTGGCGGCGTTCGGCTGGGGACTGATCCTGCTGTATGGCGGCTACCGGACGGACGTTTTCTCGTATGCCGACCTGCCGGAAACCTCCGTGACACTCGTTGTTTTTTCGGCGGCATCATCGATTTTCGTTTATCTGGTTTCATTCAACGCGGCCGTTCCGGTCGCGACCCCCTTCTCCAACTATTTCCGGGAAACCTGGGCCGGCCCGCGCGTGGGGCTCGGGCGCCGGGTCTGGCTGATCGCCCTGTTCGGGGTGTTCCTGTCCCTTGGCATCATTTCGATGGAGTCCTACCGCCTCACGGTCCGCTGCATGATCAAGGTGGCGGAATCGGATCTCGCCGCCGTCATGGAAAGCCAGGGGGCGACGCCGGCCGCTTCGGTGCTTCCCGATGGGCGCCGTCTCGCACCGGTCTCGTTCTCGGCTGCCGGAAGCCCCGCCGCGGGGACCGAGCCCGGCCTTGCCAGCTCTGTGCTGACGAAACGGCTTGTCTCCAGACCGGTGGCGGTGACGTTCTACGACGAAGCGGAAGGCTACGCGCTCGCCCTGAAGCGGACGGAAGACGGCGCGTACAGCGGACTGGTCCAGCGGCCGATCCTGCCCGACGACTGGGACCGCTACGCCCTGACGGGTACCCTGGTTTTCGCATCGATCGTGATCGTGTACGGCCTGCTGATCGCCTTCTTCTTTGCGCGGATCATGGTCGCACCGATCCGGTTCGCCTCGGCCCAGGTCCGGCAGGTGACGGCCGGCGATCTCACCGAGCTCCGGCTCGTCCCGCTCGACGACGAAACCGGGGAACTGCTCGAACTGTTTGACCGGATGGTCATCAATCTCCGCACGGTCGTCACCGGCCTGAGCGAAGCCGCCAGCGCCCAGAAGGAATCCGTCAAGCAGATCTCCTCCAGTACGAACTACCATGCCGACGGATCGGAGAAACTGCGAACCGAGACGACCCAGATCGTCGAGACCATCAGGCATGTGGTCGAGGCCGCCAAGGCGCTTTCGGAGCGGTCCGGGGCCAGTGCCAGGCAGGCCGGGGAGACCCGCGAGCGCACAATCGCGCTGGACAACGCCGTCCGGGACAGCGAAAGCGGTGTCGACGACATACACCAGGCGGTCACCGCCTCGCGGGATCTGTCGGGCCGGCTCGAGGAACGGTCGCGCCAGATTGCCGATCTGGTCGGAACAATCCGTGATGTGGCCGCCCAGACGAACCTGCTGGCGCTGAACGCCGCTATCGAAGCCGCCCGGGCGGGCGAACACGGCCGGGGGTTCGAGGTCGTGGCGGATGAAATCCGCAAGCTGGCCGACAAGTCCCGCAGGCAGTCGGACGACGTGGACCGGACTGTGACCGAGGTCCGGACCGATCTCACGACGACGGCCGCGACGCTTGAGACGATCCGCCAGAAAGTCGACCAGTTCCGGCAGGTGTTCGCCGACACGCGCCGGGAACTGCGCACGATCAGCGAGAGCGTCAGCGAGGTACAGGCGCTGATGACCGCCAATGCCGAGGAAACCGGAACCCAGGCGGCCGATACCGCCCAGATTCTCACGGCGGCCGCCGACATGCGCAAACTGGTCCATGCCAATGCGGCCGCCAGCAAGCTGATCGCGCAGACGGCCGAGAACCTCAGCGGGGTTACCGAGAAGCTCCAGGCCAGTATTCAGCGGTTCAAGCTGTAGAAAAGCAAAACGGCGGAACCCTGCGGGTCCGCCGTTCTGGCATTAAGCCGGCACTCAGGCCGGCCAGTCAGATCGTCTAACGAATCAGGCCTCTGCCCAGTTCCGGATATTGGCTTCGGTACCGTCGGCGCTCGTCCAGGTGGCTTCCTTCATGCCCTTGATATTCTGGGTCGAAGCAGCCCGGACAAACGAGAAATCAATGCCCGTGGTCCACAGGAATACCTTCTCCAGGACGCCGCCGATGGCGGAGCCGGCCGGGCTCTCCCAGAACTCGACGGCCTCCTTGAAGTTCTTCACCGTCGGGTTGTTCTTCACTTCTTCGCGGTCGTTGAACCGGCGGAGCCGTTTCATCACTTCCTTCATCTGGATGTTCGTGGGATCGACCGCCTGCATCGGGCGGAAGAACACGTCGTTGAAGAACGGCGGACCCCAGGCCAGCACGCCCCAGAACTCCGGCTTGGCCATGGCGGGCTTCGAGTCCACCTTCGTCGCCTTGTTCCTGGAGAAATACTCCGTCATGAAAAAGTCCATGGCGATGTGGCGCGACTCGTCCTGGTTGATACGCTCCACGACTTCGCGGGAAAGCGGATCGTCAACGTATTCGTTGAGACCCCGCAGCAGGGCGATGTCGAGAATGAGCTCGCCACCCAGAATGAACGACGTCGCAAACGCCGGATTGATCGTCTTTACTGCCTTCACGAAGGACGGGATAAACCGGAGCATCCATTGGTTCGGCGTGTAGAACCGGTAGTTGTGAACGTTGAAATAGTCGGCGAGGTTGGCGGCCGCCTGGCTGTGGCGGACCTCGTCCAAATAGCAGAACCAGAATATCTTCTTGAGCCGCGGATCATCCATCCGTTCATGCAGCGAGAGGAACAGGGCGCCGGCGAGCCGTTCGATGTAGGACATGTCGGTGTAGTACTGGCAGACCTGCATCTCCTTTTCCCTGGAAAGAGGGACCGGTTTCTGCTTCCAGTCGAACGAATTCACGTCCCACTGCCCGCGTTCACACTTTTCCACCATCTTGTCGAGATCCATTGCCATCGTTCGGGTTCCTCTCGTAACAGCGTCAGCCGTCACACTGACGCAGTCGTCACTGTTAAATTATGACTCCGGTCAGCAGTCCGGTAAACCGTAATCTGAACACCGGGTTTCTTTAACGACCGACCATTCGGTCTATAACGTATATAACTGACATCCAGATCAGCTGGCAAGCTGATTTTCACGCCAAGGTGAAAACTCAAAACCCAATTATATGCCAAAATATGGGCCTAAATGGCCTTAAACATCATTTAACGCAATGCGAAATAATTTTTGGACGGATTACTCGAAACGCCGCTTCACGTCAGCCTTGACCACTTTTCCGAGGGCATTTCGGGGCAACGCGTCAGCCGCCAGGTAGCGCGTCGGGACCTTGTAATGGGCCAGCCGCTGGCGGGCATAGTCCTTTAGGATGTCGGCATCGAACGGTTTGCCCGGCCGGGTGACGACGAGCGCCGCTCCGGTTTCGCCCCACTTGGGGTCCGGCAGTCCGGTGACCGCGACTTCGAGGACCGACTCATGCCCGGACAGGACCCGCTCCACCTCGGCGGGATATACGTTTTCGCCGCCGGAGATGTACATCTCCTTCTTGCGGCCGACGATATAGAGGAAGCCGTCGCTGTCGAACCGGCCGAGATCTCCGGTATGGAAATAGCCGTCCCGGATAGCCTGCGCGGTTTCCTCCGGGCGGTTCAGATAGCCGGAGAACATGCCGGGTCCTTTCACGACGATCTCGCCGACTTCGCCGCGCGCGACCTCCCGGCCCTCCTCGTCGGCCAGCCGAAGATCCCAGTTCGGAGCGACCCGGCCTACCGACGCCGGGCGCGAGATCACCTCGCCGTGCTTCATGCAGGAGAGCATGTTCGTTTCGGTCGTACCGTAACCCTGCCGCAGCGGAATTCCCCGGGATTCGTAGGCTTCCACCAGCGGGGCTGTTGCAGCCGCGCCCGCCACATAGAGGAACCGAAGGTGTTTAGGTGACAGCCGGTCCAGTGCGCCGGTCTGAAGCAGCTGCTCCATCATCGTCGGCACGGAGAAAGTGATCGAAACGCCGTACGTCTGAATCGTCTCCAGGTAGAGTTCCGGTGTGAAGTGATCGAGCAGCACTGCCGTGCCGCCCGCCGCCAGTACCGGATGAAACTGGGTGAACAGGGCGCCCGTGTGGAACAGCGGAGTCGCCATCAGCGCGATGTCACCGGACACCATTTCGAAGACGTCGACGGCGTTTTTTGTATTCCACCACACCCGCCGGTGCGAGCAGACCGCTGCCTTGGGGCGGCCCGTCGTGCCGGAGGTATAGAAAAGACCGAGCGTGGATTCGTCCGTGACGTCCCGGCCCCCCGCCCTGCCGGATGCGCCTGCAACCATCGCCTCGCCGGACGGAATAACCAGGATATTCTCCGCCGCCTGCTTCACCGACTTCAGAAACTGGCGGTCTGCGAACACGAGTTTCGGCGCCGAATCGTTTAAGGCGAACCGGACTTCGTCCTCGGCCCAACGGAAGTTGAGCGGCACGAACACCAGCCCTGCGTATGAACAGGCGAGATACGCAGTCAGGAACGGGATTGAGTTCACGCCGAAGAAGGCGACCCGGTCGCCCGGAGCGAAGCCCCTTGAAGTGAGACTGGAAGCGAGCGCCTCCACCCGGTCGTGCCAGTCGCCGTACGATATCCGCAGGCCGCCATGGGCCGCGTCCACGAGCGCCGTCTTCAACGGCGTTCGGCCCGCGTGATAGGCGAGCCAGTCGTGGAGGTATCTGGTTCCGGCAGGTAGAGGCATCGGCCGCAGGGTGAAATCACCGAACGACCGGCTTGTCAAGGTGCAGCGGTTTTAACAACCAGGAAGACCGATTGCGGTTGACGCGGGAGGCACACCATGAGTACCTTAAGCTTCGAAGTTTTCACCACTTCTCGCCTCGTCGAGACATAAGGAGTTCCAGAACATGAACCTTCGCCCCACACTCACCACCCTCGGACTGTTCGCCGCTCTCGCTTTTACGATGGGCACCGAAAAGGCCGAAGCCGGCAAATACGGTATGGCTGGTTGCGGCCTCGGCTCGATCATCATGGCTCCTGGCCAGGACGCCGACAAAGCCCTCTCTGACACCCGCTTGAAGCAGATACTCGCGGCCACTTCAAATATATCGTCCACGCAACTTTTCGGTATTACCACCGGAACCTCCAACTGCACTTCCGGAGGTACCGCCAGGAACGACGAGAAGGAACAGCTCATGTTCGCCGAAGCGAACCTGAAGCAGCTGTCCCGCGATATGGCGGCCGGCGGCGGCGAATACGTCACCGCGATGGCGACCCTGCTCGGCTGCACCGAGAAGGCTGATTTCGCCGCCTATACGCAGAAGCAGTACGAGACGATCTTCCCGGCCGCGGGCACGACCCCCGAGCAGCTGCTCGTGACGGTCAAGGCCACCGTTGCCGCCAACCCGGCGCTGGCCCAGACCTGCACGAAGATCTGATCCAGTCCCGTTTTGCACTGAAGCCGCCGCTCCCGTAAAAGGGTGCGGCGGTTTTCGTTTGTGAGGTAATCGTCGCTTGCGAGTCGTTATTTCCATGCTCATCGCACTGCTACTGCTTGCAGACGTAAACGTTCGGGCCGCGGATGACCCTCCGCAGCCAAACCCCTACCTCTCCGAACTGATCCAGAAAGCCCGGGGCAAAAAGCTCGGCGAATCCCGCTTCTGGCTGCTGCTGCTCCACTACCGGCGCTCGTGGAGCGAGGCCGACGGCAAAAGATTCTTCTTCGCCGAAAAGGGCAAGACCGATCCCGAAGCGGAACTGGAAGCCACGCTCGCGCATTTCTTCGACCCGCCGGTCGAGGAGACCGAAACCCTCCAGCATCCCCAGTGCATGTTCCCGGCCCGCTACCGGTGGCTGAAGGAACAGCTGGAGATCGACCCGGCCCGGCTGCCCGATCAGCCGTGCGCGGGGTTCGACCATTTCCGCGAGCAACTGGACCCCGGCAGCGTCACGTTTATCTTCGCGGCCGCTTATATGAACAACCCGGCCTCGATGTTCGGTCATTCGTTTCTCCGTATCGACCGCAAGGGCAACAAGGCCGCCAACGACCTGCTGTCCTACATCGTGAACTTTGCCGCCAATGACAAGGGTTCCGACGGCATCATGTGGGCGGTGAACGGGATTTTCGGCGGGTTTCCCGGTTTCTTCTCCACGACCCCTTACTACCTGATGGTCCAGACCTATTCCGACATGGAAAGCCGGGACCTATGGGAATACCGGCTTTCCCTTACTGACGGGCAGATCGACTGGATGGTCCGCCACATGTGGGAACTGGGCAACACCTGGTTCGACTACTGGTTTTTCACGGAAAACTGCTCCTACCACCTCCTCTCGCTGATCGAGGTCGCCCGTCCGGATCTGCATCTCCGGGAACAGTTCGACGGTACGGTTATACCCATCAATACCCTCAAACTGGTGGCGTCGGTCCCCGGCCTCGTGACGGAAACCCGATACCGGCCGTCAGTGGTGAACCGGATGCAGGCAAAGCGGCGCCTTTTAAACACCGGAGAGGCCGGCACTGCGGCCGGAATCGGCGGCAGTCGCAGACCCGAGAGGTTCAGCGGTCTCGATAAGCTGGATTCCGAGCGGCAGGTCCGCGTGCTGGATGCAGCCAGCCTCTATTTCCAGACGCACTCGGTAAAAGGTGAAACGCCCGATCAGCGGGACGCCGCCGAACGGGAGATTCTCCTGAAACGCGGCCGCCTCGGCCCTCCATTGCCCGAAGCTCCGGTTGAGGAGCCGCCAGCGCCCCATCAGGGACACGATTCGGCACGGATCGGTCTGGGCGGAGGCGCCGACCGCCACCAGAGTTTCGAGGAAATCCGCTTACGGCCCGCCATTCACGACCTGTTGAGTAACGATACGGGATACCCAGCAAACAGCGAGCTGGAGATGCTGAGTTTCCGTGGGCGGTACGAAAACAGGGCCAGGAAATTCATACTCGACGAAGCCGAACTGCTCCGGATCACTTCCATTTATCCCTTCGATCCATGGAGCTTTAAACTGTCCTGGAAGGCGCACACCGGCGCCGTTCTTCCCCGCGAGAAACGCTGCGACCGGTGGCGCTGCCTCACGTATTACGGCAACGCTGGTGCAGGTCTCGCCGCACGGACATCGCTCTGGCGGCGGGAAATCTTTTACGTCTTCGCGGAGGCCGAAGGGGCCGGAGGCGGGGTGTTCGACCGGCAGTTCCGGCTGGGGCCGGGCGTGTCGGGCGGCCTTCTGTTCGACGTCGCCAGCCGGTCCCGTATCCACGCCGAGGGCCGTTACCTGGTACCGCTGCTGGGCGATCCCCACCGGGTGTGGGAGTCGTCGGTTTACGGGACGGTCTATCTGTCGCGGAACTGGGAGCTGCGGGCGGGAGCTAAAACCGGAACGGCGCCGGACGAACTATCCGGCGGACTCTACTGGTACTTTTGAGGCTGACGGGGCTAGCTGTTGAGGAAGCCGGTCTGGCAGGTGCCGCCTTTACCGTTCAGCTGGCCGTCGGAGTTCTTGACCGGTAGAAACGGCGTGGCGGCCGGATCGCAGGCGACAGCGACGGCCTCGATATATTCCTCGTGGACGATACGGGGCGGCTCATACGGGCGGCGGGCGGTCTTGCCGGTGTTGTTCTTCTGATCTGCTGACATCGGAATACTCCTTGAGCCAGAGCCGGTTCGGGACCTTCGGACAGGGATATCTCTTGTCTGCAATTGTCGCGGATTTTCCGGCCGCTGGCAACAGGTCAGTCACTCATTCGAGCCCGAGCTTACGCGCGATAATCACCTTCATAACCTCGTTGGTTCCGGCGAAGATCGACTGCACCCGCGCATCGGTATACATGCGGGCGATCGGGTATTCCGTCATGTAGCCGTAGCCGCCGTGAAGCTGGAGGCAACGGTCGACCACCGTCTTCAAGGTGTCGGTCACCCAGTATTTCGCCATGGAGACCTCTTTCACGACGTCTTTCCCGGCAATATGGGCTTCGATCAGCCTGTCCACGAACGCCTGCCCGACTTCGACCTGCGTGGCGCATTCGGCCAGCACGAACTGGGTGTTCTGCATCTTGCCCAGCGGCGCGCCGAATACCTCCCGCTCCTTCACGTATTTGACCGTGTGATCGACAGCCGACGCCATGTTCGCCATGCAACGCACGGCGACCACGAGCCGTTCCTGCTGGAGTTTCGTCATCAGCTGGTAGAAGCCCTTGTTCTCCTCGCCGAGCAGATGCGAGCGAGGCACCCGCACGTCTTCCAGGAACAGTTCCGAGGTGTCGTTTGCCTTGAGGCCGATCTTCTTCAGGTTGCGGCCCTTTCGGAAACCGGGCAGCGAGGTATCGACGAGGAACAGCGAAATCCCCTTGTAAGGAGGATTCGCATCGGGGTTGGTCTTGGCGGCGATCACCACCCAGTCGCAGAGCTGGCCGTTGGTGATAAACGTTTTCTGGCCGCTGATGACATAGTCGTCCCCGTCCTTGCGCGCCGTCGTCTGGATACCGGCCAGGTTCGACCCGTAGCCGGGTTCGGTCATGCCGACGGCAAGTATCTTGTCGCCCGTGAGCAGCCCCGGCAGCACCTGCTTTTTCAGTTCCGGTTTCAGCCAGTCGACCAGATACGGGGCCACCACATCGTTGTGCAGCGACAGGCCGAAACCGGCCACATTCGCCCGTCCGACTTCCTCGATCAGCACCACCGAATAGAGCCAGTCGGCCCCGGCGCCGCCGAACTCTTCCGGCATCCAGGGAACGAGGTAACCCTGCTTGCCAGCCTTCTTCCACACGTCACGGGAAACCATGCCGGCGTCTTCATACTCTTCGTAGTGCGGGACCACTTCCTTCTCCAGAAACTTGCGGAAGTTCTGGCGGAAGAGATCGTGCTCCGGTTTAAACAGCGTGCGTTCCATTTGTGTTCCTGTTCAGACGGCTCCGGTGAGAGAAGCCGTTCATGCACCGTAGGTGCTGTTCAGATATCTGCGGATATCGGCCGACTCGAACATGGCCTTGCCGGTGTTCGGGTCGACCAGATACGGGACCATCATTTTGCCGGAAAGCTTCACGAACTCCTCGCGGCTCGGGCTTTTCTTTCCCACGTTATGGAGAAGATAGGGAAGCTCCAGCTCGCAGAGCGTCTCCCGGGCGATACGGCAGTATGGACTTCCCTCGAAGCTGTACAGTTCCAGCATCTTGTCGGGACGTTTCGACGGGCGCGCCCGGCCGCCGCGGGCCGTACGGCTCGCCGACGCGAGCATCGACGTGAAGTTGGCCAGCGGATCGATGGCGAGCAGCGGCCCCGGGGAACGGCCGCCGTAATTCTTGAACAGATAGGTGATGATGTCGGCCGATTCGTAGAGCTGCACGCCGGTGTTCGGGTCCACGAGGAACGGGAACATCTCCTTGCCGCCCAGCTGTTTCACCTTCGGGCGGTAGATCTGGCCGCCCTTGGGGCACGGATAGATGACCGCTTCCAGATCGAGTTCGGTGAGCGCTTCTCGGACTTTCCGGCAGAAGGGGCAGTTCTCGAATTCGTAGAGTTCCAGCGGACGGCCCGGCCGCTTGGCGGGGGCCTCGGCGACGACACCGGCGCCCAGCCTGGCGATCGTGGCGAGCAGGGACGATCCGATATCCAGCGGCGTGCTCAAAGGTTATGTCACTCCCTTAAAACCCCGTTTGGAGCGGGCTCAATCCGACCATGTAATGGAACTCCCCGCGGATGCAAGAGCGCCGCTGCGCCGGCTGTCACGTGAAACTCCGTCAGCAGTTCGCCGTCCAGTTCCGCACTGACTCGCGAGTCAATTTCGCGCTCAATAGAAATCACAGTTTTTAGACGTCTGGTTGGCGCGGCCTGTCCGGACGGCTACGAAAGCGGGGCCGGGAAACCCGGTTCTATTGAAGGAGAAGCGTTCCGCCATGGACATGTCATTCACTCCCGAGCAGATCAAATTCCGCGAAGAGGTCCGCGCCTGGATCCAGGGCGCGATGCCCGCCCACATCAGGACGAAAGCACAGAACGGTGCCCACTTCGAACACGAAGACACGATGGAGTGGCACAGGATTCTGGCCAAGAAGGGCTGGGCCGCGCCCCACTGGCCAAAGGAAGTCGGCGGCACCGGCTGGGACGCCACCCAGCGGTTCATCTGGGTCGAGGAGTGCTCGCGCGCGAACACGCCGCCGCTCTCGCCGTTCGGGCTCTCCATGGTGGGTCCGCTGATCATCCAGTTCGGCACACCGGAGCAGAAAGCCCGATTCCTGCCGAAGATTCTCGCCGGCGAGGAAGTGTGGTGCCAGGGCTACTCCGAGCCCAACGCCGGTTCCGATCTCGCCAGCCTGCGGCTGAAGGCCGACAAGGACGGTGACTACTATGTCCTGAACGGACAGAAGACCTGGACGACGTACGCACAGCATGCAGACTGGATCTTCGTGCTCTGCCGCACGAAGGCCGACGGCAAGCAGCAGGAAGGCATCACCTTCGTGCTCGTGGACGTGAAAAACACCCCGGGTGTCACGGTCAAGCCGTTCCTCACGACCGGCGGCACACCGGCTTTCTCGGAAACCTGGTTCGAGAACGCCAGGGTCCCCCAGTCCAACCGCGTCGGCACTGAAAACGGCGGCTGGACGATGGCGAAGGCGCTGCTCGGCCATGAACGCACGATGATCGCCGGCGTCGGTGAAACCCGCCGCTACATCAATCTGCTGAAACGCATCGCGAAGGAAACCCCTGTCGGCACGAAGACGCTGCTCGACGACCCGCAGTTCAAGAAACGCATTGCCGCGCTCGAAATCAAGCACCGGGCGCTCATGGTGGCCAACTACCGGACGCTCTCGGCCGCCCAGCTCGGCCGCGCGCCCGGTCCCGAGAGTTCGATTCTCAAGCTGATCGGCTCGGAACTCCAGCAATTCGCCTTCGAGCTGATGATGGACGCCATGGGTCACGACGCGCTCGGCTGGTTCGACTCCGGAGACAACGCCCTGCCCAAGCACGAGCAGTGGGTCGCCTCCCAGTACAACTACCTGCGTGCCACCACCATTTACGGCGGCTCGAACGAGATCCAGCGAAACATCATCGCCAAGCTGATTCTCCAGCTGCCCGGCGCGTGATCCCGCAACTTCCGACTGAGGACAAGAGACCATGAATTTCGACCTTAACGATGAACAGAAGATGCTCGTGGCGGCCGCCGCCAAATGGGTGAAGAACGACTCGAACGTGGAGCGGTTCCGCAAGGCCCGCGCCACCGCACAGGGCTGGGACAAGGCCGTCTGGAAGAAGATGGCGGAGAACGGCTGGATGGGCGTGGCCTATTCGGAAGAAGCCGGAGGATTCGGCGGCACGTTCGTCGACATCGCGCTGATTCTGGAACAACTGGGCCGCGGCCTCGTGCCCGAACCCTATATCGCCTCGGTGATTCTGGCCGGCGAGGCGATCGCCCGGCTCGGAACCCCCGCCCAGCGCGAGAAGTTCCTGACGCCCATGATCGAAGGAAACACGACGCTGGCGCTTGCCTATGCGGAGAAGCAGAGCCGCTATAACCTGAACGACTGCCTGACGAAGGCGGAAAAATCAGGCTCCGGCTACAAGATCTCCGGCGAGAAGCGCTGGGTGCTGAACGGCCACGCCGCCGACCAGATCGTTGTGGCGGCCCGGACCTCCGGCGGACAGCTGGACGCGAGCGGCCTCAGCTTCTTCATCGTGGACGCAAATGCCAAGGGACTTACCCGGACGGCGGTGAACGGCATGGACGGCCAGAAGACCGGCCTTCTCAAGTTCGACAACGTGGAACTCCCGGCCGACCGGCTGCTCGGCAAGGAAGGCGCGGCGCTCTCGGAACTGGAACGCATCGTCGACCGCGGAGCCGCGGCGGCCTGCGCCGAAGCCCAGGGCGGCATCAACGAAATGTTCGAGCGAACGGTGCTGTATCTCAAGCAGCGCGAGCAGTTCGGCAAGCCCATCGGCACCTTCCAGGCACTCCAGCACCGGGCGGCCGACATGTTCGCCCAGGTGGAGCTCTGCAAGTCGATGATGATTCTGGCCGCTATCAAGGCGGACGAAACCGACGAAACGGAACGCAAGGAACAGATCTCCGCCGCCAAGGCCTATCTCACCGAAGGCGGCTGGGTGGTCCAGAAGCAGACGATCCAGCTCCACGGCGGCATCGGCATCACGGACGAGCAGGACGTGGGCCTGTTCTTCAAGCGCGTACGCGTACTGCAGGGTCTGTTCGGCGACGCCGACCACCACACGGAACGGTTCGCCTCGCTCTCCAGCTTCACGCGCGAAATCAGAAGCGCCTGACAGCGAACAACTGTAAAAGAAAACGGGGAGCGGCAGGCCGCTCCCCGTTTTCTTTTTCAAACCGTCGAGCTTATTCGCGAGCGGTGCACTGCAGCGTCACCGGAATCTCCTGGCTCGCCTGACCCGTCACATCAATCGTCGCCGTGGCAGACGTCGTGCCGTCATAAACCATGGAGAAGGTGAAACCGGTCGAGCCGATGGACACCGTCCCGCTCGGGCAGGTTCCGTCATTACAGACCGAGTAGGAGTCCTTGCCTTCGCCATAGGTGATCGCGAACACCAGCGCATCCACGCCCGGGATTCCGTCCAGTTCCGGAACATCCAGAGAAACAGTCGTCTCGCCGTAGATATCCGAACAGGGATCGCCGGTCGTAATATCGTAGCTGCCGTCCGAGGTGGACGTAGAGTCTCCGAATTTGACCTCGGATGTGGAATCAACACTCCAGTCTGTGCCCGAGGACCAAACCGCCGTCGTGCTGATCGTCAGCTCCGCGCCATTTTCGCTATTAAGGGTTTCGGTCGTATCAATCGTGACCGTGGCGGGGTTCGAGAAAGTGACCGTGAGTTCGCCGGAGGTGATATTGGGCATGAAGGTATCGCAGGGGAACGTGATGGTCACAACCGCGCCGTCGGCAACGGCGCAGGCGTCGTCAATGGCGTTCGCATACGCGGTCGCCGCGTTAGCGGGCGTCGGTGTTACGTCCGTCGCGGAAATACCGCTGCCGTCAATCAGCGACAGAAGGGCCCCTTCCGTCTCAGCGCCCTGGGCGCTGCCCACCACCGAGTCAGCGAAGCCGTTGCCGGTGCCGCCGGTGCCGCTACCGCTGCTGCTGCAGGCCGACGAACCGAGGGCGAGCGCGAGCGAGAGGCCGCCCATCGCGATTGTGCTTAGAACCAGATTCTTCTTGAACATGTAAACATAACTCCTGTTTAGACCCGAACCCTTCCCGGATTCCGGCAGAGCCCTCTTCGGGCCCCATGGGGTTGATGGATGAGCCGTTCTCCGGGACCGGTCGAACAGCGGCTGACGGAGGCACTTTAGTGAATGGACGAAGAGTCGTTAAGTAAGCGCCATCACTTAATGCATTTTTTCACAGATACATATCAAAACGATACGCTTAGCCAATTGGTTCCGTTGCAACAATGAAAACGGGGAGCGGCGTGCCGCTCCCCGTTTTGCGTTTCAGACCGTCGCGATTATTCGCGAGGCGTGCACTGGAGAGTCGACGTGACGGTCTCGTCAACACCGCCGGCCGGAGCCGAGATGGTGATCGACGCGGTCGTCGTGCCGTCGAAAGTCGCCGTGATCGTGTAGACGCCTTCCAGGCCGATCTCGAACTCGCCGTCCGGGCAGGTCCCGTCGTTGCAGACCGAGTAGTCGGTGTAGGTACCGGCGAAGGTCGGCGAAACCGGCAGATCCGCCAGTTCCGGCGTATCCAGTTCGACCACTACATCACCATTGATCGTCGAGCACGGGTCGTCCACAGCGATCGTGTATTCGCCCGAGGTCGTCGAGGTCGCACCGCCGAAGGTCACGACGCTGTCAGAGGTTACCGTCCAGGTACCGCCGCTGAACGTCGCGCTGGAGTTGATCTCCATCGTCACGCCGGCTTCGGTCGTCAGAACGTCTTCCGGGTCCGTCACGAACGTCACCGAATCGTCGGTGTCTTCGAACGTCACCGTGATCGTGCCGGAGGTGAACTGAGAGAGGCCGTCGTTCGTGCACGGCGTGCTGAGGTCGATCGTCACCACGTTGAGCGGGTCAACCGTTGCGCAGGAGCCAACGGCAGTCGCGTAGGCAGCCGCGGCGTCGTTCTCGTTAGACACAGCGGTTTTGAATTCAATTGACGCAGTGCCGTTCAGAATAGTGCCGTCAGCCAGCGTGAGCAGGGTATTTTCAGTTTCGGCACCTTGCGAGCTGGCGAGAACTGAATCGGCCAAGCCGTTGCCGGAGCCCGAGCCGCCACCGCTGCTGCTGCAGGCCGACGAACCGAGGGCCAACGCGAGCGAGAGGCCGCCCATCGCGATAGTATTCAGTACAAAATTCTTCTTGAACATGTAAACGTAACTCCTGTTTAGACCCGAACCCTTCCCGGATTCCGGCGGAGCCCTCTTCGGGCCCCATGGGGTTGATGGATGAGCCGTTCTCCGGGACCGGTCGAACAGCGGCTGACCGGGAACACCTTAGTGAATGAATGAAGAGTCGTTAAGTGAGCACCGTCACTTAATGCACTTTTTAGCGGTATACCAGAACGGTACAGAATCAGGGTTTCTGGAGGCGTTTGCCACCGGCAGAGAACCGGGACGATTTCGCGAGACCCCACCGGTTCATGCGGAACTCCATGGCGGTTTCCAGCACGCCGAGGCCGTACTGAACCGACCGCTTGAACGAGATCGATGACGCGTCCTCGAAATAGAGAGTGGGGCAGGTGACTTCGCAGATGTCGAACCCGAAATAGATCGCCTGGGCGAGCATCTGATTGTCGAAGACGAAGTCGTCGGAGTTTTCCTCGAGCGGCAGGGTTTCGAGCAGTTTGCGGCTGAACGCCCGGTAGCCGGTGTGATACTCCGACAGCTTGTAGCTGACCATCAGGTTTTCCGAGAGCGTCAGCATCCGGTTGAACACGTATTTGTAAAACGGCATTCCGCCACGGAGCGCGCCGGTACCCAGAATCCGGGAGCCCAGCGTGCAGTGGTACAGGTCGTAGGCGATCGGAGCCACCATCGCGGGCAGCAGCTTCGGCGTGTACTGGTAGTCGGGATGGACCATCACGACGATGTCGGCGCCGCGTTTCAGCGCTTCCGTGTAACAGGTCTTCTGGTTACCGCCGTAGCCCCGGTTTTTGGGGTGGCGGATACAGGGAAGCCCCAGGGCCCTGGCGCGCGCCTCGGTCTGGTCGCTCGAATGGTCGTCCACGACGAGAATCTCGTCCACGACCTCTCGGGGGACCTCGGAAACGGTACGTTCGAGGGTTTTCTCCGCATTATAGGCGGGCATCACGCAGACCACTTTTTTGCCGTTCATCATGCTGGCGCCAAGAATAGCCACAGAACCCGGCTGAAGGGAACGCGGGCCGGAACTTCTCCACAATCAATTCACAGCCCCGAATTTTCGGGTTGTGGCCCCGCGCGGGCGATGCTACTGACACGGGTCCGATGAGCGCTCCGGCAGACGACAATTTCGAAAGCGAGATCGACTACGAGCTCGAACTTCCCCTCTTCGAGGGGCCGCTGGACCTGCTTCTGCACCTCGTGCAGAAGAACCGGATCAACATCTTCGACATCAAGATCTCCGTCATCACCGAGCAGTATCTCGAATACATCGAGCTGATGAAGGAGCTGGATATCGACATGGCCGGAGAGTTCCTCGCCATGGCGGCGGAGCTGGCCCGTATCAAATCCAAGATGCTGATTCCCGGCGACGATGAGGCCGAGGAAGAAGAAGTCGAACCGCCCTGGGCCGAACTCCAGCGCCGGCTGATCGAATACCAGCGTTTCAAGGAAGCGGCCATCGAACTCGGCAAGCGGGATATACTCGGGCGCGACACCTTTACCCGCGAGCTGCCCCACGAGGAAAAGCTCCCGCCGTCGGAAGAACGGATCGAGCAGATCGATCTCATGTCGATGCTCCGGGCGCTCAAGAAAGTGCTCGAGCGGCTGCCCGAAGCCAACCTGAAAGAGGTCGCCCGCGAAGAGATCTCCATCCGGGCGCGCGTCATGGAGCTCATCGACGAGATCCGGCGCACCGGACAGCGCAAATTCACGTCACTCTTCGAGAACGACCGGACCCGCAAGCGTGTCGTCATCACATTCCTGGCCATTCTGGAACTCGCCAAGCTCCGCATGATCCGCATCGACATGGTGGCGGACGAGGACGAGTTCCTGATCAATCCCCGCGAAAGCATGGACCCGGAACGCGCGCAGATGATGCTCGGCAATATCGAAGGAAATGAAGGCGGCTATCGTGGCTGAACAGCAGGACGGAAAACCCGAAAACACACCAGAAGACACGGGCGACACGCCCGAAACCGGCGAAGCACAGGCCGGAGACGGTTCGGAGAAGAGTGCGGTCCAGCGCCAGAAGCTGCCGCCCGACCGGCTCCGCTCGATCGTGGAGAGCCTGCTGTTCGTCAATGGCCGCCCGATGAAGGCCAGTGATCTGGCCACGGCGATTCCGGAAACGACAAAGAAGGAGATCGAGAAGCTCCTGAAAGTATGGTCGGCTGAAAGCGCCGACGACGCCACGAGCGGGCGCGGGATCCGTATCGTTTCCGTCGGCGGCGCCTACCAGGTCCGCACCGTTCCGGAAAACGCCACCTGGATCCGGCGTCTCTCGGGCACGCGCCTGTTCCGGCTCACGCAACCGGCCCTCGAAACCCTTGCCATTGTCGCCTACAAGCAGCCGATCACCCGGGCCGAGATCGACGAGATCCGGGGCGTCGATTCGAGCGCCGTCGTCCGGGCGCTGCAGGAACGCAAGTTCCTGCGCATCGTCGGCACGAAAGAGGTCCCGGGCCACCCGTCCCTGCTCGGCACGACGGTTGAATTTCTGGAGTTCTTCGGCCTCGAATCGCTTGAGATGATGCCGCCGCTGCGCGAGATCATGGAAAACCGGACCGAGGAGATCGAAGAGGCCTCGAACGAGCCGGTGGGTCCGTTCGCCGCCCAGGTAAACAGCCAGGGGCTGTCGTTTGCCGATCTCGAAGGCCGGCTGCCGCCCATGCCCGACCTGGACGAAGAAGAAGACGGAGAACCGTCGAGCGGCAACAAGCCTCCGGAAAATCCGCCCGCCGGCACCTGATCCAGTTCCTGACCCAGCTGGCGGCGGACCGCCCGGAACCCGCAGTTTCCGGACCCCTTGCCTTACGGTCACCGACTTTCTAGTAATGCGTCTCCCGCGCGGCGGGGCCTCCCGGCCCGGCCCCGATAAACGGGCCCATAGCTCAGTTGGATAGAGCGTCTGGCTACGAACCAGAAGGTCGGGAGTTCGAATCTCTCTGGGCCCGCCAAATATAACCCACTGATATTACATTGAAATCCGGCTCCACCAGAGTCGCCGTGATCATCCGAACCGGCGAACCGGGTTGTTACCATTCTGTTTGCCGCTCCTTCGGTTTTAGACGGCTATATTCTCCTGATGAACAGACCGGCTTTGATTCTGATACTTGCCCTTGTGTCCGTCGTGTTTCCGCTCAGCGCCCGGGCCGATGGTATCGCCGTCTATCCAGTCGACCGGGCGGAGATACTCGCCGGGTCGGTTTTCGATCTGAAGGTGGAGTTCCCCGCGGTAATCGATCCCGCGCAGGCGAAAGCCACTGTGAATGGAACGCCGCTGGAACGGTTCTTCGGAAAGAAGCCGCAGTTCATCCCGTCCGAAGCGGGCGGTCAGGGTTCCGCGCTGCTGCTGCGGGACGTTTCGATTGGCAAACCAGGCCGCTATGCCGTCGAAGCAACCGACGGCACGGCACTCCGGAAAATCGCCTACGAAGTCTACGGGACCGGACACAAACGCGAAGCGAAAAACGTGATCCTGTTTATCGGCGACGGCATGAGCATGGGCCACCGCACCGCGGCCCGGGTGATGTCGAAGGGCATTGTGGAAGGCCGCTACCAGGGGAATCTGGTCATGGACACCTTCCCGCACACGGCTCTGGTCGGAACGTCCGGCGTCGATTCGCTGGTGACGGATTCCGCCAACTCCGCTACCGCCTATACGACCGGCCACAAGAGCAGCAACAACGCGCTCTGCGTGTATGCGGACCGCACACCCGATCCGTTCGACGACCCAAAAACCGAATCGATCGGTAGCCTCGCGCGGCGCCGGCGTCACATGTCCGTCGGATTCATTACCAACACGGAGATCCAGGACGCCACCCCGGCGTCCATGTACGCGCACACCCGCCGCCGCGCCGAAAAGGCGGAGATCACCCGCATGCTGCTCGCAAGCGGCGCCGAGGTGATCATGGGCGGAGGCGGCGCGTATTTTCTGTCCAAGGACACCCCCGGATCGAGCCGGACCGACGGCGACGACTTCTACGGAAAATTCCGGGACGCCGGATACGCCATTGTTTCAAACGCGACGGAACTGGCGTCGGTTCCGCCAACCGCGAAAAGGCTTCTCGGAATCTTCCACACCGGGAACATGGACGGCGTGCTGGACCGTAAATTCCTGCACAAGGGTACGGCCGGGCAGTTCCCGGACCAGCCCGATCTCACCGACATGACCCGCAAAGCGATCGGGCTGCTCTCGAAAAACCCGAACGGGTTCATTCTCATGGTCGAGTCGGGACTCATCGACAAATACTCCCACGAACTGGACTGGGAACGGGCCGTGATGGACACGATCATGCTCGACAAATCGGTCGCCGTGGCAAAGGAGTTCGCAGGCAGCCGCAACGACACACTCGTGCTCGTGACGGCGGATCACACGCATCCGTTTTCCGTCGTCGGAACCGAGGACGACGGCCTGAAGGCAGACGACGGAACACCGGCTACGGGGCGTGAGAAGGTGGGAGTGTACGGCAGCGCCGGTTATCCGCTCTACCAGGACCAGGATGGTGATGGTTATCCGGACGACATCGCCGTTTCCAAACGCTTGGCGGCCTTTTTCGCCGCCTTCCCGGACTACTACGAGACCTTCGGGCCGAAAATGGACGGCCCCTTTCAGCCGGCCACTACCGGCAAAAAGACGGCCGTTGCCAACGAGGTCTATAAGAATGTTCCCGGGGCGATGCTTCGAGCGGGGAATATCCCCGCCGGCACCGGAGCGGGAGTTCACTCGGCGGATGATGTAATTCTTAACGCAACCGGGCCGGGTTCCGGGCGGGTCGCGGGGTTCATGGATAACACCGATGTCTTTCGTGTCATGGTGCAAGCACTCGCTCTGGGGCCGTGAGCGCCGCGTCAATCGGTCAAGATCCTCGATAATTGCGGCGGTTTTCTGTGAAAGATTTGCGTCAGTCCCCGTTTTCCGTTGGAAACGTCTGACGTAGCTGTCAAGATCCCACTCTAAAGACCGGTTACCCATGGGTGCTCTTTGTCAGGGATGGCTGAGACGGGTGTGTGGCTGGAATTAATCCATTCCGAAAGCAGCCATCCTCGAACAATCCATGATCAAGCAAAAAGTCTCTTTTGTCGCCCCTGCGGGCGATGAATTCTCCACTACGGTCAAGTCGAGGGTCGACTCCTACTTCAGGGAGCGCGGGCTTTCGCGCCACTGGAACGGGCTGATGCTGCTCAAGTCCGCCTTTTATTTGGGCGGCTATCTGGGTGCGTATGCCGCGATCGTCTCCGGGCATTTCAGCGAACCGTCCATGCTGGGCCTCTGCCTGCTGATGGGTTTTTTCGCCGCGGGTATCGGGTTCAACGTCGGACACGACGCCATCCACGGCGGGTATTCCACGAGTCCGTTCCTCAGCAAGCTCATGTCTCATTCGTTCACGCTCCTCGGTGCGAACGTCTACAACTGGAACATCTCCCACAATATCGTTCACCACACGTATACGAACATCGCACAGGCCGACGGAGACCTGAATACGGTTCCCGTCCTGCGCTTCACGCAGGTGGCGCCGTGGAAGAGCTACCAGCGATACCAGCACATTTACGCCTATTTCCTCTACTCCATGGCCACGATCATGTGGGTGACGAAGAAGGACTTCCGCCACTTCTTCGAAGAGCGTCTGGTCATGTACCAGAAGCCGTCGCGCCCGCCGGTCTCGGAATATTTCATCCTCTTCGGAGGCAAGCTCGCGTACTACTTCATGGCGCTGGGGCTTCCGATGATCCTGCTGGGGCTCCCCTTCTGGAAAGTTCTCATCGGCTTCATCGCCATGCATCTGGTGGCCGGGTTCACACTCGCCATGGTTTTCTCGATCGGCCACATGGTGGAAGACGCCGCGCTCCCGTCGCTGGACGGCGAGAACCGCATCCATGACTCCTGGGCCGCGCACCAGGTGCGCACGTCCGCGAATTTCGGCATGCGCCATCCGCAGCTGTCCAACTGGTTCTGCGGCGGGCTCAACTTCCAGATCGAGCATCACCTGTTCCCGCGTGTCTGCCATGTCCACTATCCGCAGATCGCGCCCATCGTGAAACAGACCGCCCTCGAGTTCGGGATCAACTACACGGAGTTCCCGACGATCCAGGCGGGACTGGCCTCCCACTACCGCTGGCTGAAACGCTACGGGGCGGGCAAGGAGGGCGTCGCGAAGCAGGCGGCTTTGGCCGCACCGCTGGCTGTACCGGTTCTCGCACCGGTGATTGCCCCGGTAACGGTGGCCGATCAGATGCGGCCGTCCGTCCTGGAAAACCAGTCGGCCTGACCGATTCGGCCGGTTCCGGCTGATCGTTACGGAATTCAGGCAAGCCCGAAAGAAAAGGGGAAGTTCACCAGGTGAACTTCCCCTTTTTATGTACTCTATGCCGGTTTAGCGGGGACGGTAACCGCCACGGTTTCCACCGCGGTCGCCACCCCGGTCACCGCCGCGGTCACCACCACGATCAGCCGAGTAGCCCCCGCGGTTGGCTCCGAAAGCCGGGCGTCCGCCACGGCCCCGGAACTGGGCCGGGCGCGGGGCCTGGCCTTCCCGCTGTTCGCGAGGCTGTTCAGGAGACCGTTCGGAAGGACCCCGGTGCGCCGGCCGGCCGTAGGGCTGGTGGGGACGCTGGGGAGCACGCGGTGCGCGGTGTTCGGGCCGGTACTCGGAGCGCTGCTCCGAGCGGTATTCGGACGTCGCGGCACCCGGAAGCGGCCTTGCAGCCGCCACGGCGGGCGGAACCTGAACGACCGAAACCTGCTTGCGGATCAGCCGCTCGATCTGGCGCAGATAGGAGCGCTCTTCACCGTCGCACAGGGAGATCGCCTGGCCGGAAGCTCCGGCGCGGGCGGTGCGGCCGATGCGGTGCACGTAGTCGTCCGGAACGTTCGGCAGCTCGAAGTTGATGACATGCGAGATGCCGTCGACGTCGATGCCTCGGGCGGCGATGTCGGTGGCGACCAGCACCCGGGCGCGTCCGTTACGGAAGCTGCCGAGTGCGCGTTCGCGTTGGCCCTGGGACTTGTTGCCGTGGATCACTTCCGACTGCACCCGGCCCCTCGCCAGGTATTCACTCACCCGGTCGGCGCCGCGCTTGGTGCGGGTAAACACGATGGCGCGGGTTATCGCCTCGTCCGAGAGCAGGTGCAGCAGGAGCGCCGCCTTCGTGCTCTTCTGCACGAAATAGACCGACTGGTCCACCTTGTCGGCGGTGGTCGCGGCCGGAGCCACTTCCACATGGGCGGGATCTTTCAGGATCTCGCGCGACAGTTTCTGGATGTCGGGCGGCATGGTGGCCGAGAAGAACAGCGTCTGGCGTTCCTTGGGGACCGCCTTCAAGATGCGCCGCACATCGTGGATAAAGCCCATGTCGAGCATGCGGTCGGCTTCGTCCAGCACGAGGAATTCGAGGCTTCCGAGCCGCACGATCCCTTCGTTCATCAGGTCGAGCAGGCGGCCCGGAGTGGCCACCAGGATGTCGGTTCCCTGACGGATCGCCCGGCGCTGGGGTTCATGGCCCACGCCGCCGAAGATCACGGTCGTGCGCAGCGGCAGGTTCCGCCCGTAGACCTTGAAGCTTTCGCAGATCTGGGTGGCGAGTTCGCGGGTCGGAGAGAGTACCAGCGTGCGGATCTCCATCCGGCTGCCGGCCTTGCGCGGACGGCCGGCGAGCATCTGCAGCACGGGGAGCGCGAACGCCGCCGTCTTGCCGGTACCGGTCTGGGCGCAGCCCAGCAGGTCGCGGCCCGTGAGAACCACCGGAATCGCCTTGGTCTGGATAGGTGTCGGTGTCGTGTAACCCTCAGAGGCCACAGCCTTGAGAAGCGCGGGGGTGAGCCCCAATGAATCAAAACTCATAACAGTAAAATATCCCTTGCCCTGCCGGGCAAAAAAGCCAGGAGGGGTGATGGGCGCTTCTCAAGAAGGAGGAAAGAAGAGCGGGTGGATGGAATGGCCGACCCGGTATTGTTACGGACGGCATCCTGCGGTGGCCGGTCATCCCGCGAAGGGGAGGATCCTTCAACGGCGCACCAGAAGGTGGCGCTCATTTAATCACGCCCGAGACCATTAACAAGGGTTTCCGGAAAGAGTTTTGCGCCTATGGAAGGGCTGTTTCAGGCCCGAATCAGCCCAGAATCTCCGCCCCGGAGCCGCTTTTGACCACTTTTCCGTTCTCCATGACGGCCACCCGCTTGGCAACCCGGCGGGCCAGATCGGTCTCGTGGGTCACGACGATCATCGTCATTCCGTCGGACCGCAGCTCCTCGATGACGGCGGCGACCTCACCTTTGAGCTTTGGATCAAGCGCGCTGGTGGGTTCGTCCATCAGAAGGGCGACCGGCTCCATGGCGAGGGCCCGGGCAATCGCCACCCGCTGTTTCTGCCCGCCGGAGAGTTCACCCGGTTTCGCCTGCAGTTTCCCCGAGAGATGCACGCGGGCGAGCAGCCGTTCGCCGCGCTCTCTTGCTTCGGCGTCGCTGACGCCCAGCACCCGTCGCGGCCCCAACGTGACGTTTTCCAGCACGGTCAGGTGGGGAAACAGGTTGAAATCCTGGAACACCATGCCGAGCGAGGTACGGATCCGGCGCACGCCGGCGTCGTGGGACGCAAGTCCGGGGACAAGCACCTGACCCGACACGGTGACCTGCCCGCTGTCGAATCCGGCCAGATAGTTGATGCACCTGAGCAGCGTGCTTTTGCCCGCGCCCGATTCCCCGACGATCGCCAGCGTGTCGCCGCGCTCAACCGCGACCGACACGTCGTCCAGCACGGTAGCCGCGCCGAATCTCTTGGTCAGGTTGCGAACCTCAATAAGCAAAGCCGGCCCTCGCTTCCAGGTACCGCGACAGGCGGGCGAGCGGCAGGCTCATCAGCAGGTAGATCGCCGCCGTCACGAGGCCGAGTTCGAGATACGAAAAGGTGGACGCCGCCTGGATGCTGTAGGCCTTGGTCAGTTCCACCACGGTAATCACGCTGACCAGCGATGAATCCTTCAGCATGGCGATAAAGTCGTTGGTCACCGGCGGCAGCACGGTGCGCAGCGCCTGCGGGATCAGGACGTGGATGATCGTCTGCATCCGGGTCATCCCGAGACTCTGGGCGGCTTCGGTCTGCCCGCGCGGAAGTGCCAGAATCCCCGCCCGGTAGATCTCCGCCTCATAGGCGGCGTAGTTAAGGCCCAACCCGATCACCGCCGCGACCAGTGCAGGCAGCCTGACTCCGAGCCCCGGCAGTCCGTAGTAGAGCAGATAGAGCTGAATCAGCAGCGGCGTACCCCGGATGATCTCGACATAGGCGGTCGCCAGCGTCTGAAGCCACCCGGCGCCATACAACCGGGCGAGCGCCACAATCAGGCCGAGACAGACGGCAATGGTCATCGAGACGATGCTGATGCCGACCGTCACGCCGGCGCCGGCCATCAGCTGGGGAAGAAACCGGAAAAGCCCCGGTTTCGGCGGACTCTCCGGCCGGGCGGCTTCGACCGTCTGAACGACGCTCGCCGGTATGCGGGCGGCTGACTCGACTGACACGGCTGCGCCGCCGGACAGGAAACGGTCCAGGAGTTTCTGGCCGTCGGCCAGTTTACCCTGCGCGTCGTTCCAGAGTTCCCACTTCACGAGGATCGCGTGAATAGTCCCGTCGGAGATCATCGCGCCCAGCGCCCGGTCCACGGCGGCCAGCAGTTCCGGATCCGACTTGCGGACGGCGATCGCATAGAGCCCCTCGCCGATGGGCGGCCCGGCGGGACGGACCAGCGTGTTCCCCTTCGTGTGGTACTGGGCGAGCGGGCCGTCGAGCAGCACGGCGTCGATGCGCCCCACGGCGAGGTCCTGGTACGGCGCCACGTCGTCGGGGAAGTTCACCACCTGCACGCCGGGGGTGGCGTTCAGGATCTGCATCGCGAGCGCGCCCATGAGCGTCCCGACCTTTTTGCCTATCAGGTCGTCGAGCGTCCGAATGGCGGTCTCGCCAGTCCGGACGGTGAGCTGCTGCTGGAAGACGTAGTAGGGCCGGGTGAAGGCCGCCTCGGCGGCGTGCCCCGGCGTCACCTCGAGGCCGTTGATGACGATGTCGCTGTCGCCGCGGTTGAGCGCCGGGACGAGACTCTCCCAGGCGTTCTGGCGGAACTCCGCCCGCACGCCGAGACGCCTGGCGATCTCGTTCGCGATATCGACTTCAAAACCGATCAGCTCTCTGGGGTTCGCCGGATCATAGAAGGTGTACGGCGCGCCGCCCTCGGCGTCGCCGCCGAACGCCAGCACGCCGTCCCGAAGCGGCAAAGGCAGCGGCGCCGGTACGTCGGCCCGGGCCGGCGACGCCGATAGCGCCGCCGCCAGAATCACCAGCGCCACGATGGCGATCCGTTTCATGGAATGGTTATAGCCGGAACGAGGGAGAAAAATCGCGGGGCCCTCACGGCCGGATCACGACCTTCACCACTTCGCGACGGCGCATGCGCTCGAAGGCGACGGCCAGTTCCGACAGCGGGCGCTCCTCGGTCAGGATTTCCTTCACGGGGAATTTGCCGGACGAGAGCCGTTCCAGCGCCTTCCTGAACGTCTCCGGCGTGTTGTGAAAGACGCCTGCCAGCGCGATCTGGTCGTAGTGGATCCGCTCCGTATCGAACGTGACGGCGGTGCCCTTGGGACAGCCGCCGAACAGGTTCACGCGGCCCCCCTTGCGGACCAGTTCGACCGCCTCGGCCCAGCCTTCGGGCTTGCCGGTCGCCTCGACCACCAGGTCCGGCCCCCGGCCGCTGTAGCAGCGCGACTTCACGAGAGCGATCGTATCTGTCCGGTCGTGGTAGTTGAACGTCTCGGTGACGCCGATCCGCTTGGCGCTTGAGAGCCGCGAACCCGACCCGCCGATCATCCTTACATCGGCCCCTTCCAGCACCGCCTCGGCGGCGAACATGAGGCCGATGGGGCCGTCCCCCAGGATCACGACCTCGCTGCCCTTTTCGACGGGCGTGTTTTCGAGCCCCCAGAGCACGCAGGCGAGCGGTTCCGAGAGCGACGCCGTCTCATACGGCACGCCGTCCGGTATCCTGCACGCGGTTTTCTCGACGTGCGCGACGGACAGCTTGAACAGCTCCGCGTAGGTCCCGTTGGCGAACACCAGGTTTTCGCAAAGGTTCGGCTGGTGCTTTTCGCAGAAGAAACATTCGCCGCACGGAGCGGAGTTGTTCGACACGATCCGGTCGCCGACCTGGAACTTCGTGACACCCTTGCCCAACTCGGCGACTTCGCCCGCGAACTCGTGGCCGAACGCCGCCGGCGGCACGAGCATCCGGGCATGACCGCCCCGGAGAAACACTTTGAGGTCCGTGCCGCAGGTGGTCGCCGCCTTCACCCGCACGACGACCTCGCCCGGCCCCGCCACGGGCGGCGCCACCTCTTCGAGGCGGAGGTCTTCTTTCCCGTGGAGGATGGCGGCGCGCATGGTTATCTGCCTGTCACGCCCACGGATCGATGAGCAGCTTGCACGTGGTGGGTTTGGGGGCGACGGCCTCATTGATCGCGTCCATGAGACCCGAGAGCGGATAGACTTTCGAGACCAGTTCCTTCACCGGCACGCGTTTGGAAAACACCAGTTCGGCGGAGAGTTCCTGCACGGCGGCCGACGACGAGTAGCTGCCGATCAGGTCCACCTCGCGGGCGTAGAGCACGTTCGGGTCGACGGTGAGCTTCGCCTCGGAGGGGAACTCGCTGAAGACGCAGACGAGGCCGCCCTTCCTGACCAGTTGCACCGCCTGCTCGAGCGGCTTGAGCAGCGCCACCGCCAGGAACGCCTGATCGGGACCGTAGCCACCCGTCGCGTCGGCGAGCTTCTGCGGGAAGTCCGGGGCCGTCGGGTCCAGCGCCTCGCGCGCGCCAAGCCGCCTGGCCTTCTCGCGGCGTTCGGGAAGCGGATCCGACACAATCGGCACCGCGCCCAGCGCATTCAGCGCCATGACGAACAGCAGGCCCATGGGACCCGCGCCGATCACCCAGGCGCAGTCGCCCGGCTTCACACGCGCCTTGCGGATCGCCTTCAGCGTGCAGTTGAGCGGTTCGACAAACGTCGCCTCCTCGAAACTGACTCCGGCGGGAATCTCGATCACTGCGTTTTCAGCCAGATGCGCCGGCAGCTTTACGAACTCCGCGAACCCGCCGCCCGACGGCGCGAACCCGGCGGTCGAGACGATATCCTTGTACACTTTGCACATGGAGTAGTTCTCGGACCGGCAGTAGCGGCAGCTCATGCACGGATAGTGGTGGTGGAACACGACCCGCTGGCCCGCTTTCCATTTGGTCACGCCGGGGCCGGTTTTCTCGACCACGCCGGAGGTCTCGTGCCCGTAGATGCGCGGCCCTTCGTAGAGGCCGTAGTGGATCTTCTTGATGTCCGACTGGCAGACGCCGCACGACTTCACCCGGACAAGAATCTCGCCGGGGCCGGTCTCCGGCACCGGGACGTCCTCGATCTTCACGACGTCCTTTGAGTGGTAAACGGCGGCGCGCATCGGGTCTCCTTACAGTTTCATCCCCGTTCGTCCTGAGCCTGTCGAAGGATGGACGGGGCGAACAAGGTCCCGCACGGTAGTAAGTTTGCCGAACCGAGAGCAATACCTGACAAACTATGCCCCGCCCGTTCATGGTTCGACAGGCTCACCACGAACGGGTATGAGAGAACGCGAAGGGAGTTGACCAGATGAACCTCAAGGGCAAGAAGATCGCCGTCACCGGCGCGACCGGATTCCTGGGCCGCTATATCGTGGATACGCTGCTCGCGCGCGGCACCCATGTGATCGGCGTCGTCCGCAATCCCGACAAGGTGCCGGAACTGAAAGCCAAAGGGGTCGAACTCCGCAAGGCTGACCTCGCCCAGAAGGACAAGCTCACCGAGGCGTTCCGGGGCGCCGACGCCGTCGTCTCGAACGCGGCGCTTTTCCAGATCACCAACCAGAACTGGAAGGACCATCTGACGACCAACATCGAAGGCACGCAGAACGTGTTCGACGCCATCAGGGCCTCCGGCGTGAAGCGGGTCGTCCATGTCTCCTCCGTGGCGGTCTACAAGGGCCACCAGAAACCGGCCGCCGAGGACCACCGCCAGTACGACGAGGAGAGCAGCCGCAACCGCGCCACCGTCTATCCGATCTCCAAGGCGCTCTCCGAACAGCTCGCCTGGAAACTCGCGAAAGAGTACGGCCTCGAACTGACCACCGTCCGGCCGTCGGCCATCTACGGCGCGTTCGACACCAACTTCACCCCGTGGATCCGCCGCCTGATGCGGCTCCCCGTGGCGCCCGCGCCGACCAGCCTTAACTTCCCGCTGGTCTACGGCGGCGACGTCGCCGAAGCGATCGCGCTCATCCTCGAGAAACCGGAAGTGTCGGCGGGCAAGGCCTACAACACCTCCGGCGACCGGCTGGCCGTCGCCGACTTCCTCAAGGCCTGGAAAGCCGCCGGCGGCAAGGCGTCGTGGGCGTTTATCCCGGTGCCCATCCCGATCGACCGCTACTTCGAGATCGACCGGGCTAAAAACGACCTCGGCTGGAAGAACCGCCCCTATATCGACTGCCTCAAGGAGACCTTCGAGCTGGAGAAAAGGGGCTAGCTACTCCTTCGCCCCGGCGGCCAGCAGCAAGGTTTCGATTTCGTCGTATTCCTCCTGCCGGGCGATCTGGAGCGGGGATTTCCCCCAGAGCCGCCACTCGCAGTCGGACTCTTCGACATCCCCTCCCTTAGCCTTCACTTCGGCACAGTCGATGGTCTTTTCCGATTTGCGGGATTCGAGCGGCACCGGAGCGTCGAGCCGCGAACCGGCGGCGATCAGGAGTTTCACCATCTCTTTATCGCCCCGCAGCACGGCCTCCATGAGCGGAGTCTCGTCACAGTCGTCACGGCCATTGACCTTGGCGCCGATGTCCAGAAGTACCTTCGCAATGGCCGGATTGTCGGAATAGGTGAGCGGATAATTGCAGCCCTTCCCCGCGTTCGGATCGGCACCTTTGGAGATCAGGAAGTTGAATATTTCAAGAGTGTCTTCACCAGACGCTTCGTACAATGCGGTTTCTCCATCGAGCCACTTCTCTTCATTTTTAGACAGGCCATTGATATCCGCGCCATTCGCAAGGAGCGCTTTGACGGTTTCAAGATCACGGTTCGTAACTGCAAACTGCAGCGGCCTCCAACCGTGTTTATCCAATCGATTCGGATCGGCACCTGCGTTAACAAGAGGACCAATCACTTCGCTTTTCTTATACATAATCGCCCATTCCAATGGCGTTCTCCCGTATTCGTCGACCGAGTTAGGGTCTTCGCCCTGTTCAATACGACGGGACACGCCTTCGGCATCGCCCATCCGGGCGAAGCATGCGAGATCTAATTCGGATTTATGGCTCGTGAAACCTTTTCCCGTGGCGATCCGGTTGAGCCACGAATTATCGGATGATCCCGTCAGCAGCACGACTCCGAGAGCCAGCGGTACAACCCGGTGAAACGGCATCTGATGCTTGATCGTTCTCGCCAGACCCTTGTACCGGTAGTCGCAGAGGCAATAAGGGCAATAGGCAAAATGTTCCACGTAAAACCTGCCGGTGCAGGCTGGACAGGTCATTTTACGAGGTACCAGCGACCACAAGATCACCAGAAACACCGAGATCGAGGCGACAGTCCGGATCACCATTCCGGGAAACAACCCGCCCTTTGCGGCGGAGATCACCAGTAACGCTATGGCCGACCCCGCTACCGCCGACGACAGCAGGTTTATCCGCCGCGCGCGACTGTCCCGCTCTAAAACCGCGTCATCCCAGGCTCCATCGGTAATAACGCCGGATGGGAAAGCGTCTCCACGTATCTTTCTGTTCGCGGGATTCAGGGAAATCGTGCAACCGGGACAGTGGGCGAATCCAAACCACCCGCTTCCAAGCAGATTACGGCAACCCGGACATTTTGCAGTGTACGCAACAACGCCGTAAACGGCGACAATCGCCACGTACCATTCCCAGCTCCGGAAATAGATCAGCCCCAGCAGCACGGCCAACGAGAGGTAAGTGATGGACCGCGCGGGCTTCACACGCTTCGCGAACACCCGCTGAAACTCTGCGACCTGTTCCGGGGTATAGCGGCGGTCGGCGGGAGTCGGCTCGACGGGCGCGGCCGGCGAAACCGGCGGTTCTTTCGGGGTCTGTTCCACTTGCCGAAGAGTCTACCGGATACGGGCGGCCGGGGGCCAGCGGGTTCCGTCAGGCCGCCCGCTTCTCGCCGCCCTCCTCGCGGCGGTACCGCTCGGCTTCGGCGAGCAGTGTGTCGAGTTTCCTCCTGAGATCGCCGTCCTGCGGCCGCGCACGCAGTTCGGAAACAATCCGCACGATCTGGCGGCGCAGGTGTCTGGGCACGCCCTCCCAGTCCATGGCGTTGTCAGGACCGGGAATCGTTCTGTGTTTTTCCGTGTTTTCCGGTGGAACAGCCAGCGGGGCCGGTGCCTCCTTGCCGGTCTCGCCTGTGTCACCCCGACCGGAGGGCGCAGCCCGAAGCGGAGGGGTCTCCCCTCCCGGTTGACAGGAGATTCCTCCACTCCGCCCTTCGGGCTCCGGTCGGAATGACATATTTGCAGCTCGCGGGCCCGCCGCCGGCAACTCTTCCGGTTTCAGCGGCTGGACGCCCAGCATCTGTTCATAGTGGTGAGTCTGGATGAGCGACCGGACAAAAGCGGAGTGCTCCTTCACCGAGACTGTCTCCTGGCACTGCAGGTCGGTGAGCGTCCGGTAGTTGAAGAAACCGATCGCCGAGACGACCGCCCGGTTCCAGTCGGCGGGCGGAATGTTGCGGCCGGGGTCCAGTTCCTGCCGGATATGCTCGATCAGGTTGTCGCGCAGATCGATCTTGGCGGCGGCCTTCGCCCCGTGGCGGCGGACCGTTTCGGCGCTCAGGTTCCCGTCGAAACCGGCCTCCCTGAGCCGGCGGTTCAGCTCTTCGGTGATCTCGCGGTAGTAGTGAAAGCCGGACGCCTCGAGGGCGTATTCGAGCCACTGGCGGATGTCTTCGGGCAGCTGGCTGATTCTGGATGCAGGGGGCATGACGTTCTCTCCATTTTTTCAAAGCTCGGGTGGACCCATTTCCACTGGAGACAAGCCTGTCACAGGTGTGTGTCATGGTATGTCACAGTTAAATTCGGGGCGGGAAACGGGGAAAGGGGCGGTTTTAAACAAGGATCTTAATGGAATTGTGAATGCCCTGCGCCCGTTCGACCCTTCGAGACGCGCTACGCGCTCCTCAGGGCGAACGGGTTGACCGTGTGGACCGGAACCGTTCGTCCTGAGGAGCTTTGCGCAGCAAAGCGTCTCGAAGGACCGGCAATCCCCCGCTCTGGAAATCCCTTTCATGCTCCGGCTACGGTGCGCCGGTGACTTCCCGTCAAAAGATCGTTCTGGGGCTGGGGCTTCTCGCCGTCCCGCACCTTCTGTACGAGATCCGCGTGGGCCTGATTTCGGCCTCACAGGTCGTTCCGCCCGTTGAGGGCGGCGTGCTCCCGCTGGCGGCGCTGGCGGGCGAACCGGTCCTCAGTCTCTCGAAACAGCTGACCAACCTGCCGCTCGTGATGGCGCTGGTCGGCGTCTTTGCGGCGGCGGCCCTGATCGGCGCGCGTTACTTCACGTCCGCAATCCGCCCGGCCGGTTTTGAAACCAGACCCTGGACCGAGTCGACCTCCGACTTCTGTTTCGCCGTGGCCGTCGCGTTCCATGTGACGCTGCTTGGCTCCTTCGCGCCGTGGATGCGCACGGGCGGCAACCTCGCCTGGGCGCTGGTGCCCGGCTTCCTGACCGCCTTCGGCGTGTTTTTCGCGATCAAGGCCCCCAAGGACACCCCGCCCGAACTGGCGGCGCAGAAGCTGCTCCCCCTGCCCCTGCTGATGCTCGTGTGCGGCGCGGTGTCGCTGGGCGCGCTGAAGGTGACCGCCGACGGCCACGCGGCGTCGCACCTCGCCATGCGGGCGAGCTTCGTGGCTGCTCCGTCGCTCATGGGGTTCTGGGCCCGGGTGCTGATCCGTTCGGTTTTCCTGTCCCTGTGGACGTCCGGCCTGCTGCTGCTGGGCTGGGGGGCGGCGATCAAATGCGGGCGCCGGATCGCCGTCGCATCGGTACTGATCGCGCTCAGCGCCGGCGGCTGGCTGGCCGCCATCCGCGCCCATACCGAAGTCGTGCGCGACATTTCCGATGCACATATCGGGCCCGCCCTGCTTTCTCCAACCGGCAGCCCCACCATCCTGCTGCTCCACGACGAGGCGCAGGACCAGCGCCGGATCACGCCCCGGATGCTGCCCGAGACGGTCTGGAGCCTGATCCTAACGCGGCCGCTCAAACCCATCGATTTTCTGCGCACCTTCGAGCTGCGGCCGAACGATCCGGTGAAACCGGTCCTGGACGATCTCTATTCATCGAGCGGAATCGCGCGGATGCTCCCCGAACGGATCGACGAGGGCTTAAGGCTCAACTGCTTCGATCTGCACCGGGCGGCCGCCTGCGGGGCGCTGCTCGAACGGATCACCGGCAGCCGCAGACGGCCCGAGTACGACAGCTCGCTCTACGCCTTCCTCGACGAGAAGCGGTTCCGGCTGGACGACGCCTCCCGGAAGATGGTGGAAGCCGCCTTCAGCCGTCAGGGGGAGACCGAAAAGTCCCGGGTCGAGATCCGGCTGACTGCCGGCGGCGTACAGACCGACGGCGCCGTCCTGTTCTCGGTGCCCGACGATTCGGTCGTGCCCGGGGCCGATGCGCCCACGAGCCAGTGGATGGCGTTTATCGAGCGGCATCTGGTGGACCGGGTGTGGTTCAAGCCGGGGGAGCCGGCCGTATTCGAAAACCTGCCGCCCGGCCGCTACCTGCTGGGAGTGATTATCCGCGGCGCCAGACAACGCTACGTGGTGGAATCGGGCAACCCGATAGGCCCGTTCGAGGTGGGCCCGGGCTCCGTCCAGCTCCCGCCGGTCTCGATCAGCACCCGGGCGATCGGCATGAACATAGGGGTACCGGCCTTCGGGCCGTGAGCGTTCACCACCGCCCGGCCGCTCTGGCGATTGATCTTGGCGGCTGGTCCCGTTAGGAACCGGGCGGACAGTTCGACGTGGGGGCGGCCACAGAGGCGCCGCCCCCAAGGAAGCAGGACACATGGCGCAGGACCGTTTACGCTTTTTCCGGCAGGCCCGTCTGGGGCCGGGCGAGATCGCCCGGGTCCGCCAGCTCACCCGCGAGAACGGGACCTCGATCATCCTCCCCTACGACCAGTTCATCGAGCACGACTGCCGCCACTTCGAGGCGGAGAGCGATGCCGGAAATCCCGACTACATCATGGAACTGGGCATGGACCTGGGGTTCAACGCCGTCGCCGTCCACTACGGTGTCGCACGCCGCTATTGGACCAAGACCGAAGGCCGCATCCCGCTCATCGTGAAAGTGAACGGAAAGACCTCGATCCCCTCCGACGCGCACGCGCTTTCGACCGCGACCTCCTTCGTGGAAGACGCCGTCCGGATCGGCGCGACGGGAATCGGTTACACCCTCTACTACGGTTCGTCCCGCCAGGACGAGGACCTTCCGCAGCTCGCCAACGTCCGCCGCCAGTGCGAACAGTACGGCCTGCCGCTCATCGTATGGGCCTACCCGCGCGGCGAGGCGATCGACGCCAAGGGCGGCAAGGAAACCTCCTACGCGCTCGAATCGGCCGCGCGGCTCGCCATGGAGATGGGCGCGACGATCGTGAAGAGCAACCTGCCCAAGGCGGTGAAGGACAAGGACAAGTTCCTCGCCAACGAGAAGGTGCCCAAATACTACCGCGACCTCGAGGAACAGCTCCAGAAGATGGACCCGGCCGCGCAGGCGACCGAACGCGCCCGCCGCGTCGTGAAGGCGTCCACCGGGATCCCGGTGCTGTTCTCGGGCGGCGAGGGCACGTCGTCGGAGACCGTCGTCATGAACGCGAAGGCGTGCGTGAACGGCGGCTGCTTCGGCTTCATCATCGGCCGCAACATGTGGAAGCGGACCAAGCCCCACGCCAGAGAGATCGTGGAACAGCTGACCCCGCTGCTCGACAAGGCATAAGCGGCGACCGGCACCGGCGATCCGGCCTTTCCATCAATCCTGATTAACAGGCCTGTGATCTAAACCGGCCTGTTTACAATCAGTTATCGCCAAAGGGGCGAACATCGCCTATACTGGTAAACGTAAAGGGTAGGAGAGGAACGTTCCGGCGGCTGAACATCTGCACAGAGGAGATTCTCTGACGATGATTTCCACGGTACCTGACGTCATCCCCATATTCCCCCTGCCCGAGACGGTGCTCCTGCCGTCCGAAGTACTCCCCCTGCACGTCTTCGAACCCCGCTACCGCGACATGGTGCGGGACGCTCTCGATTCGCACCGCGTGATCGGGATGGTGATGCTGCAGCCGGGATTCGAGAAAAACTACGAAGGCGCTCCGGCGGTCCACGAAGTGGGCTGCGCGGGCGTGATCGCCAAGCATCAGGAGCTGGCCGACGGCCGGTTCCTGATCTGGCTGCTCGGCATCGAGAAGTTCCGCATCAGCCGCGAGCTGGAAGCCTCCACCCGCTACCGGCAGGTGAAGATCGACCACCAGTTCCTCACCTGGACGGGCGAAGAGCTCGCCAGCATCCAGGCGCTGCGGCGCGACCTGCTGACGGCGCTGCCCAACTTTATCGACCCGCAGGTGGCGGCCGAGAACCAGCTCGACGAAAAGCTGACCAAGCTGGACGACGGCCAGTTCGTCGCCGTGGCGGCGCAGATCCTGGGCGTCTCGGGCAATTCCAAGCAGCAGCTCCTTGAAGCCTCCACCATCGTGGACAGGTATCTGTACCTGCACGAGAAGCTGCTGCTCCGGCGGCAGGATCTGCCGGGAGCGCTGAAGCTCAGTCCCGAAGAGATGAACTAGCCGGCTGCGGCCTCTTTCCGTCTCGCCAGCGTGAGCGCGGCAACGACGGCACTGGTGAGAATCAGCGCCGCACCAACAAAGAAGTTCCAGGCCGGACGGTCGCCAAACAGCAGCCAGGCGAACAGCGCCGTAAAGGCGGTGGTCGTCACCGAGACGATCGACCCTTCCGTGGCGCCCACATAAAGCAGCGCGTGGTTCATCAGCAGCTGGGCGATGGTCGACGTGACGCCGAGCAGCAGGATCCAGCCCAGTTCCGGCCCGTGCGGCAGGGTCACCCCCTCGCCGCCCATGACAACCCCGAGCAGGCCGATGGTCATGCCGCCCACGCACATGGAGACGAAGGTCGCCTGCGCCGAATCGGTCGTACGGGCCTTCTCGATCACGACCAGTGCCGCGCCTGCGAACAGTGCGGAGGCGATACCGTAGATCGCACCTGACCCCATCACACCGGCCCCCGGGTTCGTCACCACCACCATGCCGGCGAGCGACAACGCCAGCAGCAGCAGCAGCCGGGCGGCGGGTTTCACCGTGCCGATGGCGAGCCCCGTGAGCAGCGCGAAAATCGGATACGAGTTATTGAGAAGCGTCGCCGTCGCGGCGTCGGTCTTGCGGATACAGGTGAAGTAGCAGATGACCGCCGCACCTCCGAGCACCCCGCGCAGAATCAGCAGCTTCTTGTTCACGAACTTGAGCGGCAGCAGCGTGATCCGGTGCAGCACCAGCATGATCGCCATGCCGATAAAGAACCGGAAGAAGGTCGTCTCGCTGGCCGACAGGCGCTTGAGCCCCCGGACCGAAAGCGCCATCCAGGCGAACGTCACGCTCGAGACGAACAGCATGGCGGGGCCGTTGGAGAGAAACCGTTCGAACAGGGTCTCCGGTTCGCTGCGACGGCCGACAACGACATCGACAGCTACCGGATCAGACGGGGATTCCGGCGACGGCGTGGTGGATAGTTCGAGTGACTGGCTGGACACGTTATGCCCCGGCGCTCCTGTGGCCTGTTTACGGCCCGGCTCGCCGAAGGGGGGAAACCGCCGGAATGGGGGATCTCCTCCGGCGAAATATGAAGTTTAGCCGACTGCTGCTTTGCGTCAAAATAGCCGGGGAAAAGCCAGTCATTTCAGGTGGTTCACTGTCCCCAACACCCCGAACGCGGAGGTTACCAGATCGTCGACAGAATGCGGTTGCATACGGGGGCGGGGAATAGTACATCGTTTGCCCCCGGGCCTGACAGGGCCCGGCGGGAAGCGAGCGTAACGAGAAGATGGCGAAAACCGAGAAGACAGCCAAGCCCGAATCGACGAAGCTGAACAAGGCCGAACAGAAGAAGTTCCTCGACCTCCTCGAGAAGGAGCGGCAGAGAATCATCCAGCTCGCCGCCGACGCCACCGACGACGAAAAGAACTCGACGACCGACGACCTCCAGGACGAAGTCGATGTCGCCACCAACGAGGTCAACAAGGCCATCGTTCACAAGCTGCGCGACCGCGAACGCACGCTGCTCTCCAAGATCGACCTCGCCATCGAGCGCCTGAACAAGGGCGGCTTCAACGTGTGCGAATCGTGCGGCGGACCGATCGGCGTCAAGCGCCTCGAAGCCCGCCCCGTGACCACCCTCTGCATCACCTGCAAGGAAGAGCAGGAACGCGGCGAGCGCGACGTCGCCGGCTGATTCCCGCGCGCGAGTGAGAAACTCCGCCTACTACCGCCGCCATCCGCTCGAACAGCTCGCCGGCGAGCTGTTTGTCATGGGTTTTGCCGGCCCCGCGGTCAACGACACCTACCGCAGGCTCGTCAAAGAGTTTCACATCGGCGGAACGATCCTGTTCCGCCAGAATATCCAGAACCCCGAACAGGTCCGCGACCTGAACCGCGAAGTGGCGGCGCTGCACCCCGCACACCTGCCGCCCGTGATTTCCGTCGATCAGGAGGCAGGACTCGTCACCCGGCTCCAGAAACCGTTCACCGAATGGCCCGGCAACCTGCCCATCGGACGGGCGGCGGAAAAACTGAAACGACCCGCACTCGCCCGCGAGGTCGGACGCGCCATCGCTCTGGAACTGCGGGCCGTGGGCTTTAACACCGACTTCGCGCCGGTCGTGGACGTGAACTCCAACCCGAAGAACCCGATTATCGGCCCCCGAAGCTTCGGCAGCGACGCGGATACCGTGGGACGGCTGGGCGCCGAGTTCATCCTCGGCATGCAGGGGGCGGGAGTCGCCGCCTGCGCCAAACATTTCCCCGGTCACGGCGATACGGCGCAGGATTCGCACATCGCGCTGCCGGTGGTGGACCGTTCGGTCACCTCGCTGGCGAAAACCGAATGGCCGCCGTTCCGGGCGGCCGTCAAAGCCAATGTCGCCAGCATGATGACGGCGCATGTGGTGTTCCCGGCCATCGAACCGGGGGTACCGGCGACGGTCTCCCGGAAAATCCAGCAGGAGATTCTGCGTGGCTCCCTTGGTTTTCATGGCGTTGTATTCACGGACGACCTCAACATGGCGGGTATTGCGAAAGACCGGGAGCCGGGCCGCATCGCCGTCGACTGCCTCAAGGCCGGATGCGACGTGCTGCTGGTCTGCTCGAGCTACGAGAAGCAGCCGCTGTTCATCGAGGGCGTCCTGAAGGCGCTGCGCGACGGCGAACTGTCGGAGCGGCTCGTCAAGCGCGCCATCAACCGCGTGCTGACCTTCAAGCGCCGCTACTGCTTCCGGCCGCAGGGCGAGATCCCGATGAGCGTCATCGGCTGCGACGCGCACCAGCGGCTCTCGGCGCTGATCCGCGAACACGGCGGCGACCCGTTCAAGGGAATGAAGGATCCGACGGAAGCCGCGGCGAGCTGAGAAGTTGAACAAAACGATCGGCCAGAGGCGGGCCGGGGGTGGGTTTTAGGGCCCCGACCCCCCTTTTGCGGGTTTTTAGAGGGAAAAAATAATTTTAAAAGTTT
>CAZMGV010000021.1:53800-70762 GCA_964565925.1 uncultured bacterium
ATTTTTTTTTCTTGTTTGGGTTTTGGGGCTCTAAAACCCACCCCCGGCCCGCCTCTATATGATTCTGTATCCAGCTTCCGGGACCACAAACGCAAAGAGGCGAAACTTCTCGGTTCCGCCTCTTCGGATTTAATTGCTTATCGGGATCAGCTTGAGCGCAGTTCGGGCCGCTCGCCCTGCCCGTTCATCACCAGCGTCTTTTCGCCGGTCTTGGGGCCGAAGGTCACCTGCATCATGCGGGGCTCGTTCGACTTGATGACGCGACCCACGCCGAACTCCGGGTGCTTGAGGATATCGCCCTCTTCGTAGCGGCGGGTCGGATCGTACGCGCTCACTTCGTGCTCGATATCCGGCGTGCGGATATTCTCGACCAGCTCCGGGCGGTCGTCCGGGAAGTCATAGATCTTGAGCGCCTTGAACACCTGGAGCTTGAGCCGGTTCTTGCGGTCGCGCATGGCCCGGATCTCGTCGTACCATTCGCGCTTGCGGCCGTAGCTCGCCGAGCGGTTCACCGTCCGTTCGCGCATGGCGTACGTCCCGATGAACTGTTCCAGCCGGCGGATGTCCTTGAAGGCGTCCGTGAAGTTGCCCTTGCCGATGTCGTTCTCGATCTGGCGCAGAAGCTTTTCTTCGAGCTGCTTCATGGCGGCGCGGATCGCGCTGCCGAAGTCACCGAACAGGCGCGCCGCGGCGGCCTGCAGGTTCTTGTCGATCGCCTTGTTGTTCAGCGTGCCGGCCTCGAACCGCGCCAGGATATCCTTGATCACGTCGGTCTCGGACAGGCTGGACGTTTCCGCACGGGCACGCGGCGCCACCAGTTCGGACCAGTCGGCGACTCCGGCCGCCTGGAGCAGGTCCTTCTCGGTGTGGCCCTTCTCGCGCAGGATTTTCACGACCTGCTCGAACTTGCCCTTGGGGAAGCTCGAGATGTCGCCCTTCACATATGCCTTGAAGGTACGCGGATTGATGCCGATCTTGGCGGCCGCGCGGGCGCGGCTGGGGAACGTGTTCGTATAGAGCGTCAGTACGTCCCGCAGCTTGCCCGTCATCTTGTACATGACGTTGTCGATCTGCTGGCCGTTACGTTCCCGGGCCCGGGTGATGACCTCTTCGTAGGTCGCGCCTTCGAGCGCGGCCTTCACCTTCGCGGGTTCCAGTTTTTCGAGCAGCACGGAGTACATGCGGTCGAAAACGTAGAGCGCGATGTTCGGATTGCCTTCGAAATACTTGGCAACCGTATCCTTGGAGATCTGGATCGACCGGGCCGCCTCTTCGTAGTTCTTGAAGAGTGACAGGTAGAGGCCGAGCAGATTGCGCACCTGGCCGTCAATCGGCAGTACGCGCCGGTCCACCGAGGGGATCGTCTGCGTACGGGCCAGCTGAGGGTGCGTCGCTTCGCTTGGGCTGGAGTGGAGGGACATAGGGTAGACCTCCTTCAAAAGGCAATCAGGACCTTATCAGTCCGCATATAAGAGTATCCACTGCCCCTACAGAGTCAAGGATCATATTCGTCATATATCTAGACATAACCTATACGATTTATCGGTCTGAACCGCATAACAGTGGAAATAGTTGAAATCCGTCGACATTTTACTAGACAAGGGGCAGCAGTTTTCCATTAATCCGGGGCTATTCCCGCCGTTATTGTCATGCAGATGCCCTGATCCGTTACACGCCCATTTGGGGCCCAAAATGCTAGCGTCACCTCGCGGAACCGATGGCTTACAAGCGTAAAGATCATTTCTATCAACGGGCGAAGGCGGAGGGGCGGCGCTCCAGAGCGGCATTCAAGCTCGACGAACTGCTTTCCCGGTTCAAACTTGCGCGCGGCGGCGACGCGGTCATCGACTACGGCGCGTTCCCGGGCGGCTGGACGGAAACGCTCAGTCGCGTGGTCGGGCGCGGCGGAGTGGTGATCGCCATCGATCTCAAACCGATGCCGGGAGTGGGCGCACCGAACATCCATGTACTCGAAGGCGACGCGACGACGCCCGAAATGGACGCCAAAGTCCGTGAGATCCTCGGGGGAAGACCCGCCGATGCGGTGTTCTCTGACGCGGCACCCAACCTCACCGGCATCCATCACGCCGACTACGCACGCTCGCAGGAACTCACGCTTTCCCTGATGCACGCCGGCGCCAGGCTGCTCAAACCGGGCGGCCACTTCTGCGCCAAGGTGTTTCCCGGCGCGACTCCGCACGAACTGATCCAGGACGCGAAGCGTTACTTCAAAGAGGTCCGGATGACGCGCCCGGAGGCGACCCGGCAGGAGTCGGCCGAAATGTATCTCATCGCCAAAGACCGCCGCGAATAAGCCGCCCGCGAACCCGGTTTCGCACGCCCTGCGTCATCGTCTTGGGTATCCGGCTTGAACAAACCGCCCGTTTGTTCTCCAGGGTTTATTTTACCGGTGCGGGTACGAATCCGCATTCATATGATAAAGTGTAAACATAATAGTCAGGGGTCGATGAACCGCCGTTGAGCCTTCGGGGGATTGGCTGAGCGGCATTCAGGCGAGGTGCGGCATGAAGACAGAGCTGGCTCAGCTGTCGACGAAGCTTATTGGCTTTCTCACCAAACGGGACGCGGAAAAATCGGTAGTCATAGCGGCGGTCGCCGTTGCGATCTCCGGCCTCTGGCTGCTGGTGGCGGCCCTCTCGCCGGCCGTTCCGGGCGCGCTCGCGTTCTACGCGCCGCAGGCGCTGCGCATGATCAACAAACTCCTGCTCACATCATTCGCCGGGAACATCTTCCTGCTGGCGCTCGCCTGGCATCTGCGCGACCGCACCGCTGAACAAGGCACGCCCATGCCGAATCTGCTGGTGCTCTGGGTGGGACTCATCACCGTCTGGACCGCGCATCTGCTCGGCCTGATGAGCAGCGTCGGCATCGCGGCCGTGCCGGTGATGGCCACCATGAGTGCCGCCGTCTACGGCATACGCCGTACGGCGGTCTGGAGCGCCACCCTGCTCGCCGCGGTCTTCGCGGTGGGCTGCGCCGAAATTTACGGATACCTGCCGGTAGCGCCTCTGTCGGCGATCCCGATCGAGCACGCCTACCGGAACCCGGCCGTCTACCTGCCGAGCTTCGTGATCCTGTGTGTCTGGACGGGCGCGGGTGTGGCCATCACGGGCGCGCTGGTCGAAGCCCTTAAAGTCCAGAGCCTGGCGCTCGCCGACACCAACGTGAGTCTCAGCGAACTGGTCGCCCTCAAGAACCGCCTCGCCCGCAGTACCTCGACAACGATCCGGGACCATCTGGGCGCGGCGTGGCATCTCTCCAGATCCGCCCGTGACATTCTGCGCGGAATGACCCCCGCCGAGGACAGCTACACGTCGCTGGCCCGGCGTGAGCAGGCCGACGGAATCCGCTGGGCGGAATCGTCGCTCCAGCTTTCCGAGCGGTCGCTGTCGGCCTCCCTCGACGAACTCGACCGGCTCGCCGATGTCGCCGCCGTCGAAGCCGGCCATGATCCGCTCCACAAGATTCCGGTGGCGATCGCGTCGCTTGCCCGGGAGATCGCCGGGTCGTTCGATTCGGTGGCGACTATCCGCCGCGTGAAGATGTCGTTCGACGCCTCGGGCCTGATGGTCGGTCGCTACGACCTGTTCCGCATCCGGCAGGTGCTCGCCCAGCTGATCGGCAGCGCGCTGGGCCATACGCCGCCCGGAGGCCAGGTGGCGGTGTTCGCCCGGCAACGCTCTACGTCGCTCTCCGACGGGAGCAGCGGACGCCGGTGGCACGAGATCGAGATCGCTCACTCGGGCCCCGGATTCCCCGAAAACCTGGTTGAGCGATACGGCCGGGGCCGCGACGACGAAATACCGGCGCCTCCGGTGGCCCCGGTGCGTTCGCAGGGACTGGCGCTCGTGACCTACTGGGTGCGGCGCCACGGCGGGCGCCTACGGATCGAGAACCTGATCGACGGCTGCCGGGTCATCGTGCAGATCCCGGTCGAAGCCCCCCGCGCGGCTATTGTCGCGTCGTCGCCCGGCCGCGGAACCACGCTTGAGCAGACGCTGCGGGCGGCCGGCCATCATGCGGAAGTCGTCATGGCGGAAGATGCCGGTTCGACCAACCCGCCCGGTATCTGGATGGCGGTGATGGACCCCGATGTCGTCATCGTTGAACTGTCGCAGGGCCCCGTTGCCGCCGCCCAGCTCATGCGGTCGGTGCGGGCGCGCACCGAGACGGCCCATGTGCCGGTGGTGGCGCTAACGATGGACCAGGACGAAGAGACGCTCGCCCTCTACGAAGGGTTCGACGACTTTATCCGCTGGAGCCACGACACGGGCGGCCAGCTGGAGCAGCGGCTCGATCTCTTTTACCAGCGGCGGACGCGGGTGTAGTCAGAACCGCACAAAAAATCCCGCGCCCCCCAGATGGGAGGCGCGGGATTTAAAGTTCGTTCTCTAGGGACTTCGCTTACAGCGCGTCCGCGCCGGTTTCGCCGGTGCGGATGCGGAGCACGGAGTCGACCGTCGAGATGAAGATCTTGCCGTCACCGACTTTACCGGTGTTGGCGGCATTGCGGATCGAATCCACGACCTTGTCGGCCAGGGCGTTGTCCACAATGATCTCGATCTTCGTCTTCGGCAGGAACTCCACCACGTATTCGGCGCCACGGTAGATTTCCGTGTGGCCTTTCTGGCGGCCGAAGCCTTTGACTTCGGTAACCGTCATGCCCTGAACGCCGATTTCGCGAAGCTTGTCCTTCACGTCGTCCAGTTTATGCGGTTTGATGATCGCTTCTATCTTCTTCATTACTTCGCTCCTTGGGTGAACGCCGCGTACGGCGCCCCCCGCTTCTCAATTTAGCCGACCGGGACCACGGACTCCATCAGAAGTTGTATCCCACTTCCTCGTGCTGGCTGAGGTCCAGGCCTAACTGCTCGGACTCCTCATCCACCCTCAGACCCACCAGGAGATCCACCACCTTGGCGAGAATAAAGGTCAGCACTGCCACCATAACGATCGTAAATCCGACCGCTATGGCCTGCTTGATGACGGGCTCGATACCGCCGCCGTACAACAGGCCGTCTTTACCGGCCGAATTGACAGCTTTGGTCGCGAACACCCCCGTCAGTAATGCACCAAGTGCGCCACCGACCCCATGGACACCCAAAACATCGAGAGAATCGTCGATTTTGAGCCTCGCACGGAACTGTACGGCGTTATAACAGGCTACGCCGCCGATCAGTCCCATTGCAATCGCCCCCATCGGGCTGACGAATCCGCAGGCAGGGGTGATGACAACCAGCCCAGCCACGGCACCCGAGATGAACCCCAGGTTCGTCGGCTTGCCGCGGTGGAACCATTCATAGAGGGTCCAGCCCATGGCGGCGGCGGCGGCCCCCAGATTGGTCGTGATAAAGGCGTTGACGGCCACGTCGGAGGCCGCCAGGGCGCTGCCCGCGTTAAAGCCGAACCAGCCGAACCAGAGCATCCCGGTGCCCAGCACCGAGAGCGGCAGGCTGTGGGGGAGTATCGCCTCGCCCCTGGCGAAATCCTTCCGCTTGCCGAGCATGAAAACCAGCACTCCGGCTGCCGTAGCGGCGCTGACGTGAACGACCGTTCCGCCCGCGAAATCCAGTGCGCCGTCCTTGAACAGCCATCCCGACGGGCTCCAGACCATGTGGCAGAGCGGCGCATAGACCACGAGCGACCACAGGACGAGGATCAGCAGATAGGCCGAGAACTTGATCCGCTCGGCGATGGCGCCCGAGATCAGGGCCGGCGTAATAACAAAGAACATCCCCTGATAAACCATGAACAGGCCGAAGGGGATCGTGTTCGCACTGGTCACTTCCGCCGGTCCGGGGACGGCGCCAACGCCCTGCAGACCCAGGAACGAGAGGTCGCCCACCCAGTCGTTACCGACGCCGAAAGCGAGGCTGAAACCGATCACCGCCCAGACAATCGAGAGGGCGCCCATGGCGATATAGCTTTGCATCAGGGTGCCCAGCACGTTCTTCTTGCGGACCATTCCACCGTAAAAGAAGGCCAGACCTGGCGTCATAAAGAGCACCAGTGCTGAAGAAATGAGCATCCAGGCGGTGTCGCCTTTATCCACAACCGGAGCCGGACCGTCGGCCCAGAGGCTCGTCGGGGCCAGCAAAAAGGCTGCGCAACCTGCTGAAATAAATGACAAAAGACTCCCCTGCCCGGAGAGCCCGCGCTTTTGAAATTCCACTATTTCATCCTCCATCCGTTTTTGCAGACCGCTTGGGATCGACAGTCCGCTGGCATGACCCAGCAAGGTCAGTGCCATCCACTAAGCTAAAAGCAAAATTTGGGTTTATGGAGTAAACGGCGGCAGAAGTCGGTGCGGCCGGTCAGTCGTTTCGCTTCTTGATGAGAATGATCACGCCCGTCACCAGTGAAGCCAGAATCACCAGTACCACGACCACCGCGCCCATCACCCAGGTATTGTTCAGATCGTCCATCGAAACGGCCGGAAGCACGGACTTGCCGCCCACCGTGTTGCGCCACGACACCAGGGTTTCCTGTGCAAGCGGACCGAACTCCTCCAGCGGACCCGTCCAGCGCAACCGCGCCGTCCCGTTGGGTCCCATGATGATCTGGACGTGCACCGGCAGCTTGGTGGACGGCGACACCGAATTGAACGCAACCACCATGTGGCCGCTCGGGATAATCACCGCCGATCTGGCCAGGACCATCCGGTCCGCGGTTTCACCGGGGTGCTCATCCAGATACGCACCGATCAGCTTGAAGGCGGCCAGCAGGCAGCCCAGCCGGCTCGACGCCTTCTCGTTCCCGTACTCGATCACTTCAAGATCGACGCTCTGGTTCGAGTAGTAGAGCTGGCCCTGGTTGCCGGTGCTGTGGCCCAGCAGCTTGAACTCTTCCTTGTCGTTGAACGTCCCCTTGTCCGTGGAGAACGGTATCGGCAGCTCGAACGCAGATTTCACCGGCTCCAGCGTCACAATCTTGTTGCCCGGCATCGCCGCAATCCCCGGATTCTGCGCCAGCAGTTCCGCCTCAGTTGTCGGAAGTGCCCTGGCGCCCCGGACCGTGGCGCTCGACCGGTATTCGGAGGGGACTTTCGAGAACTCGTCGGTCACATGGTACGTGCCGTCATGGTCGGTCCACTCGTAGACCTCTTTGGCGGATACCCGGCCCGACAGAACCCCGCCCGTAAACGGCAGCGCAAATGAAACGATCAGTGCGACGACAAACGCAGAACGGCCAAATGACTTCACCGGGAACCCCTCCAGAAGAATGCACACTCTTACGGCCCGAAGGAAAAAAATCAAAAAAGACTCTGGTTACTGCCGGAAGCTGACCCGGAGCCGATCCGGTATGGCCGTCCGTCCGGTAACCTGAAAAACCGGCTCGGGGCACCCCTTTCACGCGGACTTGAAACCACCCCCGCCCCTCGCCACTATCCCTTGAGAACAGGCCCATTTGCGGCCACGTCCTGTTTCTGAAGATTACGCGGAGGCGTCCGGAACCAAGCCATGGAAGTGATTGTCGCGAAAAGCGGTGGGTTTTGCTGGGGTGTGGAACGGGCTATCGAGATGGCCCAGAAGGTTGCCGAGACCAATCCCGGCAAAAAGGTGGGCACCTACGGCCCGCTGGTCCACAACGACGAGGCCCTGAAACCGCTGCGCGATCTGGGTGTGACAGCCGTCAAGGCCGAGGCCGACCCCAAGGTCGAGACCTGGAATGTCGATGCCGTGGTGCTGCGCGCCCACGGGATCACGCCTCACGAACGCAACCGGATCAAGACCATTCGCAACGACGGCAAGCAGGTGTTCGACGGTACCTGCCCGGACGTGGGCATCATCCACGCCACCGTCAAGCGCCATGTGAACAAGGGTTACAACGTGATCGTGATCGGCGACGCTGGCCACGCCGAAACCGACGGCATCATGGGCTACACGGCCCCCGGCAAGGGGATGATCGTCGAGAACCCCGCGCAGGTGGCGAACGTGAAGTTCCCCGAGGGCGAACCGATCTGCGCCGTATCGCAGTCGACCCAGGAAGCCGAAAACTTCTGGGCGATCGTCGATGCGCTCAAGGTCCGCTATCCGCAGGTCGAGCCTTTCAACACGATCTGCGAGGCGACGACGTCCCGCCAGACGGACCTCAAGGAACTCGCCGAATCGTGCGACGCCATCGTCGTGATCGGCTCGCACCACTCGGCCAACACCTGCCGTCTGGCACAGATGGCGAAAGACCGCGGCAAGCCGACCTATCACATCGAGAACGAATCCGAGCTCAATCTCGACGAGATGCGGAAATACCGCAAGGTCGGCGTCACCGCCGGCGCGTCCACTCCGCCCGCCGCCATGTACCGCGTGGCGAAGGTGCTCGAACCGGTCCAGCCCACGGCCGCCGCGTAACCGACGCCGAGCAAATCCGCATCGCGTAAAAACCGGCAAAACCGCCCGTTTGGCCCCCGCCGTTTGCTCCTGACAGGGCAGGCGGCGATACTACCGGTCTACTCATGGACCCGGCAGACAAACAGTTTAACGATTTTCTGGAACGCCAGTGGCTGATCCGCGGGCGCTTTATCGGTGTGGTCGGCCTGGGCTTCAACACGATCCTGTTTTCGTACGACTATTTCATCCACCCGGCGACCCTGTTCCAGAGTTCCATCGTGCGGACCGGCATGATGGCGATGATCGCCGCGATGCTCGGCCTCTCGTATATCCCGCGGTTCGAGAAGTGGAGCCGTCTGCTCACGATGTCGGGGATCGTGATGTTCGGAGTCGGCAGCGACCTCGTGTTCCACCTCCAGGGCGCGCAGGCGGCCCCCGACCGGGTGTTCGCCTACACGGCGACCGCCTTCGTGGCGTTCTACATCGTCCCCATGGGCAAGCCCGAAGGCCTGACCTATCTCGCCGCGACGTACATTTCCTATGCGGTCAACGGCGCGATCTGGGGTTACCCGCCGGCGACCTTCGCCGGCCCGTATCTCATCCAGGCGGGCGTGATGACCGCCGTCGGCATTATCGGCAACCAGGTACTCCGCACCGCCAAGCGCGAAGAGATGGCGGCCTCGACCGCGCTGGAACAGCGGTCCGAACAGCTCGCCGAGGCCAAGATCGAACTGGAAGCGACACTGGACGAACTGCGGCTGTCGCAGGCGGCGCTCTCCCGGGCCGAAGGACTCGCCGCCGTGAGCGAGTTCGTCAACGGCATCGCCCACGAGATCAACAACCCGCTCGCCAGCGCCCGCAGCCTGCTCGAAACCGTCGGCGACGATGTGCAGTTCGTCTACGACAAGGGACCGGCCGCCGTGCCCAAAGGCGAAATCGACAAGACCCTTGAGGGCATTCGCACCGAAATCGACCGTGCCCGGACACTGATCCGCGAAGTGCGGTCGCTCGCCGAAGAGGTGCAGAACTCGCCCGGAACGGTGGATCTCGCCACGCTGCTGCGCGAGGTCATCAACGAGGTCCGTACCGGACCCGCCGCCACGCTCGACCTCAAGCTCGATGTCGCCAGCATGGCCACACCGCTCGTCATCAAGGGCCACTATGCCCGGCTGCGGCGCGTGTTCCTGAACCTCGTGGACAACGCCATCAACGCCGAACTGAAGGCGGGCCATCCGGCCGTCATCACGATCGTCACGAAACCCGAACCGGGCGACCGGAGCGTGCGGGTTCTCGTCGAAGACCACGGGATCGGTATCGCGCCGGAGATCCGCGAAAAGATCTTCCAGCCGTTTTTCACCACCCGCCGCACCGAACACCGCCCGGGGCTGGGCCTTTATATCGCCCACGAAATCGTCCGCTCGCTGGGCGGCCAGATCACGGTTGATTCCGAACCGGGGATCGGTTCACGGTTCACGGTCACGCTGCCGGTGGAACAGGCCGCGGCCTGAGCCGCGCCCCGATACCGCCCCGCCGGACGCGGACGTAAACCGTGAACCTCCTGCTGATTACAGACTCGCTGCTCCATGACTTCGGCCGGGCGGACTATGTCCGGGGCCTGGCCGGTGCGCTCGCGCGCTCCGGCCATACCGTCAGCGTGCATGCCGAGCTGGGCGACGCGCGGGATCTGCCCGGCGAGGTCAGGATCGTCGACGGTGCCAGCCTTTCCGAAGCTGCAGCCCGGGCCGACGCCGTTCACCTGCACCTGCCTGCCGGCGCCGGTACGCTGGCCGCTGTCGCCAATCACCGGGCGCTGATCGTTCATCCGCACGACTATTCGTTCATGTGCCCGTCCGGATCGCTTTATCTCAAGGAGTCAGGGCGTCTCTGCCACCGCTCGACCGGTCCGCTCTGCTACCTGTGGGCGCTCGAGGAAAACTGCGCGCCGAGAAACCCGTCGGCTTTCGGCCACGCTTACAGCCGGTCCAGATCGCCCGGCGCGCTCCTCAAGACGGACTGCACATGGACCGTCAGCTCGGCAGCGGTTCAGAAACAGCTCGAATCCCTGAAGGTCCCGGCCGGCCGGATTCACCTGACCGGTTACGCCGTCACCGCGCCCCATTTCACGCCGGAAGCTACACCGGCCGTCCAGTCGCCCGCGTCACCAAAAGTGTTCTTTGCGGGCCCTCTCACCGAGCAGCAGGGGATATTCGACCTGCTCGACGTCGCCATCGTGAACGAGGTGGAGATTACGGTCGCAGGGGAAGGTCCGGACGCCGGAAAACTCCGCGAGGCCGTCCAGCACGCGGGCCTGAACGGCCGGGTCGTAATCAGGGGGAACCTCACCCGCGCCGAACGGGCAAGGGAATACGCCGCCGCGTCGCTGGTGGTGCTACCGTCCCGGTGGGCGGAACCGGCCTCGTGGGCCGGAGCAGAGGCCGCCGCCTGCGGCAAAGCCGTCGTCGCCTACGACACCGGCTCGACCGGCGGCTGGGTGAAACACCAGGAGACCGCCCTGCTGGCCGAGCGGTGCTATGTCCATGAACTGTCCGGCGCCGCCAGGGTGCTGCTCTCCAGCCCGGAAAAGCTCCGGGACATGGGAGCGGCCGCCAGACGGCATTTTGAACAGAATCTCACGTGGGACGTTCACGTGAAGAACGTCATCGCCGCCTACGAAGCCGTCATTGCGGGCCGCTGAGGAGTCCTATGCGTATTCTCCACACCATGCTGCGGGTCGGCGATCTCGACCGCTCGATCGACTTCTACACCCGGGTGCTCGGCATGACGCTGCTGCGGCGCAAGGACTATCCCGACGGAAAGTTCACGCTGGCGTTCCTGGGCTACGGGCCCGAAGACACCCACCCGGCCATCGAACTTACCTACAACTGGGGCGTCAGTTCCTACGAAATCGGCACCGCCTACGGTCACGTCGCCATCGGTGTCACCGACATCCACAAGGTCTGCGACGAAGTGAAGGCCAAGGGCGGCAAGGTCACCCGCGAGCCCGGCCCCATGAAACACGGCTCGACCGTGATCGCCTTCATCACCGATCCGGACGGCTACAAGGTGGAACTGATCGAGGAGTCGAGCCGTTCCGCCGCCTGAAGGGGCAAGCGTTCAGTGCGCACCGGACGAGTGGCCCGGGAACACGCGCTTCTTCGGGTCGATATAGACCGACGCGTTATTGATGGCCACGGCGGCCTCGCCGAAGCCGACGGCGATCAGCTTGGGTTTGCCTTCGTACTGGGCGATGTCGCCGGCGGCGTAGACGCCGGGCACGGACGTCTCCATCCGGATATTCACCTTCACACCGTCGTTGACGAGATCCATCCCCCATTCCTTGATTGGGCCCGCGTTGGCGATGAAGCCCAGGCAGGCGAGTACCATGTCGCACTCGAATACTTCGTCCTGCTTGGTCTTGGTGTTGGTGATGACGGCGCGCTCCAGCTTGCCGTCGCCCTCCAGGCTCTTGATCACATAGGGCGTAAAAATCTTGACCGCCTGCCGCATCTTGTGGACCGAATCCTCGTGCGCCCGGAACTCGTCGCGCCGGTGAAGAATGGCCACGTCGCGGGCGATGCGGTGCAGGTGGAGCGCCCAGTCCACGGCCGAATCGCCGCCGCCCGACACCAGCACGCGCTTGTCCTGGTAGATGTGCGGATCGGTCATCGTGTAGAAGAGACCCTTCCACTCGAACCGGTTGATCGACTCTTCGGCGTACTTGCGGGGGGTGAACAGCCCGATCCCGCCGGCGATCAGCAGCACGCGGGTCAGATGCACTTCCTTGTCGGTCGTGATCTGGAGAACGCCGTCTTCACGGCGCTTGAGACCCAGCGCCTTCTGGCCCAGCGCCAGCGTCGGTTCGTATTCGTTCATCTGCGCGGCCAGCGCCTTCACGAGGTCCTTGCCCCGGATACGCGGAAACCCGGCCACGTCATAGATGTCTTTTTCCGGATAGAGGGCCGTAATCTGCCCGCCCAGTTCGCTGAGCGAGTCGATGATCTTCATCTTGAGCCGGCGAAAACCGGCATAGTAGGCGCCATACATGCCCACCGGACCGCCGCCCAGGATGGTCACGTCGTAGATATTGCTGTCGTCGGCTTCAGGCGCCTGGCTCATTAATGTCAATGTCCCGTCCGGTTCCGCTTCCCGCCACAAAGTCCGTGGTGGAGCCCCACGGGTTTACTTGCGACGGGAAAGGCGGGTCAAGAACGGTTTTCCCGGATTGCCCTTCCGCCCCGGGTCCGTCCGCTGCCGGCCCTTAACAGGCCGCCCCGGGTCCTCTTGAAGCCGGCTCGTTTGAAATGGAATGTTCTTTTGCGGTGGCTGTGCCGAAGGGCTACGATCCCCGCCGGAATGAACAAACCGAAATCAACGGGCCGATGTGCCCGGACAGCCGGAGTTCTGCTGCTTGCGGCCGCGCTCCTGGCGGGCAGTCCGGTGACGGCATCCGCCTTTCCCAAAATCACCTTCGAAGCCTTCCGGCAGCAGTTCAGCAAAGCCAAAGGACGCTGGCAGGTGTACGTGATCTGGGGCTCCTGGTGCCGGAGCTGCACGGACGATTTCCGCGACATCGACGAGATGTTCAAGGTTCGCTGGAAAGACCAGCCCGTCGACATTATCACTGTCTCCCTGGACGGGGAGTCCACGGAAACGCAGGCCGAGTCGCTCTACGACAAGATGGGTGTGAAGTGGAAGACCTTCTCCGTCGCCGAGGGCGCCGAGAACGAGAAGATCATGCATTTTCTCGACCCGCGCTGGCAGGGCGACATCCCCTACTACGTCGTGTTCAGCGACAAGGGCGAGCGCACGCTGGTCCGCTCGGGCAGGCTGTCCGGCAAGACCCTCGACTATCACCTCACCCGGCTGACGGGCCGCAAGGGTAAGGCAATCAAGGAAGAAGAGACCCGGAAGCTCAGAAACGCGAATCCGCCGAAATAGCGCCGTCTTTCCCCGCCCGGCACCTTCGGCTAGGGTGATTTTCGCCTGCCGGTTTTCAACCGGTCGCACCACACATGATCAAGTCCCACCTGTGGAGGGTTGGCCGAGTGGTTTAAGGCATCGGTCTTGAAAACCGACGTGGGCGCAAGTCCACCGTGAGTTCGAATCTCACACCCTCCGCCAATCACAACACTCTCTGCCCTTGGCGATCAGGTCGAACGGAAAGGCCAAGGAATATTCGACGCTTGTGCCTTTCACCCGGAGGTTTGTACACACGGAGCGGGCAATTTGGCCGAGCGCCTTGGGCGTGGCGAATTCCAGTGTGGTTTCAAGTTCTTCGGCGAGTTTGTACGCGCTTTCGACGGCATCCAGCCGGTTGTCACACCGCTTTTCCAGCAGCTCCCGCAGCTCGATTTCCAGCCGGTCCATCTCGTTTCGCCACTGTGCGGAATTCGCAGAGTAGGTTTTGGGATCCACCAAGCCGTCCGAATACGCCTCGAATGCCCTTGAGAGCTTTCGCTGCAAGCTCTCGATCTGTTTTTCCAATGCAACCTTTGCGGCTTCGTGCAGTTCGTGCTCGTTGCGCCGGAACTCTTCCAGACCCCCTAGCAGGATTTCCGCGCCCTCCGGCGGCAGGACAACCCGCCGCGAGAGGTCTGTTAACTGCCTGACTATTTCCTGCTCCGGGATGAATTCGTGGTCCACCCTGTTCCGCTTGCAGGTTCCGCAGAAGCCGTAGGAATAGCGGCCCTTCTTGGCGAGAAAGAAAGTGATGGAATTGCCGCAGACGCCGCACTCAAGGACCCCGTTCAGGGGTTTCGGTTCCCTGATCTTCTTCTCGGACCGCCGGTAGTCGGAAAGGCGGTTGAGAATCCTCTTGTGCGTATCCCAGGAAATAAGCGGCTCGTGCCGGTAGTTCGTGATGAGCTGGCCCTTGGCGTAAAACGGTCCCGCATAGATCGGGTTGGCGACATGCCTATAGACGGAGTTCCGGTCCAGCGGTTTCCTGTGAAAAGTAATACCGAACTTCTGGGCTTCGATGACGAGCCGGTCGATCGAATAGTTCCCCGTCGCTGCCAGCTCCAGGAGCTGTTTCATCAGGGGGGCGAGTTGTGGATCGGGTTCGATCCCGCCGCGGGAAATCTTCCGGTACCCCGGAGGGGCCTTATGAGCCCAATGCCCCTGTAGGTTCTGCTGGGTCACACACGCCTTCACCCTGGCCGACAGATGCCGGGTCTCGCTCCGGGCGAACATCGCCATCAGGTCGAACCGGTCCCATTCGGACGGCGGTGAATCCTGATGAAGGTGAAAATGGTCCAGCGCGGCATGAAGATTCTTGCCCTGCACCGTGACGAGTTCGGCCAGCCTGGCGTGATCCCAGATGTTCCGGTTCGAGCGGTCGACCTTGTAAAAGACAAGATGCCGGATTTCCGGCGACCTGGCGAACTCCTTGAGCAGCGTGATGAACTTGAGCCGCTGGTCGTGGAACGTGGCGGTTTCAGCCACCGCCTCCAGGCGAACCAGTTCAAGCCCGCAGTCGCCGCAATATTTCCGTATCGCGTCCGCCTGAAGGCCGAGCGAAATGCCGCCTCGTGCCTGATCGTCGGAACTGACCCGGGCGAAACCGTACGCCTTGCCGCCCGCCGAAGTCCCCGTATGCTGTCCTGCCATAAACTGCCGCCTCCAAAGCCACTTACTTTCCGGCAATTCACGCCGGACGTCAACCGGTTCTTCGGGCCGCCAGCTTCAGCCTGGCCCGCCGAGGCGGGCTGGAATCCACACGCCGCATACCGTTCCGTCCGTTGCGGATGTCGTCAAAAATCTGGAGTAGAGCCCTTACACGGCCGAATGCTTCACCGATTTCCTTTTCCGACGGAATCCGTCCGGTCACTCGTACCAAAGTTTTACGAAAAGCGTCACCCGGAAGCTTCCCCTTAAGCGAATCACCGGTATCCATGAAGCACCGTGGGGCGGGAATAGTTCCCGCTGCCGCCTCGCGTCCCTATCGCAGGGATCGCAGGCTATGTTTCGAGTTACACTTGGTGCTCCCATCCAGGGAGTCACGGCTGTTTATCGTCTTTTTTCTTCGGCCGGATGGTGAAGCGGTAACTTTTCCCGGCCTTCACGGTCACGCATCTGGTACCGCTGTTCAGGATTTCGCCTGTGATCGAGTATTCAAAGAACCCATGCTCAAGGCCTTCCTCGATAATCTCGACGACCTTACGGGTGGCATCTTCGATCTCCGTGCGGTCCAGTTCCAGATTGGTGCGCCGCATGGTTCACGCCCTTTCCGGCAGATTCCGGAAACGATGCAAAGGTACAAGCCCTATGGCATCGCGCCGCACCTGAAACCTGACAAGACCGCTTCGGTGAAGCTCGGAAATAATGTCCCCGAATTCGTCGCCGGTGATGAAATAACCGCTGTCCTCAAAAGCCTCTTTCACAATCCGGATAAACCGGCCCGCCTGCGGATGGCCGTTCCAGCGTTTGCAGAGGAGCCGGTAAACGGTCTGCGCGCCGGGAGAGAGCGCCGGAACCTGGCGGCTGGTCTCGTTCATTTCTTGCCGCCTTTCGCCGGACGTTTCGGCGGCTTCACGCCGTGGATCTGCTGATGCGCGGATTTACTCCAGTCCCACCGGACCGGATTGAACACCTCCAGGGGGAGCTGGATCTGCTCGACGACTTCAACCGTGGCTTCGCCGATCTTTTCCTTGTGGATCACCCGGTCGCGCTTGGGGTGCGTCAGCGCAAGATCACGGGCCCAGGTTTTCCCGTCCGGTGCCAGCCTGTGCATGATGCTTGACGGCCTGAAACCCTCTTGAAACAGCGCGTCGAAGTTGTTCAGCAGGTAGTTGATCTGGTCGCCGGTCAGATCGAGGCGGGTCAGCCGGTTCGCCGTCTCTGCCCGGACCAGGTCTTCTTTCGACCAGAAACCGGGCGTACGGGGGCTTCCCGTGTAACCGGCGGGGCGGACGTAACCCGCGCGGACCAGCCGCATGAGCTTGTCGTAGCTGAGGCCGAGCGCCTTGGCGGCGGTTTCGCTGTCGAGGGTTCCGGGAGGCTGTTGAATGCGCTTTCTCATACTTGCAACCAAGCCAAATATAGGTGTTTCGCAGGATAAACGCAAGACCCCCAACTAAAATCAGGTGTGAAAATCCAAAACACCAGCGCCGTTCCACGCGCGTACCAAGGGAGCCCGTGCTCTCGGCAGATTCACACCTGAATTTCGTCGCCTCTCGCCAGACTCACACGGGATATTCATCCAGACACACTGCCGCGCTCCGGAACGGGGGGCACCGCGCGCGTTCAAGGCTGAACCGGGTATTTCGAGGGATTTCCCCCGAAAACGGCGTACCGGATTGACCGGGGATTGACGAAGTTCAGCGTCTTTACGCGGTCGCGGCGGCACTGGTCACTGAGGCCGGTCCCGCCTTGCGCCGTAACCCGGTATCCCCAATTCCCACGCAAGTCCAAAGTCGTCGCACCGTCAAGAAATCGACGCCGGTAGTGCCCCACCAGGTGGCCCTTTGCGTGCCGACTGGCGGCCGCTGCTGACTTTCGGTCCGCAACCATGGCGGCCCTCCCGCCACCGCCTAAGCGCTTCCTGTACCGCCACACGTTCGTATGGCCTCGCCGCGCCCCGTCTGGACGTGCCTGTCCGGGTCCGAGGGGTGAT
>CAZMGV010000022.1:0-5685 GCA_964565925.1 uncultured bacterium
GCTCTGAAAGTCCCTTCCTCCGGAAGGGACCGTGACCGCAAGGTCACAGGGATGGTGGCGGCCGGAGGTGTGGTGAGTATTAAACCTGCGCAGGCAGGTCGCCCGGCCGGTCGATGGTGATCGTCGTGCCGCGGCCCTGCTCGCTCTGGACGCTGAGCGTGGCGCCGTGCGCCTCGGAGATCCGGCGGACAACCGCCAGGCCCAGTCCCGTCCCCTTCGCCTTGGTGGTGAAAAACGGGTCGAAGATCCGCTTCTGTATGTCGGGCGGTATGCCGGTCCCGGAATCGGTCACCTCGAGACGCCAGCCCTTGCCGCTCCGCACCGTGACGTTCACGCCGATCTCGCCCGCGTTCGCCGCGCCGCCCGAAGTTCCGGCGATTGCCTGGGCGGCATTGGTCAGCAGGTTGGTCAGTACGGTTTTCATCTGCTCGGGATCGACGAGAACCGTTGTGCCGTCCCCCGATACGGTGGTCCTGATATTCCTGAACAGGTCGCCGCGCCGGACCGTCTCCGCCGTATGGCGGGCGAGATTGAGGAGTGACGTTTCCCCCAGGTGAAGCGGTCTCGGCCGGGCGAAATCGAGCAGGTCCGTCAGCGTCAGGTGCAGCTCGTCGATGCGCTTGAGGACGCTCCGGATCACCGGTTTGTCGGTGGAGTCCGCCGGCATCCGGGTGTAGATCACCTGGAGCGGGCCGCTGACGGCGGCGAGCGGGTTTCTGACTTCGTGGGCGACGACGGAGGCCATCTCCTCGAACTGCGCATTCACCCGCCGGGCGGAGTTCTGCGCGGTGACCTCTCCGGTGATGTCGTACCGGATGGCGATGTACTGATAGGGCTTCCGGTCCGTCCCGAGGAACGGGACGATTGTCGTGGCGACCCAGTAGAAGTCGCCGTTCTTGCGGCGGTTGCGGATCACCCCGCGCCAGACCCTGCCTGATTCGACCGTGTCCCACAGGTTCCGCATGAACTCTTTCGGATGGAGCCCGGAGTTGAGGATCCGGTGGTCCTTGCCGAGGAGTTCCTCGCGGCTGTATCCGGAGATCTCGCAGAACCGGTCGTTGACGTAGGTGATGATCCCCTTCGCGTCGGTCGTGGCGACAATGGCGGCCTGATCGAGGGCGTACTTGTAGTCCTCCAGGGTCTTGAAGGACTGCTGCAGGTCGAACTGGTATCTGTTCAGTTCGCTCTGTGACTGGACGAGTTCGTCTTCGGTCCGCTGCCGGTCGGTGATGTCCAGGCCCGAGCTGAGCATCCCGCTCACCCGTCCGCGTGAATCCCGCTTCTTCAGGTTGCGCCAGAGAATCCGGCGGATCCGGCCGTCCCGCGTGAGGACGGGGTTTTCGAACCGCTCGACGAAGGTTCCGTCCGGACCGGTGTTCAGGCTGTGGACGAGGGCCACCTGCCCACGGTGCGAGGCCGGCACAAAAAACTCGAACCAGTTCTTCCCTGTGATCTCCGCTTCGGGATAGCCCAGAAGCTCGCACCCGGCCTGGTTGATCATCGTCACGGTGCCCTGCGGGCTGAGGGCGATGAAGATCGAGTCGGAGTTGTCGAGGACATTGCGGGGGATGCTGTCCCGGCGCGGCTTCCTGAAAAACAGAACCATGAGCACCGCGGCGGCCAGGGCTCCGGCGGCGGCACTGATGAGGATGGATGGCAGGGTCGGGTCCACTACCTTCCACCCATATTCCTATCCGGGGTCCGAAAATATGCACTTTGTCATACCGGTGCCTGAACCCGTCCGATTTTTGACCGGTTCAGGGCGGCTACTGGCCCCGGTTCGGGGCAAGCCGGCCGGGAACAGAACATCGTTCTGGAGCAGTTTTTTCATATTAATTCACAGGTTTGTGCGTGATTAGGCTCACCCCGTTTCCAAACTTTTCCCTGCCCGGATGGTTGCCAAAAAGGGCGTCGCTTACGATACTGAAGAGCTGTTAATTCAGGCCTTTGTGCCACTGTACTAGATGGTACGAGGGTTCGATCATGTTCTGCGGAGGGGGAGTGCACGGGCCGTCAGGTCCGTCCGCACCAACATCAAAATATGGCCCATTCAAGACTCTATTCACGGCGTCTGCTCAGAAGCGTTTGCCTCGTGCCGTTGCTGGTGCTGGCTCATGCATGTGTGAGCAACAACGATCCCGCCACTTCCGTCCCGGTCGGGGAGCCGCCCACCGCCATCATCGTCCAGCCTTCGGGCTCCGTGACGATCGCGATCAACGACGCGGTGGATTTCCGCGGATACTGCGACGACCCCGAAGGCCATCCCGCCCTCTACGGCTGGGACTTCGGTACGGGCTCGGGCATCCCGCAGAGTCTTGAGCAGAATCCGTCCGGCGTCGTGTTTGCCGTACCCGGTGTCTACACCGTCAGCTTCGGCTGCACGGACTCCCAGGATAACACCAGTCCGGCCGCCGCCACGGTGACGGTCACGGTCCTGGACGTGCTGACGACGGCGGATCTCCCGCTGGCCGTTACCGAGGACACGCCGGCAAGCGACGTGCTGCCGGGTTACGCGACCGACAACCTCGCGTCGAACTACCGGATCATCGAGCAGCCGCACTACGGAAAGGTCCTCATCACCGACTTCCTGACGGGTGCGTTCACCTACACGCCCGGCAAGGACTACGACGGCTCGTCGTTCGTCTACGACAATCCGCCGGCGGATCCGCAGAACCCGGTCTATCCGGACTGCCGAGAGCTGCTGGTCACGGCCGAGAGCGACTGCTTCACTTTCCTGCGAGACGACGGCTCCCGCCAGTCGACCGTGCAGACCGTGCTCGTCACGATCACACCGGTCAACGACGATCCGGTCGCGCAGAACGTGCTGGCCGGCACCCAGGAAGACACGCCGGTCTCGGGCCTCCTTGCCGGTTCCGACGTGGACGGTCCGTCGATCGACTATCAGCTTCTCACGCAGCCCGCGAACGGTACTGTGGTGATCGACGACGCCGCGACAGGCGCGTATACCTACACCCCGGTGGGGGACGACTACGGAACCTACACGTTCCAGTTCGTGCGCAACGACGGACTCACCGATTCCAATACCGCGACCGCGACGGTGGTCGTCGCTCCGGTGAACGATCTGCCGGTAACCGTCGATGTCCCCTTTACCACTGACGAGGACACGCCAGGCACCGGTTTCCTCTCCGGTTCCGACCCCGACGGGCCTGCTGTCTCCTATTCCATTGTCGCGGGAGCCTCGAAAGGCCGCGTCGTGCTGAACAATGCCGTCACCGGCCAGTTCACCTACCGGCCGAACCTGGACGTCAACGGCGCCGACAGTTTCACGTTCCGCCGTTCCGACGGTACCGGTTTCTCAAACGTGTCCACGGTGAATGTGACGGTCAACCCGGCGAACGACGCCCCGGTGGCCGCCGCTGATACCGCGGCTGCGACGGAAGACGTGGTCCCGCTCGTCGTGACCGGTGCGGCGCTGATCGCCAACGACACCGACGTGGACACGGGCGACACCCTGACGGTTGTCTGCCCGCCGGTAGGCGGGTGCCCGTATGCCAGTACGCAGGGCGTTCCGGTTACTGTTTCCGCCGGCGACGTCACCTTCGATCACACCGGACTGTTCCAGTCGCTACGGCAGGGGCAGACACTCAGCGATACGTTTACCTACTACGTGCAGGATACCGGCGCCGCGACCGGCAGCGCCGTCGTAACCGTCACCGTGACGGGCGCCAATGACGCGCCGACCGCCAATCCGGATACCGCTTCCGCCACGGACGGAGCAGGCGCTGTGACGATCACGGGCGCTTCGGTTCTGGCCAACGATACCGACCCCGATTCCGGCGACACGAAAACAGTCGTCACGGTGGACGCGCTCAGCGGTTCCGGCGCCGTCGTCGGTCTGGCAGGCGGAAATATCACCTACAACCCCGGCGTTATCTTCCGGAGCCTGTACAAGAATACGACCGCGATCGACACGTTCAATTACACGATGCAGGACGGGTCGGGTATCCAGTCGTCGGCGCTGGTCACCGTGACCGTGACGGGCGTAAACGATGCCCCGTCTGCGGGTGCGGACACCGCTCTGGCGGCCGAGAAAACCCCGACCGCGATTCTGGCGGCGACGCTGCTTGCCAACGATACCGATCCTGACGCGGGCGACACTCCGGAAGTATTTTTAACCCCGCCGAAGAGCCAGCAGGGTGCGGTGCTGAGCGTGAACGGCCTGACCGGGGACGTGACCTACGATCCGGGTCTGCGATTCCTGCACCTGCGTGCGGTGGATACGGCGACGGACTCCTTCACCTACACGATCCGGGACGACTTCAACGCCCAGGCCCAGGCGACGGTGACGGTAACCGTACAGGGCGAGAACGATGCACCTGCGGCGGCGCCGGACACGGCGGGCGCCACCGAAAATGGAGCGCCGGTTTCCATTCAGGTGCTGGCCAACGATACCGACCCGGACACGGCCGATACCCGGACGCTCGTGAGCGCCGGACCGGCCAGTACGGCGGGGGCGGCGGTTTCAATGTCGCTGAATCAGGCGGTCTATGACCCGGCCGGCCTGTTCGATTCCCTGAAAGCAGGCGCCACCACGACCGATACGTTCAGCTACACGATGCAGGACGGTTCGGGCGCGCAGTCCTCGTCCGTCGTGACGGTCACGGTCACCGGCGTCAACGACGCACCGACGGCGGTGGCCGACGGTCTGCCGGTAACCGAAGGCGTGGGAACGGCGTCGCTCGATGTACTGGCGAACGACACGGATCCGGATGCGGGAGACCTGAAAGCGATTGTCTCGGTCCCGTCGCTGAGTACCGGCGGAGTCCCGCTCCAGATCGCGAACAACAAGGTTTCGTACAACATCGGAAGTTTCTACGCGGGGCTGGCCGCAGGAGCCACGGCCGTCGACACCTTTAACTACACCATGCGGGACGCGGCCGGTGCGACCTCGTCGGCGACCGTCACGGTGACGGTGACCGGCGTGAACAGTTCGCCGGTGGCGCAGGTCGATGCCTCTGTGGCGGTCGACGGGGGCGGGGCGGTCACGATCAACGTCCTGTCCAACGACACCGACATCGATACACCTGACACGAAGACGATCATCTCCGTCACCGCACCCACCCGGGGCGGGGCGGCAACGATCGTTCCGGGCATCAGCGCGAACAACCAGATCCAGTACGATCCGCTGGCCGTGTTCCAGTATCTGCGGGCAGGGCAGAACTCGGCCGATACGTTCTTCTACACGATGCAGGACAGCCAGGGGGCGACCTCCAGCGCCAAGGTGACCGTCGTTGTAACGGGCATCAATAACACGCCTGCGGCTTCTGCCGATGCGGCGGACGCCATCGAAAACGGCAATCCGGCTACGATCAACGTGCTGGGTAACGACACCGATCCCGACACCGGCGACCAGATGACGATCTTTTCGTATGACGCGGCATCGGCGCAGGGCGCGTCGATCTCCGTATACCAGAACAAGACCGTCTACGATCCGGACAGTACCGGGGCGTTCGAGGCCCTGAATCCGTTCCAGACCGCAAACGATACTTTTAACTACACGATGCAGGATACGGCCGGGGCGCAGGCGTCGGCTCTCGTGACGGTGACGGTGCACGGCAAAAACGATCCGCCGGTGGTGACGAGCGACGATTTCACACCGTCGGGGCTCAATGTCGCCATTTTCGAAGACGGCGGTCCGGTACTCCTCGACGTGCTGGCGAACGA
>CAZMGV010000022.1:5785-69940 GCA_964565925.1 uncultured bacterium
CCTCGACGTGCTGGCGAACGACAAGGACATCGACGACTTCGACACGAAATCGCTCAATACGGTCCCGCCGCTCAGCTCCGGCGGCGCCACGCTGACTCCGGTGCAGGGCGGAAAGATCGACTACTCGACGGGAACGGCGTTCCAGTATCTGAGGTCCGGCGAGAACGCGACCGATACCTTTACCTACATCATGCAGGACGCCATGGGCGCCACGTCATCGGCGATTGTGCAGATCTCGGTTCGCGGCGTGAACGACGCGCCGGTGGCGGTGGCGGATTCGGCTTCCGCCGACGAAGACGGCCCGGCGGTCACGATCGACGTGCTGGCCAACGACACAGACCCGGATCTGGGCGATACCCGCCGGGTTATCAGCGTCACCGACAGCGCCGGCGGCGCGGTCGTCCGCATTGTGAACGGAAAGGCCGTCTATACTGTCGGATCGCTCTACCAGTATCTGGGCGCCGGTCAGACCGCAGCGGATTCCTTCACCTATGTGATTTCCGATCTGGAGGGCACGACTTCGACCGGCACGGTTACCGTGACGGTTCACGGCCGGAATGACACTCCCGGTGCGGCAAACGACACGGCTGTGGCCTACGAAGACGGCGGGCCCGTTCTGATCGACGCATTGGCCAACGATACCGATGTCGATACTGCATCGACCCGGACGCTGACCGGGATACCGGCGACAAGCGCGCTCGGGGCGTCGCTGGCCATTGTCACGAACCAGGTTCAGTACGATCCGGGCACGATCCACCAGGAACTGGGCGCAGGCCAGGTGCTGTTCGATACCTTCAGTTATTCCATGACCGATTCACAGGGTGGGGTCTCCGCCGCCACTGTCACGATGTCGTTTACCGGGACCGATGACGCTCCGGCTGCTTTCGTCGACACCGGTTATGCAGTCGAGGACGGACTGCCGGTCGACGTGGCCGTTCTTCTGAATGATACCGACATCGACACGGGCGACATTCTGTCCCTCCTGTCGGTCTCGCCGGTCTCGTTCCAGGGCGCCGCGGTTTCCGTTGCCGGGGATTTCGCCTCGTATGATGTCGACGGAACATTCCAGAGCCTTGGCGAGGGGGAAGTCACCGCCGATACGTTCACGTATGTCGTTCAGGATCTCTCGGGCCTGACGGCCAGCGGTTCGGCGATCGTCTATGTCTCGGGCCATAACGACGCCCCGGCGGCCATTGGCGACTCCGGCTCGGCCACCGAAGACGGCGGCCCGGTCCTGATGGACGTGCTGGCCAACGATTCCGACGTGGATGCCAGCGACCGCAAGACACTGGTCTCCGTCCCGTCTATCTCGTACGAAGGCGCCCGGTTGTCGGTCGTCGCAAACCAGGTGCTCTACAATCCGGGCGTTCTGTTCCAGTCCCTGCCGGTGGGCGGGACGCACTCCGATTCCTTCACCTATGTCATGTCCGACAGCGCCGGCGCATCGTCACAGGCGTCCGTCGCCGTGACGGTGACCGGCGTGAACGATGTCCCGGTGGCCCATGCCGACAGCGCTGCGGCGACCGAGGATGGCAGCCCGGTATCGGTTGCAGTGATCGCGAACGACACCGACATCGACACCGGCGACACGCTGTCGCTGGCGTCCGTGACAGCGACCAGCCAGGGCGGGGCGACGGTGACGATGAGCGGCACCAGCGCCGTTTATGACCCGGGTAACCAGTTCCAGTCCCTCAACGTGGGGCAGACCACGACGGACAGTTTCACATATACCGTTCAGGACAATCACGGCGGCCAGAGCCAGGCGACGGTGACGGTGCGGATTACCGGGACGAACGACGGCCCTCAGGTGACCACCGATCAGGTAACGGCGCACGAAGACGGCGGCCCGGTGATTGTCAATATTCTGGCGAACGACTTCGACCCCGACTACGCGTCGACGATCCTGCTGGTTTCCAACGACGCCGTATCTGAGAGCGGGGCGTCGGTCAGCCGTTCGATCAACGATGTAATCTACAACCCCGGCAGCCTGTTCCAGGACCTCGCCGAGGGCGAAACGGCCACCGACACGTTCGGATATACGATCGAGGATGAGTACTTCGTTACCGCCTCGGGAAACGCGGTCGTGACCGTTATCGGCACCAACGACGCGCCGGTCGGCGTGGACGATACCGCCAGTGCGACCGAGGACGGCGGAACGGTTTCGATTGATGTCCTGCTTAACGATTCGGACGCGGATTTCACGGATACACACACGGTCAGTTCGCTGCCCTTCACGAGCACCGGCGGTGCGCTGCTGTCGTTCAACGGAACGACGGTCCAGTACAACCCGGATATCCGGTTCCAGAATCTGCGCGCGGGCGCCACGGCGACGGACTCCTTCACTTACCGGGTGCGGGACCAGCACGGCGCGTCGTCGCCGGCAACGGTGACGGTCACGATTTCCGGAGCGAACGACGCACCCGTGGCGGTTGCCGACAACGTCGGCCTCTCAGACTCCGTGGCGGCTTCGCTGATCGATGTGCTGGCCAACGATACCGACGTGGACGACGGCGACACGAAGTTCCTGGACATTGTCCCCGCCGCCAGCACGAACGGCGCGACCCTGTCGGTCGTCGGCAATTCGGTCCGGTACGATCCCGGAAACATTTATGACTATCTCGCGGACGGACAGACGGGTACGGATGATTTTACGTACCAGATGCGTGACGGCTCGGGTGCGACGTCGTCGGCGCTCGTCACGATCTCGGTGACCGGCGGCAATATCGGACCGGACGCCGTGGATGACGATTTCACCGGCACGCTGATTCTGGAAGACGGACCGGCCGTTCTTCTGAACGTGGCGGCCAACGATACCGATCCGACCACCGGCGATTCGCTTACGGTTGTTGGCGTATCGGGCAGCACCGCGGGAGCCGTGGTGGATGTCGCGGCCAATCAGGCCCGGTACCATGTCGGCAGCCTGTTCCAGTTCCTGAGCGACGGGGAAACCGGTTCCGATGCCTTCACTTATACCGTTTCGGACCGGGGCGGTGTGACCGATACCGCTGTCGTGCAGGTGCAGATCACCGGCGTGAACGACGTTCCGCTGGCCATACAGGACCTGGTGTCGGTTCCGGAAAACGCCGCTACCAATGTTCCGTGGGCTTCGTTCCTGCTGAACGATCTGGACGTGGACCAGTCCGATACGCTGACTATCACGGGAGCAGATGCGTTCACCTCTGTGCAGGGGCTTCCGGTCGCCGTCACGCCGACAGACATACAGATCGATACGACCGGTATCGACTTTGTCGCGGCGGGCGGAATCCTGAACGACTCCTTCATCTATACGATCCAGGACAATATGGGGGTCAGCTCCAGCGCAACAGTGACACTCCAGATTACCGGTGTTAACGACGCGCCGGCCCTGAACAATCCGCCGCCGAACACTTTCTGCCGCGAAGGCGATACATTGAGCCTGTTCGCGAGCGTTGCCGACGTTGATACCTACCCGGCCGCGAGCGATACGTTCTCCGACGCCGGCACAGGCAGTTGCACCTGGGTGACGGTTAACCCAGACGGGGAACTGACCGGTACGTGCCCGGCCATGGGAACGGCCTGCACCGTGGATGTGACCGTGGACGACGGCTTCGCCACGGACACGAAGACGTTCACGATCGGCTACAACACCCGCTATGTCACGACCGCCGGTGCGGGGGCACTGGACGGAACCTCCTGGGCGAACGCGATTCCCGATTCGCTGGCGGACATCAATACTGCCATTGCGGCGCTATCGGGGAACGGCGGCGGCAGCGTCTGGTTTGAAACGGGGAATTACGACGACAGCTTCAACACGGGCGCCGGCCTTGCCCAGATCGGTCTGAGTTCTGGAGTCTATCTGTACGGCGGGTTTGCCGGAACGGAAGCGGCCCTGACGGATCGGCCGTCGCCTGCGGGCACCACGCAACTGGTCAGCGACCCCTCGACGAACCTTCTGTCCGGTTCTGGGGTTTCCGGAGTGATCCTGGACAGTCTGACGCTCGATGGCGGCGCTCCGAGGTGTTTGAGCCTGAATTTCGCGGATGATGTGCTGATCCAGAAACTGAACGTCCTGAACTGCAATGAAAACGGAATTTATGTGAACATGCCGTCCGGCGTAACCATTCGGGATACGGCGGTCAGCGGTATTACCGGCTCCACGAGCCCCGGCGCAGGGATAGAGATTGCCGGCGGTGCGACGGTCCTGTTCGACCGGGTCACTGTCTCCGGTAACGACACCAGCAACTCCGGCGGCGGTCTGGCGGTGCTCTCCACTGTCGGCGTGACGTTCAAGGATACCGTAGTCGAGTCCAACTTCTCCAGCCTGGGCGGCGGCGGTCTGGAGATGTTCAGCGTGGGCAACGTGTCGATCGATGGCCTTGTGATTGATGCAAACATCGCAGTGGGTCATGGCGGCGGTGCGGAATGGCTGTCCGCCACGGATGTGAACGCGAAGCGCCTGTATGTGACAGGGAATCGGTCCGGAGCCGGAAACGGCGGCGGTCTGATGATCTCCGGCGGTTCAAGCGGCATCGTCCTGTCCGACTCGACGGTATCCGATAACGCCGCCGATTTGTTCGCCGGCGGCGGTATTGCGGTAGACAATGTAGAGATGACGCTGAACGGCGTCTCGTTCGCCGAGAACCAGTCCGCCCGGGAGGGTGGCGGGATCTATATTTTTGAAAGCCAGGTGACCGCCACCAATACGGCCTTCAGCAGTAACAGTGTGAACTACTCGCTGGCCGGTACCTACGAAGGTGGCGCGGCTTTTGTTCAGGATTCGGTGCTCGACATTGCCAACTCGGCGCTGTGGGGCAATGTCACTCATATAAACACGTTCGGAATTCCGGTGTCGCAGATGTCGGAAATCGTCACCGGCGGAAGCAGCACCGTGACGGCATCGCATCTGTGCGGCGAAAATCTGTGGAGCGACGATTCCGTGAAGCTGGACGGCTCGTCGCCGTCCCTGTCGGATCCGTTCCATCGCGGCGCGTTCGGCAAGCTGGCTCTGCGCCGGACTTCCGAGGGCGAAAGCTTCACGAGCGCCTGCACAGGAAGCGGCGATCCGCTCCGGGCGACGGCTGCTTTCAGTGCCGCCAGCCTCGACTGGCAGACCCTGACGGGCGCCTACTACGGAGCGGCGGAAGCGTATCCGCCCGATGCCGGGGCGCTGCACAGCCGGCCAAAAGTCTATTACGTCCGGGGTGCGGCGGGCGACGACACCAAAGACGGTCTGACCTGGGCCAATGCGCGCAAGAATATCCAGCGGGCGGTCGACGTTGCCGGCTGGGGCGACCAGGTCTGGGTCGATACGGTCACCCAAAGAGGCCTGACGACGGTCCACACCGATCCGGTCTTTACGGCCGGGCGTGGTGTCATGGTGCTGGGCGGATTCACCGGCACGGAACTCTATCCCACCGGCCGCACGTCCGGTGGACGCACGGCGGTAACCGGCGACTACGACACCAGCGGTTCGATAACTCCGGCGGACGCGGTCCATGTGATCGTTGCAGCGTCGGACACACGGTTTGAGCGTTTCGATACGACATACGGCTACGACGATTCGTCCGACGGCGGCGGATGTCTGCTGTCGGGTGAATCGTTCCGAGTATCTGTGGAGAATTCGACGTTCAGTCATTGCCAGTCCACCAGCCAGGGAGGAGCCGTCACTGCCTACCCGGCCAATTTCGGAAATGCCTCGGCGTCAAGTCTGATTTCTCTGGATCAGGTGTCCGTCAGCAGTTCGCAGGCCGCCCAGTTTGGCGGCGGCCTTGCAGTTTTCGGCGGACGCGGCGAAATCCGGAATTCCGCGTTCAGCAGTAACTCCTCGTCCACAGCAGCCGGAGCCCTGGCGGTTCTGTTTAACGCACAGTCTCCCGCAAGTTCGCTGCAGTGGATTGTGAAAGACACGACGTTCACGTCGAACACCTCGGATCAGGGCGGCGCAGCGGCATTCCTTGGCAGCGGCATCACCTCGCTGACTGGTCTCACGTTCACGACGAACCAGGCGGCAACCGCGGGCGGTGCGCTCTATGTTGCCGGTGTAGTCGGTATCGGTACAACGAAGGTATATGCAGCCGACCTTACCCTGGACGGCAATAGCGCCGGTGACTTTGGCGGAGCGGTATTCGTCGGCAGCGATACGCTTTTCAGGCTGGTCCAGGGCTCGTTCCGCAGCAATACCGCCGATTTCGACTCCGATGGTACCGGCGACGGCGGCGCGGTCTACAGCGCGAACACCGCTGCCACTCCGCCAGATTTGGTCATCGAGAACTCGGCGTTCTACGGAAACCGGGACCTGAACGGGGGCGTGCCTCCGCCACTCGTGTCCGATCTGATGGATGACGGAACACCGACCTTCAAATACGAAGGAATCTGTTCCGAACAGGATATCTCTCTGATCGCATTGGCGCCGTTCGTCACGCTCGACGGTTCGACGACGTCTCTCGGCAATCCGTTCGCGACCGGCGCGCTCGGCGAGCTGTTCCTCAGCCAGACGGCAGCGGGCGACAGTTATACCAGCGCCTGTGTGGACGGCGGTGCGTCCAGCCTGACGACGGACCTCCTGCTGTACCTTGGCGGACGGATTTCGCTTGCGTCGCCGGTATTCCCGTACACGACCAGCTCGAACGGCGACCCGGACGATATTTTCGGCGGCACGCCGGACATGGGCCGCCACTACTCGGAGCCGAAGATCATCTACGTGACGAAAGACGGCGCGGGCCTTGCCGACGGAACGTCGTGGTCCAACGCCGCCAAGGGCGTGCAGGCGGGCGTGAACCTCGCGTCGGCCGGGAACAAGGTGTGGGCGAAGGCCGATACCTATACCGCCACCTCCACCGCCACAATGCTGACGGTGACGAGCAAGCCGGGTGTCGCCCTGTTCGGTGGCTTCGGCGGCTGGGAATCCCAGGTCAGCGAACGCGCGCCGGGTGTCTATACGACGCTGGACGGAAACAGCACGAGCCGGCGCCTTGTGGATATATCGGGCAGTTCCGGTTTCCAGGTGGACGGGTTCCGTCTCACCCGGGGGCAGAACACGCTTGGCGGATCTTCCGGGGTGGGAATCTTCATTTCAGCGGCCAGTGCAGTGACAGTCTCCAACTCCCGTATCGACAATAACTCTACCGCGGGCTTCGGGGCGGGGATAAGGGTTTCCGATTCGGACCTCCGCATCGAGGCCTCTACTATCGAATCCAACACCGGCGGAACCCTCGCTGGCGCTGTTTATTTCGGGGCGGCCGCAACACCACGGCTGCTGGACATTGGAGATTCAGTCGTCAGATCGAACACCGCACTTTCGGGTGACGGTGGAGCAATCGTGTTTGGTGGTAACAATGTCGCCCGGTTCAGCAGCCGGAACACACTTTATGAGTCGAATGTCACCCTTACCAATCAGGGAGGGGCGATCATTGCGTTGGGCGCGGTGAGTGTGGCGCTCGAGAACGATATTTTCCGCGGCAATCAGTCCCCGGCTTCCAACGGTGGAGCCATGTATATTTCTTCGGTCAATGTGGTCGGATTGCCGGGCACGGTTGTGACGGCAACGGACGTGCGCTGGGAAAATAACCAGGCATCCGTGGCCGGTGGTTCGGTTGGCGGTGCCATTTACATGCAGCGGGGCGGGACCGGCGTTCCGGGTCTGGATATCACCATTACCCGGGGCGAATTCGTCAACAACTTTACGGGCAATGCCGGTGCGCTTGCCATACGGGATGTGGACGCCAGCGGTGTCCGCACTTCCATCGTGCGGATCAACGGAACCCGGTTCGAGGGGAACACGGGGCTGAGCGGCCCCGCCCTGTTCGTGGACCGGCCGGCGACATTATCTGTCACGGGTGCAAAATTCATCGCCAACAGATCGACCGGTCTCTCTGGCGCCACCCATGCGGGCGGTGCGGCGTTCATCCGCAGCTTCGACACTGGTCTCATCTCCGACACGCTGTTCTGGAAGAACTCGTTGCAGAAGACGGGTACGAATCGTGGCGGCGCGCTCTGGGTCGAGCGCAATTCCGGCGGAGCGGTTATCTTGAATGTCGTGAATTCGGCATTCCGGGAGAATCTGAATCCGAACGGGCGGGGTGGCGCCATCGGCACGACTGCGGGCGGAGGTGTCCTGAACGTCAATGTCACGAACAGCACGTTCGACAGCAATTATTCGAGCGATCTGGGCGCCGGTGCCGACATCAATAATTTCAGCGGCGGCACCGTGAATCTGAACGTCTGGAACTCGGCATTCTACGGGAATCTGTCGGTCAGCAGTTCCACCGTAATGGACGTGAATCGTACGCCGGCCGCAGGTACCGGCAATGGCGCGGTGAATAACTCCTGCGGAATCCAGGATTTTACTGGGACGATGAATGTTGCTTCCGCCGGAAATATAATTCTCGATGGTTCGGCGGCAAACTTTGGCGATCCGTTCGACCGGATGGCGACGGGCGAACTGTTCCTGAAGAATACGTTGACCGGGGACGCTTATACTTCCGCCTGTGCCGACATCGGCAACGAAGCTCAGGCAACGGCGGTCTTTGCGACGGCGGGACTCAGCGCCTGGGATACCTACACAACGTTCAACGACGACCCGTCTCTGGGTGGACCGTACCTGGATACGGACGGAGGCGGTGCAACCGATGTCGATGCGGGTGTTCACTACGTTCCGCAGGACAGTCTGACCTACCTGCCACTGCGGACGCCGTCGTTCATGGCGTCATCCGCCGTGCTGGCTGCCGGCAGCGACGTGACGCTGTTGGTGGTGCCGGAAACCGTACTGACAGGCTGTGACATCTACCAGGTAGCGACGGAAACCTACATGGGATCAATCCCGGGCGGTCCGGGGACGATCAGCGGGACCTTTAACCTGACGCCGGGCATCTACCGGGCCGACTGTTCGGAGATATCTGGTCATAACGGCAGTTCCTACGCAATTATTCGCGAGGCAGTGCTGGGTAACCTGTCGAATACCGGCACGGAAAACGGCAAGACCTGGTCGACCGCGTGGAACACTGCTCCGGAGACGGCAACTGCCGCCTATCCTTTGTGGCACGACATATGGCTGAAGCAGGGGACCTACAAAGCGACAGTGGGTGGTCCGGCCTTTCTTACGATTCCGGCATATGTGGGCGTGTATGGCGGTTTCGAAGGGACGGAAGCTTCGTTCCCGGAGGTCCGCCTTGATCGGAGCCAGACCGTGCTGTCGGGTGATGTGAACAACAATGGCGTCGCAAACGCTGGTGATGCGGGCCCTGTAATCCAGATCGGTAACGAATCGGTTCTGGACGGTGTGACGGCTACCACCGGGTTTAGTACCGATGCGGGTATCGTTCTGGCTTCCGCACACCGGCATCTCACGATCCGGAATTCTGTTCTCACGCTTGGAACTTCAACTGCGGCTGGCAGCGGAGGCGGCATGAAAGCGCCGGACTATCCGGCCCAGCTCACGATGCTCGAGAACGTCCGAATTACGCAGAATACCGGGGGAGGCACAGGCGGTCTTTCCACCGACAACGGGGCCCATCTGCTGCCGCGTGCAGAGCTGCACATGGACGGTGTGACGATCGACAATAACAATTCCGGGCAGCGGTCGGCGGCCCTGATCCGGTATACGAGCAGCTATATCACGAACTCGGCGATTCTTAATAACACGAATACCACTACTTCTGGACCGCTGTCGGCTCCGGTGTTTCTCGGTGGAGTATCAGGCGTTCCGATTCACGTCTGGAGTAATGTCACGCTTGCCGGGAATATCGGTGTCAGCGGTACGGCGACGGGTACTGGAGCAATTGGAATTAATCTCGGTGTCGTGACTTTTGACAACATCACCGTGGCGAATAATATCGGGAATGGATCTGGCGCCATTTTATTGTTTAGCGGGACGCCGATGGCGATCCGGAACTCCGTTTTCTATGGAAATGCGAACCCGGCAAATCCGGCGCTACCTGACGTGGATGGGGTAGTTGGAGCTACCACGCTGGATTCGGTCTGCTCACCGCAGGATTTCGCGACTACTCTGCCGACCGTCACTATCACGACCACCGGACCGCTGCTGGACGGCTCCACTCCCGCACTCGGCAATCCATTCAGTGTGGGCCCGTCGGGTGAGGTCTTCCTTCGTCACAACGGAATCCTGGGATCGACTTACACGAGTGCCTGCGTGGACGCGGGTAACGACGGACTCGTGCCGTTCGCTTTCGCCGCGCAGACCACCGATGCGTCCGGCGCCCTCGATACCGGCACGTCCGACGTCGGCCGTCACTATGATCCGTCGGCGACGATGTGGATCACCGATTTCCATCTGGTGAACGGCGGCGATGCCATTTACTGGGCCACGACGCCGGCCACGGCATCGTGCGAGATCCGCAATGCCGACGTCCCGGCACAGGTTGTCTACTCAATCCCGCAGGACCAGCTTTCGCAGGGCAACTGGCCCATCCCGTCCACGGGCGCCTCGCCGCAGTACACGCTCTACTGCACCGACAGTTCGGGTAACTCGACTTCGGCGACGATCCTCGGCTCCAACCAGGCGCCGGTTGCCGCGACCGATACCGGATTCGCGACGACCGAGAACGGCGCGCCGGTTGTCATCCAGACAAGCCAGCTTCTGTCGAACGACACGGACGCCAACGGCGATGCGATCTCCTATGTCGATGCCGGCACGGTATCCGCCAGCGGCATCACCATCACACCGGCCGGCAATACGCTGGTGTACGATCCGAACCTTCCGGGCGGCGTACTTGATTACCTCTCGGAGGGCGAACTGCTGACCGACACGTTCACCTACCGGATTACCGATTCGAACGGGTCGGTTTCCACCGGCACGGTTCAGGTGACTGTCACCGGCGTGAACGATCCGGCGGTGCCAGGCGCTTACGCGCTGACGTCGGTTTTCGACGGCGATAGCTTTACGGTACCGCATCCGGCCATCACGGATCCGGATTCAAACGATGTGTACACTTATGCCGATGCGTCGGCTGCGGTGAACCGGTGCAGCCTCCTTCCCGGTGCCGGCGGCGGGGCCTGGTATTCAGTGGATACGGTGACCGGCGAGATCTCCGGTACGGCGCCGGCGCTGGGCGCTGACTGCACCATTGATCTCCAGATGACCGAGCCGGGCGGTAACACGGTCACGAACACGCTCACGATCAGCTCCAATACCCGGTACGTGACGACCCTGGGTGACGGGTTCGGCAACGACGGTTCGGGCGACTCCTGGACCGACGCGCATAACGCCGGATTCCTGCAGGCAGGTATCACCGAAGCTCAGGCGCTCTCCGGAGGTACCGGTCAGGTGCTGATCGGCGCGGGCAGCATGGGTTCGCCTGCGGTCGCCAACGGGTCACTCATGGCCGTGACGGCATCCGTCAGGATCTATGGCGGTCTCGCTGAAACCGAAAACTCCATCCTCGACCGTGCAAGCCCTGTGGATGCGTCGCTCACCGTGCTGGACGGCGACTACGACATCTCGGGTACGCCGACAGCGGCCGACGCCTATCATGTCGTCACGGTCACCGGCGCATCGGGCGTGGTGATTGACGGACTCACGGTCAGGGGCGGAAACGCGGCCGGTGCGGGTAACCTGAACGGCGGCGGAATATTCGTCACCGGGGCCACGGGAACCCGGCTGACGAATCTCGTCATTTCAGGAAATACGGCCAGCCAGCTTGGCGGCGGCATGATGATCACTGATTCGCCGGAGTTCACTCTGGATTCCGTGGTGGTGACAGCCAATACCTCCGGGCTCTTCGGCGGTGGCGTGAACATTGACAGCTCGACCGTTACACCGATTTCCACAGGGACTATCTCGAACTCCGTGTTCAGGACCAACGGCAGCCTGGCTTCGCCGGTTACCGGCGGAGGCCTGCGGGTGTCGAGTACGGTGACCGATATTGCCAACGTGACGTTTGACGGCAACGGCACCTCCGGCGGAGGCGGCGCTATCGATATCACGGCGTACGCGACCATCGGAATCCGGCACTGCTCGTTCCGGAACAATTTCGCCGGAAACTTCTTCCGGCCCGGTGGAGCAATCGTTTCGTCCGGTTTCTCCCGCCAGTACGTGATCGAGAACAGTACGTTCTACGGTAACCTGTACAATGGCGCGACAGACGATATTTACGACGATGGCTTCGCCCTGACGGCGAATACCCGGACGATACGCAGCACCTGCAGCGCAGAAACGTTTACCGGCTCCGGCAATATCACCCTCGATGGTTCGTCGCCGGAGAAGGGCGACCCGTTCCGGTCGAGCCTCGACGGCTCGCGCGTGTATCTGAAACAGGCGTCGCAGGGCGACGCCTACACGAGCGCCTGTGTGGACAGCGCCGATGCGCTTGTCACGACGCAGACGTATGCGGATCTCGGTCTCGACTGGACGCAGCTCACGACCGCGTTCCAGGGCGATTCCGAATCCGGCCAGCCGGACATGGGCGTGCACTACACGCAGCCCGTGCGTATTTACGTGACGGCGGCCGGAAACGACGCCAATGACGGTCTTACCTGGGCGACGGCTAAGGCCACCCCGCAGGGCGGTATCGACGCCGCCTCGAGTGGCGGTTCGGTGTGGCTGAAGGACGATATCTTTACTGCGACGGGGCCGGGTGACATGGCCGACTTGAAGAGCGGTATCGCCTTCGTCGGCGGTTTCAACGGCACCGAATCAGCCTACCGGCAGAAGGATGTCGCGGCGAAGAGCACGCTGGACGGCGGCGGTGTGGCCCCGGTGCTGTACGCGGGGTTTGTTGACGGCCTCCATCTGGAAGGCATCCGGCTCATCAACGGTGTGGCGGACTATGGTCCTGGCGCGTATGTAGAGTTTTCGGACAACGTGACGATGAGCCACGCCGAAATCAGCGCCAACTCCGCCAATTTCGATGTGGGCGGCATGTATATCGATTCCGTGCCCGGCATCGCGCTCTCGGATGTCGTAATCGACGGTAACCAGGCTTCCGACAACGGCGGCGGTCTCTATGTGACTTCCTCCACCGGTGTCTCGTTGACCGGCATTTCGGTCACGAACAATGCCGCCGACGACTACGGCAGCCTGTGGATCGACAATTCCGACGCGGTAGTGACAGACCTGACGGTCACGGACAATTTCATAACGTCCGGTTTTGGATACGCGGCCGGCATGGAGTTCGACAACTCGGCGGTGTCGGTCGACGGCGGCATTGTGCGGTCCAATGCGGGAGGCGCTTCCCAGTTCGGCGGTGGAGCTTACATCTACCAGTCGTCCGTGGTGCTGTCGGACCTGCTGTTTAAAGCCAATACCGGCGGCGACGGCGCGAGCCTGTATGCCGAGGATTCGAATGTGATGGTCACCAATTCCGCCTTTAACGGAAACCAGGCCGAGTCCGGCGGCGGCGGGTTGTATGCCTTCGATTCGGGCGGCGGGATTTCGACAATGGTTGTAGAGAATTGTTCGTTCCGGGAAAATGTCGCCGACTCCGATTTTAGCGCTGAAGGTGATGGCGGGGCGATCGCGAATGAGGGCAGCGACCTGACCGTCCGAAACTCGGTTTTCTTCGGGAATCTGGCCCAGAGCACCGTTCCGGTCTCGATATCGGATCTCGACGTTATCTCGGGCTCCGTAACTGTGGATTACGCATGCTCTGAGGAGGACTTGAGTCTCTATGGTACCGGAAGCGTGGTACTCGACAAGTCGTCACCGGCTCTCGATGACCCGTTCACTGTGGGTCTCCAGAACGAACTGTTCCTGAAGCAGACATCCCAGGGCGATCTCTATACCTCGGCCTGTGTGAATGCCGGAGACAACGCGTCGGCGACGGCGGCCTACGCAGCCGCGGGACTCGCCGACTGGACGACGCTTACGACGGGCGTGGGTAGCGACACCGATTCAGGCAATGTGGATATGGGCGTTCACTATACGCCTGCGACTCGCTGGTACCTGGGTCCGACCTCGTCGGGGTCCGGTAACGGCACGAGCTGGCTGAACCGGTCGGGCGATCTCCAGTCGGTGCTCGATTCGGCCGGACCGTATGACCACGTCTGGATGGCGGTCGGCACCTACAAGACGGCGGCGGACGATGTTTCCGCCGTGGCGGATGCGGCCGGCGACGTTTATCTCTTCGGCGGCTTCGGCGGAACGGAAGCCACTTTCGCGCAGCGCGCCGGTTACTACACCCAGACGGTCCTGAACGGCGACAACGATGGCAACGGCGGAGACGCCGGCGACAGCCAGACCGTGCTCACCGGTGCGAAGGATTTCTGGATCGACGGGTTCCGGATTACCGGCGGCTATAACGACACCACGGTTACCAACGGTGCGGGCGCGCGCTGGGATGGCGGCGGGACGCTGCATCTCCGCCGTATGACGGTGGACGGCAATCTCTGCTTTATCGACATCGGCGGCCTGTACGCTGACGGCGGTGCCGGCGATACGGTAATCGTCGAAAACTCCTCGTTCAGCCGCAATACCACGGTATCAGGCGGTGGCGGCGGCCTGTCGCTGTTTGCCGAGAACATCGGGCTGGACGGCGTGACGGCCGATCACAACTCGGTGCAGTACGGCGCCGGCGGTATTTACCTCAGCGGCACGAATGTCAGCGTCAGGCGCACGCAGATTCTGTCCAATACGGCAACGGTGCTGCCGGTATCCGGATTCGGCGGCGGTTCCATCATCGTGGCGAACAATCTCGAGTTCACGGACTCGGTCGTCAGCGGAAACTACGCCGATACGGCGGGCGGCGGTCTCGAACTCCAGGTGAGCGGGACGGCGACGGTCGCCAATTCGGTAATCTCGAACAATACCGCGGGCTGGTATGGCGGCGGCGTGGACAGCGAAGGTGGCGACCTGACCGTGACGAACGTACTGCTCGATTCGAACGTCGCCGGTTTGAATGGTGCCGGTGGCTGGAATGTCCGCAACACCGGTTCCGCCGTTTTCACAAATGTCACGTTCGTTGACAACCGTGTGGAAGATTCGTTGGGCGCACCAGTCGGTAAGGATGCGGCCATGACCACCAGTGCCGCCGGAACCGTTCTGCGCAACACGGCCGTCTACGGATCGGTATCGTTTTCCGGTACACAGTTTGGTGCCGACCCGGGTGGAAGTTATTCCATCGATTATGCCTGTTCCGAGCGGGATCTCGCGGCGGACTTCGGTGCGACGAACTTCACGCTGCTGGCGGTGGACCCGTTTGTCCGGATCGCGGACGGAACGGTATTCCTGGATCCGGCGTCGCCGTGTGTTGATGCGGGCGACGACAGTTACGCCGACGATTCGCAGTACGGATTCCTGGCGATGGGCCGGAAAGACTGGGCCGAGCTCACCACCGATCCGTCGCTGGTAACGGACGATACTCCGGTGGACGACGGTGCCCATGCCGATCCGGCTGCGCCCTTCATCTACACCTTCGGAATCGTCACGGGCCGGACGGTCCAGTGGGTGAACAGCCCGTCGGCTGTCAGTGCCTGCGAAATCTCCGGCGGGAATCTGGTTTACCCTGTGTCGATGGGACCGGACGGCATGCTGACGCTATCGGCGGGCGGGACCTACACGCTCACCTGTTCGGGCGACGTGAGATACGTCCCGGCGGTTGCGACACTGGTCGTACCGTAAGGTAGGCAGCCGGCAAACGGAGGGGCGGCCGTCGTTGGCCGCCCTTCTTCTTTCAGGAGTACGCGGAGCCGAACAGTTATTTCGGTTTGACCGGGTCCTGGCTGTGGTCGACGATCTTCAGGCTCGCGTCGCGGGTATCGGCGATCGGAATGTCGAGCACTTCATCGTGGCCGTCGGCGTACTGGAGCGTCCAGCGGGTACGCGTGTGCAGCACCTTGGCCCGGAGCAGCATCCCCTCGTCGGAGATCTCGAGCGGCAGCTTGAGATCGATGGCGCCCACCGGACAGTGCTTCACACAGGCGGCGCAGTCCCAGCAGTCGGGCAGCCGTTCCAGGATAGCCGCCTTGTGCGTCGGCTTCATGAACAGCAGGTCGCCCGGGCAGACGGCTACGCACATCGCCTCTTCAGCCTTGCCGCAGCCGTTGCAGATGTTTTCGTCGATGAAGATGCTCATCCCGCGCGGCCTTCCATCAGGGGTCTTTCAAGCGTCCGGATTTCGTTACGCCCGCTATCGTACACGGTATTGACGAACTTCAGCCAGTTCCGGTCGTCCCGCTCGGGGTAGTCGACGCGCGTCTGGTAGCAGGGCCAGCGGGTCTCCTTGCGGAAGTCGAGATGTTCGACGAGCGCTCGTGCCACCAGCAGCCTGTCGATCACTTCGTGCGCCAGCATCAGCTCGTGGAAATCCCGTGCTACCAGCCGGTCCATGGCGGTTTCCAGTTTCTGGAGCGAGTGGCGGGCCAGATCGAGCTTGGCGGCCGACAGCTCGTAATTCTGCGTCAGGCCGCCGGCGTACTCTTCCATCAGCTTCTGGAGGCGGCCCTCGGCCTCCTCAGGGGTCGCCATGACGCCCGCCAGCGAGCCGGTGAACTTCTGGAACCGCTCCAGCGGCTCGTACACCCGTCGTATCTCGCGGTCGGACCGGGCGTTCAGATCGCCGCGGTCGGCCTCTACCGCTTCGCCCCGGCGTGCGAGAATATCCTCGACGGCGATCATCGCCTCGGCCCAGCCGCCGGAGGCGTATTTCTTGGGCGCCCCGCCCGCCACGTCGCCGATGGCATAGAGGCCCGGAACGGTCGAGCGGCGCTGTTCGTCGATCCAGTAGCCCGACATGCCGTGGCCGCCCTGGACGTAGGGCTCCGAGCCGCAGATACGGATCGGATTCGTGCGCGGGTCGATCCGCTTGTCGCCCCACATCAGCAGTATCGACGGCGACATGTCCAGATACGACGTCTTGATCTTCGCCATGTCCGCTTCGTTCAGATGCTTTGTGTCGAGGAAACAGGGCCCCCGGCCTGCACGTTCCTCTTCGAGGGTGGCGAGCAGCCGGTGTGCCGTCGGCATCTTCCGTCCGCCCCAGGAGGCGTAATATTTCTCAAGGTAGTCTTCCCCGAGCGCGTTCACCTGCTTGCAGCCGAACCCCTGCGCCAGCACGCCCGTCGGCGACATGAAGTCTTTCACGCGCAGCGCGATGAAACGCATCTCGAAGGAGGTCATCTCCGCCCCGGCACGCAGGCCCATCGCGAGTCCCGCGCCGGTGTTGAACGGCGAGTACCACACCTTGTGGCGGGCAAGCCCGCTGTTCACGTTCTGGTAAAGCCCGGCGCAGCCGCCCGTGGCGATAATGGTATAGGGCGCCCGCACCTGGACGAACGCGCCGGTCCTCACGTTGAACCCGAGCACGCCGTGCACGCGGCCATTCGACATCCAGAAGTTGGTGGCGACGACCCGGTTCAGCACCCGCGTGCCGGAACCGTCAACGGCGCGGGCCATGATCGGCTTGATCCGCTCGCCGCGAATCTTGATCGAGCCGCGTCCGCGGGCGACGTAGTCGCCGTTCTCGTCCTTGAGCAGCGGCAGGCCCCACTTCTCGACCTTCCTGACCGCCTCTTCGAGCCGTCTGGCGAGCGAGAGCACCAGATCCTCGCGGATGATGCCGTAGTTGTCCCTGGCGACCCAGTTCGTGAACGACTCGGGCGTCTCGCCTTTGTTCACGTAGGCGTTGATGGAGCTGATTCCGGCGGCCAGGCAGCCGCTGCGGATGATGTTGGCCTTCTCGATAAGGACGACGTTCAGGTTCGGGTCGAGGTCGCGCGCATGAACCGCCGCCATGGCGCCGGCCGCGCCGCCGCCCACGATAAGCAGGCCAGCCTCGATCTCCTCGACCTTCGCTGGATGTGACGGGTTCCGGGTCATGGGATTCAGACTAGTCGATCAGGTGCTGTTCTTTGAGATAGCCCAGAATCTTCCCGGCGCTCTCTTTCACCGTCTCCTGACCCGTGCGGCAGGTGACCTCGGGGTTCTCGGGCGGTTCGTAAGGGTCGGAGACGCCCGTAAACGCCGGGATTTCGCCGGCGCGGGCCTTCTTGTACAAGCCCTTCACGTCGCGGGCCTCGCACACTTCGACCGGCGTCGCCAGATACACCTCGATGAACCGGCCCGGTTCCACCATTTTGCGGACCTGATTGCGGATGTCGCGGTAGGGGCTGATGGCGGCGGCGATGGCGATCACGTCGTTGCGCGTGAGCACTTCGCACAGCCAGCCGATACGCAGGATGTTTGTGTCGCGGTCTTCCTTCGAGAAGGTGAGCCCCTTGGAGAGATGCGTACGGACCACGTCGCCGTCCAGCACTTCCACCTTCAGGCGGCGCCGGGTTTTCAGCTCCGCCACGAGTTCGGCCGTGATGGTCGACTTGCCCGCGCCCGAAAGCCCGGTGAACCAGATCGTAAAGCCTTTCTGAGAACTCATGCCGGAGTGAACTTCCCTTCTTGAAACTTGGAGCCGGTCGGCATCACTAACCTAACCATTTTAGTTAGGTTTTCCAATGGTCCGATAACCTGCTGGAACTACTTGAGTTATAGACCGGCTGGAGTTGCCGGCTGGCCCTCCAGGCTGCGGCAAGCCCCGTCTTTAGCGGAGAGCGGGGAGGGGAGTCAAAAAATCCAACCTGAACACGCGTGTTCAATATATTCAGTGCTTTCAAAACTTCTTGAAACTTATGAACCATGGTGATAGGGGTGGACGTGGAGGCACGCTGTGTCCGAAACCGTCCAGTCCATGTTTGCGTCGATCGCCCCCCGCTATGACCTGACCAACACGGTCCTGTCGCTGGGGATCCACCACCGCTGGCGCCAGCGGGTCGTCAAAGCCAGCGGCCTTACCGCCTCGAAGGAACGCGGCGCGTCGCTCCTCGACTGCGCCACCGGGACGGGCGACCTTGCCATCGCTTTCCGCAGGGAACTGGGCCACAAGGCCCGGATTGTCGGCACCGACTTTTGCGCCGAGATGCTGGAGCACGCCCCCGCCAAGGCGGCCGGGCTCGGGTTTGGCGGCATCGAGTTCCGCCAGGCGGATGTGCTTAACTTGCCGTTCGACCGGGCGTCGTTCGACGCCGCCTCAATCGCCTTCGGTATCCGCAACGTGAGCGACCCGGTGAAGGGACTCCGGGAGATGGCCCGCGCCGTGAAGCCGGGAGGCCGTGTGATCGTGCTGGAGTTCGGCCAGCCCGAGGGCAGGCTGTTCGGCCCGCTCTACCGGTTCTACAGCAACCGCGTGCTGCCGGTGCTGGGCGGCATACTTACCGGCAACTTCGCCGCCTACCGCTATCTGAACCGCACGTCGGCGGCGTTCCCCAGCGGACAGAAGTTCCTGGACCTGATGAAAGAGACCGGTTCGTTCCGGTCCGTAACGGCGGAGCCGCTCACGGGCGGAGTCGCATGGATATATACCGGTGTGGTCGCCTGAACCGCTTGTAAACGATTCCGATACGACGGCGGCCGCAACCGGCACGCCGGTTCCGGTGGTTGCGCCAGTGACATTCCGCGCCGTCGTGGCCACGGTTCCTGGCGATCTCGCATCATGGACTGCCGCACAGGCCGCGCACGGACTCCCGACGGTTTATTTCGCCGGCCCCGACGGAACGGTAACGGCCGGAGCGGGCGCCGCGTTCGTGTGGACCGGAAACGACTCCGAACCGGTCCCCGCCGCCGCAGGTGCTTTGAAATCGTTCTGGCAGAACGCCCGGTTTGAATCCGACGACGCCCGTCGCACTGCACGGGCGTTCTCTGTGTTTCCGTTCGAAGCCGGCCAGGCGGCGGGCCCCTGGGCGGGGCTCCCGCAGGCGCTCACGATCGTGCCGTCGGAACTGTATGTGGCGGGATACTCGGGTGGCCGCACACTCAGCGCGGGAGTTCGAGCGGACGGCGACGCACGGGCGCTACCGCAGCTGCCGAACCGGATCGCGCCAGCTGCCGGGAATCACTGGAACCACGGCGACTGGTGCCGTGTCGCCGGTGAGGCGGTCGAGGACATCCGGCACGGGGAGCTGAAAAAAGTTGTTCTTGTCCGGCAGGAGAACTGTCCGCTCACCCGCGAGTTCGATCCGGTGGCGCTGGTGTCGCGTCTCAGGGACCGTTATCCCTCCTGCTACGTCTACTGGATCCATCTGGACGGGGCCGACTTCATCGGCGCGACGCCAGAACTGCTGGTCCGTACCGGATCAATGAACGTAAGCAGTGTGGCGCTTGCGGGTACTGCGCCGCGCGGAGCGACGGCGATCGACGACGTGCGGCTCGGCATGGGACTCCAGGCGAACGCCAAGGAGTTGTCGGAGCACCGGCTCGTGGTGGAGTTCATCCGCGACACGCTATCGGCCTATTGCCGCCGTCTCACGGTGCCGCTGTCGCCGGAACTGGTCCGCTACCGGACGGTCCAGCATCTGCGGACACGGATCGAGGGGCGTCTCCAGCGGCCGGTGGACGTGCTGGAACTGGTCGAGGTGCTGCACCCGACTCCGGCGGTGGGGGGCGTGCCGTCCCGCACCGCACGGGAATGGATCGCACGGACCGAGGGACCGTCCAGGGGCTGGTATTCGGGCCCGCTTGGCTGGAGCGCGCCGGACGGCTCGGGCGAATTCGCCGTCGCGCTCCGGGGCGCCCTCGTGCGGGGCGGTATGGCGAACCTGTTCGCTGGCTGCGGTCTGGTGGAGGGTTCCGACCCCGAGTCCGAGTGGCGTGAAACCGAATGGAAGCTGTCGGCGTTCCGGTCGGTCCTGTTCGAGTGCGAAGGAGAACGGCGTGAGCGCGCGGTCCGCTGATACTGTCGTGTCCGCCGCCGCTGGCGAACGGAACCTTCTGTTCGCCTCGGCGCTCGTCCGCACGCTGGCGGCCAACGGTGTGCGGCGCTTCGTGGTGTCGCCCGGTTCCCGCTGCACGCCGCTCACGGTCGCCGTCGTGCAGGCGGACGGTGTGATCGTTCACCGGTGTCTGGACGAACGCGGTGCTGCGTTTATGGCCCAGGGAGCCGCGAAGGCGAGCGGCGAACCAGTCGTGCTGATCTGCACTTCCGGAACGGCGGCGGCGAACTACCTTCCCGGTATTATCGAGGCGTCCGAATCGGGCATCCCGTTGATCGTGCTGACCGCCGACCGGCCGCCGGAACTGCGCGGCTGCGGTTCCCCGCAGACGATCGACCAGATCAAGCTGTACGGCTCCAACGTCCGGGCTTTTCACGAAGCGCCCGTGCCCGACTCACTGGACCGGCCGGGCGAAGCTGCCGCCGTGCTGGCCGCCCGGGCGGTTGTCGAGGCGCGGTCGCTGCGCGGGCCGGTGCATCTGAACCTGCCGTTCCGTGAACCGCTGATTCCGGAGAAACTGTCGCCGGAAAACCTGGCGGTCGGGACGGCCGCCGTGATGGTCCCGAAAGTCCACACGGCGGTCCGGGCTCCTGAGCCGGGGCTGGTGCGGGAACTGGCCCGCGAAATCCGCGCCGACGAACGGGGCTGGATCGTGGCGGGTCCGCAGGCGGAGGATTCGGCGGTAGCCATCGCGGCGCTCTCCTGGGTAACCGGATATCCGGTGCTGGCGGACGCTGCATCGGGGCTCCGGTTCGGGGAACTGTCCCGCGAGAACGGCATCCTGGCCTACCACGACGGTTGGCTCCGTGACCCGGAGACCGCTGCGTCCGTGAAGCCCCGGATCGTCATCCGGTTCGGAGCGGCGCCGACCAGCAAGACACTATCGAAGTTTCTGGCTTCGTCCGGCGCGAAACAGATAGTCGTCGACGGCGCGGCCCGCTGGGTGCATCCGGAAAATCTGGTCGCCCGGATCGTCGACTCCGACCCGGTTCCGTTCTGCGAAGCGCTGGTCCGCGAACTGGGCGAAACCCTCGCCGGGCAGGCATCACGCACGGGCTGGAAGAATCTCCATGCACAGTACGACCGTCTGGCCGAGGCGTGCGTGGACGAGGTTCTGGAAGATTCCGGTGAACCGGGCGAACTGGGCGAAATAGGTACGGTACGGACGCTCGTGGACGGCCTTCCGGCGGGATCGAACCTGTTTGTCTCGAACAGCATGCCGGTGCGCGATCTCGACTGGTTCGGCGGCAAGCGCGGCGGATTACTCCGGGTCCAGGTGAACCGGGGCGCCAACGGCATCGACGGCATCCTGTCGTCGGCGCTCGGAATGGCGGCTGCATCGAACGGCCCGTCCTATCTGCTCACGGGCGATCTCGCGTTCCTTCACGATATCAACGCCCTGTCGGCGGCTGCGGTCAACGGGATTCCGCTGACCGTGATCGCCGTGAACAACGACGGCGGCGGCATCTTTCATCATCTGCCGGTGAGCGGCCGGGGCGGGCTGTTTACCGACTACTTCCAGACCCCCCAGCCGGTCGATCTCATTCGTGTGGCGGCCGGGTTCGGAGTGGAGAGCTGCCGTGCGAAATCGGCGGATGAGCTGCGCGGGATACTGGAAGCGCGGCCCGTCGGGATCCGGTTCGTCGAGGTCGCGGTCGATCCGGTGTCGAGTCTCGCCGTCCACCGCCGGATCTGGGAGCGGATGGCACTGAAACTGGCCGACGCACGCGAACCCAGAAGGGCGGTGGCGTCATGACCACCGGTTATCAGTCCGCCCGTTTCTACTCGGCCGAATCGGGGCCCGCCGGTGCGCCGGTCGTGGTGCTGTTGCACGGCTTCACCGGGTCGTCGGCCTCGTGGCGGGAAATCCAGGATAGCCTGTCGCGCGACTGCCACACGATGGCGGTCGATCTGCCGGGCCACGGGCGCACGCAGGTCCGGCCGCCCGATTTCGAGGCCTGCATCGCGGCGCTCGAAGCCTGGGCCGACTCCCGCGCCATCCACGACGCTCACCTTTATGGTTACTCGATGGGCGGCCGGGTGGCGCTCGCGTGGGCGCTCCGCAATCCGAAGCGCTGGCGGGAGCTGACGCTGGAGAGTGCGTCACCGGGCATCGAGAACACCGACGGCCAGACCATTCGCGCGGCCAGCGACAACCAGCTCGCGGAAAAAATCCTTGCGGACGGCGTCGTTCCGTTCGTGGACCAGTGGGAAGCGCAGCCGCTCTTCGCCACCCAGGCAGGTCTGTCATTGGCCAGCCGCCAGTCGATCCGGTCGGTGCGGCTGTCGCAGACCCCGGAGGGCCTCGCGTGGTCGCTCCGGGTGATGGGTACCGGCCGCCAGCCCGGCTACTGGGAGCGGCTCGGCGAACTGAAAATGCCGGTGCGGCTCATCGCCGGCGAACTGGACGAGAAGTATCTCGATATTGCCCGCCGTATGGCGGCGAAGATCCCCAGGGTTGAACTCGAAACGGTCCCCGGCGCCGGCCATGCCGTGCATGCCGAACGGCCCGGTCTCGTTTCGTCGCTGATTCTGAAAAATACCCGTTCCAACGATGTCACAAGGAGACATTTACATGCCGACCCCGACCGCACGCCCTATTCAGTCCGCTAAGCGCAAGGAAAGTCCGACTGCTTCCGTCACCTGGAAGGAAGCCGGAAAGTTCACGGACATCCTCTATCACAAGTCCGAGGACGGCATTGCCCGGCTGTCGTTCAACCGCCCGGAGGTCCACAACGCGTTCCGGCCGAAGACCGTGCAGGAGATGATCCGAGCATTTCAGGACGCCTGGGAAGACACCGACGTCGGCGTCATCATTATCACGGGCGAGGGCGGCAAGGCTTTTTGCAGCGGCGGCGACCAGCGGGTGCGCGGCGAAGCCGGCTATGTGGGCGACGACGGCGTGCCGCGCCTCAACGTCCTCACGCTGCAGAAACTGATCCGTTCATGCCCCAAGCCCGTGATCGCCTCGGTGGCGGGCTACGCTATCGGCGGCGGGCATGTTCTTCATGTGATCTGCGACCTTACGATCGCCGCCGACAATGCGCGGTTCGGACAGACCGGTCCGCGCGTGGGGAGTTTCGATGCGGGTTACGGTTCCAGCTACCTCGCCCGGATTGTCGGCCAGAAGAAGGCCCGGGAGATCTGGTACCTCTGCCGCCAGTACGACGCCGCCGAAGCCGAGGAAATGGGCCTTGTGAACAAGGTGGTACCGCTCGAGCAACTGGAGGCGGAAACTGTCAGCTGGGCGCGCGAGATACTCAGCAAGAGTCCCATGGCGATCCGCTGCATCAAGGCGGCGATGAACGCCGACTGCGACGGACAGGCGGGACTTCAGGAACTGGCCGGTCATGCGACGGCGCTCTTCTACCTCACGGAAGAGGGTAAGGAAGGCAAGAACGCGTTTCTTCAGAAGCGTAAGCCCGACTTCTCCAAATTCCCGAGACTCCCCTGAGGGTTTTATGAGCGTCGCGGTAGCGGGAATTCACGGCCGTCGGGAATGCACGGAGGTGCTCCCGGCACCGGGTTCGCTACGGGCGTGGCTGCTCGCCGCCCGTCCCCGTACGCTGACGGCCGCCGCCTCGCCCGTGATGGTCGGCACCGCCCTTGCGTGGCGGGACGGCTGTTTCGAGTGGGGGCCGGCGCTGGCGGCTTTTATCGGAGCAGGGGCGATCCAGATCGGGACCAATCTGGCGAATGACTGGTTCGACTTCGAGAAAGGCGCTGACACCGCCGAGAGAATCGGCCCGGTACGGGCCGCCCAGAGCGGCCTGCTCACGGTGCAGGCGCTCCGGCGCGGCACCTTCGCCGCATTCGCGGTGGCCGTTCTGGCCGGAATGTATCTGCTGATGATCGGCGGCTGGCCGATCGTCGCCATCGGCGTGGCGTCGGTCCTGTCGGGGCTGGCGTACACGGGCGGCCCCTATCCGCTCGGCTATCACGGCCTCGGCGATCTCTTCGTATTCATTTTCTTCGGTCCGGTGGCGGTCGCGGGAACGTACTATGTACAGGCGCAGACGGTAACTGCGAAGAGTTTTTTCTGGTCGATTCCGGTGGGGCTGATCTGCGCGGCGATCCTCGTGGTGAATAACGTGCGGGATATGCGCACCGACGTTGTGGCCGGAAAGCGCACGCTGGCCGTCCGGTTCGGGCTCGCCTTCGGCCGGGTCCAGTACGCTCTGACAGCCGGTCTTCCGTTTGCCCTGACGGTCTGTGCCGCCGTTTATTACCTGACTCCGTCGTTCCTGTTGGTGCTGGCGGCCGCTCCGGCGGCGCTGCAGCTGATCAGGGAGTTCGTCCGTACCGAACCCGGGCCGCGCATGAACGACCTGCTGGCCGGAACCGCCAGACTGCTTTTCCTGTACAGCCTGCTGCTATCTGTGGCGCTGGTGTTATGACCGCCGTCGAACTCGAAAAATTCCGGTACCGTTTCCGCCGTCCGTTCCAGAACGGCGTACGCAGTTATTCGGAGCGCGAAGGTGTACGGCTGGTCGTCCGGCATGCTGCCGGCGTGTTCACGGGCGAGGCGGCGCCGCTGCCCGGCCATTCGTCCGAGATGGCGGTGGAGGCCGAGTCGGCGCTTCAGTCCTCGCTGGACGGAGTCCGGGCACTGGCAGACTCGCGTGCTGAAGCGACGGAGATCCTGAAAAAACTCGAGCAAGCAGTCCCTGCTTCTCCGTCCGGCCGGTTCGCCGCCGGGACCGCGCTTCTGAATCTTCGTGCCGCCCAGACGGCCATTCCGGTCGCCCGGCTGCTTGCACCCGCGCCGTGTCCATCGGTGACGATCAACGCGGTCGTGACCGCCGGCCCCGGCGACGCGATGAAGCGGGAGATCGACCGCGCTGTTCTGGACGGTATCCGCTGCCTCAAGATCAAGCTGGGTCCGGACCTGGAAGCGAACCGTCGCAAGGTGTCGTTCGTCCGGGGGCAGCTGCCGGCGGAGACGCTTCTGCGCGGCGATGCCAACGGCGGCTGGTCGTACGAGACCGCCCGCGCCCAGCTCGCCATGCTTCTCGACTTCGGGATTGAATACGTGGAGCAGCCGCTGCCGTCCGACTCTACCCCGGAAATGTTCGCTCGCCTGCGGGCCTCGTCGCCGGTTCCGGTCGCGGCGGACGAATCCGCATCGTCGCTCGCGGCCATCGCCGCCATGACAGCCCTGAAATCGGCCGACGTGTTCGTCCTGAAGCCGTCCCTGCTGGGCGGGATCGGCGAGACACTCGAAGCGGTCCGCCTGATCTCCGGCGCCGGACTCAAGTGGGTGATCACCAGCGCCCTGGACGGAGCGGCGAGCCGCCGGATGCTGTTCGAGCTGGTTCGCGCACTTCCCGTCGGAGGCATGTTCCAGGGACTCTCGGCCGGGTCGCCGTTCATCGATGAGAAGGAGAGCGACGGCCTTGAAATCACCAGTGGCAGGCTCCAGCTCCGGGAGGACCGCCGTGATCCGGCCCGTAACACCGCTTTCTGACCGGGCGGGCGCACCGGACGGGGCCGTCGCGATCCGCACGGCCGCCCGGACCGTCACCTACGGCGAGCTCCGCAGTGACGTGCGTGAACTGGCGCACCGCCTTGGATCGGAAGGAATCGTTTCGGGATCGCTGGTCGCCGCGCGGGGCGCGTCTGAATACAGCGCGATTATTCTGGCTCACGCGCTGTGGGAGCTGCGGGCGGCCTTTGTTCCGTTGAATGCCCGGTGGACCGGTGCAGAACTGGAACCGGCGCTGGACCGGCTGGGTTCGTTCTGGATGATGTCGCAGCGGCAAGGCGATCCGGGCGCCTTTCAGGTTGACCATGTGAGCCGGGGCCCCTCCTGCTTCGAAGCGGAAGGGTGGCCGAACCGGGCAAGGACGTCCGAAGGAACCCAGCTCATTCTGTTTACCTCCGGAACCACCGGGCGTCCCAAGGCGGCGATGATCTCGTTCCGCGCCATCGAGGCGAGCGCCCGCGCGGCACAGACGCAGCTCGGCCTGTCGGGGAAAACCCGGTGGCTCGCCTGTCTTCCGCTCTTTCATATCGGCGGGCTGTCGATCGCCTACCGGAGCGCATTCTACGGATCGGAGCTGATTCTTCATCCGGGGTTTGAGGCGTCGGCGGCCAACGCGGCAATCGACAGGGGCGAGTGCGACATTGTCTCGCTCGTTCCCACGATGCTCCACCGCCTGCTGGCTGAACGGGCAGGGCGGAGGTTCCCCGATACGCTCAAATGTATTCTGCTGGGCGGTGCGAAGGCGCCGGCCCGCCTGCTCGCCGAGGCGCAGCGGCTCGGCGCACCGGTGGCCCCGACGTATGGCCTGACGGAAACCGCGTCCCAGCTATGCACGCTGCCGCCGCAGGAGTTCCTGAAGCTGCCGGACAGGGAACTGGAGGCACCGCCGCTCCCGCCGCTTCCGGGCATGGTAATGAAGATCGTTCGCCGCAGCGGCGAAACGTATGAACCGGGATTTGGCGAGATCGCCGTCCGGGGGCCGGTGCTGATGAGCGGCTACCTGGGAGACCCGGAGGCGACCGCAGCGGCGTTGGGCGGCGGCTGGCTCCACACCGGTGACATCGGGAAGCTCACACCGGACGGTTCGGTGATCGTCTCCGACCGGCGCTCGGACCTGATCGTGACGGGAGGCGAGAACGTCTATCCGGCGGAAGTGGAAGCGGTAATCGAATCCCACCCGGATATTTCCGAAGCGGCGGTGGTCGGACTTCCGGACGGCGAATGGGGTCAGCGCGTGGCGGCCGTTATCGCCGCGAATCGTCCGCCAGCCGGTCTCGACAGGTTCTGCCGTGAACATCTGGCCGGGTACAAGGTCCCCCGTACCTGGAAAGTCGTGGCGGAGCTTCCCCGCACGGCGAGCGGGAAGATCTCCCGAAAGCTGGCGCGCGAGCTGTTCTGCTGATTGACCCGGCGCGTGGCGCCCGGATCAGTGCACCGATACCGATCCGCCGAGCACGATTTTCCGCACTTCCTCGACCGGCATTTCCATCATCTCTTCCAGCTTGAAGTCGAAATAGGTTTCAGTCCGTTCGCCGAGCGCCATCCATTCGGCCGCGAGGCGGACGGCTTCGGCAAGCTCCTTGAGCGGACGGCGGATCGTGAGGTGGAGGAACAGCACGGCCAGCGCCATGCCCGCGCTGAGACTGCCCGCATCCCCGGCCGTGGCGCCGCGTTTCGCCGAAACCGTCTGCCCCAGCGAAAACGAGACAATACGCACTTCACCCAGTACGGTCGTATCGCAGCCGAGCACCACGTGGAGCACATCGTGGAGCTTGTAGGCCCGCCGCATGGCGTAGTGAACCGTGTTCCGGGGTTTTCCGAAGGCCAGCAGGGTGCCGAGCGGGTCCAGGTCGTCGGCGAAGATCAGTTTGGAATATTCCTTGCCGAGTGTTCCCTCGGGCAGTTTCGACAGTTTCTTCGGATCGATCTCAGGGTCGTAGCCCTCGCGGAACAGGTCCCGCTGAACCGGATTGCGTTCTTCGTATCTGATGACCTGTTCGGGGCTCATCCGTTTCAGATCGCCTTTGAGCAGCAGGTTGATCCCCTGGGAAATATCCGAGTCCCAGGGTTCCCAGGTGGTGACGGCGAAGTTCTTCAGGCTCTGGATGAGGTCCCAGGGGTTCGTGATACCGAGGCTGCGGGCCTCGCGAAGGTATTCAAGCACGGTTTTCTCCTCAAAAGGGGGCGCGAATATCGCCCGCCGCAGTGGAAGATTACCCGAGGGGGATGGCTGCAACAACTCGTATTCGGGTTTAAGCGGTTTTATGAGCTTCTTTTGCCCATTTTGAAAGTATCGAACACCCTGAAATCGAATAATTACTCCAATTAGGATAAGCTGGTCCGTTCAAGGGGGCGGAGATCAGATGCGCAAGAAGAAAGCCGGTGTGCCTGAGCGGCCCAGACGCAGTCCCGTCCAGAAACGGTCCCGGGAAACGGTCAAGGCAATCCTCCAGGCGGCGGCCGAGGTGCTGATCGCGGGCGGATACGAAAATGCCACCACCAACCGGATTGCCGAGCGGGCCGGGATCGGGATCGGATCCCTGTATCACTACTTTCCGAACAAGGAGGCGATCTTTGCCGCGCTGACCGATCATGCCATTGCGGAAACCACCCGTTATGTGATCCGCCGCAGCGGCGAGGTGCTGAACCAGAGGTCTTCCGAGGAGACGGTACGCGGGCTTATCCTGGTCGCCGTCGGCGTGCTCCAGAAATACGAGCTGTTCGTCCGTGCGATCCTGACGGAGATCCCGAACAATCACCAGATTTCCCTGATTCATGCCGCGGAAGAACAGGTGCTGGGACTGGTTTCACGTCTCGACTGGCCCGAACTTGAAGCGCTCCGTGCCCGCAAGGGCCGGCAGTTCGACGCCACGCTGTTCCTGCTGCTCAACATGCTGAGTGCCGCGGTCTACCGGATCGCATTGAACAAGCCGGACCATGTCTCCCGCGAAACGCTGATCGAGGAACTGGTGCAGATTACCGTGGGGATACTCAAGTAATACCGGCGCCGGACGCGGCGTTTTCCTGAGGGGACAGCCCTGTTGTACCTTTCCTGCCAAGTCCGGCCGTGCAACGATCCGGAAACAGAGTCGGACAGGAGAAGAATCCAATGGCGGATCTCAAGGGGAAATGGGCGGTGGTGACCGGGGCTTCCAGCGGCATCGGGCGCGATATGGCGCTCCTGCTGGCGGAACGCGGAATGAACGTGGCGGTCGTGGCACGCCGCGAAGACCGGCTCACGGAACTGGTCGCCGAGATAGAGAAGACTTCCAGAGTGAAGGGAAAAGTGGTCGCCCTGGATCTTTCGCGGACCGGATCGGCCGTCACTCTTTATGACCGGCTGAAGGCCGACAGAATCGAACCCGAAGTGGTGATTAATAACGCCGGGTTCGGTGTGAAGGGTGACTTCGTCGAGACGTCCTGGGAGCGTCAGGAGCAGATGCTGAATCTGAACCTGATGAACCTGACCCATCTCACCCGGCTGTTTCTCCCCGACATGCTCAAGCGGAACTCGGGCTATATGCTGCAGGTCGCCAGCATCGGCGCCTATCAGCCGACCCCGGGATACGCCACCTATGCGGCGGCCAAGAGCTACGTGCTCAGTTTCGGCGAAGCGGTGAACTGGGAGCTGCGCAACACGAATGTCAGCGTTTCGGTACTCTCGCCCGGCGGGACCCGCACGGAGTTCTTCGACGTGGCGGGCCAGAAGGGCGGTTTCCTTGTCCGGCTCACCACCATGAGCAGCCGCCGGGTGGCTGAACTGGGCATCCGCGGAATGCTGCGCCGCCAGCCCAACGTGCTGCCGGGCTGGCGCAACTGGCTCACGGCGTTCTCGACGCGCTTCGTGCCCAGACGCCTGCTGACCGTCATTGCCGGCTGGGTGATGCAGAATCCCGACTGACGGCGCGTCACGGCGGTCGCCGCGATCAGACCTTTCCGACTACTGCTCTCAGCACGGCCCCGGCGGTGCTGTATTTCGGGGTCCAGCCCAGCTCGTTTTTCGCCTTGTCAGTCGACATGGCGACGTTCGACCGCGATGCCTTGATCAGCCAGTCCGGGTCCCAGGGGCTCAGGCCCAGGCGGAACGCCAGCGCGCCGATATCCAGCACCGCTTTGGGGAGCGGCAGTGTCCACTTGCCCATTTCGGAGGCGACGCCGGGCAGATTGAGCGCCTGATCGGCTGCCAGATTGAACGCGCCGTGGGCCTTCTTCGCCAGTGCCAGACTGAAGGCGGCGGCGATGTCGTCCTCGTGAGCGAGCTGGAACCGGACGTGCTCGAATCCCCGGATCGACGGGATGAGCGGCGTAAAGGCCAGGAACCTGGCGGGACGGGTCGGCGAGCGCTCGCCCATGAAGATACAGGGCCGCAGGCGCGCGATCCGGACTTTCGGGTTGTCCTTCTCGAAGCCATCCAGCCACCGTTCGACCATCGCCTTATGATTCGAATAGAAGAAGTCGGGGTTGCCCCGCAGCGGCATATCTTCCGTCAGCAGGATATCGGCGTATTCGGGGTGCATGCCGTAGGCGGCGATGGAAGACGCATAAACGAACTGGTTCACGCCCGCCTCGACCCCGGCCCTGAACACATTCTGGGTGCCGAAAACGTTGATGGACTCGATCTCCTGCGGCGTCAGACCGCCGGTTTTATCGACGATGAAGGCCAGATGAATGACCGCGTCGCATCCCTCCAGCCTGGCCGGCAGATTCGGGTCCCGGACGTCGCACTGGACGAAGGTGAACCGCTTTGAATCCCGCTTGCGGTGCGGGGGGTGCTTGTCGAGCCCGACGATCTTCGCATCGGGAAAGTTCCAGATCAGCTGGTCGATGACAGCTTCTCCGAGGCTCCCTGACGATCCGGTCACGGCGATTTTCCGGGGCTGTAATTCTTTGGCTCTGCTGGCTGCGCTCATACGTTTGTTCCTTCCCGTTGGGTTCCATACGACTGACTATGCGGACACGGCCCGGGCGCTCGCCTGCGGCGGCTTCAGCTTCACTGCCGCGCCCCGCGGCTGCAGACGGTAGTTCCTGAAATCCGGGCGACGGGTCTTCAGCCAGTATTCGGTGCAGAACCCCGGCCACAGCGTGACGTTGGTGCCGTCCTCCGATTTGTACCAGCTCTGGCAGCCGCCGGTGGCCCAGACGGTATTTTTCATCCGTTCCTGTATGTCCGCCGTGAAGGCAGACTGGACCTCCGGCTTCACGTCCATCCAGGCCAGATCCCTGCGCCGGATCTCCTGGATACATTTGAGCGCGTAGTTAGCCTGCGCCTCGATCATGAAGATGATGGAGTTCTGCCCGAGCCCCGTATTGGGTCCGAGCAGGACGAACAGGTTCGGAAACCCTGAGATACTGATCCCGAGATAATGCTCGAGCCGGTTCGCCAGCATCTCTTCCGAGCGGCGGCCGTCGAGGCCCGTCATATTGAACTTCCGCAGGCCTCCGCCCACATCGAACCCGGTTCCGAAAATGATCGCGTCCACTTCACGCTGGGCGCCGTCCCGGGTCCGGATTCCGCTGGGGCCGATGCTTTCGATTCCGCCGGTGACCAGTTCCACGTTCGGCCGGTTGAGTGCTGGGTAGTAGTCGCTGGAGCCAAGTATCCGCTTGCAGCCGATCCGGTAGTCCGGAGTCACTGCCGCCTGAATCTTCGGGTCACGGATCGCCTGCCGGATATAGTTTTTCGACAGGACCTCGGCGTATTTGAGCCACTCCGGGCGGTGGACCATGGCAACGGCGCCGGCTTCGCCGCCCAGGAACATGGCGTTCCTCTGGAGCCGCTGAAGCGCCGGCACACGGGCGTAAAGCGCCTGCTCCCGCTTCCCGATCTTCCGGTTCATCGTCTTGGGGCGCGGGAAGATCCAGGGCGGCGTGCGCTGGAACAGGTTCAGTTTCTTCACCTTGGGCGCGATCTCCGGAACGAACTGGATAGCGCTCGCGCCCGTCCCGATGACGGCGACATTTTTGCCGGTCAGGTCGTAGGAGTGATCCCACCGGGCCGAGTGGAACATCTTTCCTTCGAAGGATCTGATTCCGTCGATGTCCGGGAGCTGCGGGATATGCAGTCCGCCGACGCCCATGACCATCGCACGGGCGCGGCAGACGGCGCCGTCTCTGGTATTGATGGTCCACTTTCCCGATGCGGCGTCAAAGGCGGCATCGGTGATCTCGCTGTTGAACCGGATATGCGGATACAGGTCGTATTTGCGGGCGCAGCCTTTCATATAGTCGAGGATTTCGTTCTGCTGCGCCCACATGTGTCCCCAGCGCGGGTTCGGATCGAACGAGAAGGAGTAAAGGTGTGTCGGCACGTCACACGCCGCGCCCGGATAGTCGTTGTCGCGCCAGGTGCCGCCCACCTCCCCAGCCTTTTCGAATACCGTGAACGACTCTATGCCGGCCTTCTTGAGTAGAATGGCCATGCACAGGCCCGAGAATCCGGTGCCGATGATCGCGACGGTTACATCCGGCAGTTGATTGCGTTCCATATCGCTGCTCCTCGGTGCGGGTGTCAGAGTGCTTCGTCAGACCGGGCTGGGCGTCATGGTTTCGGTTTCGTACGTGGCCCGCCAGGCTTTCACGAGCTGGGAGTTGTCCTGGCCCCACGGGTGGAAGTCGCGCCGGTACCAGCTCAGGTAATCCTTGAACGCCTTCCGGAAGATTCCGGGTTCGCCGAAGCCGTAGTCCAGGAACCCTTTCCACTCCTTCGCCGACAGGAGCAGGCCGTCGCCCGCCATGAAATAGGCGAGCGCCAGCGGCAGCCCCGCAACGACCCCCGCCGTCATGACCGCCATGACCCCGATGCGGAGCCGGTAAGTGCCGCCGACCGCCTGATAGACGTCGAACGCCACCGCCTTGTGTTCGATCTCCTCGGCGGCGTGCCACATCCAGAGCTTTCTGTGTTGCGGATGCGCGGCCTCGGAGTGGGCGGCCTCCCGGAGTAGCTGGTCCGCAAGGATGGCGGTAAAATGCTCGGCCGCCGCCGTACCGGCCAGCTGCGTTTTCCAGGGGAGCGTCCGCTTCGCGAAATCGAGTGCACGGTCGATCCCCTTCAGAATCGCCTTCGCCCGGATGCCGCCCCGGTCCACCCGGGCGTTATAGATTTTGTGCTGGGCGCTGTGCTGGGACTCCTGCGCCGCGAACGCCTTCATCTGCCGCAGAAGTTCCTCGTCCTGAATCCTGTCCCTGTAGTGGAGCACCGAATCCACGAAGAACTGCTCCCCTCTCGGGAACCCCAGCGAGATCATGTGCATGAAATGCGACATGCCCTTCGACCCGGGGACTGCGTAATAAGCTTCCTTGTCGATGGGGAAGCTCCCGCGCCGGACCTTGATCTCCCAGTTCGCCGGGGTGCGGGAGGACGTTTTTCTGGATGATTTCCGTTTCGGACCTTCAATCGCGGTAGTCGCCGTATTCATATAATCTCCTCTGATGATCAGTAGCAGTTGCGTTTCTGTATCGTTCCCTCACCTGTGACTTGCGTCAGACCCTGGTCACGCCGGAACCGATGCGCCGTACGCGGCCTTCCAGACGGCGACATCCCCCGAGTTGTCGTGATCCCATGGATGGAAACCGGGGCGGTAGTAATCGAAGTAGGTCGGCAACGCCCTGCGGATCAGGCCCCGCTTGCCGAGCGACCACCGGAAGAACGAACCCCAGGCTTTTCCCGAGAACAGATGTCCTTCCTTCGCCATCAGGACGATCATCGCGGCGGCGAGACCCGGTACGGTGAAAAGCGTCAGCGCGGCCATGACCAGAACCCGGTGCAGGTATCCGCCACCGATCGAACGGTACACGTCGAACGCCACCGCCTTGTGCTCGGTTTCCTCGACGGCGTGCCACATCCAGAGTGCTTTGTGTACGGGATCGGCGCCTTCGGTGACGGCGGGATTATTGAGAACCTGCTCCGCCAGCATCGCCGTCATGTGTTCAGCCGCAGCGGTTCCGGCGAGCTGGGTTCTCGCGGGGAGCACGGACCGCGTCGCGGCGAAGCCCCAGCCGATAGCCTTGTTGACCGGACCCAGTGGCAGGAGCCCCTGCGCGAGCTTCTCGTTGTATTTCTTGTGCTGCAGACTGTGCTGGGCTTCCTGTCCGATAAAACTGCGAACCTGTTTCGTCAGAACCGGATCGCCGATGCGGGTCCGGTAGTGATGAACGGAGTCGACAAAGAACTGCTCGCCTTCCGGGAACATGAGCGACAGGATGGCAAGAAAGATCGTTTCACCCGGCCGTCCCGGGAATCCGTTGTAGAGACCGTCCGGAATGGCGAAGTCCATCTTCCGCACCGGAATCTCCAGATTCGGCGGCGTCCGGGTGCTTTTGTGTAAAGAGGGTGCGGTATCCGTCTGCATGCGGCGTAACTCCTGCGAGGTAGTTATTGGTAGTTTAACTCCCCATTTGTATAGAGATATACTTGTCTTATTACGCCGTCAAGCGTCATTTTTTACGAAAGAATGGCATTAGATATTTGATAAGGATTCTGGCATGTTACGTGGTATGAATCTGCGGCTTCGCACCAGGCCCCGGTCTAAAGATGGCCATAATGGCGAGTCTGGCTACCGGATATCCGATCTCGTCGATCTGACGGGCGTGCCACGGGAGACCCTCAAATACTACTTCCGGACCGGCCTGCTGCCCCGGAACCGGCGCACCAAACGGGAATGGCCGGTCTATTCGGCCAAGTACGTCGACCTCGTCCGTCTCGTCCTGCAGTTCCAGCAGCAGACACGCCTCACGCTTCCCCAGATCGCCGATGTCTTCCGGAAAGCCGATTACGATCCGAAAGAGATCGAGATCAGCCTGCTCGCCGGCACCCACGAGAAACCGGGTGCGGCCGAGATTGTCGTCGGAATCAGCCCGGCGAAGGAATCGCCGGCGGCGGCTATCGGTTTGCCCGAGGATTTTATCGGCGAACTCCGGGCGGCAGGGCTCGCTCCCCGGCATCGCAAGCTGACCGTTTCGGAAGAACGTGCCGCGGCACTCATTCAGTCGGGCGTGCGGGCCGGGCTGCCGCTTGGCTTTTTCGCCGAGACCCGCGCGTCGCTGGAACGGATCGTTCAGTCGCAGATGCAGGCGATGATGTCCGTCAACCTGAAGCCGGCGGACGCGGACGAACTGAACCGGCAACTGATTGAAACGAACCGGCTCGTTAACCGCTGGATAACCTGGGAAAAGGATCTTCTGATCCAGAAGCGTTTCGCGCGGGTTTATGAAAGTTCCCGGAAGAACCTGGAGGAACTCCGCCGGGCGGAATATGTGCCGAGTGAAGTGTTTATCCGCAAGCACAAGGCCGATATGGAGCTGAGCGATCTGGAACGCCGGTGTTCATCGGCCCGGAACCGCCGCCAGCTGCTTCCGGCACTGGCGGAAGCCAGCCTGGCACTGGGCCGGCTCGATCTGGCAAAACAGGCTTCCGGGGAAGCGCTGGCTGAAGCGAGCGGCCAGTTGATGACGCTGATCGCTGCCGCCCGGATCGACGAATTCGCAGGGAACTTTGCCTCCAGTGCGGCGCTCGCGGCGCAGGCGGCCGGAATGTATCCGGCGAAACCCGCCGCGCTGGCCGCTGCTGCTACGGATTGCCTGCTTCAGGCGTCCCGGATGTTCCCGTCCGGCAAGGGAAACGAATGGCTCGCCAAGGCTGCGCAATACTTCAGCCAGGCGATGGCCCTTTCACCGTCAAGCCCGCGGGACCTGTTCGACCAGCGGTATTTCCTGGGACGGGCGCATGCCGTCATGCCGGGAGTATTCGGGCGAATAGCCGAGGCAATCGCAGGGCTTGAAGCCGCCCTCGTACAACTCAATTCGGGCGAGGACCTTGGGTTCCCGCTTCCTTCGATCCGCCAGGTCTACCGTGTGGCGATCCTGTTCTACCTCGGACAGTTACAGATTCAGGCGGGCGATACTGCGGCTGCCGACCGGACTTTCCGGGAAGTGATCCAGATGGATCCCGCGTCGAACTTCGGCCTCATGGCGTTCGAGAAAATAGCGCACTGATTTTCCGGATGACAGTCTGACGGCGCCGTTGCATTTCCGGCTCCGATGGGCGAATTTCGCGCCGGGGTTTAGAGAAACGGCAGCCGTTGCAGTCTTCAGCGGGGGCCGCCGAAAGGGAGCAGAGCAGTGCCGGAGATTTCAGGCGTCGTCTTCCGTCCGGGAGACAGCGGACCCGTCAGCACCGTAACCGTCGCAAAGCAGATATTCGCGGCCGCCCTCGAAAAGACCGACCCGGCGCTGGCCGCGTCGATCGGTTCGGAGGGCGACTGGAGGGCCGCCTACGCCCGGTACGGCGTGCCGATGATGCTGGCAGGTCTGAAAAGCCGCGACGCAGTGCTGAGCATCGCCCGGGACGGACTGCGGGCTGCCCATGCCGGTGTCCAGTTTACCCGCGACGGCCGCACGACGCCGCTGGCGGAAGTTGCGCCGCGGCCGGGATTCTTTGAAACCGAAACGCTGGAAGGAAAAGGCGCCCGTGTCGATCACCTGCGCGTGCCTGTTGGCGGCCGCCTTCTGGAGGGCGAGGAACTCAAACGCGAAATCCATCGCTGGCGGACGGAACATCTGGCGGAGCAGGGCTGTACCGACGTGCTGCTGTCGTTCCTTGAAGACCCGGCGAAACTCGACCTGCGCGGGCGCACCTTTGTGCTGCTCGGCGCCGGCGCCGAAGTCGGTCCGCTGCGCCCGCTGCTCGAATGGGGCGCTACGGTTATTGCCGTCGATCTGGATCGCCCGGAAGTCCACGAACGGATCGAGACGACCGTTCGTTCGACCGCCGGCCGCGTGGTTCTGCCCAGAGAGGGCAGACGTACGGCCGGGGCGAATCTTCTGACGGAACTTCCGGAGATCATGGGCTGGCTCGCGGAGCGGGGCCCGGTGGATGTGCTGGGAGCCTATGCCTACCTGGACGGCGAGAAGCACGTCCGCCTGACGCTGGCGATGGACCGCATCGTGACGGCGCTGTCGGCGGCCCAGCCGAAGGCGATGGTCGCCTACCTGATGACCCCGACCGAGGTGTTCGTGGTGCCGCAGGCGACGGCGGCGGTTTCCCGGGCCGCGTTCCAGTCGCGCAACCTGTTCGCCCGTCCGCTGCGCGCGCTGACCCGCGGGCGGCTGTTCGAAGAAAACATCCGGGCGGAGGCGGCCGTCGACTCTGTGCCGCACGGAATCATCGACGATGTGGAGACCCGGCAGGGACCGAACTATATTCTCGCCAAGCGGCTCCAGCGCTGGCGTATTTTCGAGGCGCAGGCGGAGGGCCGCAGGGTGTCATGCAATGTCGCGCCGATGACCCGGACGAGATCGGTGCTCTCTAACCGGATCTACGCGGCCGGTTACCGCGGGACAAAACCGCTGGCGATCGAAACGTTCGACGCCGCCACGACGAATACCGTCATGGCCGCGCTGCTGGTGCACGACCTCCAGCGGGACCAGTCAGGATCGGCACATCCCGAAACCATACTGCGCGACCGGGCTTTTCACGGCGGTCTGTGGAGCTGTCCGTACCAGCTCAGGTCCGTCATAGAAGCCGGAGTGGCGGCGGGGTTCTTCAAGCGGAGCTGATCCCAGCCGGTTCAATCGAGTATCATTCTTTCGAGTTGCTCGATTGGTAATAAATGATAATAATATCAGTTAGTTATAACTTTTGTATTGACCGTTTATTAAGCGGAATGATATGTCATTCCGTATGGCAGCGGACGCCGAAACCACCGATTCGAAACCGAACCAGCGCCGCAGCGAAATTCTCGATGCCGCCTACAAGGTGTTTGCCGAGAAAGGTTATCGCGACGCCGGAATTGCCGACATCGCCGCCGAACTGAAACTCGGGCACGGCACCTTCTACCGCTACTTCAAGAACAAGCGGGATATTTTCCAGGCGGTGGTCATGCAGGTGTCGTCGCGCCTGGCGGCGGCGATCGCCCTGGAACCGCCGGACGCCTCGCGCACCCTCGACGAATACCGCCAGCAGGTCCGCCGCTGGGGGCACAGGCTACTGGAAGTGATCCAGAGAGACCCCCGGATCGCACGCATACTTGTCCAGGAGGCGATGGCCGTGGACCAGGAACTCCGCGACCAGGTCAACCGGTCGTGGGACCTGAGCGCCCGGATCACGGAAGCGTATCTTGTGAACGGCAAGAAGCGCGGTTTCCTCCGGCCGAATCTCAACACCCGCGTCACCAGCATGGCGCTGAACGCCATCATCTTCGAATCGATGCGCCGCGGGGTCGGGCAGACCGGCAGCTCCGATTCGCTGGAAGAGTGGATCGACGCCATCGAGAGCCTCATGTTCGACGGCATCAAGGCATAAGCAGGGAGAGAACGATGAACACCACACTGAAACAGTCGCACAGGCAGCGTACGGGATTTACGGCGTCGTCGAAGGCGCCGGTTGATCACGAGGCGATCATCGTGGGTGCCGGGTTTGGCGGCATGGGCGCCGCCATCCAGCTGAAGCGGATGGATATCGACGACATCCTGATCATCGACCGGGAGACCGATCTCGGCGGCACCTGGCACATCAACAGCTACCCGGGACTTGCCGTCGATATCGCCTCGACAACCTACTGCTATTCGTTCGAACCCAATCCGCACTGGTCCCGGGTCTATGCGCCGGGCGCGGAACTGAAGAGATACGCGCTTCATGTTGCCGATAAATACGATCTCCGCCGTCTGATGCAGTTCAATTCCAACGTCGAGAAGGTCGTCTACAGCGAAACGGGCAAGTTCTGGACCGTGTTTGTGGAGGGCCGCCCGCCCGTGACGGCGCGGATCCTGATTTTGGCCACGGGGTTCCTGTCGCAGCCCAAGATGCCCGACATCGCCGGGCTCGACACGTTCGAGGGCAAGGTCATCCATACCGCCAGGTGGGACCATGACTATGACCTCGCCGGCAAGCGCGCGGCCGTGATCGGCACGGGCGCCACCGCCGTGCAACTGCTTCCGAAAATCGCGCCGAAGCTCGCGCAGATGGACGTCTACCAGCGCACGCCGATCTGGGTGACACCGAAAGTCGACGCGAAAATACCGGACTCGGTCCAGAACCTGTTCGAGCGGCTGCCGCTCTCGCAGCGGCTGGCCCGGTATGCGACCTCATCGATCCTTGAAACGATCATGGTGACGGGCGCACTGCACTACAAACAGTTCAGTTTCCTGACCGATTCGATGGAGCGGGCGTGCAAGGCCCATATGGCCCGTCAGATTCCGGACCCGGAGCTGCGCAGGAAGCTCACGCCGACCTACAGCTTCGGCTGCAAGCGGCCGACCTTCTCGAACGACTACTACCCCACGTTCATGCGGCCCAACGTCGAACTGGTCACCTGCGGCATCGACCATATCGAACCGGACGGCATTGCCGGCAAGGACGGCAAAAAACGGAAGATCGACACGCTGATTCTCGCCACCGGTTACAAGGTCTGGGAGAAGGGCAACTTCCCCGCGTTCGACGTGATCGGCAAGGGCGGCCGCGAACTGGGCGAGTGGTGGAACGAGCACGGCTACGAGTCGTACGAGGGGATCAGCGTTCACGGCTACCCGAACATGTTCTACTTCGCGAGCCCTTATGCTTTTACCGGCCTGTCGTACTTCTTCGCCATCGAGGCGCAGATGAAACACGTCGCGCGCTGCCTGGAAGAGATGAAACGGCGGGGAGCGGCCGAGTTCGAGGTGAACGGCGTCGCACAGTCGAAATTCGTCGAAAAGATGAAGCAGAACCAGCAGAGCACGGTCTTTGTGAACGGAAACTGCGCCACGTCAAACAGCTACTACTTCAATCAGCACGGCGATTCGACGCTGCTGCGCCCGACGCCGACGGTCATGGGGCTCTGGAGCGCCGGCCACTACCCGCTGAAGGACTACCAGTTCCAGGCGTGATTTCCGGAAGATCAGGTGAACGGATTATCCGTTTGAAATCGCGCCGTAACGGCGGGCCGCTGATTCAGGCATTTCCGGCGGTGCGAAACGTCTCACACAAATGACGGGCGTTCTTCAATTTTATTACAGCTCAAAAATATCGGGAAATTCAGATCAGACGACTCAAAAAGATACTCGTATCACAGTGGCCTAAACAGGTAGAATCGTTACCAATTCTGGAATTGCGGAATTATCTGTTTGGCAGAGCCTGACCGGGTCCTAGTCCCGCATCGCGGCGACCGGCGAGAGCCGCGACGCCCGGACCGCCGGCAGAATTCCGCCGATCACTCCCATGATGCCGGCGAAACAGAGCGACCCCAGCACGATACCCGGAGTCGGCTCGAACGAGACCGTTATCTCCGACCAGGTCCGCATGTTGAGCGTCGAGAATTTCACCCAGGACATGGCGAGCGAGAGCAGCGCACCGATGCCGCCGCCGGCGAGCGACAGCAGCACCGACTCCAGCAGGAACGATCCGAGCACGCTGATCCGGGAGAACCCGAGCGCCAGCAGGGTGCCCACTTCCCGCTTCCGGTGGGCGACCGACGAATACATGGTGATCATGGCGCCGATCATGGCGCCGGTGGAGAACAGCACCGCGATGATCATGCCCATGGCGGTGATGAACAGCGAAAGCCCTTCCGACTGCTTGTTGTAGTAGGCGGGTTCGCGGAACACGTCGAGTTCGAGCTGGCGGTCGCTGGTGATGCGCGCGCGGAACGCGTCGAACTTGCCGGGCGATTCGAGCCGGACGCGCATCGACGAGAGGGCGCCGTGGCGGCCGAACGCGCCGCGGACGGCGTCGATGTCGGCCCAGACCTCGGAGTCGTAGGAAGACCCTCCGGCCGAAAACACGCCGACCACCTTGACGGGGCGGTTCTTGCGGAGTTCGAACGATTGCCCCAGGTCCATGCCGACGAACCGGCCACGGACCGCCTGCCCGATAACCGCCTCGTCGGTACCGGGCTGGGCCGCCCGTCCTTCGACAATCTTCACACCCGGGCGGAACTGCAGGACCGTGTCCGGAACGCCCCGGACCGTCACGTTCGCGAACTGGTCGGGCTTCGCCTGAATCGGCTGGGCGAGCACGACGACCACTTCACCGACCGCCAGAGGCGTGCCGTCGGATTTGCGGGCGACCTCGGGAGCGGCCGAGACGATACCCACATGTGTCGAATCCACACCGCTGGTCAGCTCGGCGTCGGAACCCTTGCGCAGCAGGATGGCGACATCGTCCTCGCCCGAGCGGCCGAGCGTCCGTTCGATTCCCTTGGCGAGCATCAGGACGGCGGAGAACACGAACACGACCAGCGCCAGGCCCGTGGCCGAGGCGACGGTATTCCGCTTGCGGACCCTGAGGCTCCGGATGTTGTAGGCAATCGGTATCATTATCCCACCTGCCTCAGTGCGTCGGTAACGTTCATTTTCGCAGCGCCCCAGGCCGGAACGATCGAGGCGAGCACGCCCAGCACGCCGCACAGGAGCACGGCGAACAGCGCGGTCAGCGGATCGATCCGGAAGTAGGGGAAGTACGCCCCCATGTTCTCTTCCAGCCACCGGCCCATGCCCATCTGGACCAGCGGATAGGAGAAGGCGAGCCCCAGCGCGCCCCCGATGAGCCCCATCGTGACAGCCTCGCCGATGATCGGCAGCGCGATCTGCACGGGCGAGAAACCGATGGCCATCAGGACGCCCTGCTCGCGGGTGCGCTCGCGCACACCCATGGCGATGGTGTTGCCGAGAATCATCAGCATGATCAGCATGATGACGATCGAGACGATATTGAGCGCCTTGAGGATTCCCGACACCATCCCCATGAACGAGAGATTGAGATCGCGTTCGCTCTGGGTCAGCGTCGGCGCCTCGCGCTCGTCGAAGATCCGGTCTATCTGCTGCGCGAGCTGCGGGCCCGTCACCGGGTTGTCGATGCGGCTCACGACCCAGCCGATCTTGTCCCGTCGCGATTCGGGCAGCGATTCGTTCAGGTAATCCCAGTGGAAATAGAGCGACATGCGGTCGATCGACTGGCGCGTCGGCTTGTAGATGCCGGAAATCTGGAACTCCCACGACCCGGGGAAAATCGTCCCCTGCAGGGTCAGCTTGTCGCCCGGTTTTACGCCCAGTTCTTTGGCGAGTACCTCGCCGACGATCGCGCCGTTCTTCGTCTCGAACCAGGCGGCCTTCTGGTCGGGCGGAAGCGTGATCTCGTCGTAAACCTCCAGAAAGCTCCCGGGATCGACGGCGATATTGCCGAAGAAAGTATCCGGACGGCGCGGGTCCTTGGCGCCGAACCAGTTCATCCAGGTAACGGCGTGAATGCCGGGTATCTCACGCACTGTGTCGGCATAGTGGCGGGGCAGGGGGATCACGAACGACATCTTGTGTCTGGTCGCGATCCGGTCTTTCGCCGCGTAGTCGGATGCCGTGCTCCAGGCGGTGAGAACGGTCCGGATAGCGACGAACGCCACGACGGCGACGGCAAGCCCCAGCATCGTGAGCAGGTTACGCAGCGTATTGCGGCGGACGTTGCGGACGGCGAGGAGCAGCAGGTTCATTTGAGCACACCCTTGTCCAGGTGGCGGGTCTCGTGTGCGCGTTCGGCGGCGGCCGGGTCGTGGGTGACCATCAGGATGGTTTTGCCCAGATCGCGGTTGAGCTTCTCGAGAAGCCCGAGGATTTCGTTCGCGCTGTCACGGTCCAGGTCGCCGGTGGGCTCGTCGGCCACGAGCAGTTGCGGGTCGTTCACGATCGCCCGCGCGATGGCGACGCGCTGTTCCTGCCCGCCCGAGAGCTGACGGGGGTAGTGGTGGATCCGGTCGGCGAGGCCGACGATCCGGAGCGCGGTCTCCGCCCGCTTCTTGCGCTCGGCCTTGGGCAGATGGGTCAGCAGGAGAGGCAGCTCGACGTTTTCGAGCGCCGTGAGCACCGGGATCAGGTTGAACGTCTGGAACACGAGCCCCAGCGTCTGCGCCCTGAACTTCGCGAGCCCGTCGTTCGTGAGCGTATTGAGCGACTGGTCGGCCACGCGGACATCGCCGGAAGTCGGCCGGTCGAGGCCCGTGATGATATTGAGCAGCGACGACTTGCCCGAGCCGGACGGCCCCATGAGCGCGATAAATCCGCCCTGCGGCAGGCTGAAGTCCAGGTTGTTCAGGACTTTCAGCGTCTCGTCGCCGCGGTGGTACGTTTTGGTAACTCCGCGGACATCGACCATCAGTTTCTTCGTTCCGTCTGCCGGATTGGCCGTCATTCCTGGGTCTCCTTGACCGGATGTCCGTCGGCTAATCCCGGCGGAGGATTGTTGATGATGCGGGTACCGGGCGGCGGTCCCTGTTCCAGAATGAAGTATTCGCCCCGGTCTTCCCCGACCCTGATCTTTTCGGACCGGGCCTTGCCATCGCGGATCACGTAGACCGATTCGTTGCCCGGTCCGCCGGCAATGGCCGACTTCGGGACGAGGATTTCGTCGGCCGCATGGCGCGCCTCCTCAGGCAGCTCCTGGTTCAGGAACCCGACGTGGGCCGACATGTCGGGCAGCACACCCGTGGGGTCGTCGACAAAGGCGGCCTTGACGATCACCGTCGCCTTGGCCCGGTCGATCCGGCGGCTGATTTCGTGGACCTTGCAGCGCAGGCGCCGGTTAGGGAAGGCGTCCAGAACGGCCTCGCACGGGTTGCCGATCACCACCTGGGAAAGCCGCCGCTCGGGCACATCGACCTCGACCATCAGACTGTTCATGTCGGCCACTTCGGCAATGCTGGCGGCCATGACGCCGACCAGCTCTCCGGGTTCCGCCGGCTTGCCAATCACCACTCCGGTGAGCGGCGCGGTGATCTTCATGTAAGACAGCGTCGTCTGCTGGGCGCCGACTTCCGCACGCACGGCGTCCATTTCGGCGCGTGCGGCGTCACGGGCGGCTTTGAGCGAATCCCGGCGCGTGATCAGGTCGTCGACGGTGGCCTGCGCGGCGACACCCTGTTCGGCCAGCCGCTGCTGGCGGTTCATCTGCTGTTCGGCTTCGGCAAGCTGCGCCTCGGCCGTCCGAACCCGCGCTTCGGCGGACGAGGCCCGGGCCTGAGACACGGTGATGGAGCTGCGTTCCTGGGCGTCTTCGAGCTCGGCCAGCAGGTCGCCCTCCTTAACGCTGTCGCCTTCCTTCACATACATCCGGGCGATTCGTCCGGTGATCTTTGCGCCGACCTTCGAGATCCGCTGCGGAACGACATAACCGCTGGCGGTGAGCAGCACGGACGCCCGCACCGGGGAGGCGCTGATCACTTCCGTGATCTCCACCTGGGTCTTGAACACCGTGCGTCTTACCGCCGGGATGATGACAAAATAGACGATGCCGACCGCAGCGGCGCCCGCCGCCGCCCAGAGCGGCCAGCGCCGGGCCTCGGGAGGCGGAAGGTCCGCACCGCGAACGATGCGCAGGGATTCGAGATCTGAGGAGAGCTGGTCCGACATCGGGGTGGTTAATAGCCTAAAATTGCAGGGAATTTCATAGGGGGGTGCCACGAACAATTTGGCCCCGGAAACGGGGTGTTCCGGTCCTGTATGCACTCGAAATCCGGCCGGGCGTGTGGCACCGTCAGCCCCTGGCATCCGGTCGGCATCCGTGAACCGGGGGAAAGCGTAGTCGAATGAGTAAAACGGAACCGATACCGGCTGAATTGATACCGGAGGGCGGCTGGGCCGGCCCGCCGGCTCCGCGCATCGCGCCCCTTCCGCCGTCGGAGCAGGGGATGGCCTTCCGGCTGATGTGGGGAGCCGCCGTGCGGTTCGGCCGCAGCGAGATCCCCAATATCTTCAGCGTGTTCAGCCGGAACCCGCGTCTGCTGTGGGCCTGGCTTTATTTCGCCTCGCGCCTCATGCCGTACGGAAAGCTGCGTGCAAAAGAACGCGAAAAGATGATCCTGCGCACCGCCTGGAACTGCCGCAGCCGGTACGAATGGGGTCAGCACGTGGAGATCGCCCTGAAAGCGGGCCTGACCGACGACGAGATCCTGAATATCACCCGCGGCCCGGCGGCGTTTGGCGACCGCCGCCAGCGTGCGCTCATCCAGGCATGCGACGATCTGCTGGCGGCCAGAAGCGTTTCCGACGGCACCTGGAGCGTCCTGCGCGAACACTACGACGAAAAGCTGCTGATCGAGATTGTGCTGCTGATCGGACACTACGAGATGCTCGCCGGATTCCTGAACAGCGCCGGAGTACCACTGGAGCCCGCCATCGAGAAAGTGCTCCGCGATTTTCACCGGCGCGTGGCGGGCAGGGCGTAACCGGCCTACTTCTGAAGACCGAGTTCGTGCGTGAGGTAGTGGCTGACGAGATCGGCAATGCCTTCGCCCACCTGTTCGTAGGTGACCGGCGGGTTTTCTTCGGAGAGCTGCCGGAGCACCACGAAGATACCCGCGTTGACGAGAATGTAGGCCATCGTCGGGATATTGCGGATTTTCATGTAGTCGGGGTTGTTCGCCAGGTATTGCACCAGCAGGTCCATGAGCGCCTTGCTGACGGGACCCACATTCCGGTTCATATCGGCCCGGAGCACCTGACGGGCAAGCACCAGATACCGTCCGCCGTCACGGGTCAGAAATTTTCCGAACCGGGCGACGATCAGCCGGATCGCCTCCCGGATATCCAGCCTGACGACCTCCGGCGTTATCTCCCGCAGCAGGACGACGACGTCATCGGAGAACTTCCGGTTCAGGGCGGCGTAAATATCTTCCTTGTCGCTGAAATATTCGTACAGCGAGCCGACACTGATACCGGCGGCATCGGCGATATGGCGGGTGGTTGTATCCGAATAGCCGTAGCGCCCCACGCAGACGAACCCTGCCTCGATGATGGCTTCAACCGTGGCCTTTGACCGTTTCTGCAGGGGTTTACGCGGCATTTCCCAATCCGAATTGTATCCGAACAAATGTTCGGATTATCATAAAGACATACCCGGGGTCCGTCAACCGGTAATCCCTCTCCTTATAAAGGACCAGTTAACGATGAAAACGAGCGCTGTGCGGCAGGCGATGGAAGCGGAGACGAAGAAGCTGGCCGGTGCGCGGGCCGGCATCCCGGTCCGGCACATGGACTTTGTCCACCCCGCGGACAAGCCCCGCTTCTTCTTCTACGACAAGAACCCCCTTGCCTCGTCGCTGTTCGCCGTTTTCTCGGCGATCTTTCCGCCGGGCGAGCGGTTTTTCGTCGAATCGGTCCGACGGTTCCGGGACCAGATCGCGGACCCGACGCTCAGGGCGAAAGTTTCCGGCTTCATCGGGCAGGAGTCGATCCACGGCCGCGAGCATGAACGGCTGAACGAGTGGTTCGTGGCGCACGGATTCGACATGGCGATGCCCGACCGGATGATCCGTTTCAGTCTGGGACTTCTCGAAAACCTTCCGCCGTCCCAGCAGCTCGCCTGCACGACTTTCATGGAACATTTCACGGCCCATCTGGCGGAGGCGTGGCTGACGGACCTGGAGTTCCGCAAAGGCACGGACCCGGAGATGCTCCGGCTCTGGAGCTGGCACGCCCTGGAAGAACTTGAGCACAAGGCGGTGGCTTTCGACGTCCACCGGCATCTGAGCGAACACGAACATCTGGAACGGGTGCTGGCCGGCCCGCTCGTGATCGGCGCGCTGGGCCCGGGGATCCTGTTCAGCCTCGTCTGGCTGGTCGCGACGCAGGGCGAAGCGCTGAACCTGCGCGAGCACCGCCGCGGGATCAGGGCCCTGATCGGACGCGACGGATTTCTGTCGAGGATCTTTCCCCGCCTGCCCGAATACACGAAGAAGGATTTCCATCCCGACCGGCACGACACCCGCGCCATCGAGAAAGCCTGGCGGGAAAAGCTGTTCGGCTCAGGCGGCGAACTGAACGGGATGTTCAGGAATCGCGACGCCGTCGAGCGGGCGGCGACGCAACCGGCAGTCTGAGCGGGCGGTCTAAGCGGGCAGCCTGCTTGTCCGTCCCGCAGGCCGTCTCAGCCGAAGGCCCGCCTGAGGCTGGCGATATGAATTTCGTGAACCTTCTTGCCCGACTCGGGCGTCACCGCGCCGACTCCATGGCCGTCGTTTTCGAACAGGTGGAACTCCACCGGCACGCCGGCATCGCGCAGCCGGTTCGCATAGAATTTCATCTCGTCGCGCAGAATGTCCCACTCCCCGGCGACGATCACCGCCGGTGCCACCCCCCGGACGCTCTCGGCCAGCACCGGAGAGACGCGCCAGTCCCATCGCTGTTCGGGGTATTTCAGGTACCGGTCGAGCACCCAGTCGTTATTCTCGGCCGTCAGCAGATAGCCCTTCGCGTTTTCCTCGTGCGACTGGTAGTCGCCGCGGGCGTCCAGAAGAGCGTCCTGGAGCCACTGGAGCTTCAGGTTCTTCATGCCGGCGTCCCGCGCCATGAGCGCCACGGCCGCCGAATGGGTCCCGCCGGTGCAGCCGCCGCCGACCGCGAGACGTGCCGGATCGCCGCCGAACGACTTCGCGTTGTCGCTTACCCAGCAGTACGTCGCCCAGCAGTCCTCGACGGAAGCCGGGAACTTATTCTCCGGCGGAAGCCGGAAGTCCGGATGCACGACGATGCAGCCCGCCTTGCTGGCGATCAGGGTGTTCATGTTGTCCATCGCGGGCGTGAGGCCGCCCGCGCCGACGAATCCGCCGTGATGAAAGTGGACATAAACGCCAGCCGGTTCCTTGAGGCCCTCGGGCTTGTAGATCCGCGCCGGAACCGCTCTGGCCGGGCCGGGGATTTTCACGTCCTGCGAGGTGACATTGTCGCCCTTGCCGCCGGTTGAATGCAGGGCGCTGATGTCCATCGACATCAGTTTCCGGAACCCGGCGACTCCCAGCTCCGAGAAAGACTGCGCACCGCCCATGCTGACCATCTTCAGGAGCATCGCCTGCTGCGGCGACAGTCTGGCGATCCGCTGCTCCCGGAGGGCGTCCCAGTCGTATGGCCGGTTGTGTGTATTGTTGTTTTCGTTGCTCATGCCTTCACCTTATCCATGACCGCCCACGCCGTTCAGCAGCAGATTCACCAGCAGTGCGGAAATCCGCTCCACTTCGTCATCCGGGTTCCGCTTGCGCCCGGCGGGCGGCATCACCTCGCCCATGACCCGCTGGGAGAGCGTGAAATGGATGATGGCTCCGTTGATGAAATCGAGCAGTTCCATGAGCGGCATCTTCTTGAGCACGCCCTCGTTCTGCGCCCGGACCATGATGCGGGCGAAGGCGGCGAACGCCGGAAGCGCGTGATTTTCCATCAGCCAGCGGGTCCGCTCCGTCGGCTGCGTCAGCTCCAGAAAAATCAGACGGGCGATATCGGGCCGCCGCATCAGGAACGCGACATACTGCCGGGTGACGGCCCGGATGAGAGCGAGCGGCGGGATTTCCGCCGACTGTTCCTCGATACCTCTGAAGTTGGTCTTGAACTCCTCAAAGGCGTTCGAGACTACGGCTTTCCAGAGTCCCGGCTTGTCGCCGAAGTGGTAGTGGATGAGCGCCTGATTCACGCCGGCTTCTGCCGCGATGTGCGTGAGGTTCGTCCCCTCGAAGCCGTACCGGGCAAAGGCCGCCAGCGCCGCCGGCAGGATCGCCTCGCGGCCGCCGGGACCGGCGGCGGATCTGGCCGGACGTCCCGGACGCCGGGGTGGCGCAGTTCGTCTGGATCTGGAAACCGTGGTGGCGACCATTCCGTCTTGCTCCCCATAATTAATATAACAATTAATATTATTAATTACAATATGAATATTCAGCCGGTTGGCTAATGGTTACGACCGGCCGGGAAGCCGCGCTGCCCGGACAGCGGGCATTTCGTTCAGCGTGCTCGGGGGGGAGAAGAAGGCTGGTGCGCCACGTGGGACGGGACGAACCGCTCGGGCCGGGTCGAGGCGCCCACGTAACGCATGGCGAATTTCATCCCCTGCCAGTTGGCGAAATGCGGAACAAGGGCGAACCCCCATCGCCCGAGCCAGCAGATCCGTTCAAACCGGCGCCGGTCGGATTCCGGCCACGGGATATCGAACCGCGCCCGCACGGTCGCCGGCAGCGTACCGGTGACGACGATCCGCCCCGCGTTCCTGATCACAGGGTTCCGGAAAGTGTCTCTCACAAGCGGTGCGCGCCAGTCGCCTGCCAGTGCCAGGTCGAGCGTGTGCCTGGCAGCCGGCGTCATCTGGAGATCGTCCCTGCAGAATTGCTCAAAACGGGTGCAGAACTCCGGATAGGTCGCGGGAATATCCCGGTACGACACACCATACAGGTGGTACCACTCGACCGTCTCGGCGTAGAGCCGGTCCACGTCCACACGGCGAAGACCGCCGACGTGAAACAGCCGGATCGATTCGAACACTTCCCAGGTAAAGGTTGCATGGGCCCACCACCAGGTTTTGGGATCAAGCGCATGGTAGCTCTGCCCGGACCCGTCAGTGCCGTTGATCGTGCGGTGCAGGTCGCGGATTTTGATCGCGCGCTCGGCCCCGCCTGCCTGAAGGACGGTCGCCCAGATCTGCGGGATCGAGCGGTAAACCCGTCCGAACGGGTTGCCAAAGAAATCGGACTGCGCGGCGATGGCTGCGCCGAGCGGCGGATACATGAGCTGGAGGATTCCAGCCGTCCCGCCCGGGAAGAGCGAGCGCCAGTCACCCAGGTAGCGGTACAGCAACCGCATCCGGTTCCCGCTGTCGGCGGCCGCGAGAGTGTCACTTGATGGTTTCATTTCCGGTTCTCTTGGTGCAGGACGAGGATAGCCTACCGGGCGGGCCTTCCCGGTTCTACTCGGATCGATGCGGGACCTGGAAAGGCACAAGAGGGCCCGGAAAACCGTAACTCCGGGGATATTCGGTCTGAAGCGGCAGAAGCGGCCCGAATCTATTGCTCGGTCGGACTGGATGCGGGAGTTACCGACGTCGAGTCAGGTGAGCAGGGCGATAGCTGGTGCGCCATGTGGGACAGGATCAAAACTCGGGCGGGACTATAAGGGTGACAGCTTTACCTGCGTCACGTATGATGGGCCTCCATTAAGACGGAGGTTCATGCATGAAAGACGGCACACGCAAAAAGTCTGTACAGATCATCAACAAGATTCTGGAGATGGAGCTGGCCGGATCGATTCACTACACCCATTACTCATTCATGGTCTACGGCTATAACCGGATTCCTATCGTAAGCTGGCTGCGGGGGCAGGCTGCCGAATCCCTCAAGCATGCCGAGACGGCCGGGGAGCTGGTGACGACGCTCGGCGGCCATCCGTCGCTCGGCATAGGGCCGCTGCTCGAAACCCAGAAGCACGATATCGGCGATATCCTGCGCGAGGCGCTGGGCCATGAACGCGCCACGCTGAAGCTCTACGAAGAGCTGCTTAAGGCAGTCGAAGGCGAAGATGTCATGCTCGAAGAATATGCACGGGAGCTGATCTACACGGAGACGATGCACCTGGGCGAAGTGGACAAGATGCTGCGCAAGCCCGGAGATATCGACCGGTTCGAAAAATAGGAGGGGGCGGACAGAGAAGCCGCTCACGAAGCCGCAGCTCGAAAAAACGCGGTTTCCGCGGGATTTTGTATTCGTCGATAGCTGGTGCGAGAGAGGGGACTTGAACCCCTACGCCTTACGGCACAGGCTTCTAAGACCTGCATGTCTGCCATTCCATCACTCTCGCGTTTGACCCGCTGCATCATTATGAAGAGAGCTGGCCCGTTTTAGGTGCGGCCCCGGGCCGGTGCCCGCATCGTTGATCAGATGGGTGATCGGTGGCTCCAACCTTTGTAAGGGAAAGTGCCTGCCAAATCCAGTGGCAGATTCCGGCGCATCCTTGAGGTGGCAGGTGCGGGAGGCTGATCGCCGTGGGATGCCCCCGGCTGAATACGGCTCATCTGGATTGTGTCTAACCTGCTGAAATATATGTGATTATCGTCAGCCTGGGCCGGTAATATTTCAATCAAAGCCTTTTCCAGTCCTATCTTGACATCGGGCTCCATAGGCACCATTTTGATCTCGGACGCTTCTGGTCGGGTTTCAGCTCCAGGACGGGGTTGGGGCCGGAAGTGAAGGTAGTGGTCGGGGCAGTGCCCATTATCGGGCGGCCGAGGAAAGAACGGACATGTTCCAGTTCACCAAAAAGACCGAATACGCGATCATCGCGCTCAAGCACATCGCCTCGCAGTCGGACGGGACGTTTTCCAGCGCGCGGGAGATCGCCGACCGCTATCACCTGTCGTTCGATCTCGTGTCGAAGATCATGCAGAAACTCAAGCGCGAAGGTTACGTCGAGAGCCACCAGGGGATTCTCGGCGGCTACAGCCTCTCGGCAGATCTGAACAAGATTTCGCTCGCCCAGTTCGTGGAAGCCATGGACGGTCCGCTCGGCATGATCGAGTGCGCCCGGCCCTCGGGCCAGGACAACGCCGGGGCCCAGACCTGCATCCAGTTCAACTACTGCACCATCGTCGGCCCCATGCGCCGGCTCAACGGCCGGGTGAAGCAGGTGCTCAAGGCCACGACGCTCGGCGAGATCTTCAGCGAAGTGTCGGACCCCCTGAAAGAGGGCCAGCGCCCTGAAATCACAGTCCTTCCCGCCGAAGCCAAGGCCAACTGAAAGCGACCCAGAGGTAACTGTTTGTCATGCCGGAAATGAAGACACTGGAAAACGGAGTGCGGGTGCCGGTCTACATGGACTATCACGCGACGACTCCCGTCGATCCGGAAGTCCTCCAGATCATGCTCCCGTATTTCACCGACGAGTTCGGCAACGCGGCGAGCCGCAACCACCCTTACGGCTGGGCGGCGGAGGCGGCCGTCGAGAAGGGCCGCGAACAAGTCGCGGCGCTGATCGGCGCGAGCTCGAAAGAGATCGTGTTCACCTCGGGCGCCACCGAGTCCGACAACATGGCCATCCTCGGCGTCGCGGAGATGTACGAGGAAAAGGGCAAGCACATCATCACGACGAAGATCGAACACAAGGCGATCCTCGACCCGTGCAAGTATCTTGAGAAGAAGGGCTGGCAGGTCACCTACCTCGACGTGGACAAGACCGGTCGTGTCGACCTCGAGCAGCTCAAAGGCGCCATCCGCCCCGACACGATCCTCGTTTCGATCATTTTCGCCAACAACGAGATCGGGACGATCCAGGACATCGAGGCGATCGGCAAGCTCTGCAAGGAAAAGAAGATCCTCTTTCACACAGACGCCGTGCAGGCGATCGGCAAGGTGAAGGTGGACGTGGAGCAGATGGGGATCGATCTCCTGTCGGTCTCCGCCCACAAGATGTACGGCCCCAAGGGGATCGGCGCCCTGTATGTGCGGCGGCGCAACCCGCGCGTGCGCGTGGCCCCGGTCCTTCACGGCGGCGGTCACGAACGCGGCATGCGCTCGGGCACGCTGAACGTCCCCGGCATCGTGGGTCTGGGCGCGGCGGCCGAAAAATGTTCGCGCGTCTGGGAAGAAGAGAGCGGCCGCATCAAGAAGCTGCGCGACCGGATGTGGGACAGCTTCCGCAAGGAGCTGGACGAGATCCACCTGAACGGCCACCCGGTCCACCGGCTGCCGAACAACCTCAACATCTCGTTCGCCTTCGTCGAGGGCGAATCGATGATGATGGCGATCAAGAACGTGGCCGTGAGCTCGGGCTCCGCCTGCACCTCCGCCAGCCTCGAGCCCAGCTACGTGCTCCGCGCGCTTGGCGTGGGCGAGGAACTGGCCCACAGTTCCATCCGGTTCGGGCTCGGACGCTTTACGACCGAGAAGGAAGTCGAATACGTGACGCACGAGGTGGTGGGCGCCGTCAAACGCCTGCGGGACCTCTCGCCGCTCTACGAAATGCACAAGGAAGGCATCGACCTCAAGACCGTCCAGTGGTCCGGCCACTGAAACTGGCCGCTAAAAGGAACAAGTCATGGCATACAGCGATAAAGTCATCGATCACTTCGAGAACCCCCGCAACATCGGCGCGCTCGACAAGGGCGACGAGAACGTCGGCACCGGAGTCGTGGGCGCGCCCGAATGCGGCGACGTCATGAAGCTCCAGATCAAGGTGAAGGACGGAAAGATCGAGGACGCCAAGTTCAAGACGTTCGGCTGCGGCAGCGCCATCGCCAGCTCGTCGCTCGCCACCGAGTGGGTGAAGGGCAAGACGGTCGAGGACGCGCTCAAGATCAAGAACACCGACATTGTGAACGAACTGGCGCTCCCGCCGGTGAAGATTCACTGCTCGGTGCTCGCCGAGGACGCCATCAAGGCGGCCGTGAACGACTATCTGAAGAAGCAGGGCAAGGAACAGGCCTGAGGATTCCGCGATGAGCGATAAAGTCATTACCCTGACGGAAAAGGCGATCGAGCAGGTGAAGCACCTGATCCAGAAGGAAAATCTGGGCGAAGTCGGCCTGCGCGTGGCAGTGGTCGGCGGCGGCTGCTCGGGCATGAGCTACCGGCTCGCCTTCGAGAAGGAGCCCAACTCCTACGACCGCGTGCAGGACGAGCCGGGCCTGAAAGTCTTTATCGACCCCAAGAGCTCGCTCTATCTGAACGGCATCCAGCTCGACTACACGGACGGGCTCGAGGGAATCGGTTTCACGTTCCAGAACCCCAACGCGTCCAAGAGCTGCTCCTGCGGCGAATCGTTCGCGGCATAGGAATACTAACCCCCGGCCTGCCGGCCACCCCCTTCCAGGGGAAGGGGCAGGCGAAGAGGGTCCCCTTCCTTTGGAAGGGGATGCCCGAAGGGCAGGGGTTAGTCGAGCATAGAATGACCCCCTCACCCGCCAGCCAGATTCTCTCCTGCCAGTTCTGCGGGAAACCCGTGACGGAAACCGACACGTTCTGTCCGGCCTGCGACGGCGTGCAGCCGGTCAGGGGGCACGAGGACTACTTCACGGTTCTGGGGCTGCCCCGGTCGCTCGATGTCGATTCGAAAGCAGCCGAGGCGCGGTTCTATGAGCTGTCCCGCAGGCTCCATCCCGACAGGTTCGGCCGCAAACCCGAACAGCTGGAGAACGCCATGCAGCGTTCGGCGCTGCTCAACGACGCCTACCGGGCGCTCCGCAGCGCCGACACGCGCCTCGACTATTTCCTGGACCTGGAAGGCCGTGAACTGGGCGCCGATCCGGGGGCCGAAGCGAAGGCCAAGGCGCAGGTTCCGGCGGAACTGGCGGAAGAGTATTTCGAGCTGCAGGAGGCGCTCTCCGAAGGGGGCGCAGGGGACGCGCTGAAGAAACTGTCGGCGCGCCTGGACGAAATCGGGCGGGAAAACACGGCGAAAGTCGAATCGGTCGCCAGGCGCTGGTCGGAGGCGGGCCTTGGCGACGGCGCAAGGCGCGCGGGTGCGGCGGAACTCAGGAAATCGCTGCGGCGCGAGCTTCAGCAGGTGAAAACGATGCGCCAGTACCTGATGCGGATGCGCGAAGATATTGAACGCCGCACCGGTGCTGCGGCAGGATAAGGCAAGAAGGAAGCACAATGGCACGTCCCATCATGATCGATATGTCGGCCGTCAAGGGGAAGCGCGAGAAGGCTCCCATCGTCGGTATCGATCTGGGCACGACCAACAGCCTGGTCGCCGTGTCGGACCAGGGCGGTCCGCGCATCCTGGTGGACTGCGACGGCCAGCCGCTGCTCCCCTCCATGATCGCCTTCACGGGCGACGGGATAATGATCGGCGAGCGCGCCAAGGCGCAGCGGCTGCTCAACCCCGAGCTCACGCTCTTTTCCGTCAAGCGGTTCATGGGCAAGAGCTACGACGAGGTGAAGGAGTTCGTCCCGGGACTGCCCTACAAGGTCGAACCCACCGGCAAGGAGATGGTCAACTTCAACGTGGGCGGCCGGAAGATCAACCCGGTCGAGGCGTCGTCGCTGATCCTGGCCGAACTCAAAGACCGCGCCGAATCGGTGCTCAAGCTCCCCGTTGAAGACGTGGTCATCACCGTCCCGGCCTATTTCAACGACAGCCAGCGGCAGGCGACGAAAATCGCCGGTGAGATCGCGGGCCTCAACGTCGTCCGGATCATCAACGAGCCGACGGCGGCGGCGCTCGCCTACGGCCTCGACAAGAAGAAGCAGGGGCTGATCGCCGTTTACGATCTGGGCGGCGGGACGTTCGATATTTCCGTGCTGAATCTGAAAGACGGCGTCTTCGAGGTGAAATCCACCAACGGCGACACGCAGCTGGGCGGCGACGATTTCGACAACGCCTTCGCGGCTTTTATCAACGCCGAGTGCCAGCGCGAGACGGGCAAGGATCTGCTGGCCTCCCCGGTCGGGCGCGCCGTGCTGAAAGCCGAATGCGAGCGGGTGAAGATCCGCCTGTCGGAGGAACTGGGCGCGGTCCTCGAAGTGAAGGTGGGCGATCTCACCTACCGCCGGTCGGTCTCGCGCAGCGAGTTCGAAACTATTATCCGGCCGATTGTCGAAAAGACCATGCGGATCGTCCACGCGGCGCTGGCCGACGCGGGCGTCTCGCCCAAACAGATCGACGAAGTGGTGATGGTGGGCGGCTCGACCCGCGTGCCGCTCGTCCGCAAGGCGGTGGCCGACTGGTTCGGCCGCAAGCCCCATACGGAACTGAACCCGGACGCCGTCGTGGCGCTGGGTGCCGCGGTGCAGGGCGAAATACTTTCCGGCGGCCGCGACGACCTGCTGCTGCTCGACGTGATTCCGCTTTCCTTGGGTATCGAGACCATGGGCGGCGCCATGGCGAAGCTGGTCCACCGCAACACGACCATCCCGTCGCTCGCGAAAGAAAATTTCACGACCTTCATGGACGGCCAGACGAAGGTCGCCATCAACATCTATCAGGGCGAGCGTGAGCTGGTTCAGGACTGCCGTTTGCTGGGCAGGTTCGACCTCGCCGATCTGCCGCCGCTGCCGGCCGGGGTGCCGCGTATCGAGGTGTCGTTCCTGGTCGACGCCAACGGGATCCTGAAGGTGACCGCCAAAGAGCTGCGAACCGGGCGCGCCGCGCAGATCCAGGTGGAACCGGCGTCGGGACTCGACGAAGGCGCCATCGAGAAGATGCTCTCCGACTCCATTGCCAATGCCGAGGCCGATCTCGAGATGCGGCAGTTACTGGAAGCCAAGATCGAGGCCGAGACCATGATCCGCGCCACCGAGAAGGCGCTCGCCAAAGGGAACGTGAAACTGTCGCCTATGGACACGATGCGTATCCAGCAGGCGCTGCTCACCACAAAGGCGGCGGCGCAGGGGATGGACCGCAATATGCTCCAGGCCTGTACGCAGGAGCTGGACCTCGCCACCCACGGGCTCGCCGAAGAGCTGATCAATACCTCCATCCAGAGCGCGCTGGGGGGCCAGTCGGCCGAGGCGCTCGCGACCACGAAGGTTGTAAAGGAAGCGGACGAACTGGGCGGCCACACGCCCAAGACCTGACCCGGTCCAATACGATCCCGGGAAGCCTAGATTCTGTCGACCAGCTGCGGATGCCTGCGGCTGTAGTAGAGCACGCCGAGCATGAGCAGCCCGCCGTTGACGAACAGCGCCGCCGCCCATACCTCGGGCGGCCCCACGCGGCCCTCGATCACGACGAGCCGTCCGAGCACCGCCCACTGCGCCAGCGGGTTGAACCCGAGCGAGGCGGTACCCAAAACCCCAGGCAGCTTGTCCTGCGGATAGAACACCGGTGACAGGAACAGCCACGCCTGCAGCGCCCAGTGGAGCAGCGGCTGCAGCTCGCGCCGTTCCGTAAAGATGGCCGCCGCCAGAAGCGCCATTCCGGCGAGTCCGGCCGCCTGGACGGCCAGCACCACCGGGAACAGGATCATCGTCGGGTGAAACCGGCCGAAGAAGCAGAGCAAGACGATTCCCGCCGCCGAGGCGATCAGCTGCGACAGGAACGCGGGGCCCATCGGCACGAGCGGGATCACGTATTTCGGGACGGCGAACGAGCGGATCAGCGAGGCGCGTTCGAAGAAGCTCACGCTCGCCCGCATCACCGACTCCTGCGCGCACAGATACGGCAGCAAACCCAGAAACAGCGCCGAGATGTATCCCGTGAACCCGCCGCCGCCGAACCGGACGTCGAGGATCCCGAAAAACACGCCGGTCATGAACGCGAGATACAGCAGCGGCTGCAGGACGACCCACACCTTCGCGGCGGCGCTCCCGCCGTAACGGACCTTCAGGTCCGTCAGCACAAGCGTCCGGTAGATATGGGCGGTCATCCGGCGCCCCCCCTGGGTCCGGATCCCGAAGCTCCGCCCGGCGTGGTCTCCAGCGCGATGGGGAAGGTGACCAGCCCCGCCCGGTGGTGCGGATTCCCGCGGGTGTTGTCCACGGTGAAGATCCGGCGGCAGGTCTCGTGGTCGTAGTAGCCCACCACCAGCCCCACCGGAATGATGGCGACGTTCAGGCTGTAGTCGCCGGTGGTAAACGGAAGGCCCTCGCACCGGCCGCGCACGTGACAGATTGCCGCACCGTGAGCGCGGATCTCCACCGGCGTCTGCGAGACGAGCAGCCCGTCGTTCCGGTAGAAGTAGAGGAACAGGTTGACGTCCGGTATCGCCCCGTCGGCGACGACATCCAGTTCGAAACCGAACGGATCGCCCGTCTGGAACCTGCGCGTTTCCAGGCCGTCCGGGCCGAGCAGCCTGAAGTTGCGCAGATGGACCGGCTGCTGCGTGACCTTGTGATCCACCCACGCCGACGACGGGCCGAACCCGGTCACCGGCAGGTCCCGCCGGTCGCCCGCGGACCGCTGGTAGGCGTCGATCACTCCGGCGCTGGCGCCGTCGGACTCGACCTCGCCGCTCTCCAGCCACACCGTCCGGCGGCACATGTTCTCGACACGGTAGAGATCGTGCGACGCGAAGATGACCGACGTGCCTTTCTCCATCGCCTCCAGAATGCGGCGGTTGCACTTGAGCTGGAACTCCTCGTCGCCCACCAGCAGCACTTCGTCCAGCAGCAGCAGGTCGCCCACGTCCGCCGTCGCGGCCGAGAACCCGAGCCTCAGGATCATGCCCTGCGAATAGGTGGCGAGCGGTTTCTTGAGCCGGTCTCTGAGGCCGCTGAACTCCGCCGCCGCGTGAAACAGAGGGTCCAGCCGGTCTTCGGAGGCGCCCTGCAGCAGCAGCGCCAGTTTCAGGTTGTCTTCGCCGCTGAGTACCGACGCGAACGGCGCGGCCAGTTCGAGCACCGAGGTGATCCGTCCGTGGGTTTCCAGCGTTCCGGTGGTGGGGGCGAGCACCCCGGCGATCAGCCGGAGCAGGGTGGTCTTTCCGGCGCCGTTGGGGCCGACGAGGCCGAGCGATACGCCGGCCCCCAGTTCCAGATCGATTCCGGCCAGCGCCCAGGTGCCGTTCCCGGCGATTTGCGGATTTTCAGGCGGACGGCCCCGGCCGAACCACTTGGCCAGGCCCCGGGCGGTGAGCCGGGGTTTCATGGGCCCTCTCCGGGCCGCTCGCGGAATTTTTCGGGAAGCATCCAGCCGGGGATTGGCAGGTCCCGGCGGTCGGCCTCGCGGGCCAGCCGGTGGAGCAGCCGGTAAATGGCCGACTGGCGCAGATCGCGAAGGTCCGTCTTCAGCCCCTCGATCTCGCGGGCCAGATGGCCGATCACTTTCTCGAACCGGCCTGCGCTCTCCGCCTCGAACGCCGAGAGCGGCGCGAGCGTGTGTGCGCTTAAAGTGGCGCCCAGCTTCCGCATCGAGCCCACCGCCGCCCAGCCCCGGTGTTCCAGCTCCGGCAGCCGCAGCGAAATCTCGTCGTGCCCGAACGGAAGCACCGTCGCCCCGGCGTAGGTGACCAGCCGGAACAGGCGCACGTGGGGGAAATGCTGGCGCATGAGCCCCAGCAGCCGGTTGTGCGTGAACCGGTGCTTGTGGTGCGGGTTGTCCTGCGGGATTAGCTCGTCGTTCGGGACGCTGACGATAACGATGCCGTCCAGCTTCACCACTCGGCGGCACTCGGCGATGGCGGCGTCGGGATGATCGAGATGCTCGATGACCTCCAGAATAGAGACCACGTCGAACGACCGGTCCGTGAACGGCAGGGTTTCGGCGCGGCCCTGATTGATATGCAGCCCGGGGAATCCGTTCAGAAGGTTTTTCACCCGGCCGAGCGCGTCGGCGGAAATATCCAGGGCGAACAGTTCGCTGGCGCCCGACTTGCGGGCGAGGTCGAGAAAAATCCCGTCGCCGCAGCCCACATCGAGGACGCGCTTGCCAGCGACCAGTTGCGCGGCGAAGCGGTAGCGCGCCTCGTGCTCCATCGAGAGCTGCGTGTGCCGGGCGAACTCCTCCGCTCCGATCCGTTCGGGCGGGGTGTCTGATTTTCGGTTCGGTGCCACTCGAACCGATTATAACGGAATATTCTGTGGAAAATACGCCGTAAAATACGGGCGGCGGATCACGCGGGGAGGGATCGTTCGGGCCGCCGTCGCCGGCGGACCCTTACTTGCGGGTCTCGATACCGAGCAGGTTGGCGCAGGTGCGGGAGATTTCCGTCACGTTGGAGGGCTTGCGCAGGAACTGGTTGGCGCCTTCCTTGACGGCGACCATCTTCAGGTCGATGGCCGAATAGAAGAGGATGGGCAGGTCGGTGCCGTTGGGAATTGTGCGGACCCGCTTCAAGGTTTCCAGCCCGTCGATCTTGGGCATCAGGTGGTCCAGCACCATCATGTCGAACCGCTCCTTGTCGAGCAGTTCCAGCGCGTCGATCCCGGACGGGACCGTCGTGACCGTCACGTCCAGCAGCCGTTCAAGCGTTGTCTTGAGCAGCTTGGAGAGGTTCGGGTCGTCGTCGCAAACCAGTACGCGTTTCGTCAACTTCAGGGGCTCCTCGCCCGGCTCGTTGCCGGGCGGCGCTGCGGGCCTTATCGGGCCGGCCGTGCCGGTTTAAATCCGGCGGCGGATTTCGTCTGCAAACTCGTTCCGCTTGAACCGGGCGGTCGAGAGAAAATGGGACAGTCCCAGGCGGAAATCGTTTTCCTGGCCGGTCGCCCGGTATTTGCGGTCCAGCACGTCGAGACGGACGGACCAGTCTTCAGCGGTCCAGGAAAGCTCGTGAGCCTGGATAAGTGCCTGAATTACCGGAGGATTCTGCTTGGGTGAAGGCATTTAACTGTGATACCCGCGCTTCCCGTGGCCGTGCTGCGGCCACGGGATTAGGTCTTAGTCCCTTCGGTGCGGTGCGGCAAGGCTTCCCTATTTCATCATCCGGTGGCCGACGTCGTTTTCATCCAGATAGGAGAGGAAAAAAGTCCGCCCGCCGGCCGGGGAAACCAGCGTGATCGCGGCGTCGCGCTCTCCCTGCAGGTCGATCCGGGTGCCGCCGGCCAGCCAGATCCGGGAACCTTCACTGAGTATATCCCCGTTCTTCAGGGGGAAGCGGTCCGCCTTGCGGGCCGTCAGCCGTACCGCCTCGCCCTCCAGGCGCACGACCCGGACTTCCCCGTGGATTCGGATGGATTCGAACGGTACGACCGTCATAATACCCTTAAGGCTGGACCTGCTACCGTGTGCGTGCAAGCGCCCGGGGCGGAGGTGTCCCGGCGGACAGTTTGAGGACGGTTTCAGGACATTTTCAGGACGGAGCCCATTGAGCACAGACCGTAAACAGAGGCGGCGGGTCGCCGGCGTCATCACCTTCGGCGTGGTGCTGACGGTATTCGCGGTCATGCTCACCGTCGGGTGGAACATCCTGATGGTGCGGGACTATCTGCACCTGCAGCAGCTCAAGGAACGGATCGGCGCCACGCACTGGGTGGTGCTCGGCTTCGGGTCGCTGTTCTTCGCCCTGATCATCGTCGGCCTGATCCTGTTCATCATCCGTCTCGTGAGCGAGATCCGGATGAACGAGCAGCAGCAGACCTTCATCGACTCCATCACCCACGAGCTGAAAACCCCCATCGCCTCCCTGTCGCTGTATCTGGACACGCTCCAGATGCGGGAGCTGGAACCCGACCTCAGGACCGAGTTCTACGGGACCATGCGCAAGGAGCTGGACCGGCTCAACCGGGTGATCGAGGAAGTGCTCCAGGTCCAGACGATCGACATGCAGGACCGCCGCGACCTGTTCCAGCCGGTGAGTCTCAACGACGTCATCGACGACTGCGTGAAAGAGCTGCGCGAACGCCGCCAGCTGATACCGGAACAGTGCCGCTGGCCGGGCGGCCCCGATGTGCTGGTCCTGGGCGATGAGGAACTGCTGCGGATGATCTTCCGCAACCTGCTGGACAATGCGGTGAAATACAGCGGCGACGAGATCCGGATCGACGTGTCGCTCGAATGTCCGGAGCCCAAAAGGGCGGTCGTCACGGTCAGGGACGGAGGCGTCGGAATCCCGGACTACGCGCTGGAAAAGATTTTCGACCGTTTCTACCGGGCCCCCAGCGACAGCGTCCGCCGCCGGACCGGTTCGGGGCTGGGGCTTTATCTCGCCGCCCGGTCGGCGCACCTGCACCGGGGAAAGATCGAAGTGGAGTCGGAAGGCGCGAACAAAGGTACGACGTTCCGTGTCGAGCTGCCCAGGATGAGCGAGGAGACCCCCCATGGCTAAACTGCTGCTGGTCGAAGACGACACATCGCTGGCGCGCGGGCTTCAGTTCAACCTGAAAGAAGAAGGCTTCGACGTCACCGTCGTCGACGACGGACGGGTCGCCAGCGAGCGGGTGCAGAAAGACAAATACGATCTCGTGATCCTGGACGACATGCTGCCCGGCATGGAGGGCACCGAGGTCGTGCGCGGCATGCGCAAGGCGGACAACTACACGCCCGTGCTGATGCTCACCGCGCGTTCCCAGCCGGAAGACCAGGCGCGGGGCATGGAGGCGGGCGCCGACGACTATCTGACCAAGCCGTTCAACTTCAAGGTGCTGCTCGCCCACATCCAGGGGCTGCTCCGCCGCCAGGAGTGGCTCAAGGGCGGCAGCAACGGACAGCAGCCGGCGAAACTGAAGATGGGCGTCGCCGAAGTGGATTTCGCCCGCCACGAACTGGTTCGCGACGGCGAGCGCCACGCGCTCACCCCGAAAGAGGCGATGCTGCTCCGGATCTTCGCCGACAACCCCGGCCGGCTGGTGCCGCGCGCCGAACTGCTCGAAAAGGTGTGGGACCTCAAGCCCGACACCAACACCCGCACCGCCGACGCGTTTATCGTCCGGCTGCGCCGGTTCATCGAGGAAGACCCGGTCCGCCCGCGCCACCTGATCACGGTGCGGGGGTTGGGCTACCGGTACGACGTGACCGGCGAGGGCGAGCCGCCGGCCTGAGCCTGCGGGGTGGTACGGGGGTGTGTTCAAGGCGTGTTCAGCCGTGTTCGGGGTGTGTTCAGAGCCATATTCAGGGCGTGGTCAGGGTGTGTTAGGCTTCCGTCACACAACCTGACCTCACACAACCTGACCTGACGAAAGGCGGCCCCCGAATGAGCCAGCGCCCCGTTCCCGTCCCCGCGGACAAGATGTCTCTCTGGCGCCGCGTGGCGCTCCACCTATGGGACGAGCCGACCTCCCCCACCGTCTGCGCGACCCGCGACTACGACGTCGAGAACGCCATGAAGTTTCTGGACGCCTACAACGCCTCGCACGAGACGCGGCTCACGATGACCGGCCTGCTCATCAAGGCGGCGGCGCTGTCGCTGGTGAAGTTCCCGGAACTGAACCGCCGGATCATCGGCAAGCGGCTGTTCGACCTGCAGAGCGTCGACATAGCGGCGCCCGTGAACCTGGGCGGCAAGGGCGAGACGGCGATGATCCTCATCCACGACGCGGACAAGAAAACCCTTGAGGAGATCGCGCTGGACCTTAAAGGCCGCGTGAAGGCGACGAAAGAGTCCAGCAGCAAGTTCGAGGCGGGCGGCGAACTGGGCAAGCTGCTCGACGTGCTCCCGCCGTTTGTCCTGAGCGCGGTGGTGAAGGGCGCCAAGGCGGCGATCACCAACCTGAACCTGAGCGAACTCCTGCCCGACATGGACGTGAGCCCCGGCAGTTTTTCGGTCAGTTCGCTCGGGATGAACGAGTCGGCCACCTTCAGCGGACTGGCGCTCATGCCGCCGCCCGGCATCGGGATCGTCGGCTCCATGGTGATCGGCCGCGTCGAGAAGAAGCCGGTCGTCGAGAACGACCAGATCGTGATCCGCCACCGGCTGCCGCTGATGGCGTTCTTCGACCACCGGGCGGTCGACGGCTGGAAGGTCACCCGCTACGGCCAGTTCTGGCAGGATTTTTTGAACGACCCCGAAGGGCATTTGAAGGGGTAGGGGTTACTCCGGATTCGATCCCGCTTCGGTCGCGGCGCCGTCGGTTCCGCAGCAGGAGCTCTCCGCCTTGCAGGTGTTGATCTTGAAGGGGAGATACGCCGGGCACCAGCGCAGCGCCGAGGTGAGAAGCGGCAGGGTGCCGAGCGCGCCCCACCAGGACTGGTAGTAAAGACCGGCGGCGATGATAGCGAGCCCGAGCAGCGCCCGCGCGATCCGGTCGGCATTGCCCACGTTGGTAATCATAAAAAACCTCCCGGCGCACCGCCTGTCCAGGGTTCAGTGTGCGGGATTCGGGGACGGCGGGATATGACCGGGGTCAGCCAGTGCCAGCCGGATCAGGGCGTGGTCAGCCGGGACCGGGCCGGGATCAGGCCGGTTTGGACTCGCTCGCGGCCTCCGCAGCGGCCTCGGCCTTGCTGCAGGTGTTGAGCTTGAACGGGATATAGGCCGGGCACCAGCGGAGCGTGGCCGTGGTGAGCGGTCCGAACCCGAGCAGCCCCCACCACGATCTGAAATAGGCGCCCGTGGCAAGGATGGCGATACCGAGAATCACGCGCGCGAGCCGGTCAACGTTTCCGACGTTGGTCATCATAAGGGAACCCTCCGGGCACCGTGAGGCGCCCCATGCTTCCGTCTTCCTTCTGGACTGCTACCAGTCTGCCACAGTTCCCGGCTGCCCGGAACCGGAAACTTAATAGGGGGGCCGGCGCCGGGAAATCAGATCCCCTTGAGCGTGATCCGCTTGTTGTCGAAGACCGCCGCGACTTCAAGCTCCCCGCCGAGCGCTTCCACGTAACGGCGGAGCGTCGAGACGAGGTGGTCGGGGCTGTTCTCCAGACGCGAGAGTTCCGACTGCGTGATTTTGGCGACCTTCGAGATCTGC
>CAZMGV010000023.1:0-66098 GCA_964565925.1 uncultured bacterium
TTTGGTTCCTCAAAACCCAAAAACATATTTTAATTACCCCAGCCCCCCCCCCCTCTCTTCATCCCTGATCGCCCCGCTCGCAGTCCCTTCTTTGAGGAGGGGACTTTTTCCAAGCTCTCTTCTTCTCTGGAATGAAGAGGGTGCCGCCGAAGGTGGCGGGAGATGGCGTCGCCTGTTTCTTCTGCCAACGCACCCGGTTTTGACAAGGGGGCAAAACCGTCGTGGCCCTAAATGGCCCTAAATGGCCCTAAATGAGCCTAAATGGACCCAGCGGCGCGAAGCGGAAATGAATCATTACGAGGAGTTAGGGCCTCAAATGTTACAAATTAACGTGACTTTTAATGCGACAAGCGAACGGGTGTTCAGCGCCACCACCCCGGTACGCGTGCCGCCAGGAGCGCGATCAGCGCCGCCATATACATGGCGGGGTAGGTGACATCTGCTTTGACGAGCCACCAGTAGTGAACGGTTCCGAGAAAGGCCGATAAGTAAACGAGCCGGTGCAGCCGGGTCCAGTTTTTCCCAAGACGCCGGATCATCCCTCGGGTCGAAGTGACGGCGAGCGGGATCATCAGCGTAAACGCTGCGGCACCGGCGGTGATAAACGGCCGCTTGATGACGTCTTTGACGATTTCGTTCCAGTCGAAGAACTTGTCGAGCCACAGGAACGTGAACAGGTGCAGCACGCCCCAGGCGAACGCCCAGAGCCCGAACGGCTTGCGGCACTGAATCAGTTCGGGCCGCTTCAGGTATTTCCGCAGCGGCGAGACGGCGAGCGTCACGAGCAGAAGGATCAGGCACCAGTCGCCGGTCCAGTGGGTGATCTTCTCGATCGGATTCGCGCCGAGGTGCCGGCGCAGAGCCTGGACAACCAGCCAGAGCACCGGAACAACCGGCGCCGCCAGCGCGATCCGGTGGAATAACTTCCCGCTGGAGGGTGCGGCTGCAGTGTTCCGGTCAGGCACGGTCAGAAATATTTCTTCAGGTCCATGCCCTTGTAGAGAGAGGCGACCTGATCGGCGTAGCCGTTGAACGGGAGCGTCTTGCGCTTGAGGAAGTCGCCGATCCGCCGTTCCGACGACTGGCTCCAGCGTGGGTGATCGACGTCCGGGTTCACGTTGGAATAGAAGCCGTATTCGTTCGGCGCAGACATGTACCAGGTCGTCTGCGGCTGGGTTTCCTGAAGCCGGATCTTCACGATCGACTTGATCCCCTTGAAGCCGTATTTCCAAGGGACCACCAGCCGCAGCGGCGCGCCGTTCTGGTTGGGTAGCGTTTCGCCGTACATCCCCACGGCCAGCAGTGTGAGCGGGTGCATCGCCTCGTCCATCCGTAGCGCTTCGCGGTACGGCCACTCGAGCACGTAGCTCTTTTGACCGGGCATTTCGGCTGGCGCCATTTTGGTTTCAAAATAAACGTATTTGGCGCGGGATGTCGGCTCGAACCGTTTCAGCAGGTCGCCGAGCGGGAAGCCCACCCACGGAATGACCATGCTCCAGGCCTCGACGCACCGGTGGCGGTAGACCCGCTCCTCAAGTGCATGGGGTTTCAGGATGTCTTCCAGCGAATAGTCGCCCGGTTTGGCGACTTCCCCTTCGATCTTCACGGTCCACGGGGAGGTTTTGAGCGTGTGGGCGTTCTCGGCGGGGTCTTCCTTGCCGGTGCCGAACTCGTAGAAGTTGTTGTACGTCGTGGCGTCTTCGTATTTCGTCTGATCTTCGCCGGGATCGAACCTCGCGTTCTTGATCACTCCGGAGAGCTTGCGCCCTCTCTGGGCACCAGCGCGGACCACCGACGCGCCGCCGAGCAGCAGGCCGCCCGCGGCAATCCCCATCCCCTGCAGGATTTCGCGGCGGTTCCGGTAGACCTCGCGGGGTGTGATTTCGGCACTGGGAATGTGACCTGCAAGATCGCGCAATTTACGGCTCATGTTTGTACCTTTACGTATGACTGACGGTTGATTGGTCATTTAACACGGCCAACCGTTACATTCCCGTTCGACAGGGCGGACTGAAAACCGCCGGGAGCAACCAGATGGAACACCTCAAGAATATCCTTTCCGGCAATACCTATGACCACTGGGCTGTCCTGCTGGTGGCGAGCGCCATTCTGTATACGGCGCTTGAATTCACCCGTTCACTGGCCGGGCGGCATCTGAAGCGGCTGGCCGAAAAGACCGACACGATCTGGGACGACCTCTTTGCCGAACTGGTTATCCAGACCCGGCACTGGTTCCTGGTAACGGTGGCGGTGGCGGTTTGCGCTTCCTTCATCGAACTGCCTGCGAAGCCCGAAAAAATTCTCCGGACCGTGGCGACCATTATCGCCTTCGGGCAGGTGGGCCTGTGGGGCAATCTCGGTGTCCGGCAGTGGGTCGCTCTGAAATCCGGAACGACACAGTCGAGTCTGACCGGCTACAAGGTGCTCGGAATTCTCGGGCGCATCTTCCTGTGGTCGATCATCCTGCTGGTGACCCTCGACAATCTGGGTGTGAACGTGACGGGACTGGTGGCGGGTCTCGGTGTGGGCGGCATCGCGGTCGCCCTGGCCGTCCAGAGCATCCTCGGGGATATTTTCTGTTCGATCACCATTCTTCTCGACAAGCCGTTCGAGGTCGGGGACACGATCAGCGTCGGCGATATTACCGGCGAGGTGATCCAGGTCGGTATCAAGACGACCAGACTCCGGAGTGTACATGGCCATGAAGTGGTCCTATCGAACGCCGATCTCGTGGGCAGCCGGATCAACAACTTCCGCCGGATGAACGAGCGGCGGGTGCTCGCGGCGCTGGGCGTGACCTACGGTCTGGCGCCGGATAAAATCGAGCGGATTCCGCAGATCCTGCGGGAGATTGTTATGGCGGAGCCGCGCGCCCGCTTCGAGCGGTCCCATTTCAGGGACTTCGGGGATTCGGCGCTCAATTTCGAGACGGTCTATTTCGTGCTGGACCGGGACTACAAGGTGTACATGGAGGTCCAGCAGAAGGTGAACCTGGAGGTATACCGCCGGTTCAGTAAGGAAGGGATCGAGTTCGCGTACCCGACACAAACCGTGTACGTGAACCAGCCGGCGCCGACGGTTCCGGCGTCAGGCCAGAAACCCCGCGACGCCTGATGCAAAATCTCAAAGCGAGATGAATTCGCGCAGCGGCCGTCTGCTGGTGGCGGGTACCGATGGACCGTATCCCAGACGGACAATGGCGACGGGGCGGCCGTCACCGAGTCCGAATCCGGCAGCGGTTATCTTGCGGACTTCTGGCACCTGGCACGGTGCATTGTGGTAGGCGCTGGCGATTCCGAACTGGGTGGCCAGAAGTTGCAGCCTCTCCAGGCTTCGCCCGGCCGCGATCCAGTTTTTACGGGAGTCTTCCCTGACGGAAACGATTGCCAGATGCGGCGAGCTTGCGATAGCCGCCAGATCAAGTTCTGCCTGCTGTTCGGGCGTCGAATACTGACGGATGTATTTGCGGCCCATTCCGGCACGGAGCTTGGGTACCCGCACGGCGTCCGGGACCAGCCCGTCCATCAGCCGTTCGGCGTTACGTTCCGTGAAGCGGGACCATTTGAGGAATTCGTCGAGGAAGCCGGGCTGGTTTCTCTGGTGTGCGTGAGCATCCAGATACAGCTTGCGGATGAGTTCCGCGTGCGCGGCAGGCTCGGTAAAGTTGACGAGAACGCCGTCCGTCGAGACGGATTGCTCAAGGGCCGCCAGCCGGTTCGCGGCTACCGGTTCGGAGCTGTAGTGAGAGCGGTTCGTCCGGCGCGAGCGGATGGTTCTGGGCTCGATGAGATCGGGGAAACCGCCCGGGAGCAGACGGATCCGGACTCCGGTTTCCTGGCCGGTTTCGCCCAGCAGCGTCGCAGCCGCCGCAAACTCCATATGCGAAGCGGCAACCAGCATATTTTCGACGACGGCGCCCAGACTCAGAAACAGTTCGCGGCCGTCCGGATCGATGACCGGGCGTGCCCGGGACCAGTCGGCGAGTACGTTTATGGCGCCGGGTTCCGGCAACGAGAACTTCCAGGGCTGGGAGTTGTACCCGGATGGTGCCAGCATGCCTGCGCGCAGGATCGGGTCAGCCGGATTTCGCGGAATGATGACGCGGGTGGAGCCTTTCAGACTCCACGGCGAGGACAGTTCTCTGGTTGTGGTAACTTCCATAGCCGCACGCTCCCTTCCATCGGAATTAACGGATGCGAATGCCAGCCTATACCCCGTTTTGAGACGGGTTTATGACGGAAGGCATGGCGCCGGGTGTGTTATCAGGAAACACTGTCATTACAGCCGGTTGGGGCGGCCGTTCCGAAAAGCGTCACAAAAATGTCGCTTTTCCTGATTCGGGAAATCGCGATTTGGCGGGCCGTCCCGGTTGTTAGCCGCCGGGCACCGGCATAGGTTCCGGAAGTTATGGCAGTAAAAGTCATGGTCATCGACGATAACGAATCGGCGCGCAAGTTTGCGGTGCTCGCGGTCAAACGCGCGCTCCCGGATGCGGAGGTGCAGACCGCCGGGAACGGAATCGAGGCCCGCGAACAGTCTTCCAGCTTCAAGCCGGACGCAATGGTGCTCGACTACATGATGCCCAAGCTCGACGGCTGGAAATTTCTTGAAGAGGTCCGTGCGAGCGACTGGGGCAAGCGCACGCCTGTGCTGTTCTACAGCGCACTGGACCTGCGCCGCGATATTTCCAAGATTCCCAGGACCGTTTTTCTGCGCAAGCCGTCTACGCTCGACGAGTTTGTCGCCGCGTTCCAGAAAGTCGCTGCGATGCGGTGACCTGTTTCAGGGCCGGGAGCCGCGGACCGCGCCCAGGGCTTCCGAGGCCATCCGCCGGATCGCGGCCGTGCTTCCCGATACCGTCAGCTGTTCAAGCGCTATGGCCGCCTGCGAACCGGAGGGGCCGATCTCCTTGAGAGCCCAGGCCGCGCCGTAAACCGTGCGCCAGTCGCCCAGCGCCTCGGTCAGCGCCGGGACGGCTTCCGGGTCCTTGATCTTTCCAAGCGCCTGAGCGGCGTCTTCGTTTCCGTGCTTGAGCGAGGAAATCAGGGCCGGCACCGAGGGTCTCGCGGCGGGTCCCATGAGCGCCAGTGCCCGGGCCGCGGAACGGCGGACCTTTAGGTCATCATCCAGAAGGGTGGCATCGAGAGCGGAAAGCGCGGACGGGTCGCCGATCGCGCCCAGCGCCTCGATGGCGGCCATCCGTAGCTCGGGGTTCTCGCTCTTTCCGGTACGGGCCGACAGTTCCGGCACGGCCGGCCGGGCATCGGGTCCGATCTTGCCCAGCGCCCGCGCACAGGCGATCTGCTGGGCGGTGCTGGAGTCCTTGAGTCCGGCGGCGAGCGCCGGTGCCGCCGACCGGGCCGACGGTCCCAGGGCGGCGAGCGCCCGGGCCGCCTTCTGGCGGTCCGACAGTTCCGGCGACGCCAGCATCGCGGTCCAGGCTTCCGTGTCATGGTTCTCGGCCGCCGCTACCTGGGCCGCGGACTGTGCAGGAGCCGAAGCGGCATTTACCCGGATCGTGAACGGCGGGAGCGTGGCGGGCGGCGAATTGCCGTCGGTGACGGCAATCATGATCCGCTCGTAGCTGCCGGTGTTTTCCGCCGACGGCGTTCCGGACAGTTTCCCGGTGGCGGCGTCGAATACCGCCCACGGCGGCTTGTTTGCCACCGCGAACCGGAGCTGGTCGCCGCTTGCCACATCGGGGTCCGAGGCCACCGGAATAAATTCGTACTGGCTGCCGGCGTCTATTCCGGCCGGAGGCACGCCGGAGATTACAGGGGGAGTGTTCCGCCCGATTACTTTGATCGTAAAGGGATCGAGGGAGGCCGTCAGCCCGTTGTTGCTGACGACGGAAATCTCGATATTCGGATACACACCGAGATCGTCTTTGCCGGGACGGCCGGATATTCCGCCGGATTTCGGATTGAAGGCCAGCCACCGGGGCAGGTTTCTGGCCGAGAACCGGAGCGTATCTTTTCCGGAAGCGCCGGTGACGACAGGCACGAAATGAATATCGGTTCCTTCGTTCACATGCGACGGCGGCGCGCCTTCGATGTGAAAAGCCGGTACCGGCGGTGGACTGTTCACTGCCGTAACGGCGGGCGGCGTGGCGGGCTTTTCGTGCTGGCAGGCGGTAACCGGGAGCAGGGCAAGTGACAGGCAAACGAGCGCCGCAGCAATGCCGGGCGGCAGTGCGAATATCCCCAAACCCCGTTTGTCGAACTGGCGGAACACGACGACAACCCCTCCGTGGGGTCCCATCGACAGGACACAGGACCAATGTGACCGGTTCGGCGCCCCCCGGCGCCTTCCCATACCATTAAAGAGAAGCCGGTCTAGGGGTGTCTAGTAAAGAGTTCCGAAGAAATAAGAGAAAACGGGCTGTTTCATCCGATCTGTTTCAGGAAGGAACGAACGTCTCTGTCATTACCGGGCTTTCGGTGCAGTGGTCAGCCGGACACAGACCGACGGTTTCGACAGATCAAAGGAACCCGGCTGCCCCGCGTCCTTCAGCGGATACAGTCCTATTGTGACAGCGAACCGGCCGGTTTCACCGTTCGGGGGCCGCCAGACGGCAAGTGCTCTTACATGCGGGTCGCCGGTAAACATGGGCCGCTTGTAGAGGACCGACGCGCGGTCGAAATACCAGCGGGCGGGATGCTCACCGGTGGCCGCCAGCGCGTCCGTGGCGATGTCCTCGGCCGCCCGGATGTAGTCCATGGCGTGAACATGCTGGTTCGGATCGGTCCGGTTGTAACTCCAGTATTTCGCGCGTTCGTCGCGGTAGTCGGTGACTTTCTGCGAGAACGCCTCAGGCGGACGGAGGATCTCCTCCTGCTGGACGAAGTGGATTGACCGGCCGGGAAGTTTTTTGCTGAAGCCGAGGTCGTCCGGCAGTTCCCGGACACGGCGCTGGTCGGGAGGTGCGCTGATACGGGTGAGCACATGGTCGATCTGAAGCGTGCCGGCATGGATCCGGTCGCGGGGTTCCGGCTTGCGGCTGAAGCTGCCGTCCGAGGGGACACAGCTGACCCGCATCTCCCCGTGACTGATGATCCGGGGGTCGTCCCCGGGCGATCTCCCCAGTTCCAGCCTGACGTCGACGCGGGCCGCAAGCGTTCGCGGCATGACAACGGCGGCGTCCGTTACGGCCAGGTCCATGTGGTAAATGATGCCCGCCATTCCCGTCCTCACACGGTACTCCGCGTCGAACAGGGACTTCTGGAACACAGGCCAGTGAACCGGCGCGCAGATGCGCAACAGGGAGTCCAGCTTGATCGAGCAGGTCTCGGTCAGGTCTTCGAAGGTATAGGAGGTATCCGCGGAAGCGGTGTGGATTTCGTCGGGGTCCCGGAATCGTTCGCTCATGGCGGCCCGATCTTAGCCGGTTGTTTCTGAAAAGTGTCGATCCCGGATCTATGCCCCCTCGGGTGTAAACTTGCCGAGCTCGTAGATCCCCAGCTGCTTTTCCAGCCCGGCGATCTGCTCGATAACCCCTTCAAACCCCTGCTTCCCGAGCTGGGCATGTTCACGCTGCTCGAACTGGTCCCCCAGCCGGTCGTATTCCCTGGGGGCGATGAGTTCCTTGAAAGCCGGATAGATGAGGGTGTCCTCACGGGCTTCATGGGGGCGGTACATCCGTACATATGAAGCGATGGCCGTCCCCAGTTCAGCCTGGTTGCCGAGGTTTGTCATGACCGGCGGGGCCGACAGGGTGATAATCGTGGTCGTGAGGTTTCGCCCGGCAAGATGCTGAGTGCGAAGCACGCGCACGAGATCTTCTTCCTTATGGGCCTTTTCCAGCCGGGGGAAGATGAACTCCTCTTCCAGCTTTTCGTGATAGCTCTCGATGAAATCCCGGACGAGGGTGGCGGATTTCTTCAGAATATCGGGATTGAAATCGTTGATGTTCTTGCTGTTGAGGCGGCGCCGGCACTCCTCGTAGATCAGCAGAATCCGGTTAAGCGCTCCGTGCTCCCGCATCAGGTCTTCCACCGCGGAAACCGTGTCGGTTTTTTTGGGTTCCTTTTTCCCTGCGGCCGCGTACGTCCGGTCGGGCCCGGCCGTAAGGACCGCTGCCGCGCCGGCTATTGCCGCGCCGCTGAACAGGGAACGCCGCTTGAAAAATTTATTTGATCCCATGGTCGTGCCTTCGTCGGGTGAGTTCCTCGATTATGCGCCCGGTGGCGGGCGGTTACCAGACGGAACTGGCGATTCGGAGAAATTATTGCCCGGGACCTTTTGTTCCGGTTGCGTAGCGAATTTGGTTTGCCGAAGTTATACTCGGCCCGTTACCCGAGGAAATATGCCGGAACGTCCAGGAATGCGGCCTGTACCAGCAGGTCAACACCTAGAAAATCTTGAAGGCCTGGCACCGCCCCGCTTCTGGCAGCGGTTCATGGACCGGACTCTGGACTGGTCTTATGCGGACAAGTGCATCCTGGCGGCGTTCATAGCCCTCCCGTTCATCGGGCAGGAGGCGGTCGTCCAGTTTTATGTCCTGGGACATCCGGGTGTCGCCGCTTACTACAACCGTTCTTATCAGCAGGTTTATGCCTGGATCGTGACGGCCATTTTCGCGATCTGGATCGCGGTCGTCGTCTGGGGCAACTGGTTGCGCCGCCGCGACCCGTACAACCGGGCGATCGTCTATTTTGTCGTTCACTTTATCGGGCTTTATCAGGCGTTTCTGGCGTATTCATACGGGAGTTTCACCTCGGCGCTGTTTGTGATCGTCCCCTGCGCCGGAATCCTTGGTTTTCTGCTGTTCCCCCGGGCGTTCACGGCTCCCGGGGTCGGTCTCGCAATCCTGTATCTGGTCACGCTGACCGTACTCGATCAGTCCGGGCGGATTCCGTATGCGCCGCTGCTGTCTTCAGCTCCCTACGTGAACGGGAAGCTGTCGGGCTTCTGGCTCCTCAACGTCGGAAGCGTTTCAATCGAGTTCACCGTATTTGTGATGGTGGTCTGTGCCTACATGTTCGATCTGTGGAGGGACCGCGAACTCAGGCTGAAACTCTCGAAGCAGGAACTCGAGCGGTCGCACGGCGAACTGGAGTTCCGTGTCGGTGAACGGACCGAGCAGCTCTCCCGTGCGAACGAATCGCTCAAAGACGAAATCCGTCAGCGGAAAAAGGCCGAAGAAGAACGCCTCGCCATCGAGCGAAAGATGCTGGAAGCCCAGAAACTGGAGAGCCTGGGGGTTCTTGCCGGCGGGATCTCCCACGATTTCAACAATCTGATCTCGACGATGCTCGGGAATGCCGAACTGGTGCTGGCGGAAATGCCCGCGGGTACCGGCCCCGCTTCCGACAGCGTGAAGGCGATTGTGACCGCGGCGAGGCGGGCCGGGGATCTGACAAAACAGTTGCTGGCGTATTCCGGACGGGGGCAGTTTGTCATTGAGGCTGTGAACCTGAACTCTCTCGTCCGGGAGATGGGCCAGCTTCTCCGGGTGTCGATCCCGAGAGCCATTTCGATCGAATACCAGCTTGCCGACAAGCTGCCGCCGGTGAATGGCGATCCGACACAGCTGCGCCAGATGGTGATGAACCTGATTACCAACGCAGCCGAAGCGATCGGCGATTCCGGAGGGAGTATCGTTCTGGCCACCCGGTCGGGCCATGCCGACCGCCGTATGTTCGCGGATGGCTATTTCCCGCCCGGCAGGCCGGAGGGCGACTACGTCTGCCTGGAAGTGACCGACAACGGGCAGGGGATGGACGAGGAAACGCGCTCGAAGATTTTCGACCCGTTTTTTACGACCAAGTTCACGGGCCGGGGGCTCGGACTCCCGGCGGTGCACGGAATCGTCAACGGACACGGCGGCGCACTCAGGGTTACGAGCGAGAAGGGCCGCGGAACGACCTTCACGATCCTGCTCCCCGCTTCGTCGGCCGTTGTGCCGGCAGCGGTCCCGGAACACAAGGCCAGTCCGCTGACCTGGCGCGGAAGCGGCCGGGTACTGGTGGTGGACGACGAGGAGGCGATGCGGGCGGTTCTGAAGCGGATACTGTCGCGTCTCGGCTTCGAGGTGATCGTGTGCGGCAGCGGAGCGGAGGCCCTGGACTATTTCAGGGGGTGTCCCGGCGACATCTGCTGTTCGCTGATCGATATGGTGATGCCCGGCATGAACGGCAGTGAGTTCTTCCGCGAAATCAGGAAGATCGCCCCGTCAGTCCGGGTCGTCCTGATGAGCGGATACAGCGAAGAGGAAGCGATCGGAAGGATTCCGCGTGACAGCCGTACCGGCTTCCTCCAGAAACCGATGTCGATAGAGGATCTTGCCGGGAAGATGCGGGATATGATGGGTGGCTAGTTGCCGGTTCCCGTTTCCTTGTTCGCCTGAAACCGGGCCCGAACGACACCGATGATACCGGGCAGCAGCGACAGAAACACCACGACAAAAATGACTTTCTCAATGTGCTTGTCGATGTCCGGAACGAGCGTTCCCAGAAAATAGCCTGTGAAGGTCATCGAGACGATCCAGAGGATACCCCCGATGACATTGAAGCCGGCGAACCGGCGGTAGCCCATCTCGGCCATTCCGGCGGCGATGGGAACGAAGGTGCGGAATATCGGCATGAACCGGGCGATGATAATCGTCTTGCCGCCGTGCTCTTCGTAGTAGGCGCTCGCCGCCCGAAGATGTTCGGGGCGGAACAGGATTGATTTCGGCCGGCTGAACAGCATCGGACCGCTCTTGCGGCCCATGAAATACGACAGGGCGTCACCGGCAATGGCGGCAGGGATCAGCAGCAGGTTCAGGTACAGAATGCTCAGGTCGCCCTTGGCGGCATACAGCCCGGCTGTCACCAGCAGCGAATCACCGGGCAGGAAGAAAACCATAGCGCCGGTCTCGAGGAATATGATGAGCGCGAGCCCCGGGTAGCCGCCCCAGCGGATCAGGTCCCCCGGGTCGCGGATGAATTGGATAATTTCGTGAAGCATGGGGAACGCGGAATTAGCACTTCAGAGTTGTGATGACCACCAAAGCCCGGATTATACCGGCAGTCGCCTGGCGCCTCACTCAGGACATGCGGGTGAAAGAAAAAGGAACCCTTCTCCCCCCGGCGGGTGGGGAGAGAAGGGGGACGGAAGAAAGATGGAGGATGGTGAGCGGTCCGGAATCTCAGGTGGCGTTGACACCTTTGGTTCCGGCGTGCGGGAGAGAGCTGACCCCGTTGAGAGGACCTTGCGGGTAGGCTTTACGGAGGGCTTTTCTCCGACGCACCGGCACTGGATATACACGACCCGTGCCAAACCGGCGGTCATGTCTGGATGTGCAAAAAGACGCTATTTTCAGGTACTGTCTAGAGCATTTCAGGGTTCTTGGCAGCAGAATGCAGTTAACACCCTGCAAACATGCATGAATTGTTCGCATGAATGCTCAGGCCGTGTGCAGGCATTGACAGGTTCAACTGGCGGTCAGGAATAAGAACGTGAGTGCAGTCACTCAAACAGAAAATACCGGTTCGTCGCAACCCCGGGATGACGGGGAAGCCGGATTTCCTTCCTGGCCATTCTGGCTGTTCCTGACAGTCGTTGCCGTTGGCATGGGGTGGGTGCGGTGGCGGTTGCTGTCCGCTCCGATCGAGCGCGACGAAGGCTGCTACGCGTATATCGCACAGCGGTTGCTGGCCGGCGTGCCTCCGTTTGCCAGCGGTTACAGCATGCACATGCCATTCCTGTATGTGATCTACGCGGTGATCCTGGAGCTGTTCGGGCAGACGGCCTCGGCTATTCATGCCGGCCTGCTGGTCGCGAATTTTATAACCGCCGCAATCATCTGCCTGATCGGTAAAAAACGTTTTGGTGTTGCCGAGGGTTGCCTGTCCGCGGCGTTTTTCCTCGTTCTGTCGGCGGCACGGTGGGTGGATGGTCTCCACGCAAACGCAGAACATTTCGTGGTTCTGTTCGTTACTGCCGGGTACGGATTGATATTGCTGCGCGGTGAGAAGCCGGGGTCGCTATTCGACTATCTGCCAGGAGTGATGTTCGGGCTTGCGTTTGTGACGAAGCAGACATCGATCGTTTTTTTTCTGCCGGTGCTGATCGCGGCATATGCCGACCCGGCATCCGCGCCCGGTGGATCCGGACGGATTATCCGGCTGGTCCGGATTCTGGCCGGTTCGGCCGTGCCTGTCGTCATGATATTTCTCTGGATGATGGCCACGGCCGATTTCGAGCGGTTCTGGTTCTGGACGTTTACTTATCCGTTATTCTACGGAATTCCTTCCGGCTCTACCGGTGCATTCACTGAATTCTTCCATTCAATCGCACGAACCGCAGGTCCGGTCTCGCTGATCTGGCTGCTGGCGGCCGCGGGACTGCTGTTCGCCCTGATCCGGAATCCCCGGTCGTTCCCCGCCGTTGTATTCGCTGGCTGGCTGGTGGCGGGACTCCTGGCGGTCATGCAGGGTTTCTATTTCCGTCCGCATTACTTCCTGCTGATCAACTCGCCGCTGGCCCTGTGTGCGGGCTGCCTGCTGCCGAAACTGGTTCTGGAGTTTTCAAAAAGACGGACGGTGCTGGCCGGTATCCTGCTGGCATCAGGAATTCTGGGTGTGGGACAGGCGATGGCAAGGCATTCGCGACTCTGGTTCGTCCTGACGCCGGAGGAATACACGCGGACGGTTTTCTATTCGAATCCATTCCCCGAATCCCCGCGGATCGCGGAATGGATCGACCAGAACACCAGAGCGGAGGATCGTGTCGCCATCCTTGGCTCCGAGCCCCAGATATATTTCTATTCAAAACGGATCTCCGCGACGCCCTATGTCTGGACTTATTCGCTCATGGAACCCACAGACTTTGCGCTGGAGATGCAGAAAGACATGGCGGCGGGGATTGAGGCGGCGAAACCGGCGGTGGTTGTAGTCGTTAACGGTTATGCGTCCTGGCTGCCGGTCAAGAATTCAAGCCACTTCATCTTCGAATGGGTGGACAGATATCTCGGTGCATACGAAAAAGCCGGCCTGGTAGACATCTACCCCGGCAAGAGTACCGAATATGTCTTTGGACCGGCGGCGCTGGAGTTCAAGCCCCGGAACCATTTCTGGATCACTCTGTACCGAAGGAAGCCGGATGCCGGCTAGGATTTCTTGTCCAGGATCCAGATCGTGGCGAGCGCGAAAACAGTCAACACCGATACGCAGATTCCCGCGATTACCGTCCACGGTTCATACCTGAATTCCACCATATGATCTCCCGCGGGCGTCCAGGCTGCGAGTTCGAATCCGTTTGCGACCGTCACCGTTCCCGGCTGGCCGTCGACAAAGACTTTCCAGCCGGGGAAATAGTTGTCGCGAAGGATGAGCGGTCCCGAAGAGTCCCGGTCGATGTGGAATCTGCGAAGCTCGGGCGTCCAGGCAAGCGTTTTGATCTCCGCGCTGGCGTTGGTCCCGGAATCCTGGGGTAGTTTGTCCGGCAGCGGCCCGCTGAAGCGCCCAATGTATTCCGACCCGGCCGGGTCCCAGTCCGGATCCTGTAAAGCAATTCTCAGTTTTTCTCCGTCTTCGACCGTCTGCCATTTTGCGGGGATCCGGACGGCACCGAGGTTATTGCCGGACCGGCATATTGCCGCACTCATTTCCTTGATTTCGGTGTCACACGTCCAGCCCGGTCCCGGCGTCATTCCGGCAGGGATGATCATCCGGCTGACGTCGAATATCCGCGTCAGCTTTGAGGCAGGAATGAGGCGGTTTGCGAGTTCGCGGTCCGCCGGTGCGGACGAGTTGTATCCTTCGGCGATATTGGATCCGTAGAGTAGCGGCAGATTCTGGCGGAGAGCGTCCCAGGAGAACTGTGCATATCCTGCTTCCGATCCGGCGATGGCGTTGTTCAGGTTCAGGACAATACGTGGCTCGGGAACCTGCCGCCCGTTTTCACCCGCCATCAGCGCGATGGCGAGCGGCGGCCGCCGTGAGAATACCTGCAACGGGAGCGACCTGATGCCGGGCGACGAAACGGAGATCGCCTCTATCGTCACTGCTGCGCCGATCAGCCAGGGCTGCAGATCTCTCCGGCGTACCCACAGAAACGCGGTCGCCAGGGCAAGGGGCACAAGCGCCAGCCGGAAACAACCGGCTATCCACTGCGCGTAGGAACCGGTGGGTTCCACCCCGGTCAGTCCGCTCCAGCCGCCGCTGATTCCCGGAACAAAGGCGCCGGCGCATGCAATCACAAGCGGTAGCGAAGCCGGAATCCGGAACCAGCCGGGACGGCGGCGGTCATCCGATTCCCCGGCCATCCGGTCAACGGTAAAGGCGGCAGCGATGCCCAGCACAATGGTCACGGGCACCAGCAATCGCTCCGGATACCGGAACTGGTTCCAGCCCGGGAGCAGCCTGCGGAGCAGTTCGTACAGGGGAGTGTTTTCTCCGGCGGCGATCAGCAGGCCGGTCCCGGCAATCGCCAGAAGGGGAAGTATCCTGCCGTCCCTGCGGAGCAGCGACAGGGCTGCTGGCAGAAGGACGAGGATCACGAGTCCCGGATTGCCTCGCGGGAAATAGAACTTCTGCTCGCCTTCGATCGGCCCGCGTTCGAGGCGCGAATAGGAGAGGGTAATTCCGTCGGGTGGATCGAACTGCCCGGGGGCGAACCATTCCGTAAACCGGGCAGGATGCCAGGACCATTCGGTGGCCAGTTCGGCGGTGTTTTCTCTGGCCCGGAAGGAGTTCCGGGACAATTCAAATCCCGGCATGATGACCGCCGCCGCAAGACCGCCGGCAGCAGCCAGCGACAATACCGTGAACGCGATGCGACGCGGCCGGTTCTGGCCGGTGGCTGCAGCCAGTAGCAGTGCCGCCAGACCGGTGAGGTAGGCCGTCTGCAGATCTCCGGTCGTTACGATCAGGGCGGTCCAGAGCGCGAACCGGACGGCCGCTCCCGGACGAGGATTCCGGAGCAGCCGCACGAGTTCCGATCCGGCCCAGCCGAGCAGGGCGAAGGCGGCCAGGAACTGAAACGCCCAGTTCTGCTCGAGTGCCGGCGGACTGAGTGCGATCAGCGTCGAACCGCAAAACGCCGCCAGCGGCGCCGTGTCCAGAGTTCTCAGGAGGCGGTAAAATCCGGCGTGCGCGAAGAGAAAATGGAGGGCGACGAGAATGCTGTAGGCATGGAGGGGGTGCAGTCCGGCCATGAGCAGTAGCAGGAGTTTTCCCGGGTAAAGGACAGCCTGGACCGGGTCGCCCCAGAATGGCATTCCCCCGCGGACCAGATCGTTCCAGAGCGGGATTTCTCCGGCGAGTAGGCGCTGGACGAACCAGTTCTGGTAGGGGACGTAATTGATGATTACGTCACGGAAATAAAAAGTTTCACGACCGAGGTAAAAGCCGCCGAATAGCAGCAGATGAAGCGCGAGGATTCCTGCGGCGGGCAATAGGCGCATCCCGGGGGGACGGAGGTCTGCGGTCGGTTCCTGAGTCATTGACGTGGGTGGATCATAGCCCGCCGGCCGCCCTGAGGCACTCAGGCCGATTGGGGGAATATCGGGTTATTAACGGTGCAGGATTACGGTACGTGAAAGTTCGGTTTCACCTCTCGCCCATCACCATCCCGGATGCTATGGGAAGTGCGCCCGCCGGCCGTTCGCAATGGCCGGGTCCTGCACAACAGCGAGGCGACGAACCCCGCCAGGTCCGGAAGGAAGCAACGGTACTCGATTCTCCTGTGTGTTGCAGCGATCCGGCTTTTGGGAATGACCGGCGGGCATCCGGTCAGGGGCTGCCGAGCCCGTCGGCAGCGTAAGGAGGTCAGGCGGTCATGTCATACCTGGTTCTTGCCCGTAAATACCGCCCCCAGACCTTCGAAGAGATCGTCGGTCAGGAGCACGTCACCCGCACGCTCCAGAGCGCCATCCGGCTGAACCGGGTTGCTCACGCCTATATGTTCTCCGGCTCCCGCGGCACGGGAAAGACCTCGATTGCCCGGATCTTCGCCAAGGCGATCAACTGCCTGAAGAACCGGGAAGGCACTCCCTGTAACGAGTGCGAATCCTGTACGGAGATTACCCGGTCCGCCGGTGTCGATGTGATCGAGCTGGACGCCGCCTCCAACCGCGGAAAGGAAGACGCCGAACAGCTGCGGGACTCGGCCAGGTTCGCTCCGGCCCGCGGCCACTACAAGATTTTCATCATCGACGAAGCGCACATGCTCACCACGGAAGCCTCGAACGCGCTCCTCAAGGTTCTCGAAGAGCCGCCTCCGCACGTGATCTTCATGTTCGCCACGACCGAAGCCCACAAGATGCTGGAGACGATCCGGTCCCGGTGCCAGCGGTTCCAGTTCCGCCGCCTGTCGGTGCAGCAGCAGGTCGAGCAGCTGAAGAAGGTTACCGCGTCGGAAGGTCTCAAATACGATCCCGAAGCGCTGAAGATCATCGCCCGCGAATCCCAGGGAGGCATGCGCGATTCGCTGGCGCTTGTGGACCTGGTGACCTCGTCGCTGGGCGATCCGCAGAAGACAGTGTCTGCGAAGGACGTGACGGAACTGCTGGGCCTTGCCGACCGCGAACTGCTGTGGAAGGCACTGGCTTCCGCGCTCAAGCGCGATCCCCGCGCTGCGCTGGACGTGGTGGAGACCGTCTATGGCTACGGGCTCGACGTCAAGGACTTTCATTCGAACCTGCTCTGGATGCTCCGCAATACGCTGGTTGTGAAAAGTATCGAGAAGCCCGAGGAGGTTCTGGATCTGACCGGCGACGAAATCGGCCGGCTCCGGGACCTGGCGGGCGATCTGACACTCCAGCATCTCGACCACCTGTTCCAGATTTGCCAGCGGGCCGAAGACCAGCTTGCACGGTCGTCGCATCCCCGTGTGGTTCTTGAAGTGACGCTGGTCCGCATGGCGGCGCTTCCGGACGCCCTCGCGCCGGAAGAGATAGCCGCTTTTGCGAAATCGGGCGGAGGCAAGCCCCCTTTTTCGGGTGGCTCGGGCGGTGGCGGGGCCCGTGATTCCGTAGGCGCGCGCCAGGCGCCGCCGCCCCAGTCGCGGGAACCGTTCCGGCGCGCCGCACCTGCCGGACCGGGTTTCGCCGCGGCGGACATTCTGAATAAACGGTCCGATGGATCTTCGTGGAATGCATCTGCCAGTGCGGCCCCTGTGGCTCAGTCATCCACACAACCGGCGTCACAGCCAGCATCCCGGCCCGCTTCCCCGCCGGCAACCGCAAGGGAGGATTCGCCGGAACGCGCGCCGCGGTCCGAAGCCGGCGATCGTCTCCCGGCCCAGCAGTCCCGGATCGCGTCGCCGCGCCCGCCGGCAAAGTCCGCCGCCTTCGCCGAGGTGGCGAGAAATGAACCGGTGCTCGAAGAACTTATTGAGGTCGCCCGGCCCATGGAATTGCGCATCCGCGACAAGCATGAAGAATGATTCATCGCTGAGGTGCCTTGACGCAGTTCTTAACAGGTCCCCATAATCGCCATTCATCAATTCCAAGCGGATATTCCATCCAGGCCTGTGGAAGGACGGCACATTTCAGTGACTGATCAAGAGCATAATACCCATTCGGAACGCGCACCTTCGCCGGCGGAACTCAATCAGCAGGTCAGTGCACCGGCAAAATCGAAGCGGCCGCTCATGGCCTCGCTGGTGGTAGTGGTCGTTGCCGTTCTGGCCGTATCGATCTGGATCCTGACCCGGCCCAAAGGCGGCCTCTACGGCCAGATACTCATCAACGGCGAAGCGGCGCGACGCACGAAACTGGAACTGATCATCAAGGATGAAGGCGGCGGATCGCGTAAAGAAATGTTCAAGTCGGACGCACAGGGCTACTACAAGATCGCCCTGCGTCCGGGAAAATACACGATCGAAAATCCCGGTGCCGACCAGCAGTTCCTGACGGTGGGGAGCGACACGTACGAGATCATCCGCAAGGGAACACCGATCGGACATACGTACGAAGTCACCGACAAGATGACGGATGTCCCCGCCATCCGCGTCGGCCGTCCCGGCAAGATCATCGGTCCTCTGGAAGGCTCGATCATCATGCCCGACGAGCCCTTCCAGTGGGTTCCGTATCCGAACGCAAGCCGGTATGTGATCGAGCTCCTGTATTTCGACACCGCGTCGAGAATGGCGTCGGCGATGATCTATATGGACGGCGAGCAGAGTGAGTGGACCTTCAGTCTGACCGATCACTACGGGCGCCCGGTCGGAACGGATTCGTTCCGGTCGCTGAACCCTCTGCATCCCGCACGGTCCCTGATCCCCGGCGGGCTCTACCGCTGGACGCTCCAGGTTTTCAACGATGACGGGTCGCTCAAGACGACATCCAAGCCGATCTCCTTCTCCGTGTCGCAGACGGACGAGGCGCGGGCTCAGGTGCAATCCAGGGAAGCGGCCAGCGCCATGGAGCTGAACAAGAAGATAGGCGTCCTGTCGGGCCGGATCACGAAAACCGGTCTTCCGGTCAAGGACGCCTCATTCCATATCACCATCGACATGGTTGACAGGGAAAGCAATCAGCGCAAAACGATCCCCTATCTGGCAGCCCAGACCAACGCGGACGGAGCGTTCGAGCTTCCGCTCGAGGCGGGCGTGTACGCCGTCGTCGAACTCAAGCCGCAGCCGGGGGATTCCCTGATCCAGGCGATGCAGGGTGGCGCTATCGTCGTTCCCGGCGCTCCGGCCGCGATCTATGAGGTGAACCCCGGACAGAAGGCCGTACTGCCGGATATTCAGATTGTCGGGTCGGTGAAGCCGAAATATCCGCTCAACGGGCAGAAGAATGTGGAGCGCAAACCCACCATCGAATGGAACCAGTTCGAGGATGCCAATCGCTACCAGCTGACCCTGCACTACATTACGGAAACGGGCGAGCGCTCGGCCATTCTGATGGTGGTCACCAACCAGACGCACCAGGATGTCGACAAGATCAACGTACCGCCCGAGATGGCGAAGCAGCTCAACCATCCGACGGAGGGTCTCAAGCCCGGCGGGCACTACAGCTACCAGATTCTGGCCTCGAAGGAGCCTGAGCAGAAGCTGCTCTTCGACCGCAACAAGCCGCCGCCGCAATGGATCCGCATGTCCGAGTCGGAATGGACCGACTTTTACGTCAGAAAATAGCCTGCTGTTCCGGCCCCTTCGTTTCGAAATGACAGGCTCCCTGTGCGGAGAATTTCCGTCAGGTGTGTCAATTTCCGGACTCTCCCCGCGACAACTGTCACGCACCGTTTGCGTGATACCGGTAGCAAACGGCCGCAATTCGGCGCTTTTGTCCACTGTGGCGGTCACAATGCCGTCGGATAGGCTTTAAAACCCCCGGTTTTGCGGGTTTTCCGGGGAATTTTACACAACGGCCGGACGGCATGATTCTTGTTACTACCGGGGCAGGGGGTAACGGAATTTTATGCAACCGATACTCTATCTTTCGAACCCGGAGCTGATCGTACGCCAGCTGGCCCGTCGTGACCGGCGCGATATCCGTGTCTGGAAAGTGGAAGGCACTCTCGTTCAGGAGACTGCCGCCGCCCTCAAGTTCGTGGCCGACGAAATCGTGAGCGGCCCCGAGGCACTGCTTCTCGATCTCTCGCTGGTCGAGTTCGTTGACGGAGCCGCGCTGGCCATACTGAAGAGGTTGCAGTTCGAAGGCATCCAGATCGTCGGGCACGACCGTCTGGGACGCGGGATCGCGGAAACCGACACGCCACCGCCCGATCGCCGGGATGTGGACGTGCTCTTTGGCCACGTCAGAACCTATTTCGCCTGAAACGTCTCTGGCGGCCCATCGGCCGCAGGCGCAGCTGTCTCCACGGCGTTTGCCGGTACCACCCGGAACACTCCGTTACGGAAGCTGTAAGCGGTGACCGAGCCGCTGGTTTCCAGGATTTCCACCCGGATACTGTCGTCTTTCAGATGACCCGTGACCGACAGAACCTGTCCAAGGGACGCCGGATTGCCCGGGCCGGCCAGGCCGGATGAACTGCCCAGCTGGCCGAGGGTGACGGTCCGGATCGGGAAAAGGGTGTCCTGGGGTTCGGACGGAAGCACCATGGCCAGTTCGGCAAAGCGGGGCGTAGTTCCCGACGACCAGACGCCGCTGACGAAATAGAGCGAGCGCTTACCCCTCTGAAATCCTGAAATGGCCATTTCCACTTTCGACCGGCGTCTGAGCAGATCCCGGTAGAATATCCGCTCCTGGTTGCACTCCTCGCCGGTGCAGCCCAGATCGGGGTCGCCTTCCTGTAGCTGAGCCAGTGCGTCCTCGATCATGGACAGGAACGAAGCGTCGAACTGTCTCTGGATATAGTCCTGACGGCGTTTGGGCAGATCGGGCTGGACCGGTACCCAGCTGGAATCAAGGAGCGCGGGCCCCAGCGACTGGGCGAGTGACGCACGGGGGATTTCCCGCATGCTGATGGCGGCCGCCAGCCGGACCGCCGGTTCCGGATCGGACAGGTAGGCCTTGAGCAGGTCCGGCTCCATCCCGTTGGTCGCCGAGGCCGCGGCGACGGCGGCCAGCCGTTCGTGCCGGTCACCCGTGCGGATACGTTCCCGCAGCGGTTCGGCCAGATCCTGCCGGCGGTGAATGCGAACGGCTTCGATCGCGCTCAACCGGTCTTCGGGCGACGCCGAACCGAGGAGCAGGGCGAGTTCTTCCCGCGCCGCCAGTCCCGGCACGATACCCAGCGCGATAATCGCCGCCGAGCGGATACGGTTGTCCGTTGCGGTGCGTTCAAGATTCAGGAGCGCGGAGAACATCCGGCTGGCGCCGGATTCGCCGATCAGTTCGACAGCCGCCAGCCGTTCCGCAGTCGCCGAACTCGGGTCCTCCAGAATGGCCAGCAGCCGGTCGTTGGCGTCGGCTGGAGCGGTCTGGCGGAACTTCGCGTGATTGCGCCGGCGGACGGTTTCGTTTTCGGACCGGACATAACCGTCGAAGAAGATATGGAACGTATCGCGGTTGAAGAAGTTCCACAGGAGCGTGATCGCGCCGAAATACAGGATGGTGCAGATGATGGCGAGACCAAGCGGGGTCGCCTGCCAGCCCAGCCGGCCGGGGGCTTCGTTCAGATCAGCTGGATTGCCGGTTTCAGCCATCGCTGCTTTCAGTATCCTTATAATGGGGCCTCTTCAAAGGGAGACAGGCCGCTCTGGTCAATATATAGTCCCCGGCGGAAAGGACAAACGGACAGGCAATGGGTTCGAGCGGCCGGACAGGGTCCGGCGGAAAATGGGCGATGTTTCTGGCGGGCGCCGTTGCCGGCACGGCCCTGTTTGCCGTGTGGGCCCGGCTGGCGGACGGGGGTTCCGGACGTGCGAAGTCCGGGAACGCCCAGGTCGCGGATGCCGGAAAGGACCGGGACCGGCTGCGCGACCTCGAACGCGAGGTGGCGCTCTGTCATTCGGACCGGGAGAAGCTGGTCCAGGGCGTCTCGGGCTGTATAGAGGATAGTAACGAGACGGAAGAGGGACTGACGAAACAGCTCTCCCTGGCGAACTCGGTTCTGGCCCGGTTCCGGGAAACGGCGGAGTCGCCGATGGGCGAACCGATGGATCTGCTGGCCCGGGGGCTCGTCTCGGTCATCATCCAGCATGACGGGAGCCTGAGCCGCTGCACGGGGTATCTGGTCCGCCGGGACGACGACGTGCGGCTGTTTACCGCCGGTCACTGCGTGGACGGAATCCGGGGCGAGGCCTGGCTGCATCTGGTCCGCTACCGGTACGATCCGGGCGCGGCGCTCCTGATGCCGGATGCAGCGGCTCCGCTGATCTCCTTTGAACACTCGGCCTGCCGCCGTGACGGCGAGGAAGACCCGCAGGGCGCGTTGGGGAACCGGACCGGAAAAGTCGATCTGGCAAACTACGAACTGGTGCGCGGCGGACGGGCCGGCCGGTGCCTGGAGATTTCCGCGGGCCGGACGGCGCCGCCGGGCAGCGGCCGCGAACCGCCGGAGCAGGCCGCCCGGGCCCTTCTGGAGGCGGCGCGGCCGGAGGGGACCAAGATCCCCGGCGATTTCGAGCAGGTGTATTTCGTGGCTCACGTCTGCCAGCGCCCGCGCGGAACCGAGGAGAAGTGTGTGCAGGCCGCTGACGGGTGGGCCTATCTGCCGGTCGTGGCGACGGTTATCGGCCGCACTGGCGGGGACGGCGTGCCGTTCTTTGTCATGAACCAGCGGGCCCGGCCGGGGGATTCGGGAGGGCCGATTGTCGGGCTCGACGGGTCGCTGCTCGGGCTGGTCTCCGCCACCCACATGGGCAAATCGATCTCGCTCTTCGCGCCGGTCGCGGCCGTCTGGCAATAGGACCGGCGGCAGAATTCTCTCGGAAACCGGCCCGCCCGCAAAACTTTTTCCTGACGCACTGCATGGTTTGCCGCTGACGTTAACCGCAGGTCCCGGTTTTCCGGGCAGGACGGCCGGAACAAACCGGATTCAGCCGGATCAGGGAGCGGGTCTAAACGAAACACTCTTTCAGAGCGCCTTGAAGCTACAGAAATCCGATCACAATGATTCCGGTTGCTTACCAAACGACCCGTTGCGTCGAGACTGGCAAGCCGGCTGACTGACGGGAGGACTCCGGTTCTCCTTATTTCAGGTATTAACAACTGACGCGGCGCGCACATGCTCCGTATCACGTTGAAAACAAACGTAAATCCGGCACCCCCCCTCCACTGATTTTCTTTGCAAAGTTAATGGGCTCTCATATACTTTTCTTTAATAAGCCAACTGGAAGATTCCCGCCCGTATTTACCATGGGTGCGACTTCAATACGGTTGGGCACAGGAGCCGGACGCTGTCAGCGGTTGCCATTTTCCTCAATGCGGAAGGGGAGAAGGCGGCCAGATGACGGCGCGCGGATATATCCGCGGCGGGACTCCGTTTTAAGGAGCAGGAAGATGGACGCGAAAAACAAAACAGCGATGCCGGGCACGGATAACCGTTCAGGCCGGGAAGCGCATTCGCGCCGTCTAATCAGGGGAGTGATGACAAACATGTTTACACGTTACTGGATGGTTCCGGCACTGGCGATCTCGCTTGCACTGTCAGCCTGCGGTACGCAGCAGACAGGTACGGCGAACAACGACCCCCAGAACCAGCAGGAAGGCGCGCCCGTCGACGTGCTCCAGGCGGGAACCGTCAGAGGCGTCATCGAATCCCCCGTCAATACGACGTCGGGCGGCAACATGGTGCCACTCGCCGTACAGAACGATATCTTCCGTCCCGGCGGCATCATGACCGGCCTCGCCGCTCCGCAGGCCGGACAGGGCACCACCGTCAACGCCACCCGCGTCATGGTGTGGATCGACCGTCCGCCTTACAGCGATGGCTCGGCTGGCTCGCTCACCGTAGCCGGCGGCGACCGTCTCGCTTTCGATTCTGGAAACACGTACGCGAACGACACCCTCGATGGTACCCAGGACGGCGTTTATGTGGCGAACCTCGCCGGTAACTGCCCGGCACCCGGTATCCCGGCGTCATCGGCCGGTGCAGGTGCAGCGACTCCTGCCATCTTCCTGAACGGTGCCGCGGCGAACTGTCCGTCGCACCGTGTGCTGGCCACCCAGTACAATGGTGTGACCAGCCGCCGGTTCCAGCTGGCGAGCGACATCAGCCTGACGGTGGATCCGCTGGTTGCGGCGGATTCCACTCACGTGCTCCGTTTCGAATTCTTCACCTGCGCCACGTCTGTCTGTACGGCCGGTTCGGAAGTCCGTATCGCCACGACGGTCCGTCTCTGCACGACGACCTGCAGTGTGTACCCGGCACCGGGTGCCGGCCTTACCGGCGACGTCATCCTGACGCGCGACTCGCAGCCGTCGATGGTGATGACCGCGGGCTATACGCGCGCCAGCACCACGCTGACCATTGCCAACTCGAATTTCCTGGCGACTGAATTTTTCTCTGTGGACGGTCACGTCTATACGGCCGGCACCGACTTCCCGGCTGCGGTGGTGGATAACGCTGCCAACCGGGAATCGCTGGCACAGCAGATCGTTACCATGATCAACGCCTGGGAGTTCCCCAATGCGACCGGTGCGGCCACAGGCGCCAGCACGTCGACCTCTATCGTAGGAAGTGTGACTTCCACTCTCAGCGCGGTGACCGGCTACTACATCGGAGACACGATTACCTTCACGTCCGGCGCCCTTAGCGGCCAGACCCAGACGATTACCGCCTATAACGGTGCGACCAAGACGTTCACGGTCGCCGGCTTCTCCAGCGCCCCCGCAAACAACGATACCTTCCGGGTGAGCAACAACACGAACAGCCGTGCGGTAGCGAGCTGGAACGGAACCAATACGTTCACGGTCTTTGCGACCGCCCGTGGCACGGCCGGAAATGCCGTTACCACCGTCGATGAGTCCGACGGAACGACCAACAACCTGACCGGTGTCTTCGGTGCCCTGACGGGCGGCACGAACGGCACGGCCACCAACGGGCCGCTGGTCGTGGGCGACTTCCCGGTCCAGGTCGGTTTCGGACCGGTCGGCTACTTCCAGCACGCCAGCGGACTGGCGAACACCGTCGGCGCCCCTGCGGGTAATGACCCGGGCGAGAATTTCGCGGCCCTGAACGTTTCCCCGAACGACCTGCTGCTGGTGGAGAGCGGAACCAACTCCGGCGCGATCCGCCGAGTCATCCCGGGAATGCCGTTCGCCAACCAGGCGCTGTCGACCCTGAACCTCACCCTGCCGCTCGATGCGGCGGGATCGGGCCTGACCTACAGCATTTATCACGCGGACGTGAACCAGCTCCGCATGCTCGACATCAACAATGCCGGCAGTACGCTTCGCGGGCAGACGTTCGCCAGCTACAAGAACGCCGGCGGCAACAAGTCGCTCGTTTCGGGCGTGATCTGGGACGGTAAGACGGCGGCTCCGCCGAGCGTCAACGACGGCACGGCCCAGGCGACCTTCGCCTCCGCCGTTGCTCCGGCGGCCAACAACCAGATCCTGATCCGGGCCAACGGTCCGGGCAGCTGGGGTAACAATATACGTATCGCGTTTGTCAACGCGGCCAACAATGTGACGGTGGCCTACGGCGTGCCGCCGAATATCGACATTACGATTTCGGCACCGTCCGCCAGTACGACTCCCCAGTTGCTGGTTGACCTCATCAACAGCAATCCGAATGCGGCCAACCTCATTCGCGCGACCTGCTCGGCAGTGCCGTGCGAAACCGGCGGTGGTGCTGTCACCCACGTACCGGCGCCTCTGGCGCTTACGAATCTGAACCTTGTGGCCGGCACGGGTGTTTCCGGCGCCGGTTCCAATATCGCCAGCGTCTCGCTGCGCGGTGTGAACACGACGGCCGCCAACAGTACCTCCGAACGCGCGGCCCTGATTTCCCGCAGCACGACGGTGGGTACGAGCGCCCAGATCGTGGTCGACGCGCAGGACAACGTCGGCACGGGCGTCTGTAACGCTCCGTATACACCGGCTGCCAACTGCACCGACGAAGGTATTCTGTTCTACGGCACTGCCGGAACGACGGGTATCAACACCGGAACGATCACCTACCAGCTTCCGGGTGCCGACTTTGGAACGCTCAATGCCGCCTATACGGTGAGCCCCTATTCGGCGCTGATCACTCTGGAACGCACGACCGGCGCACAGGCGCGCTCGACGGCTGAAGACATCATCAACGCCATCAACGGCGGCGTGAAGGCGACTACGTTTACCGGTGCCGCTGTTAATGACCGCGTGAGGATTCGCGCCCGGACGGGTGGCGCGGCCGGCAACAACATCCGGATCGCCTATACTAATAACCCTTCTCCGAGCGTCACGACTGTAGTCGGCGGTACGATCGACATCACCGTGAACACGCCGATCCCCGGCACCACGGCTGCTGGTATCGTGAGCCTGATTAACAGCGACACGACGGCATCGTCGTATGTATACGCCTCACTGCCGGCCGGCACGAATGGAACTGGTGCTATCGCGGCCCTGGTATTGGGCGCTGGGACGTCGCAGCTTGCCAACGGCGCAGCCGCTCCCGGCTGGCTGAGGGCCATGGCCGCCCCGGGCAACACGGGCGCGGGCATTCCGCCGCCCGCCGCCGCTTCCGGTATCAACGTCGCGCTTATGCGCGGCGCGGCCACGACCGGCGCGCTGGTTTCGTCCGATCCGACGATCGCGGCCGGTATCTACTGGGGCGGCAACTGCTACCCCTCGAACGTGACGCTGGCGCATGACGCCATCAGCGCTCCCTACGGATCGATCTGCTATACGGCGATCACCGAAGTGACCGAAGGCGCCACCAACTACATGGTCCGCGCTTCGGACTCCTCGGGCAATCCGACGAGCGATACCACGTCGTGCGCGGCTACCGGTCTCGCGGACTACTGCGAATACTCCGTCGCCGGACCGGAAATCATTCTCGACACGACCCCGCCGCAGCTGCTGTCCCAGTACAATGCGGGCACCCAGGCGGCCTCCGGCTTCCAGACCCAGAAGGTGTGGGTCGAAGGCGCGATCAACCCCGGCGCGGGCGCGTTCCAGACCTTCTCGACGACGGTCAACATCCGCGGCGTGGTCAAGGACTTCAAGCCCGGAACGGTCACCATCGACGACACGACGAGCCAGGATTCGTCCCGGACCTACGTCCGCGTCCAGTCCGACTACCTGAGCTACGATTCGTTCGCGCTCACGACCGACCAGTTCGGCGTGCCGGTTCCGGCCACCGAAGCGGGCACCGCCACGGTCGACAACCGCGGTTACTACAACTACGCCAACGTGCCCCTGCGTCCGGGCGGACTCACCAGCTTCACCGTGACCGGCTGGGACCAGGCGGGTAACGCGAATTCGTACAACTTCACGGTCCAGCAATTCGTGGCGAACACGCAGACGCCGCCGACCTTCGTGGTCGACTGCATCGTGGACGGCGTTCCGAAGAACAACTTGGGCGCCCAGATCCTCGCCTGCGAGGACGACGACTTCTCGCCGAGCCCCAACTCCCCGATCGTCATGCGCACCCAGTCGCCCAATACGGCGGCGGCTGTCAACGACCGGCCGAATGCGCTGGGCCGCTGGGGCGATGCCGGCGAAGTCGTCGCTACGAACCCGATCAACTTCGGCGCCGGCCAGGCGACCGGCACGACCCCGACCACCGACAAGCTGATCGTGTCGGCGACGTCGGTATCCATGTCCGGGCGCTTCCTGTCGCTGGACGGCGGCGCACCGACCGTGCTCGTCAACGGCGCGGGCGGCGTGTTCACGAACTTCGACCTGATGCCCCGCGACAACCCCATCACGGATACGCTCGGCACGGTGACGGCGCACACGGCCGGAACCTCGCAGATCACGCTGAATGCGAACCAGGCCGGCAACAACCTGCGTCCGGGCGACGACATCGCGCTCTCGACGCTGAACCAGAGCCAGAGCTCGAACGTCGGCCTCTACCAGATCGCCGCCTGTAACGGCGTCGATGCCGCCGGCGCCTGCGACGCCAGCACCGCCCCGATCGGCACGATGGTGCTGACGCTGAACCGCGTGCTGTCCCAGAGCGCGGTCGGCATGTACTACCAGTCGGCCTTCGTCTGGATGTCGAACAACATGAGCGTGCCCAACGAAGGCATCAACAACTTCACGTTCGTCGCCACCGATTCGCTGGGCAACGTGCGCACGACCTCCATGCCGGTCCAGCGCGACACCCAGCCGCCGTCGATCGTCATCCAGGGCGTATTCTTCGATCCGAACTCGCAGACCCCGGTCGAGATGCAGACGGCCAACCCCGTTGTGCTCCTCACGGACAACAACATGTTCTTCGGATCGAGCCTGACCTCGCCGCTCGCCTTCGCGACCACGGTCGGGATCAAGCGTACCGATGCGAACGGCGAAGGTTCGCTGTACACGGTCACGACCGGCGACGCCGGCGCGCCGTTCGATACGTTCACAGCCCTCGGCGGTGCCCCGCTGACCGCCTGCAGCCGCGTCGTCAACGAATGTGTCGGCAAGACCGTCACCTTTACGGCCGGCACCGCCGCCAATATCGGCATCCCGGTCAGCATCACGGCGTCCACCGTCGGCGGTGTGATTACCGTCAGCCCCGCCCTGCCGGCGGCCATCGTGGTCGCGACCGACAAGTTCGTGATCAAGCCGGCGGTCGAACACTTCGTTTACTACACCGACAAGGTGGACCAGGGCACGGGCCGTTCGTCGAGTCTCGACGCCTGGGACAACAACGCCACCGCAACCTATTCCTGCACCGCCGGAACGCTGCTGAACGCGATCAACCCGCTCGGCCAGGCGTCGGCGTCGACCCGCTCGGCTCCGACCGGCGCGCGTCCGCTGACCTGCGACTTCTCGTGCTCCGACAAGGACGCGACCCCGGGCAACCAGTGCATCCCCGGCGCCCCGATGACCTACCAGGTCAACGTGGCGGCCTGGGACCGCAGCGGCCGCACGTCGACGACCGACGTGACGTTCTCGCTCGTGGAAGATTCGGCCGGCGCGCTGCTGGGCGGCGCCCTCGGTATCCTGTCCACCAACCCCGCCGTCGTGAGCACGCTCTCCGACGCGACGGGCCTCAAGATCCTCCTGTTCGACCAGCTGTCCAACTCGGGCACCCTGTACAACATGGACTACCGGATGGCGTCGCTGCTCGGTAACCCGAACATCCCGATCACCTCCACGGCCAACACCCGTGCGAACTTCTATCTCACGTCGCGCAACAGCTTCGGCAACCTGCTCGGCACGATCCTCACGGATCCGGACGGCACCGGCACGGCGCAGTCGACGGCGGTGACGCTCTCGAACGTGGTCCGCATCCTCATGGACAACGGCGTGTTCGACGACATCCTGCCGATCATCGACAACCCGCAGATCCTGGATCCGAAGGCGCGCGTGGGCTTCCCGAGCACGCCGACCCAGGGCGATGCGAGCAAGATGAGCCAGTTCACGGAAGAACTGCTCCGCGACGTCGCCGAAGTGGCCACCAACTGCTACGTGGGCGGCAACGCGCAGGACCAGTACCAGTGCTTCTCGCAGGCCGGTCCGATCAAGAACACCTTCGACGCCATCAAGGCGACCCTCGACTATAACCAGGCGCTGCGCGTGAAGAACGGCGCCATCGCCAACGCGGACGCCAAGCAGCCGCGGGTGTCCGGTATCAACGATACGATGGGCGCCAACTCGATCACGGGTCTGGCCGCCAACGTGAACTTCCTGCCGGTCCCCGGCACCCCGACCTCGCAGGCGAACGTGCAGGTGGGCGACGTCGTCACGATCGTCGACCCGACCAAGGCCTGCAACACCTCGTACGCCACGGTGACCGTGGTCAACAGCGCCACCTCGCTGACCACGACGGCCTGGAGCGGCGGCACTGCCGGATGCACCGGCGCCGGCGCCAACTGCAAGTTCAAGATTACCCCGCAGGCCGGCCCGGCGCTCAATACGGTCATCGAACTGGCCGACGTGCTGCTATATAGCGACCTCGACGGCGACGGTCTGGGCGGCGAGCGCGAAACGCTCCAGGCGCTGCTGCATATGGCCGAAGAGAGCATGAAGAACCTGCCCATTGCACAGGCCCCGTCGATCTATGACCGGGCTTCGCTGCTCTGCAAGATTACCGGCGATCCGTGCAACGCTGCGCAGGGAATTCAGGCTGTCAACATGCTGGATTTCAACAACGCCCCGAACATGCAGGGCGCACTCGACCTGTTCGCCGAACTGGCGGATGACGGCAACTCCGCCAACGGCACCGAGTTCATCTCGCAGGCCGTCAACATGGTGAACTACCTGCTCCAGCCGAGCACGGATATCACGGTCCCGAGCGGCGCCACGAACCTTGAGACGATGACCTTCATCACGCGCGACCTGCTGGGTTCGCTGCTGACGGAACCGGCGACGTCGTTCAACCCGAACTCACTGGTTTCAGTATCGGGCCGTCAGAACACGCGGCTCAACCTGCTGCTGCGCTCCATTGCGGCTCTGGGCTTCTCCCGGTCGGCGGTGACCGTCACCTTCCCGTCCTCCGGCACGGTGTCTCCGGACAACGCTCTCGAGGCGTCGATGTCGCTGCTCGACACGCTGGCCAACGACCCCGACGACAATCCTCGCGGCTGTACGGTGCTGGGCACCTGCTCGCCGTACGTGGCGCCGGGCTCCGGTCCGCAGCTCTCGATCCTCGACAAGCTGGAGACGCCGATCTCCACGCTGCTCAAGGATTCACGTTTCCCGACCCTGCTCAACAACGTTGGCGCCGTGCTGGATCCGGGCACCGGAATCTCCGATCTGACGGCGTTCCAGCACTCGGGAACGGTTTCCGAGCAGCCGTTCACGGCGACTCCGAACGCAAACCCCTACACGGTTAACCCGCCGCTCCTCGGCGTGCTGACCCAGTTCACCAAGGCCCGGATCGACTCCGACGCCGACGGCAGCGGCGTGGGCGAACAGACGCCGGTCGATATCGGCGTGAACATCCTGAACATCCTGCTCACGGGCGTGGGCAGCACGAACGGGACCGAAAACTTCGACCCGGTGAACTTCACCGTCGCCACCGACGTCTGCCGCGAGGCCTACTTCGCCGGCGCGACGCCGATGGAGAAACTGCTGAACGTGCTGTCGCAGCTCGCCCAGCCGGCCGACAAGGACCCCAAGGACTACGACTACCGCAACCGCACGCTGCCCGACTGCAACGGCCTGGGTGCATCCACCGATCCGAAGTCGGACAACCGCACCTATATCCGTATCATCCTGGACGCCCTCACGGACGACCCGGGAACGACGGCCGGAACGGGCGACGATGACAGGTCTCTGACGCTGGCCCCGGTAGAACCGGGCAGCACCAGCGTCGTGATGCCGAACGCCTTCTCGACGGTCGCTCCGAATGCCGATGCGGTCAGCCGGAACGGCTGGGACGACATTCAGGGAAGCGCGGTCACGGGCTATACCGCGGGCAATAAGCCTTTCGCTACTTCCGCAGCGGTTGTCGGCGCGGTCGCGGCCTGTGCCGGTCCCAACCCGTCCGGATCGCGTACGGCCACCGCGGGTGACGGTCTGGCGGTCCCGCAGCGGACCCTCGACATCCTGCCGGAACTGCTCAACACGATCACCCGGTACGGCTTCAACAACAGCGACAAGCTCACCTCCATCTTCGCAGACTGCAACAGCAGCGCGAACTGCAAGGTCAACAACGGCTACCCGACCGGCACGAACCGGTGGCTCTCCGGCCAGCGGCTCGCGCTCGACATGGGCCTCTTGCTCGACCAGCCGCTCCAGGTCGGCGGCGGCACGACCGGCCTGCTGCAGTTCGAGAACTCGCTCACCCGCGAGTTTATCGAGTCCATCGCCAACCTGACTACGACGCAGGCGGTGAACCAGCTGATCCTCCTGATGAACCAGCTCTCGGACAGCATCCAGCCGATCAACGGCACGCTGAAGATTCCGAACACGCAGGATATCACCCACATCACCGCGCTCGTCCGGTCGCTGGCCGATCCGGACGGCGACGGCGATCCGCTGCCTGACGGCGTGATCGACAAAGTCATCCCGATTATCCAGGCGATTTCCGCCGCCGGCATGACCCAGCAGGTGCTCGATCTGCTCCGTTCGATGCGCGGCTGCGGCGTGGATGTCCCGAGCGGCAAGCTCGACATCCGTGGCGGCCAGTTCTTCACGACCTCCGAAGACATGACACTTGCCATGCTCGACGCCTTCTCGGGCGCCACGAAAGAGTCTCTGGCGGCTGTGCGGCGTCCGGACGATCCTTCGGCGAGCGCCGGTGTGGCTCCGGACGACGATACGGCGGGCCAGTGTCCGTGGGAAGGCGCCACCCCCGGCGACGCAGGTATCATGGGCGGTATCCTCGACTCCAACCCGGTCGGTACTACCAATGCGACCTACCCGGTGAACCGCGGTGTTCTGGTCGGCGGAAGCGATCTGAGAATATTCGGAACCGGCGTTGCCGGCGACATTCCTGGCGACGCACTTGTTGGTCAGGGAACTTACGTGTTCGCCGGTAACTGGGCGAGCGCGGTAACTGGAACCGTCGTTACGGCGGGCACCACTACCACGAATATCAACGCAACCGGTATTTCCTGCCCGGCAGGTGAATATATCGGCTCGCTGATCACCTTCACCTCCGGTGCCCAGGGCACGACGCCCAACCGGCGGTCCCGTATCATCACGGCCTGTCCGGCTGCAGGTACGGTTACGATCGCTCCGGCTCTGCCGGCAGCGCCGGTCAACCCGGACACCTTCGTCATTACGGCGCCGAGCCAGAAGTTCGGCGAACTGGGCGTGGGCGCGGGTGATACGACGGGTTCACCGTCCGGCGGCTTCCTCTGCGTGCCGGTCGCCTTCTCTCCGTATTCGGAAAAGTGCGGCCAGATTGTCGGCGTTCCGTATACGGTGAGCGGCAGCCCGGTCGCCTGCGGCGCGGCTCCCTGTCCCTACGACAACACGACGCCCAACCAGACCGGCGGCTTCCTGCGGTTCAACAACACCACCACACAGTTCACAAACGCGAATATTGGTAACGTGGTTGCCGCCTCACTGCTGTCGAACTGCGATATGCGGGACACCACGAAGCTGAACAACTGCTCTTACCGGGTGCGCCAGATGCGCGAACCGTACAACGGCTGCGTGGGCGGTATTCCGTTCGGCAACAATCTGGGCCGAGGATTCGGCGTGGGTCTGTCGTCGGCCGGTGTGGATCCGATGCCGGCGGTACCGAACGTGTTCCGCGACGCGCGGCTCGACCTGATCCTGCGCCAGCTGAACTTCCTGATGGACGGCGGCAACGAGCCGAACCTCACGACGTCTTCCTTCAGCACCCGTATCGGAAACCTGCTGAAGACGGTTGGCACGCCGGACCCCGTTTCGGGCGATCCGTCGATCCTGTCGATCTTCATGTTCGGCGTCTCCGGACCGGGTTCCGGTACCACCGGACCGCTCCAGGCGCTGCTGAACGACACGGCCGCGCGGAGCGGACTGGCCGGCACGCTCAATCTGTTCTCGCAGACGGCCGCGGGCGTATCCGCGCCGGTTGCCGCTCCGAACTTCGAAGATCCGTTCGACCGGTATCCGAACTTCACCGCAGTTGCCTTGACGGGCGGCTGGGATGCGGGCGCGACCTGTACATCCGCCGGCTTCTGCGACGGCAACGCCGTCCACGACGCGATCGATTACCAGCTGCTGGCGCTTCAGGGCATCCTGAACGTCCTCAGCCAGAACAACGGTAACGGCGCCGACACGGTAGCGGGCATCAACGCCGGCACACCGGCGGCGGGCGCCGCGAAGCAGGGCTGGTCCGACGACCCGTCCGTGCTGTTCAACATGGTGGCGACCCTGCTGCAGCAGAAGTACATCAGCAACCTTTATCCGGGTATCCAGATCATCGCGGAAGCGACCACCGGAGTCCCGATGGCCGACATGGACCTGCGTGCCGATCCGGCCCGGTCCAACGCGCCGGCGATGGTCAACAAGATCGAATCCAAGGCGATGGCGTATATTACCCGCCGTATCGCCAGCTCGGTCGACGGCGAGGAAACCCCGGCCGGTTACGTGGCGGCCTGCCCGTCCTGTATCTGGGCGACCGGCACGTTCCCGCAGAACCAGAGCGGTATCCTGAGCAACATCGGTGCGGCCCCGGCCGGCATCTATGAAGGCCCGATGCAGGCCCTGGTCCGGTCCGCCATCGGGATGCTCGACGAGTTTATCTCGAACCGCGACTACGACAGCACGGCAGGTTTCGATCAGCCGTTCTCGAACACCAACAATACGGCCTATAACAACTACCTCGAACGCAGCCGGTTCGTGGCACTGGAAGACCTCGTGGGCGTGCTCACGGGCGCCAGCGGAGGACCGAAGAACCTGAACAAGGCGCTCACGGTGCTTTATAATATCGCCCGCGATACCGACGGCACCGTGTTCCCCACGTCGGTCCGCAGTCTGAACAAGATCCTGTCGGTCCAGGTGGGTCTGTCGCAGCGCGGTATCGTCGACGTGGTGACGTCCAACAAGTCGGCGCTCGACGTGATCGCGGACTTCATGAACACGCTGGTCGAAGATCCGACCGACTGTGACGCCGCGACCACCGGCTTCCAGCGCGGTGTTAAGCCTTCGGGAGCGGCGGTTGGTGACGTTATACCATCATGCATCTATGGCCGTCCGCTGGCGGCGACGACCAACACGAACCCGGATTCGGCGGCATATACGGCCTCCCGTCCGAACCAGAACGCGGCGTTCCGCGACGTGGGTGTGCTCGTGGAGCGGCCGATCCAGCCGATCCTCGACCCGACCGCGTTCACGAGCCTGTCGCAGCTCTTCGCGGGCGGCGACAACTCGAAGATCACCGGCGCGCTGCCGTTCTTCGCGGCGATCGTCCGGGATACCCAGTACTGGGATATCCAGGACAAGTCCCCGGTCGGTCCGGTCACGAAGAAGTACCGTGGTGTCCAGTACACCGCCGGTGTGAAGATCGCCGACGCCCTGTTCCAGGACCTTCAGGACCTGATCCCGGGCACGGATGAAGACCGGTTCGATCCGCTCATCACCGACGACATGAACCGCAACGGTCTCCTCGATACGGCGACGGTCCTTGTGGGTGTCGGCGACACGAAGAACGGAGCGGGCGGACCGTGGTTCTCGATATTCGATGCGCCTGCGGTGGCGTCATGTCTGGCGAACTGTCCCAAGAATGAAGCCGATAACTTCGCTTATGACTGTTCTCCGCCTCAGGGCTTCGCGAACGGTTCGGCCCTTGTCGCATGCACTCTGGCCGGTACCGGCGATCCCAATACGATAAATACACCGGTGGCGGGTTATCCGAACCGCCGGGTTTCGGTCGGCTTTACAGCCGCCGACAACGGTATCACGCTGGGTAACGTGAACGGCCTGAATGCCGCGTTCTTCGACTCCCTGGCGGACCTGATCGCCCTCGAGAACACGGGTGTAATCGTGAACAACCAGCTGCCGAGGACCAACACCGGCCAGACGATGGACCAGTACACCGTCAGAACGCTGGGCGCGACGTCGGTCGATCCGTCGTTCACGAACACGATCACGGCGCTGGGTGACCTGCTGCTGCAGACCAATCACTAACGCGCTGCGTTAGCCCTTCAGTGGGTGTTTGCGGGGCCGCGGAAACGTAAGTTTCCCGGCCCCGTAAAACTTGGTTAATCCTCGTTATGGCACCCGAAACCCCCGGAATTTCGGGGTATTCTTTTACCTGCCGCGTATGCATTGTGACTGCCGGGAACCAGGCCGACGGGACGGATTATCCGTTCCGTTGCGGCCGCGGGTTTCCGGTTGTTCCGGACGGATTTGTCCGGTCAAGACGGGGCGGAGATATTTGAAGTATACGACGTGATTCGCGTTAACACACACGGTCACTGGCGAGGTTTTGTGTCCCGGCGGTCGCTCCGCCGCTGGCGGCCGGGGCTGCACGCGCTGCCGGCGCTGATGGTTGCCGTTCTTGTCATCGCCGGATGTACGGCAACGCAGATCGAGGCGCCGTCGCTGGCCCCGACCACGATCGTTCCCATCTCGATCACGAGCCCGTTCCGGATGGATTTCCCCGAACAGAAAGCGGTTCCGATCCGTTCGACGGCACTGGTTTCGCTGGTCGGGAATACCCTGGGCGACGTGGACGTGACGGTTCAGTCCGGTGACGTCACCCGGACCCGGCGCTCGACGGAAGGGACCGGTTTCTTCCGCCTCGCGGATATTCCCGTGAACCGGGACGGCGTGAGCTTCTCTCTGGATACGGGGAACCGGATCGGCGATCACAGCGGTTCGGCGTCGAACGACGGGAAGCTGCCCATCGAAGGCTCCACGATCCCGGGTCTCGAAGTAATCATGCGGGTGAGCAACAGCTCCGTGATCCGGACGGCCATCGCCGACCAGCTCGGAAAGTTCAGCTTTCCGGACGTGCCGCTGAGCGAGGGGGCCGATTCGATCACTTTCGAGGTTTCCAGTGCCGATGCGTTCACGACCCGCGCGACACTGAACTTCACTTTCGACACCCATCCGCCGGTGATCACCTATTTCAACACGGTCCAGGACAAGAGCCTTTCCGGTTCGACGGTGAATGTGAACGGGATCTCGGACGAGCCGTTCAACACGATCTCCTATACCGATCCGGAGACCGGCACCGCCGTGAACTTTGTGAACTCCGGCCAGCTGTTCAGCATGCCGGATTTCGCGCTCCAGGACGGCGTCCATTCGCTGGAGTTCCAGTTCACGGACCGGGCGGGCAATTCGACCCGTTCAATTCTCAATTTCGAGATCGACTCGGTGAACCCGGTATTCGGGCTTGTGTCGCCGTCCGCCAAGCGGAGTTTCTTCGACGGCGCTTACGAGGCGCAGACGGTCAATCCGCTCGAAGAGATCAAGGCCTTTACGACTCCCGGATCGGTCGTGACGGCAACCTACGTCGATACGACCTATCCGGTGTATTCGGCGTTTGTGGACACGGACGGAAGCTTCTCGATCCCGCCGTTCAAGGACCGCTTCGGGCGTCCGGTGCCCTACCATCAGGGGATGAATGCGGTTTCGATCCGTATCCAGAACCCGGCCGGCCGGCTTTCGCAGCCGCTGGTCAGGCTGTTCCTGCCCGCTCCATTCGATTCCGGAGTGTCGCTCGCGGTCCTGACGCCGGTCGAGGGCGAATCGTTCAAGGCCACCAGTTTCGTGCTGCCGGACCTGAATGCGGGGATTGTGAACCCTGCGGTCCCGGTTCGCGTGATCAGCGGGGCCAGCCAGCCCTACACGCCGGTGAACGTTCCGCGGAATGTGAACGCCCCCGGTAACGCGCGTCTCTTCGAGCTCTCGCCGGACGGCCGGCCGGTTTCCCCGCCCGCGGGGGCTTCGCGTTTCGCCGTCCGCCAGCCCGACTACACCGATATCCTTTGCCTGCCGGGGACAAAGGCCGGGAGTTATCCGGAACTCCGGGAAGGCCCGGGCTTTGTCACTCCCGAAACGTTGCCGGAAAACCTGCTCACAATTCTGGGCGATCCGACCTGCCTGGCGACGCCGAATACGGGTGCAGGATATGTCTCCGTTTTTGCCAGCGCCAATCTGACCGGCGGAAATGCCGGCACATCGGCCCATTTGACGCTGGATTCCACGGGACCGCATAACGGAATTACCCTGACAGCGCTCGGCCCGGGCGTTGCCGGCAATTCGATTGCCGTGGTGGTGAATACGCCTGCGGGCGCCGGTGCGCCGCTGAATGTCCAGGTATCGGGCTCCACGATCACGGCCGATCTGTCGGCTGACGCCAATGGCGCAATCAATACCACGGCCCGGGCGCTGGTCCGGGCGATCAACCTGAACGCGGCGGCTTCGGCCCTGGTGCGGGCGTCGCTGACCCCGTCGATTGAGGCGGACTCTGACCCGTACTGCCTGGGCGACGACCGGACACTGGAACGCCGCCGTATTATCGCTGCGGAGCTGAGCCCCACGAATATCTGCGACGCCGGCGAGACTCCGGTGCATCTGGCGAGCCCGTTGGGGATCATTACCGAAGGCACCGTCTGCCAGTCGCCGCAGGCGGGTAACTGCCCGGGCGATATTACAGACCCGGTTACGAAGATTGTCATCGGTTCGGACGGGCGGATTACATTCTACGGTGTGGATCTGGCGAACCCGAGGGACGGTGTGCCGATCCGTCCGGGCGATTCGATTGTCATTACGACGCTTCAGATCGACTTTCAGGGTCTCAATACGATCCGGTCCGTCGACTATGGAACGAACTCGGTCGTTATCGACGGATTTGCGCCGCCGTCGAGCCCCATCAGCGTGGATTTCCCGGGCTTTTATGTCCGCATCGACCGCAATATCGGTTTCGTACTGAGCGATCTGGTTACGGACGGCGCGGGCGAAATATCCCAGCTGGCACCACCGCTTCCCGCACGGCTTGATGTCGATCCGGACGGAAATCCCGGTTCCCAGAACAAGCTCTCGCTGGTGGCTCGCGCTCCCGGCGTGCCGGCGACTCCGGTTACTTTCGAGATTACCAATCCTGGCCCCTCCAATCCCCAGCTTGTGATCACGGCAACGGGAACCGGTCCAGACATATCCGTTACGCCGGTTACGGATGGGGCCGGATTTGTTACCACAACGGCCAGAGAGCTTGTCGATGCCTTGAACCGCGATCCGGTTGTGTCGCGGGCGATCGCTGCAACGTTGACTGCGCCTTTGTCATCCCCTGCGGTGGGAGCGGTGAACAATGGTTTTGATCCGGTGGATTTCTATGCGACCGCGTCCCTCGCGGGCGGCAGCGCCGGTTACGCATGCCCGTCAGGCGCCGGATGCCACCCGAAGAGCGCACTCGGGGCCCTGGCGGTCGCTCGGCTCCCCCAGCCTGGATCGGAGCCGATCAATGTGAACGTCGGAGGCGGTTACGGCAGCTCCGCTTCGGGTGTTTCCCGGTTCGCTTCACTGACGCTCGGCGGCATCGACCGGCAGACCGGATTGCAGGTGAGCAACGCGACGCTCCCTACGACGGCATCATTGTCCGCTCCCGCGTCATTGAATTCAGCCGATAACTCCTATCTCGACGCGACACTGACATTTACTGCCGTCGCTGCTTCCTGCGGGCCCGGCGTCAGCAACCTCGGCGAATCCCGCACGGTTACAGGCTATACGGGCGCGACCCGTACTTTCACGGTAAATCCTCCGTTCCCCTGTGCCGTGGCCGCGAACGATACCTTCACACTGGTCGATCCCAACCATGCGGTCGTTCTTCAGTCGGTGGCCGAGGGCGTGTCCGGTGCGCAGCTTTCGGCTTTCCTCACGGCGGCGGGTTCACCGAATCAGCCGCTGGTAGTCACCCAACTGGTCAGCCAGCTCACCATTCAGCTCGCCACCGATGCGACGGGCGCTCCATCGACGACCGCCGCCCAGCTGGCCGACGCAATTCGCTCAAACACCCAGGCAAAAGGCCTGTTTCGTATTTCCCTTCCGCAGGGCGCGACCGGGGCCGGGATTGTGCAGCCGGATCCGACGGTCCGTTTCCTGTTCCTGGACCCCCGGCGGGCGGCATCCTCTCTGCGCCGGAACTTCCGTATTTTGTCACCTATCCGTTCCGGAATAGAGATTGTCTCTCCGCCGGACGGGTACGTAACCGGTTCCGACAGGGTCGACGTGGCCGGCCGTCTGCTGCGCAATACCGAAACGAGGAAAGCCGTGGTCAACGGACGCGCGGTTCAGGTGGATGAGACCGGACGTTTTGTGCTCCGCGATCTCCCGATTGATCTGGGCGATTCGGTGATCGAGGCGGTGGCGCTTGATCAGAACGGCCGCTCAATGCAGGCAAGTATTCATGTTCACCGCGAGGCGCCGGTGGGATCGCAGACGGCGAACGTAGGCATTACGCTGAAGGGCGACAATGTCCGTGACGGCGTGCTCGGCAACAGCTGGACGGTTAACGGGACGGTTCAGGACGACGTGGATTATGCCGGCCGGATTATCGCCATTGGATCGGTTGGTCCCGCTCAGGCCTTCCAGCCGGGCCCCGGTCCGAGCGACCTGGCCGTGGATTTTATCGAACCAACCTACGGTTCGCTCGTCAAGACCTCCGCGAACCGGCCGACGAACCCTTCATTCGTATACACGTTCACTGGGACCGGCGCCGGAACGGTCACTCCGGTAATCGCCTACGACAACGTGAAGACAATCACGGTCGCCTCCGCGCCGCCGCTGGGAGCCCGGGTGGCGCTGGTGGAAAGAAACCTGCTCCAGCTGATTCCGGGCGACAGCTCCTACGGAGTGTTCGGAACGATTGCGAGTCCGCTCGACCGGCAATGGAACCAGCTCAGCACTTTCAGCTACGGCGGCAAACCGGATCCGCTCAAGATCGTTGACGTGAGCTATCTGGCGCTGAAGAGCAATCTGAACGGCGCATTCTCCGTCACGGGTGTCAATATCCCTCTTGTTTCCGGGAAGCCTTTTGTCCGGCTCCGGTCCCCGGTCTGGTTCGAGGGAAGCGACGGTATCATTACTCCGTCGTGGGCCGGGGCTTCCTCGGGCACGATTTCCTCCGAGGCTCTCTTCTTCGCCGAAGACGTTCTTCCGGCCGGCTTCGGATCTTTTGAAGACGTCCGGGTGAATAGCGGGGATCTGATCGCTACGGGCGCCTATCAGGGCGGACCGGGCGGCAACGACGGGAAAATGCTTGTGGTGACGTCGGATTCTGATGTCGCCTTCCCGCATACACTGCGAGTGTCGACGATGGACGGGTCGTCCCTCCAGCCCCAGTCGAACGTCTCCTTCGCGGTAATTGCGAATCGGTTTACCGGGCCGACCCGCAAGCTCATTACGACGGTTCCGGTGACGGACATTTTCGGTTTTGTCTCCGATCCGGCGGCCCTGGTTGTGGCGGACGTGCTGTCGGGGGATGTGGATACGTCGGCCTCGGCCGTCGGCGGGCGCGAAACCTTCCAGTTCCCCGACGGTTCGTTTGTCGTAAACCAGGTGACCCTGACGGAAGGTCTCAATACCGTCTACGTGAAAGCGTCCCGGGCGTTCTCGTCGGTTTCGATTTCGCAGCCCATTACCAATGACAGTTACAACCAGAGATCGCTGGTCCATCTGGATACAAGGCCGCCTGACATTTTCGGCTTGTGCGTGCCCGCCAGTACTGCCGGGTTCAACCCGAATCTCCCATGCGGCAATGTGAAGATCGATATTCCGCTGGACCAGTTCGGCGTGGCGAACGTCAATCTTGGACAGCAGACCTTCGATCTCCGCGGCTTCATCAGCGACGGCACGCTGGGAACCGGTATCCGGAGTATGGATGTTCAGGTCAATGGCCGGGTGGCCGATATATTCGACGGACCGACGGGACTCGGTCTCCCGGGAACCGGCGCGTTCTCGATTTTCATGAATCTGCCCCAGGGTGAAAGCCGGCTGGTCATTACCGCCACAGATATCGCCGGCAACTCCTCGCAGGCGATTCTGTTCGTCCAGACACCGGTTACCCCCCCGCCGTTCCTGGCCATCGACTGTTTCGTCGACAATATGCCGCTCAATGCCAACGGGCTACCGGTGGCGACCGTGGTGCCGTTCGGACCGCGCGAGATCCGCTGCAGCGACGATGAAATTTCAGCCAATCCGAACTCGCCTGTAAATATCCGCGGCAACCCGTTCGCCAATCGGGGTTTCCGCGGCCCGCGGTTCGGCAGCGCGGCTGAGTACAACAGCCAGGGGCAGACCAATAACTTCGGGCCAATCCCCACGACGGTATTTTCCTCCGAAAACGAGGTTCCTCTCGACCAGCGGCTTGTTCGTGCTCCGAACATGACTTTTGAAGGCCGAAGTCTTTCACGGTCGGGGCTGCTGCCGACGGTCTCGGTGAACGGGGATGCGTCTGCGGTCGCGGATCTGGGTGTCCAGGTGGGCGGCGGCGACGTATATCTGGTGAGTCCGTCGGGCGGCTACGGGAGCTCGATCATCAATATCGTTCCCGGCGCCATCGTTACCGCCCAGAACGTGACCGGTGTTTCCGTTATTACGCCCGACTCGCAGTTCAGCGGTCCAGGCGCTTTGAGTGCGACCGACGGGTTCTACAACAACAGCATCATCCGTTTCGACACAGCCGCTAATGCCGTAAACGCCGGCCAGATCCGCCGTATCGTCAACTATGTGGGTGCGACACAGACCTTTGATGTGGTGCCGGCGTTCCCGGCGAACATTACCGCCGGCGATACATTTACGATCATACCGGCGATCACCGAAGAGTCCGATCTGCGCCGGGGCGACGTGATCAATCTTTCCAGTCTCAATCCGGGCCAGTCGTCGAACATCGGCCAGTACCATGTCATCGAATGCGACCGGGTGCCGCCGCCGGCGACACCTACCGCGCAGGACATCCCCGATCCGCAGGTCTGCACCGGTACCAATGTCACGCTGGACAAGATCGTGCCGGTGGACGCGACCGGGATGTTCGTGACGATGCCGTTCCGCTGGCAGGCGCGCGGCGTCCCCGTCCCGCAGGAAGGTCTGAATTCGTACCAGTTCGTCGCCGAAGACGAAGACGGCGTGAGGAGCTACCGAAGCTACGCCATACTGCGGGATACCATGCCGCCGACGATCGCCATCAACGGAATATTGAGCGGGTTCGAGACGTTCAATACCTCGCCGTCGGTCATGTTCACGGACCAGAGTATTTTCTTCGGCGGTCTCGTCAACAACGTTCCGACCGCCCCGGCAACGGTGGTCGCGGTTGAACGTCTCGATTCCAGCGGGGAGGGCTCCACGGCCGAACTGGTGAAGGAAGAGTTTGTCCTTTTCAGTTCCAATGACACCGCTCCCTTCGATACCGTCCGGCCGGGAGAAAGCGCCGATCTGACCGTAAACAACCGGTCCGCCAATCTTGCCGATGCCGACAATCTGGCGGGTGCACCGTACCAGTGCGACGCTTCGCTCCCCGGCGGATCAACGCCTCCGTACCGGGTCAGTGCGGTTACTCCGATCGGGTTCATCCAGGCTTCCTATCTGAGGACGGACGGGCAGACGAACCCACCCACGATGGTGTCTGCACAGCCGATGCGGTGTGATTTCTCCTGTCAGGACAATAACACCGATACGGTGCTCCCGTGCCGCCCGGGTCAGCCGATCATTTACCGGATGCGGGCCGAGGCGCATGACCGGGTGGGACTCGCTTCAGCGGTGCAGGTCCAGTTCACGCTGGTGCTGACTCAGGAAGCGAAAATGCTTCAGGGAGCGCTGGGGCTCCTGAGCGAGAACCCGGTGCTATCGCTGCTGCTCTCGGACCCGACGGGGCTTTCCACGCTGCTGCTCGATCAGCTGTCGGCCTCCGGCGTTCTGTACAATCAGGATCTCAACCTGTCGAAACTGCTTGGCGGCCCGAACGACACGGCCAATTCCAATCCGCTCGCCTTCGCACTGCAGCCGTCGCGAACCGATCTCGGCGTGCTGCTGGGCCAGCTGCTGCACAGCACCGATCCGAATCTCCCGGGCCAGTCGGTTGCAGGTGACGGACTCGACATAGTCCGACTGCTGATCGATCTGGGCGCCGGAGATGACCTCCTCACGCTGCTGAATATCAACGACCTGTCTGCCACCTATGCGCGGGCGAACCAGAGCATCGGGGGCCCGGTGGTTGAGGGCGATCCCTCGCGTGTCTCGCGGTTCCTGACGGAACTCCTTGTGACAAGAGACGCCACGCCTCAGGGCGTTCGGACCGTTCCGGGCGAACTCAAGCACGCATTCCCGCTTGTCGCATCGTTGCTCGATTTCCAGGATTCCTTCCGGGTGAAGATGGACACGGCGGGAACGGGCCGTACGAACAACCGCCTGTCGGGCACGGATCTCGTTATCCAGGGCGATCACTGCACACTCAATACGAATTCGATTGCGATGGCATTCCAGCCTTCGGCGGTCGACCCGAATTCCGAATCCAATGTCCAGCCCGGCGACCGGGTGACGGTGATGTCGGGCGTGTGCGCGGGCACTTCGCGAACAGTCGTTGCCGTACTCGGGCCCAACCTCCTTCAGACGGCCTGCGCCGTGTATCCGGGTCCCAATAACGACGCCGATCCGGATACGATCCAGTGGCCTGACGGCAATCCGCCTTATGATGCGGCGACCGACTGTGCGGCTTCCTGTACGGGCCCGGCAGGGTGCGAATTTGCGATTACACCGCCGGCCGGGCCGGCATTCATTCCGGTGCTGGAGCTGGGCGATATCCTGTCGTTCTCGAACAAGGACGGACGGGATACCGCCGGTGCCGTATCGCCGTTCGATGGGGTGGTCACCGGCGGCGAGAGCGATCTGCTGCAGGCCGTGTTCCACCTGAATGAAGAAACCTTCCTGATGGCGCAGAACGGTGAACTCTCGGTCACCTGCGACACCGGCAGCCCGTGCCCGATTGATCCCACGAATCCGGCCGACCGGAACACGCTGGCGGACAGTCTGTCGTTCCAGGCGATGGCTGACCTGCTATATCAGCTTTCCGACGATCGCAGTTCCGCCACAGGCAAGGAGTTCATCCCCCAGGTGAATGAACTGCTCAAGTTCATGCTCGGCAGTTATGACCGCGAAGCGATCAACCCGCGTGCACCTGTTGGCACCAGCCGCGCAGAGGCAGTGCTGTTCCTGGCCCGTGACCTCGCGGACAATACGGCGGCGACCAGCGGTCTGCTCGCGGAACCGGTCCTGAGGCGTTCCCCCGACGCGTGGGCACCGGGTTCCGGACCGCTTGTGTCTGGTTCCGGCCGCCAGAATACGCGGCTCAACCTGCTGCTGCGGAGCGCGTGGTTCCTGACGGAGCCGATGAACTTCAACGCCCAGTACGACTATTCGCCGAAGGACGGGGTGTTCGAGGCTTCGCTCAATACGGCTACGGCGGCGCTTATTCCGGTGCTGTGGCAGATTGCCGACGATCCGGACGATAATGCGCGCGGCATTCCGGTTCCGCCGGGATCCTTCGTAGACCGCAGTCCCGGCGAGAAACTGCTCGGTCCGGTGGCGCTGCTGCTGCGGGACGACCGGGCGGAAGATATGCTTCTGAAGCTTGCGGACCTGCTCGATCCAGGCACCGGAGTGAGCGACCTGACGGCGTTTGCGGACAATGGAACGGTGTCAGGCGATCTTGGCCGCAGGGTGAACTGTCTCCCCGGCAACCAGTGCGTTTATAACTATCCGTATCTAGTCGCCCCCGAGCAGGCGAATCCGTTTACGATTAATCCGCCGCTGCTGCGGGTCATTTCACAGATTTCGGCGCTCTATCTGGACGCCAACCGGAACGAGACCCGCGATGCCGGCGACCAGACGTCGATCGATGCCGCCGGCGAGGCGCTGAATGCGCTGTTCCGCAGGATCGGCGTGCCGACCAGCAATCCGGATATCCTGAAGGACAACAATCTGGATTTGACGCACGGTACGGTGAACACGGTCGCCTGCAACGAGACCTATTTTAACGGTTCAACACCAATTGAAATCCTGCTCACCCGGCTCCCGCCGCTTCTGGAACCGCTCGCCATCGATCCGCGCGAGAAGGATATTTACGATCCTCTGACGACGACGGATCCGGTCCCGGGCAATGTGAACCGTTCACCGGTCCGTGTGGCCCTGGATGCGCTGATTGACGACCCGGAAGTGAACGAGCTTTCGATTCCGGATGATATCGACGAGTACCCGGCCAATCCGCTGGGGACCGGTTTGTATCCGCTTTCAGCGACCAACCGGCGCGGCCCGAAGGGCGGCGACCGGCTGACGGTGAGCCGCCGGAGTCTCGACCAGCTCCCGGAGGCCCTGAACACGCTGGCCCGTTTCGGTTTCGACGAAAACGACCAGCTCACCAGTATCTTTGCGTATTGCTCGAATACGGCGGCAGGCTGCCCGAAGAACAAGGGCTACCCCCATCCGTTCAGCCAGGCCCGGCTCCTGTCCAACCTGCGGCGACTGAACGACATCGCGTTCCAGCTCGACGGTCCGTTCCAGATCGGCTCCGGTGTCACCGGTCTTATCCGTTTCGACCAGTCGCTGCTGCGCGAAGCGCTGAAGAACATCGACCATATGACCACGAGCGATGCCGTGGACTACATCGTCCTGCTCCTGTCCCGAATCAGCGAGGATATCCAGCCGATCAACGGATCGACCTCGCTTCCGGCTCCCGAAGACGTCGCTAAAGGTACGGCGGCGGCGCGTGTCTTTGCCGATCCGGACAATGACGGCGATCCAGTACCGGACGGCCTGCTCGGGGATTTTGTCCCGGTCATCCAGGCGCTCACGGCGGCCGGCACCACCGATCAGCTGATCGACGTGCTCAGGGCGGTCAGGACCTGCGGTTATATCGAACCGTCCGAGGACCCGATTAACGCGCTCAAGGATATTCGGGGCGGCGAGCTGTTGTATGCCCAGGAAGACCTGATCCTGTCGCTACTGGATCCGCAGAGCGGCGCCACCGCCGGCAACTGCCCGGCCGATGCGGCGGGTCTGAACGGCAGAGGTAATTTCGGCGGTGCTCTGGATGCCAACCCGCTGATCGGCGACGATTACGATCTGGTGACCGGCGGCCTGCAGCCCCGGTCCAATATCAACAGCGGTGTCGCGGTCGCCGGCTCGCGGCTGCGGCTCATCGAGTCCGATACGGACGGGCCCGGAGCCGATACGGGCAGGGCGTTCTTCGGTAACTGGCAGTCGGCGTTCCCGGCTACGGTTACCGCGGTGACGAACAACTCGACATTCGATGGTTCCGGTTTGACGGCCGGGTCCGGCAATCTCGTGGGCTCTCTCGTGACGTTCACGAGTGGCGGAAATCTCAACCAGTCCCGTGTGATCGTGGCATTTGTGCCGCCAACAGTGACGGTGGCGCCGGCGTTCACAGCTCTGCCGGCTGCAACTGACACCTTCGAGATCACCGGTCCGTCGGGTGACCTGCGTGCGGCTGGCATCGGGCCGGGAGCGTCACTCTGTGCGGTGATCCACCAGTCGGATGATGACGGCGGATACCGGGAAACCTGCAGCGATGTGATCCAGAGACCCGGCGTTCGCTCTGGAGAGATTGTCTTCAACGATACCGGAACTCTGGGCGGTATGAATGCGGTTCTGCAGGGAACCTGCGACCAGTCGAATCCGCCGGCTGACGATTGTTCGTTCCGGATCCGCCAGATGCGGGAGCCCTTCAACGGCTGTTCGGGCGGGACTCGTATCGGCTCGGTGCCCGTACTGCCCGGTTTCGGCCCCGGTCTGGGTGAAACTCTCGGTGCGTTCTCGCCCATCGGACTCGAGGTGCGCGGCACCGTCGCGGTTGCGGGTAGCGCGACGGGTTTCCAGGGAGACAGCAATTTCACGGCTTTAAATGACAACGCCTTTACTGGCGGCACGGTCCGGATCGGTTCCGAAGTGCAGAGCATCACCGGCTACGTGGCTGCAACGCGGACCTTCACGACTACGCCGTTCACGACCGTGCCTTCGGCCGGCAACGCGATCATCGTCAACCGTCCGGTGATGGACCCCAACGTCTGGCGTGATGGTTATCTCGACCTGCTGCTGCGTTCGGTGGCCGACCTCGGCGCGGGCCTGAATGAAGTCGACACAACGGCCGGAAGCTGCGCCAGCCTCAATACCCCCGGATTTACGACCGCGGATGAGCAGGGCTGCCAGAATTCATTCGACCGGATCGAGGACCTGCTCAAGGTCGCACTCGGCAATGATCCGGACGGCCATATCTCCGTCGCAGGCAAGCTGCTGCTGGGCGGTGAGGGCTTTGGCTTTGTTCACGAAACCCCCGTGCAGGCGCTGCTCAACGACGGCGACGCCCGGCAGGCGATCGGCAACCTGCTGGCGCTCCAGGGGTTGAGCACCCTTTCCGCCAACAATCCGCAGGCTGTGCCTAACGTTCAGGACGGGCGGGACCGGTATCCCTGCGGTGTCGTTAACCTGACGCCCAACAAGGAGTTCCGCTGCCAGTTCTCCCAGACTGACTGGACCGCTTCCTTCGATGGCAACGGGATTAACGACGGAACCGATTTCGCCCTGCTGGCCGCGGAAGGCGCACTGAGAACGCTTGGAACCCGGAACGGACAGGATGGAATACTGAATGCGAACAACAATCCGGCCTCGCCCCTGTTTGAATTCTCCGACGATCCGGGAGTGCTGTTCGACCTGTCGGCGCTCCTGATCGAGGCCGGATTCGTCCAGAACCTGCTGCCAGGTATCCAGATTGCGTCTGAAACGTTCGATTCCGTGCCCCAGATGGACTCCACGGCGACCAACCGGATCCGCGATATTGAATCGCCGCAGGTTCAGGCGAATTACCCCCGTTTCAATTCGGATGTACTGGTCCAGATCAACCGGCGGATTTCGTCGTCGGTTAACGGCGATGAGACCGGAGCCATCTGGGCTGATGATACCTACCCCGATGGTACTGATCTGGCCGTAACGACGCCGCCGGGACAGAGCGCCATCGCTTACACGACGACGGATGCCCCGGATGTGACGGAAGGGCCGCTGCAGACGGTCGCCCGGGCCGCAAAGCTTTCGCTCGATGAATGGAACGCAGGTATTGGCAAGCGCCGGAGCCGTGTGGTGTCGGCCGAGCGTCTGGTGGCCCATCTGCTCGGCGTCGGACCGCATCCGGCAGCGGACACCCTGGACGAGGCACTGTCGATTCTGAAGCCGATAACGGCCGACTACAACCCGTATGCCGGTCACGACCGGGCGATCGATATTATCGCCCCGGTGCTGGCGACCGGCGGGGACCGTACCACCTATCAGCCCGGTACTAACCGGGGTCCCAATGATTTGGCGGCCGACATGCTGTCGCTCTGGCTGGAAGACCCCTCCGATTGCGACCGCACAGACCAGGCCGATCCGGCCGCGGCGACCCTGGGTATCCAGCGCGGCGTTCAGCGGACTGCGCCTGCTGCCGGCCGTGGCGAGTGTCTGCTCGGAAGTGTCGATTCCGTGTTCGACGACGCCAACCAGCCGCCGGATACGAGCCAGGCCGAGCGCATCCTGAACACCGTATTCCGTGCCAGCCTGTTCAAGCGGCTGAAGCCCCTGATCTCCGGCAGCGACAATGCAAAGGTTGTCAGGGCGATGCCGTTCCTCGGGCGTGTTGTAGCGGATTCCTCCAAACCGGTCGTGAACCGTGCTGACAAGGTGTTCGTCGAGTACACGCCCGGTGTGGCGGTCGTGGATGCGCTGATCGCCGATATACGCACACTGGTTCCCGACGATATTGAAAATCGCGACGATCCGTTGCTGATCGACGACCTGAACCGGAACGGCAGTATTCTGGATCTGGGACTCCAGGGTACGGGACGTAGCGCTTTAACTGCAGACCGCTACTCTGTATTTGACGATTTTGCGGCGGCCAATCAGATGGAATCGGACAATATCGTTTACGACTGTTCACCGCCGAACGGGACCGCCGGAAATGCGCTTCTCCAGAAGTGCACGGATAATGCCGGGGCACCGCTGGCGGCCGGGGTGCCGGCTGGATACGGAAGCCGCCGTTTCCGGATCGGATTCACTGCCACGGACGGTACGGTCACCATCGGTCAGGTACAGGGTCTGAATGCGGCGGTTCTGGACGGGCTTGCCGACCTGATCGCGTCAAATAATCCGGGCAGGGTGGTCAATAACCAGCTCCCCCGGCCTTATTCGGCCCGCCGGTATGCGGCCGAGGCCCGGGAAATCGACGAATACACGCAACGGATTGTGGCTCCGGCACACCCGGTATCCGGCGACATGCTGAGCCTGCTGGAAGCCTTGGGCGAGATCCTGCTCGAGACCAATCTCTAGTTATTAATTTTGATGGCGGAGTGATGTCGGCGGATTTTGATCCGGTGCGTCAGCGGAACTTCTATCTGACGCGACGCTTCAAATTTCATCAGTTCACGATTCTGAACATGGGATTTACAACCGTTAACTTGCTGTAAGTGCTGGCGACCTGTCACCTTACGGGGACCAAACTCAGGTGATTTCCCGGCACACCAGGGACATTCGCGCGGATACCGCGCGATGCCGCAAAAATGCCGGGGCGATTTACGGTTCACGGAGCTCTCTCCCGCAAAGGGGAAGCGGCCCCGGGGCCGTCTTGAAAGGTTTTCACAGCCGGGCAGTTTCAATGGTGAAACGGACCGGGTTGATAAAGATGTTACCGATACGGACACGGCTGCGGAAGGCTGATGATCCGGAGCGGAGCTGGAGGAGCAGACAGATGAAGTACGGAACGATGCGTTGGCTTGCTGTAATGATGGCAGTGGCCGGGCTCACGATGAGCGGTTGCAGCCGCTCGGGCGGAACCCAGTCGACACCGGTGGACCAGTTCACCGGAGGACCTGGCAACCAGGGCAGCGGGGTAACGAACATTACCAACGCCGCCGGAACGTTTGTGGTGGGGTCGGTTAATAACCCGTCCTACCAGATCAATCCGTTAACAAGTCCTGCTTCTATCGTTCCGACCCGCGCGACGACCACTTCGGTCGCCATGAGCGGAATCTTCAGCGGGGCGATCACTTCGGCGACCGCTGCCGACCGCATGCGCGTCTACGCTGACCGTATCCCGTGGGGCACCTCCCTGGGCGCTAATGGCCAGCCGACCTGCGACGGCCGCGACTGGCTGGTGATCGATACCGGCGCCATGAACAGCGCGGCGATTGATCCTGACGGCAATACTGACGGCGTGTCCGCCTGCACCAACTCGGGCGGCGCCTGTGCGGCGCTCGGTTATGCACCTTTTGCGGCACGCTCGGGCTTCATCGTTGCCGGCGCTGCCGGTAACGGCTCGAATCCTCCGGGCACGGTAGCGGCGACGACCGTCGCTATCCCCGGCGGCTCCAATTCGACGGCTGGCGTCTGCGACGCCATCGTTCCGGTCCGGGTGACTCCCTCGGGAGGATCGAACCGCGCTTGGGCGACGCTTTCCGAGTTCCCGGTCAAGCTGCTCCCGTCTGAATTCTGGGTTACCTTCCGCTTCGAATTCTTCCGCAACAACAATCTGACTGCTACGACCTATTCCGCCTGTGCCGGTGGCTGCTTCGACCCGATGCTGACGCTCGGAATTCCGATTGTCTCCAGCCAGGCTCGGACGGGTGACTTCCCGTTCTCGTTTGACGCGCTTCCGCCGCGAATTGATGTGACACCCTACGACCGCGCTATCCGGACTTTCACGGTTGCGACGGCCGGCCCGGGCGCAATCAATAATCCTGCGGATGTCGACAGCACATTTGCAATTGGTGCGACTACCTTCAGCATGCTTGACACCAGTACTGCTGTGACAAACCCCGAGACCGAGTTCCAGTATGTAGACGCTGATGGATCCGGCACGGTCAATGCCGCCGACGCTGACGCCAACGGCCGTGCTCTTGCTGCCCTGATTAATCTGAATCCGTCCGTAAATAATGTGATTCGTGCGTATGCTTCCGGTGCAACCGTCACCCTGCAGGCGATCAATCGCGGGACTGGTGCAAATGCGCTTATTATTCCGCCTCCGCCGCTGCTTGTTGATCCGCTGGTTGCCGTTAATACCGGCGGTGGCGTTGTGATAGCTGTTGTTCCATATGTTGCCTCAGATGCAGGCCAGAATGGCGCTTCGGCTGTGGCCTCGCTCGTCACGGGCGGCGTGCCGCGCCAGATGGCGTTCGGTCCGATCGGTTTCACCGAAACGTTTACCGATCTGGCAACGACCCAGGACGGCTCCCTGATCACGCTCGGTGAGGAGAATTTCACGGCGATGAACGCCCAGAGTGGCGACATCGTCACGTTCCTTTCCGACCTCAATAACGGCCGCACCCGGCCGATCGCCCAGGTGTCGGTGGATTCCACGATCCAGGAAAACACGGGTGGTTCGACGACGGTTGTGACCAGCGCCGATCCGAATCTGAGCAATGTGCCTGACTACTACGTGGGCGGCTCGCTCGAGGCGACCTTCGGAACCGCAGCCAATCTCGGCCAGCGGCAGACGATTGTCGACTACAACGGCGCCGGTGTATTCACCGTTTCGCCCGGCTTCTCTAATGCCAATGCGGCTACTGACGGTTACCGTCTGCGCACTGCGGGTGCCGGGACCTCCCCGAACGGCGTACTGCTGACGACCCCGGCTCTGGCGGACTCCTCGGCGGCTGTAATGCAGCTTGCCCATGCCGATATCCAGGCGCTTCGCCCCAAGGAATCGGGCGGCGCTGTCATCTATACGGCGACCAATATCGCCCGTACGAACTCCGCTCTTGTCAGCGGCGTCGTTCAGGAAGGCCGTCCGTCCTATATCTACTTTGAGACCAGCGCGTCAGGTGCTCCTGGCCCGGACGGCGGTGACCTGCTGTTTGTCACGACCCAGACCGGTTTCGCGGCCAATCACATTCGCGTGGAACTGAGTGCAGCACTTGCGCCGCTATCGGTTACGGTGGATCTGCCTTCGACGGTCCCCGGGTTCGGCGGATATGTAGGCGGCCCCGACAATACGACGACCGGTGCCGACGAAGGTAATGCGATCGTCCATATCGGTTATACGGTGGGCGCCACTACTCTGGCGCAGATCTACGGCGCGGTGATCAATCACCCGGCCGCCCGGCAGTTTGTGAGCCCGGTTTTCAACCCGGTCAATGCCGCAGCCACTGTTCCGGCCCACGTTGGTACCAGTACGATCCCGGAAAACATTGTGTTCCCGGCTGCACCGACGGTTGACCCGGTCTCTACCGGCGGATTTGTTCCCGCGGTCGGTACGGGTGTCGCCTCGATCACCATCAACGGTGTGAACGCGAATGTTCCGAGCCAGCCCGCTGTCTCGGCGGTCATTTCGCGCAGCAGCGCGGCCGCTGACAAGACGACCGCGACGGCTGTTACGGAAGACCGTACCGCTGGCGGCGTCGCTGTACCCAATACAGCTATCCGGTTCTACGCCCGTACGGCCGGCAATGCTGGCAACGGAATTTCGGTGGCGGTAACCAATGGCGCCCTCGGTATCGCCGAAGTCGGCCCCGCGGTGACAATCACCGTCCCCGCTGGCACCACCTCCGATGAAATTGTCGAATTCGTCAATAACGGCGATGCCGCCGCACTGACGAACGATGACGGAAGCGCCGGCGGCCGCGATGACGTGACATTCACGAACGTCACGCCCGGTTCAACAGTTGCGAACGGTTTTGACGTCAGCATCCAGATCATCAACGGCGCTACGCCGGATGTGTCGGTGACGACGGGCCCGACGGTAGCGGTAGTCGCTACCGTGGTTCTGGGAACCACCACTGCGGCCGAGCTGGTCAACCTGATCAACACCGATCCGGAAGCCCAGCTTTACGTGACCGCCAGCCTCGCCGCGACGGCTCCGCTGCTCGCGCAGGCGGTTCAGGCGGGTGCACCGACCGCGACGACATTCGTCGGCCCGAACACGCTTTCCGCCACGGACGATTTCTACACGGGCGGCACAATTACGTTTACGACGGCTGCAAATATCGCCAACCAGGGCGTGACGCGCCAGATCATCGACTATGTCGGCGCGACCAATACCTTCACCGTGTCGCCGGCATTCCCGGCCGCGGCGACAGCAGCCGACCTCTTCACGGTCGTCAATTCGAATGACGGCCAGTTCCCGATCAACAACGCACTGGCGGCGACTACGACGGCGGGCGGCCTTGGCCGTTCGACCCTCGTCAAAGCGATGCACGACGGAACCTCCACGGGTGCCGGCGTGTGGGATGCCGCTGTGGGCGTACCCGTTGTTGTGACGACCTACGGCGGTGCAACGCCGACCTCCGCTCCTGTGGCCAACGCAAACGCCAACATGACGGGGCGCCTGGTTTCCAGCAACGCCAATGTGGTGATCGGACAGTTCCAGGGCAGCAACTGCCTCCCGTCGTTCCTCGACGAGACGGTCGGCGGCCAGTCCTCGATCTGCTTCACCGCGTCGATGCCGGTTGCCGAAGGCACGACGAACTTCAACGTCATTGCGACCGACGGCACGGGCAACCAGACGACCGACGCTTCGCAGTCGGCCATGATCAATCTTGCAACGTTCACGCAGCTCTTCGACTGCTCCTCGGCGCCAACAGGCGTCACGGTGGGTGCGGCCGACCGTTGTGAAATCCAGAATGCGGCGGGCGCCAATCTCGACGTGATCCGTGACCTGAGCCAGCCGGTTCTGGCCGCCGATCTGGAAGGCGCCTACGACACGACCCGTTACGAAACTCTCGCGAGCATCGACTGCTCCGCGGCTCCGGCCAACAGCTTCTGCAGCCAGCCGGTATTTGTGATCCCCGCCAACGCGCCGTCGGGCGGCGGCTCCTACACGAGCTTCAGCCCCACGGTCACCGTGGGCGGCCATGTGCTGGACAAGAACGCCAACGCTTCGGCGTTCGACACGGCTGCGGCAGGCATGACGCTCGTCCGTATCCAGTCGGACAACGGCTATGATTCGTTCAGCGCCCCGACGGGCCTTGACGACAACGGCAGCCCGGTTCCGTATACGGACGGCGACGCTGTGCCGGCCGAGAACAACGGTTACTACCAGTACAGCAACATCAGCCTGCGCACGGGCGCCCTGACCCAGTTCACGGTCACCGCCTGGGATCAGGCCGGCAACATGACCACCTTCAACTTCGCGGTCCGCCAGTTCGAAGGTAACGTCAAGACGCCGCCGCACTTCGCGATCGACTGTATCGTGGAAGACACCCCGCAGATCTGGAACGGTGCCTCACTCAGCACGACGGACGCGGGTGGCCGCGCCGTCATGTGCGAGAACGATATCGGTTCGCGTAACCCGAACACCCCGATCATCGTCCGCACGCTCGACACGGCGAACACGACCGGTTCTGCCGGTGGCCGCTTCGGCGATCTCGAAGGCGAGCAGGGTCCGACGGTGACGACACCGCCGGCGGCTTTGGCGGGTTCCAATGCGACGACTATCGTTTTCGGTGGACCGGTGGTCGCCGACGACTTCTTCGTTGGTGACACGATCACGGCCGTGACAGGGGCGCTCGCCAATATCGGACAGTCCCGTACGATTGTGGATTTTGTCGACGCAACCGGCACGGTTACGGTCTCTCCGGCTTTCCCGGTCGCGGTCGCACCTGGCGATACATTCTCGCTCGCCAGCTACGGTCTCTTTAACGCGGGCACTGCGACGCTGCTTACGACGGATGCGGCTGGCACAAACGTCACGCTGAATACCGACGAAACACTGCCGTACCTTAGCGACGTGAACGACGCCTATACGGGCGGCACGGTTACGGTTGTAACGACCGGTGGCGACGTCACCGGCACCGGAACGGTTACCGACTATGACGCCGCGACCGCGACCTTTACGATTGCGGGTCTGGGCGGAACGACTTCCAACGCAGGTGACACGTTCATTCTGCGGAGCGGCGATGGCCGCAACTACCGCGGCGTGGGCGAGCTTGCCAACCTCGGCGCAGGCGTGATGCCGCAGATCGACTTCCGGACGGTGAGTTCGGACCGCATGTATCTGCAGGGCCGCAGCCTCTCGCTCGATGCGAGCAACCCGACCGTATACCTCGGTGCCGATCCGACGATCGTGAACTCGACGTCTGACGTCATGCCGGCCGACGGAAACTCCGGCGGCGCGAACGACTTCCTGCGCCTCGTCCAGACGGGCGGCAACGGCGGCTCGACGATTTCGATCGCGGCACCGGGCATCGCCGCGGCCGACAACATGCGGCTGGGAGACTTCATTGCGCTCTCGTCGCTGGATCCGACCAAGTCCCCCAACATCGGTCTCTACCGGGTGGTTGACTGCGGCGTGCCCGATGCAAACGGATACTGCAACGGCGCAGGCCCCAAGACGATCACTCTCGATAAGCCGCTTCCGGCCGATGCGACCGGCATGTTCCTCCAGGCCGCCTATGTCTGGACCGCCCCGAACGTTCCCGTTCCGGTGGAAGGCATCAACAGCTACCTGTTCGTCGCCATCGATTCGATGCTGACGGATCCGGCTGACCCGACCTCGGGCAACCAGTCCGTCACTCCGTTCGCCGTCATCCGCGACATGTTCCCGCCGTCGATCGTCGTCCAGGGCATCGTCAGCGGCCAGTCGTCGATCGGTTACAACCCTGTCGTGTTCATCACGGACGAGACGCTGTTCCTCGGCAACTCGGCCTCGCTGCCGGCCGGTATCGCGTCGCGTATCGAAGTCAGCCGCCAGGACAGCTTCGGCGAAGACAACGTTGCGTTGACGGCGCATGTCCCGGCCGACCTGACGATTTATGCGGACAGCCTGGTCAGCTCGAGCGCGGAGAACACGCCGAACGCCACCCAGTCGCTGCTGTCCACGCAGACGAGCCTCGGTCAGGCCCGTGCGGCGCTCCTGGACGGAACGCCCGCGAAGCCGCTCGCGATCGACAACTCCTGTAACGACAATCACGCCGATGGCGCCAACCAGTGCCAGGCCGGCGACAAGATCCAGTACCGCGTGGTGGTTCAGGCGAATGACCGCGTGAACCTCCGTTCGCCGCTGCAGGTCCAGTTCGACCTCGTGGAAAGCGCGACGGACCGTGTGCTGAGCGGTGCGCTGGATGTGATTTCGACGAATCCGGCGGTCGTGAGCCTCCTCAGCGATCCGACGGAACTCTCGACGCTTACCCTCGACCAGCTGTCGAACTCGGGTGTGTTCTATAACCTGAACTATCACATGTCGGTCCTGCTGGGCTCGCCCAACGACACGGCTTCCTCGAACCCGCGTCAGGCGTTCTATCAGGATTCGCGTTCCGACTTCGGTATCGTTCTCGGCACGCTGCTCCAGGATACGGACGGCACCGGCTCGAGCGAATCGACGGTCGTGATTCTTTCGAACGTGGGTCGTATTCTGCTCGACAACGGCGTGCTGGACGATCTCCTGCCGCTGCTGGATGATCAGGCGATCATCAACCCGCGTGCGCGCAACAACTTCCCGGCCGGTCCGCGTACCGATCCGGGCGACGCCACGCTGTCCTCGATATTCCTCGAAGAAATCATGCGCGACGCCGCGGAGTCCGCGACGCCCTGCAACGTCGGCGTGAACTCCTATAACTGCTACAGCCAGCCGGGCACCGTGAAGAACACGCTCCCGATGGTGAAGGCGGCTCTGGACAGCGAACAGTCGCTGCGCGCCCGCGCAGCCGACACCGCCGCCGGTGCCAACGACAGCCTCAACGCGCGCACCACCGGTATCGACCTTGTTGTAGATACAGCTCTGGTCGCGAATCCGGCCAGCACCGATTACTGGGCCCAGGTTGAATCGGCTACCGGCGGATTCCTGCCGCTGGCTGGCTCTATTGCCCAGGCCGATTCCGAAATTAACGTCCAGGAAGACGACATCGTTGAAATCACCACGGGGGCCTGCGCCGGTGCGAAGGCCCGCGTGAAGAAGGTGGCGAACGCCAACAACATCGCTCCCTACAACGGTGCTGTGTTTACGACGAATCCCGGCCAGCGCCTGTTCGTGGAACCGTTCGTCGGCGTATTCGCCTCGACGACTACCGCGATCGGCACGGCGACCACCCTGGTCGACAACAACCTGCGCGACGGCGTGGTTGACGGCCCGACATACAGCGGCAAGACGATCACGTTCCTCACCGGTGCCAATGCCGGCCAGACCGCGGTGGTCCTGAGCCCGGTCGGCGGATACAACGGCACCGACACCCTGACGTTCGGCAACTGCCAGCCGTCCAATGCGGCCTGTAACGTTGTAGCGGCGGGTGACCAGTACTCGGTGGGCGAACTGCTCTCCACGGCCTGTGTCAACGCCGGTCCGCAGTCGTTCCGCGTGATGCAGCCGCAGGGTCCGTCCATGGAACCGATCTTCGATCTCGTGGACAACCTGCTGTTCCTCGACCTCGACAACAACGGTTTCGGTGGCGAACGCGAAGTGATCCAGTCGCTCATCTTCTCGATGGAAGAAGCTATGGCGAATGCGGATCCGAGCACCACCATCGGTGGTCTCGGTTCCTACCCGCAGGTTGCCGACCGCATCTCGCTGGTCTGTTCTTCGGCGGATGCGCTCGCCAACAACTGCCCCAATACCCTGACGGAGATCCACGACCGGGCGACCAGCCTCCAGGGCGTGCTTGATCTCGTCTATGAACTTTCGGATGACCAGAACCCGTTCACCGGTTTCGAATTCATTCCCCGCGTGTTGAACATCGCGACGGCCGCCCTCAGCCAGTACCCGCGTGAAGCCACCAACCCGCTGGCACCGAACGGCGCCACGGTGCTCGAAGCGGTGAGCTTCATACTCCGCGACATGCTGACCGACCAGACCACTGGTGGTCTGCTGGCGGAACCGTCCAAGGCGACGGCGGCCTATACGTCGCTGGCAGCCGAGAGCGGCGCCGACGACTACAAGAACTCCCGCCTGAACCTGATGATGCGTTCCACGTACATCATGGGGCCGAACGGCGCGTTTGTTTCGCCGACAGACGACCAGACGGTTGTCCTGAAGGGCAGCACGAACGTGACGGTGACGAATATCCTGGAAGCGCTGTTCCCGCTGCTCCAGTCGGTCACGGATGATCCGGATGACAATCCCCGTGGTGTCCTGGGTGCTCCGCCGTTCACCTACACGGTCGGACAGTCTGTTGCTGAAAAGCTGCTGCCTGCTGTCGATCTCGTGCTGCGTGACAAGCGTCTGGAGGACCTGATCGCCGACCTGTCCGCCGTGCTCGACCCGGGCACGAGTGTCAGCGATCTGACGGCATTCGATTACACGGGCCCGGTCCTGAACACCGGCTATGCCGATCAGGCCGCCAACCCGTATACGGTCAACCCGCCGCTGCTCAAGGTCGTCGCCGAACTGAGCGGTGCGAAGATCAACTACAACCTGGACGCGTCCACGCGCTCCACGCTCGACTACACAAACGACGCGCTGAACGTGCTGCTCACCCGTGTCGGTATGCCGGGGCTGAGCCAGGACAACGCGGCTTATCCGGACGGCCACACGGTCGCTACGGATACCTGCGACGAGAGCTACTTCAACGGCCGCACGCCGATGGAGATGCTGCTCGAAGTCATGTCCCAGCTGGTCGATACGTCGCCGAAGGATCCGCGGACGTCTAATTTCCGCGACGCCGGCTGCACGTCGACGAATCTCGGCACACCGAATGCGAACCGCTCCTATCTGCGCGTCCTGGTCGACGGCCTGTTTGACGACCCGAACACGCAGGATATCGGCGCCTCCGATGCGGCCGTCAACGACAAGACGGACTTCGACGACTATCCGGGTTCGCCGGTGGCCAATGCCGCTTATCCGGGTGCCGGCTGCACGACGAACCGCGGCCCCAACGGTGGCGACGGTATCGCGGTGGCGCAGTCCACTCTCGACATCCTGCCGGAAGTGCTCAACACGATGATCCGCTTCGGCTTCAACGAGCAGGACCAGATCACCTCGATCTTCTCGAAGTGTATTCCTGCTGCCGGTGCTCCGTCGAACGCCTGCCGCGTGAACAACGGTTACCCGAACGGCGTGAACGAACGCTGGCTCTCCAATTCCCGTCTCGGCATCGATCTGGCCATCCAGTTCGACAAGCCGTTCCGGGTGGGTTCGGGCCCGGGCTTCATCCGGTTCGAACAGTCCCTGGTCCGCGAGGCGCTGGAACAGATCAGCGTGATGTCGTCCACGCAAGCCGTGAACTACATCCTTCTGCTCGTGACTAAGATCGCGGAAGACATTCAGCCGATCAACGGCACGCTCTCCGTGCCGAATCCGCAGGATATCGCCCGTTCGTCGGCCTCGGTCCGCGCTCTGGCCGATCCGGACGGCGACGGCAATCCCGCGCCCGACGGTCTGCTTGACGATATTATCCCGGTCGCCCAGGCGCTTGGCGCATCGGGTCTTGCCGACCAGACGCTGAAGCTCCTGCGTGCGGTCCGTGCCTGCGGTGTGGATACCACGCCGGGCGCCGGAAACCGCGACATCAAGGGCGGCGAGCTGCTCAAGTCCTCTGAAGACCTGACGCTCATTCTCCTGGATGCGTTCTCCGGCGCGAAGGCGCGGGATGACGACAATGACGGCACGGGCCGCAACGTTGATACGCTGACGGCGCCTGATTCCGGCGCACCGTTCTGCCCGGCTACGGCCCCCGGCGTCGGTGTGGATCCGGCACAGCGCGGTTACACGGGCGGTCCGCTGGACCAGAACCCGCCGCGTGAAACGGTGACGGTGACGGGCGGTGCCGCCGTGACGACGGTCGACGTGGATGCGACCGCTCCGGGCAACGCTACGCTGAACCTCAACCCCGGCTTCTACTCCGGAACCCTTGCCTACGCTCCTAACGGTGCGGGCCTGATCACCTTCAAGTCCGGTCTGGCAAAGGGCCTGACCCGCCGGATCAGCAACTATACGGTGGCTGGTAACGTAGGAACGATCACGTTCGCGACGACCGGCGGCCCGCTCCCGGCGATCGGCGACCAGATCGAACTGTCGCTCTCGTCCGTGAATGTGGGTGCTGTGCAGGGCGGCAATGACATCGCTCTGACGTCCGACGGTGCGTTTGCCTTCGCGGAAGCCCGTGTATGGGGTGCCGCGACGGATCAGCTGCCTCCGTCCACCACCGACTTCAATGCGTCCGGCGTGGGCCCTGGCTCCTTCCTGTGCGTGCAGTCGCGTGCGGCTTCCGAAGACGGCGGATTCGACGAAATCTGTTCGCCGGTCACTTCGCAGCCGCCTGTTACGGCTCCGAACGGAACGGTCTGCTCCGGCCACAACAGCCGGAACTGTCTCCAGGTCGAGCAGCCTGCGAACCAGGCCGCCAACTGGGGCAATACCTATGACGACGTGACGTCGTACATGACCCAGCACTGCAACCAGATCGAATACACGACCTCCGCAAGCACGGCGGCGACGATTACGATCAGCAATGCGGCGCTGCGGACAGCTGCTCAGGCCAACGCCAATACATGGTTCAACGGCCATACCCTGATCGCGACGACGACGGGTGGCGGTTTGACCAATGGCGATCAGCTGGTGGTCACCGCAACGGCCATCGGTGTTGCACCGGACGTTACCTTCACGGTGACGGGTGCTACGGCTCCGGGTCTTGCTGGAGGACAGATCGTCCGCTTCTTCGACGGCCAGCAGTGCTCCTACCGCGTCCGCCAGATGCGCGAGCCCTTCAACGGCTGCTTCGGCGGCTCCGCTCTGGGCGGCCAGGGGCTCGGCCTGGCGCTGTCCAGCTTCGGCGGCGCTTCGGCAATCACGATCAACCCGTTCCGCGATTCGCGCATGGATCTCCTGATCCGTGCGGCGAACAGCCTGGCAGACGGTGTGAACGCGGTTGATATCGTCAACATCAACGGCACTCCGGACCAGGACTTCTTCGACCGCGTGCTTGCGCTGGTTGCGGTTGCGGTCCAGCCGAATACGGATCCGCTGGCGGCGAACAACCGTTCGATCGCCTCGAACCTGATCTTCGGACCGGACGGCACTGACGGCACGGGCCAGGGCCCCGTTCAGCGCATGCTGAACGACGACCCGACCCGCAGCGCGGTCACCGCGGCTGGCAGCCTGTTTGCCAAGCTGACGGCTCATGCGGTCGCCCCTGCGGCGACGGGCGAAGACGTCTATGACCGTTACCCGAACTTCGATCCGACGGCGGGCTGGCCGGAGCCGGCGCTTCCCGCCGCCTGCACGAATACGGCGACGACCTGCGAAGGTAACGCGATCAACGACGCCGTTGACTACCAGCTGCTTGCCGTGGCCGGTATCCTCGAGACGCTCGGTGACCGTAACGGTGCGGACAACATCCTGGGAGCAAACACGAATCTGGGTGATTCGCGTCAGGGCTTCTCAGATGACCCGCGTATGCTCTTCAACATTGTATCGCAGTTCATCGAAGCTGACCTGATCCGCCAGCTGATTCCCGGTATCCAGATCATCACGGAACAGACGGATCTGGTTCCGGCCGGGGCGCGGGACACCAAGACCGCGAAGGTCACGGCTAACAATGCGGGCTTTGACGGCAACGTGGCTACGGCTGCCGACAACCTGATTATTGAAGGCAAGGCGCTCACGAACATCATTTCGCGCACCGCCCGGTCGGTGAACGGCGATACGAACGGCATCAGCTATGACAGCCGTATCTATGACGGCGCCAGCTATCCGACCCAGCAGCGTCCGATCATCACCGGCACGAACATCAGCCCGACCTACGGTCTGGTGAAGACGGTGGTGGCGCTCCTGGACGACTGGGAACAGAACGTGGACTACGAAGGTCTGGCGAACCCGCCGTTCTCGACGGCGAACGCCGAGTACCAGAACAACCTGCGCTACCGCAACAAGCTGGTCGCGCTGGAAGATCTGGCGGCGAACCTGATCGGTTCACAGCGTGTCGGCGTGGAACACCCGTTCAACACCCAGAACTACCTGGGCAAGGCACTCAAGCTGCTGACGGACATTGTGAACGATACCGATACGGTCAGTCTTGCGCCGGGCGATCATGACCGCACCATCGACAACATCCTCTCGGTCCAGATCGGTCTGTCCCAGAGGGACATCATCGATACGCCGACAGTGGTTGGAACCGACTACTACCGCTCCGGTATGGACGTGGTGGGCGACTTCCTGAACACCATGCTGGAGGATCCGACGGATTGCGATACCGTCACGGCCAAGTTCCAGCGTGGCGTGACTGCGGCGAATACCTACAATGCCTGTGTCGGTGCTCCGGCAAACGGACAGGCGGTATTCCGCGACCGCGGCGCACTGGTCGAGCGTCCGCTCCAGCCGATCCTGGACGAGAACCTGTTCTCGAGCCTCTCGGTACTGCTGGCCGGCGATGCGAACTCGAAGGTGATCGGCGCCCTGCCGTTTATCTCCGCGCTCATCGACGGACAGACCTACGCACTGGATAACGATCCGGTGTCGGGTACGTCTCCGCTTCCGCCGACCGGCCAGGGCAATGCCCCGGGCTGTGCGACGGGCGGCGCGAACCGTCAGTTCTGCGGCGTGGAGTACACGGCCGGCATCAGTGTTGCCGATGCGCTGTTCGCCGACGTCCAGACCCTGATCCCCGGTTCAGCGACGGTCAGCCCGCGCGTAAAGCGTGAGGATGACGAAAACCGTTACGATCCGCTCATCACGGACGACCTGAACCGTAACGGCTTCGTGGGTGACGGTACGATTGTGCCTCTGCAGGGTATCTTCGATACGAGGTTCACTGCAGGTGGTCCGTGGTATTCGGTGTTCGACGCGCCCGCGGTTGCTGGTTGCACGACCAACTGCCCGGATGTGGAAGTGGACAATATCGTGTTCGACTGCTCGGCACCGACGGGTACGCCTGCCGGAACCCTGTGGGATACGGTTGCCTGCACGAACGGCGCTGGTGATCCGGCGGCCAACAAGCGGCTCCGGATCGGCTTCACGGCGACGGACGGTGTAGTCACCCAGGGTAACGTGAACGGCATCAATGCGGCGCTGTTTGACGGTCTGGCCGACCTCATCGCCCGCGAAGACACCGGCTTCATCGTGAACAACCAGATCCCGCGCACCTCGACTCAACTCCAGACTCTGGACGAGTTGACGGTCCGGCAGCTGGATGTCTCGAGCGGCCGTCTGCCGGTAGACAAGGGCTTTGTTGACCTTGTGACGGCACTGGGCGACATCCTGATCAAGTCGAGCGTCCACTGACGCGCTGACCTGATCTCTCAGGTAATGCCTGAACGGAAGGCCGGGGGTTCCCCGGCCTTTCGTTTTTGGCGCTTGGAATGCGAATGGACGATCTGGTTTGACACGATGCGCTATTAGCGTATTGACAAGTCGTGTCCGGTATACAGGACACGATGGCTGCCATATTGCGATATCGACTCTGAGAAGTAGTAAACCTGTGGCCTCTTTATACGCTGGTAACTGCTCTCAGGCTCCTCGTTTGCTAGCGTCCTCGAGAGCACCTCAAAATCTTGCATAAATGCCTGGATGTGATCCGGATTTCTGGCCGTAATTGTCTGGAAATGTTATATTTTTAAGCGCTAAAACAGCATATTTTGTCTTGCACTGTGCTTCTTGGGACCTTCTGCGCAACGATTGCGTGTCAATAACCCTTCAACACAGTGCATGACAGCGGTTTCGTAGTAATCATAGTTGGTAACAGGAGTTAACCGGCTGTAGTTATTAGGTATTTATCAGCTGTTATGAGGGGCTGTTTTAACTGGAGAATCGGCGTTTCCGGTACGGAAATTGCGGTTTAAGGCTTTGCAGATGAATACGCATCCATGTGAATCGGCTTCTCAATACCGGTTCCAGGGCCAAGGCGGTAAGAGCGGATGAAGAAACGAAACCATTATGGACTGGCGCGAGCGGGTATCCGCCTGTCGGGCTGGATAGCGGTGATCGTGTTGGCGTTGTCAGGAACGCGGGCGGGCGCGTATGTGGGGAGCCCTGACCTGTTCAAGACGACGGGGGCGTCGAATTTCGGAACGGGCGTGAACACGACGATGCCGGCGGCAGGAGCGTGCGGTCCGAACACGGCGGCGTGTACGCCGCCGACGCTTCCGACGACAGACATGACGTATGCGGTGCCTGTGGACACGAACGTCGCGGGCAATAACACGACGATATCGGTGGTGGGGACGGTGAACGTGGCGGGAGCCACGGCGGGTACGAACGATATCTGCATTGGAAGCCCGAGCACCTGCCTGACGGTGTCGGTGGTGAACCAGGCGGGAAGCCTGTGCACGGGCGGCGCGTGTATGGTGTCGATCGGCGCGACGATCAGCATTCCGGGAGCGAACCGTCCGTTCAGCGCCAAACTGCAGTTGAATCCGGCGAACTTCGTGAACGCGGGAACGACGGCGGGCTGGCTGCTGCTGGCGGTGACGGCGACGGATACGAATCCGGCGGTGAGCGAGACGGAATATATCCGCGTGGACTACACGCCGCCGGCGGTGATCACGCCGCAGGTGTGTTTCTTCAATCCTCCGGGGGAGAACGAGCGCCGGACGGTGGAAGGGGTTCCGGCGTATCCGCGTTACGTGACGTCGAACCCGACCTATCTGCTGTCGGGGCGTGTGAAGCCGAACACGGGGACGCCGACGCCGGCGGCCCCGAACCTGAACGGCGTGGGGATCTACTACGGCGGTGCGGCGGGAGTGCTGCAGACGACGTATACGGGGCCCTACGGCACGGAGGCGGCCGACTGCACGGGTGCGGCGGCGGCAGGGTGGCTGAATTTCCAGAAGAGCGTGGCGCTGGGCGCCGACTCGCTGACGGATGTGTACCTGAACGCGCAGAACTCGCTGGGAGTGACGAGCGCGGACGACGTGTCGGCGGCGAACCCGGACGACCTGTTCATCGTGCGCGACGCGTCGGACCCGGTGTTCGGCTCGGCGGTGCAGGTGCGGGATGTGTCGAACACGCTGAAGACGGTGTCGGGCGGCGCGGTGTCGGTGACGAACGCGTCGAACTTCGTGTCGATCGAAGGGACGTTCAGCGACGCGGCCCCGGGCCGGGTGCACGAGATAGCGATCGAGACGACGGCGCAGGCGATCACGGCGGCGCTGGCGAACGCGGGGGCGGGGGCGACGGCGACGTCGATCCCGGTGACGGCGCTCACGGGCGGGACGCTGAGCGCGGTGACGGACTACTACAAGGGGTGGACGGTGAAGTTCACCGGCGGTGCGCTGGCGGGCCAGACGCAGGTGGTGAGCGGGTATAACGGCGGGACGAAGACGTTCACGACGGCGGCCTTCACGGGGTCTCCGGCGAACGGGGACGCGTTCTCGGTGTCGCCGATGACGATCACGCAGGCGCAGGGGACGGCGGCGGCCGGCTCGACGGCGACGACGCTGGTGGGAGCGGGGACGCTGAGTGCGGTGGACGGTTTCTACCGGGGCTGGGCGGTGACGTTCACGTCGGGACCGCTGGCGGGCCAGACGAAGGTGGTGTCGCAGTATATCGGGGCGTCCAAGACATTTACGACGGCGGCGTTCACAGGCGCCGCGGCCGTGGGCAACGCGTTCACGGTGAGTAACGGGCAGACGGTGACGCTGCACAACAACGACATCGCGGCGATGAGCACGAAGGCGGCGCTGAAGGTGAGCGACATCGTGCAGTTCGTGAATGTGGCGGGGCAGCTGAACCAGGGGCTGGGGGCGCGCATCACGCAGGTGACGGTGGCCGGGGCGAATACGACGCTGACGCTGGCTCCGAACGCGACCGACGGAACGCCGATCGTGTGGGATCCGGGCGCGAGCTTCCTGATCCGGCACACGGGCGTGACGGCGATGACGGGCGTGCTGTCGGGATGCCCGGTGACGTGCGTGCTGGGGCTGGTGGGCGGCGCCGGTGCGGCGCAGACGGACAAGGATTCGTTCGATTCGATCTTCAACACGGGTGCACCGCTGTGGGGCCGCGGGCGGGGGGTGAACGATTTCGTGATGTTCAGCTCCGGCGCGACGGGGGCGAACTTCGGGCGGCGGTGGCGCATTACGGCGGTGGACCTGGTGAACCGGGTGCTGTCGCTGTCATCGACGGCTCTGGACGGGGCGGGGGCGCTGGCGAACGACGCGACGCCGTCGTTCTTCGTTCTGGACGGGGTGAGCGCGGCTGGAACGGCGTTCCAGGACGTGGACGGCGAGGACGTGCGGGGCGGCTACCTGTGCAATCCGTGCACGAACACGCCGTTCCGGATCGGCCTCAACCTGAGCCTGGGTCCGAACTTCGTGACGGTGTATCTGGTGGACGATTCGGGGCGCACGACGGTGTCGCAGTTCACGATCAACTACACGACGCCGTCGGTGTCGTCGTCTC
>CAZMGV010000024.1:0-53415 GCA_964565925.1 uncultured bacterium
CCCTCGGTTTCCGGCTCCGGATGGAGACTTACCTTCACCCACTATTAATAGCGGCTATAAAAACGCGATCCAGAGCGTGGACCTAAATGGCCCTAAATGACCCTAAATGGACCCATTTGACCCAAGTTTTTCAGCGTATTTTACGAATCTACCTACGCTAGTTAAGACGTTAATCCTGACGGTGGAACGTGCGGATCGCACTGAAGAATTTCCGGATTGGAGCGTCCACCACGGACCCGCAAAAGCCGCCAAAATTATTTTCCCATTAACGCGACTTTTAATCTTCAGATTCCGGATTCCTGAATGGCGTCAACGGGTTAGCGTTTTCAGGGCCTTTCACAGCTTGGTCCATTTAGGGCCAAAACGGCGGTTTTATGGGGAGGGCGGGGTTGATATAAATGTTATTTAAGAGATGCGGGGAGCGGGGTTGGGAGCGGGAAAGGAAAGGTTGAGAAACGATTAACCTAATTCACTCGTTCAAAACCACTCGTCGCCTCTGACGGCAATAACGGCGTCAAACCGGATCTAAAATTACCCCCGTACTTGAGGCAATTTGCAGGATCGAATACAGCCCAAAGTTGATCGCGAATAAATAAACCAACTTTTCGTTCGGTAGCATCCCATCGTATTGCAACATCGGATTCAGAGAAATCTGGACGACCTGACATCACGTGGATTGAATCAACAACTTTGTTCCCCCGGTCTCCTCTCATCTCGTACAAATAGAAATATCCTGTATCTTCATCGTATTCGAACACACCCGCCATTCGCGCCGCTGAACTATTACCGCTGACGAACATTCCGGTGGCCTTTATTCTACGAAACTGCCGCCGCATACAGAAGCGCGGCTTTTATGTCTTCCGCCACGAGACGCGGATAGGCATCGAGCAGATCGGCTTCGGAAGCGCCCTCGCCCAGCTTGCGGACAAGAAGCTCCACGGGAATCCGCGCACCCTTCACCACAGGCTTTCCCATCATAATCTCGGGATTGGTTTCGATCCGGTCTGCCATGAGGGTCATTGTAACCTCTGAACCGGACCGAGGGGAAGAAGTATCCCCGCCCCTCAAAACGCGTAATCTTCTTCGCACCTTAGGGGTTCCAAATCGCCCCGTAAAAGTCTTGACCCCGGAGTCAACCCAAGGTTATTGACGCGGGCCGTCGGCGTGTGCGGAACCCCGGTTCCGGTCACCTTCCGGCACTCAATCTCTCACCAGAGAAAGCATCAGAAAGAGACCCTCACATGAGTATCGAGGCAAAGCTGAAACTCCTGTACGAACGCGAAGCCATGGCCGAGGCCGGCGGCGGCAAGGACCGCGTCGAGAAGCAGCACAAGGCGGGCAAACTGTCCGCCCGCGAGCGGATCGAGTTCTTCTTCGATCCGGGCAGCTTCGTGGAGCTGGACAAGTTCGTCGTCCACAACTGCCCCGACTTCGGTCTCGACAAGGAGAAGTATTACGGCGACGGCGTCATCACGGGCTACGGCAACGTGAACGGCCGCCTGGCGTACGCGTTCTCGCAGGATTTCACCGTGTTCGGCGGCTCGCTGTCGGGCGCGTTCGCCCGCAAGGTGTGCAAGGTGATGGACCTGGCGATGCAGAACGGCGCGCCGTTCGTCGGCCTCAACGATTCGGGCGGCGCCCGCATCCAGGAAGGCGTCGACTCGCTGGGCGGCTACGGCGACATTTTCACCCGTAACGTCCACGCCTCCGGCGTGATCCCGCAGATCAGCGCCATCATGGGCCCCTGCGCCGGCGGCGCGGTCTACAGCCCCGCCATGACCGACTTCATCCTGATGACGAACAAGACGGCCTACATGTTCGTCACCGGCCCGGACGTCATCAAGACGGTGACGCACGAGGAAGTGACCAAGGAAGATCTGGGCGGCGCGCGCTCGCACTCGACGCGCTCGGGCGTCTGTCACCTGACGGCACCCGACGACAAGCAGCTGCTGGCGCTCGTTCGCGAGCTGCTGTCCTACATGCCCCAGAACAACCGCGAAGACCCGCCGCTCAAGCCGACAAAAGACGACATCACCCGGCAGACGCCGGAGATCATCGACATCGTCCCCGAAGAGTCGAACATCCCCTACGACATGAAGAAGATCATTACCGCGGTGGTGGACGACGGCGAGTTCCTGGAGATCCAGCCCGACCACGCCCAGAACATCATCGTCGGGTTCGCCCGCGTGGGCGGCCGCCCGATCGGTATCGTGGCGAACCAGCCCGACCACCAGGCGGGCGTGCTGGACATCAGCTGCTCGATCAAGGGCGCGCGCTTCGTGCGGTTCTGCGACGCGTTCAACATCCCGCTGGTTACGCTCGTGGACGTCCCGGGCTTCCTGCCCGGCACGACGCAGGAGTACGGCGGCATCATCAAGCACGGCGCCAAGCTGCTCTACGCCTTCATCGAGGCGACGGTCCCCAAGATCACGATCATCACGCGCAAGTCCTACGGCGGCGCGTACGTGGTTATGGCGTCCAAGCACTCGCTGGCGGATATCAACTACGCCTACCCGTCGGCGGAGATCGCCGTCATGGGCTCCGACGGCGCGGTGAACATCATCTTCCGCGACGAGCTCAAGAACGCCAAGGACCCGGTGGCCGAGAAGGCCCGGCTGGTCGCCGACTACAAGGACAAGTTCGCGAGCCCCTACAAGGCGGCCGAAAAGGGGTTCATCGACGAGATCATCCACCCCGAAGACACGCGGCACAAGATCGCCCAGGCGCTCGAGATGCTGAAGAACAAGGTCCGGGTGAACCCGGCCAAGAAGCACGGGAACATCCCCCTCTGATAAGGACCGCGTCATGAGCAAGAAGATCAAGAAACTGCTCGTCGCCAACCGCGGCGAGATCGCGATCCGGGTGATCCGGGCCGCGCGCGATCTGGGGATCCCCACGGTCGCCGTCTACTCCGACATCGACCGCACGTCGCTGCACGTTCGCATGGCGGACGAGGCCTATCACATCGGCCCGACCGAGAGCGCCCAGAGCTACCTGCGCGCGGACAAGATCATCGACGTGATGAAGAAGTCCGGCGCCAACGCCGTGCATCCGGGCTACGGATTCCTGTCCGAGCGGACGCACTTCGCCCGCGAAGTGATCGCCGCCGGGATGATCTGGGTGGGACCGCCTCCCGACGCCATCGACGCCATGGGGTCCAAGACCGCCGCCCGCCAGCAGGCGATCAAGGGCGGCGTGCCGGTAGTACCCGGCGACAAGGAAGCGCTGAAAGACATCGAAGACGCCAAGAAGACCGCCAAGTCGGTCGGCTACCCGATCATCGTCAAGGCGGTGAACGGCGGCGGCGGCAAGGGAATGCGCGTCGTGCGTTCCGAGGACGAGCTGAAAAGCGCGCTGGGCCTCGCGCAGGCGGAGGCGCAGAGCTTCTTCGGCGACAGTTCGGTGTATATCGAGAAGTTCATCGAGAACCCGCGCCACATCGAAATCCAGATCATGTTCGACGAGCACGGCAACGGCGTGCACCTCTACGAGCGCGAGTGCTCGCTCCAGCGCCGCCACCAGAAGGTGGTGGAGGAGTGCCCCTCGCCTTTCGTCCGTCCGGAAGTGGCCGAGAAAATGGGCCAGGACGCCGTGAAGGCGGGCCGCGCCTGCGGCTACACGAACGCCGGCACGGTCGAGTTCATCATGGACGCGCACCAGAACTACTTCTTCCTCGAGATGAACACGCGCATCCAGGTGGAACACCCGGTGACGGAACTGGTCATGGGGATCGACCTCGTGAAGACGCAGCTGCTGGTCGCCCAGGGCGAAAAGCTGCCGTTCACGCAGGCGGATATTAAAAAGCGCGGCCATGCGATCGAAGCGCGTATCTGCGCGGAAGATCCGGGCAACAACTACATGCCGTCGCCGGGCCTGATCACCTATCTGCAGAACCCCGAAGGTCCCGGCGTCCGCCTGGACGGCGGCGTCTACGAGGGCTGGGAAGTGCCGATGTCGTACGACCCGATGATCGCCAAGCTCATTACCTGGGGCGCCGACCGCAACGAGGCGATCCAGCGGATGCGCCGCGCGCTGCTCGAGTACAAGATCGGCGGCATCACGACGAACATCCCGTTCCATCTGGCCGTGCTGGACCACCCGGACTTCAAGACCGGCAACTTCCATACGCACTGGCTGGACACGGTGTTCAAGTGGAAACCGTCGGACACCCCGGACACGGAGAAGCAGGTGGCTCTGGCAGCCGCGATGCTGGCGAAAGGCGCCGAAAACGGCGCCGCCGCACCGGCGGCCGGAACGGGCGGCGATTCGGGCGCCAGCATGTGGAAGATCACGGCCCGTAACGCCCAGCTCCGCAGACTTTGAACTTTTAAGATTCTCAAAGGAACTTTTTCGCGATGCAGATCGTAATCGAATGGAACGGCAAGAAAGTCCCCGTCGAGCTCCGGCCCGCCGGTGGCGGCCTCTACGAACTGAAACTGGACGGCGTCACGAAAACCGTCGACGTGCGGGCGCTGGGCCGTAACCAGTACCACCTGATTCTGGACGGCAAGAGCTACGACGTGCAGGCCACGACCTCCGACAAGGAAGTCATCCTGGCGCGCATGGGCGGCAACCTGTCGCTCAAGACCCCCGATGACCGCAAGTGGTCGGGATCGCACGGCGGCGGCGGCGCCTCCGACGGAACGGTCTCGGCTCCGATGCCGGGTAAAGTGGTGAAGTATCAGGTGAAGGCCGGCGAAGAAGTGAAGAAGGGCCAGGGTATCGTGATCGTCGAGGCGATGAAGATGCAGAACGAACTGAAGAGCCCCGTCGACGGAAAAGTGGTCAAACTCGGGCCCGCCGAAGGCACGGCGGTCGAATCGGGCACCTTGCTGATTCAAATTGAGCCCAAGGCCGCCGAAACCGCCTGAACGGCGGAGGGCGGCTCCTAAAGCGCCATTTTTTGCAGCAATTCCAGATAGTTGCGATTTTCGCACGTTACGTTCTTGCAAATAAACCGCTTTTCACTAAAGTGCGGCCCTTAGAGGACTTGCCGTAGTGCGGCAAACAAGCCCGCGCACGAGAGAAACAACGTCCAGAAGGAAGACCAATGAAGAAGCTATCATCCCTGACCCTGCTCGGACTGCTCGGCGCAGCCGTGATCGCACTCCCCGGCTGCCCGCCGAAGTCCGAAGAAGCGGCGCCGCAGCCTGCTGCTGCACCGACTCCTCCCCCGCCGCCGCCGGCCCCTGCTGCTGAAGCTGCTCCTGCTGCGCCGGCCGAAGGCCAGCCCGCTGCCGCGGCTCCTGCGGAAGGCCAGCCTGCTGCTGCCACTCCGGCACCTGCAGCGCCTGCCGCTCCGGCGGAAGCCCCCAAGCAGTAATCTCTCCGGAGACTGCTGACTGAGGCGAAGAGCCCGGTTCCCGAAAGGGGGCCGGGTTTCTTCTTTTTCTTTCGTCCGCTACCCCCCATGCATCCGTCCCGACCGGGACCCAAACTCCGTTTCTTCCACCCCCTAATCAAACGCCAGTTCCGGCCCCGTTCCGGAAGGACCGGTATAACGGCGATTGACCTGGCCAACCGGTTCTACCCCAATCTGGAACATTCCCCCCTGTTCCAGGGACGCCCACTGCTCACCTTTGGAGCGTCGCGTTAGCGACATAACATATTGATATTATTACAATTTATAACTTGGCACATCATTTGTAATACAGAATTCGTGCTTCGAAGGGTCCCTGGCTTCAGTAGAGCCGGACCCGCTCAGAAAAAAGGAGGCACGGCCATGAAGAAAATGAACTTTATAGGACTGGCGATGGCGGTGGTGATGACCACCGGATGCGCGGAAACGATGCTGGTCGGAACGATGGTGGCCCCCTCGGTCGCCGCCGGATCTTCGATCGCCATGGCCGCCAAGACGGGTCAGACGATGGCGACCACGAAGTGGTACGACGGCATCGACAACCTGAAGAAGGACGACCCCGCCGCTATCCGCTACGCGAAACTCCAGGACGCCGCCCGGGACATCGAGGCGCGCCTGGGCATCCCCGTCAGCGCGGTCGAGGTTGAAGTCCTCGCCAAGCTCTACGAAGCCCGCAACGCGGACCTGCAGACCTTTGCGAAGGACCGCCGCCTGACCCGCGCCCAGATCGACGAAGCGGTCAAGACGCTCCGCCAGAAGGGCCTGATCTCGGTGATGACGGCCCCCGGCCGCCCGGGCGGGTTCATCGCCATGGCGACCCCGATGGGGACGGCCCTGGGCGACCCGCTGAACCTGGGCCGCGACAACGGCCGGGATACGCCTCCGGACAGCCCGCCGGTCTTCGTAATGAACCGGTAGGAACCGGCCTGACCGTCACCTGACCCAGCGACTCAAAGCCTGAAGAACGCGACGAAAGAGAGACACACCATGAACGAAAAAGACTACCAGCGGATACTCGACAAGATCCGGATCATCCGCCAGAAGGCCGTCGAGGGCTACCGCCGGAACGAAACGGCCGCCCGGGAAGCCTCCGATGTCTGCCAGATGCTCTCGCTCCTCTCGTCCAACCTGGTCCGGTCCACTTCCGAACGGCCGCTTGCGCGGCCGAATACCCGGCCGAATACCCGGACAGAGGCCCGGCCGATGGTAAACAGGGCAGCCTGATCCATCCGGTTCCAAACGAAGGGCGGTCCCCAGGGGCCGCCCTTCGTTATTTTGATCGCTGTAACGACAACTCCTTCGAATCTGTGATCCAGATCAAATTCCCTGTCTGTTCCCAGATGTTACATTCTGCGCAATGCGAATCCCCGGATGGAAGATTTCCCGCAAAGTCATCGTCGGCACCTACTTTTTCATGCTGATGTCGGGATGGAGCTGCACCGGCGGGTCCTCGGGCGCCGACTGCAGCCAGGGCTGTGACAGCGGGTCGTCCGGTGGCGACGGATGCGGGAGCGGCTCCTCCAGCGCGGGCGACAGCGGCAGCTGCGACAGCAGCTGCGCGGACCCGACACCGGGAGCCAGCGCCTCCAGCAGCTGCGACGACAGCGAAAGCTCTCCCAGTTCATCCGGCGACGAGCCGCCCGAGGCGACCATTGTTTTTCTGCGGGCAGCACCCGCGACAGCGGCTCCGGGCGATACGATTACCGTCCTGTGGTCATCACTGAACGCTTCAAGCTGCACCCTTGCGGGAAATTCCGTGTATCTGGATTCTGTCGGACCCAGCGGAATTCTCCACTACCAGATCGCCGAAACCACCACCTACTCCCTGACCTGCCTGCCGGGCGGCGCACGGGTGACCAGCACCGTGACCGTGGGGACGCCTTTGGCGCAGGTGCCCGACGACAACGGGATCCTTGCCAGCGGAACCGGTGTCCGGGATCTGCCGCCGGCCGCCACCCGCGAATCTTCCAGCTCTTTCCGGGCCGATCCGCCGCTGATCCTCACGGGCCAGCGGTCCACTCTCCGCTGGCAGGGAGTGCCAGGGGACACCTGCCGGGTCACCCCCGCCGCCGGTACCGGAGAGTCCGGACAGACGGAGGAAACGGTCCAGCCCCCCGAAACGACGAACTACTTTCTCCAGTGCGGATCGTTCAGCGACCCGGTTCCACTTGGAAGCGTGGCCGTCGAGGTGCTCCCGAAGGCAGTTGACGGCTTCACGGCGGAACCCGTCGCAAGAGATCTCCCGCAGCCGGTCGACTTCGCCTTTTCCGGACCGAATGAACTGGCCGTGCTGACGGAGGATTTCCGGATCATCTGGCTCGAATCCGACGGACGGACATTCCAGCCGGTCCGGCAGACCGCTCTGCAGTTCCCGCCCTCCAGCGTGCCCCTCGCCCTTCAAACCGACGGACAGCGCCTGTTTGTCCTGATCCGGGAAACCGCACCGGGGCTTTCGCCGGCGGCCGTGAGCCTGTACCGGGTGATTCCCGGCCGCGGACCGGACTGGATGCAGGACACTTCCGCACCTCGGGAGCTGGCCCCCGGCACGACGGAATGGGCGCTCGCTATCGGCGAGGCTACCGGCCAGCCCGAGGCGGTGGCGACCGGAATGGTGTCCAGCGGCACGTATCGCGGAACGCTCTATCCGCCGGAAGCCCTGAACCGGCAGTTCCGGATGGATCGGGACTCCCGGGCGCTCATGATCGCAGACCCGTACTGGGACCATATCCGGATTCGCGTGAACAACGTGGACGGCTCCCCGGTCCGCCACCTGAAGCTGGGGCCGGACGGGCTGCTGTATCTGTTGAGAGGCGACGGCGGGATCCTCGAACGGCTCAGCTACCGGACGCCCGGGCGTTAACCGGTGAATGCGCCGGTGATTGCACCGGTGAATACGCCCGTCAGCGGGCCTTCGGCTTGAAGAAGACCGCGCCCAGCGGCGGCAGGGTCAGGGTCAGGGAATAGGCGCGCCCGTGAAGGGGCACGCGAGCGGCCCGCGCTTCGCCCAGATTGCCCTGCCCGCTGCCGCCGTAGTGCGGCGAATCGGTATTGAGCAGTTCCGCCCAGTCGCCCCCCGCGGGCACCCCGACGCGGTAGCCGCTTCTCGGAACGGGAGTGAAATTGAACACGGCCAGAACCATATCGTCCGCGTTCCGCCCCTTGCGAAGGAAACTCACGATACTCTGCCGGGTATCGTTGCAGTCCACCCATTCAAATCCGTCGTGACTCAGGTCGAGTTCATGAAGTGCGGCTTCCCGCCGGTAGAGACGGTTCAGATCGGCCGACAGGTTCTGGATGCCGCCATGCGACGGGCTGTCCGTCAGATGCCAGTCCAGGCTGTGATCATGGTTCCATTCGCGCTCCTGCCCGAATTCGCCGCCCATGAAGTTCAGCTTCTTGCCCGGCTGGGCGTACTGCCAGGCGAACAGAAGCCTCAGATTGGCGAACCGCTGCCAGGGATCGCCCGGCATTTTGCCCAGCAGCGAGCCCTTCCCGTGCACGGCCTCGTCGTGGGACAGAGGCAGCACGAAATTCTCGGTGAATGCATAGAGCATCCGGAACGTGATCCCGTTGTGTTCGAACTGCCGGTAGACGGGATCCAGCGAAAGGTACCGGAGCGTGTCGTGCATCCAGCCCATGTCCCATTTGAGTCCGAACCCAAGCCCCCCCAGCCAGGTCGGCTTCGACACCATCGGCCAGGCCGTGGACTCCTCCGCCATGGTCTGAACGTCCGGATACTGCCCGTAAACGGTCTCGTTCAGCCACCGGAGGAAAGCGATGGCGTCGAGATTCTCGTTGCCGCCATGCCGGTTCGGGATCCATTCGCCTTCCTTGCGCGAGTAGTCGAGGTAGAGCATCGACGCGACCGCATCCACGCGAATCCCGTCCACATGGTACTTGTCGAGCCAGAAGAGCGCGCTGCTCGTGAGAAACGACCGCACTTCATGCCGGCCGTAGTTGAAGATGTAGCTGTGCCAGTCCGGGTGGTAGCCCATCCGGGGATCGGCGTGTTCGAACAGATGGGTTCCGTCGAAACTGGCGAGTCCGTGGCTGTCCGACGGGAAATGCGACGGCACCCAGTCCAGAATGACGCCGATACCCGCCTGATGAAGCGTATCGACAAAGGACATGAAATCCTGCGGCGTACCGTAGCGGCTGGAAGGGGCGAAGTAGCCGGTCGTCTGATAGCCCCACGACGCGTAAAACGGATGCTCCATCACCGGGAGCAGCTCGACATGGGTGTAACCCAGCTTCTGGCAGTACGCGGCGAGTCTTGGCGCGATTTCGCCGCAAGACAGGATCCGCTCCGGGTTCGCCGGATCGCGGATCCAGGACCCCAGGTGGACTTCGTAAATTGAGATCGGCGCGTCGAGACTGTTCGGTTTCGCCCGGCCCTTCATCCAGCCGCCGTCCTGCCAGTCGTAGGCAAGATCCCAGATAACCGACGCCGTCCGGGGCGACACTTCGGTGAAGAAGGCGAACGGGTCGGTCTTGTCGCAGACAAAACCGGCGGCCCGCGATTCGATATGGAACTTGTACCGCTGCCCTTTGGCAGCGCCGGCAATGAAACCCTCCCAGATCCCGGAATCGCCGCGGACTCTGAGCGGATGCGCGCGCTCGTCCCAGCCGTTCCAGTCACCGATGACCGACACACTGGAGGCATTGGGCGCCCACACCGCGAAACACACCCCGGCTTTCCCGTCAACGGTTACGGGATGCGCACCCATCCGCTCGTACAGCCGGAAATGGGTGCCCTCGTTGAACAGGTACAGATCGTTATCGGTAAGCAGAAGAGGATTGGGTGTCACTTCTTCCGCTCCGCGTTCCAGACCGAGAGCAGTTCGTTCACCGAAGGGTCGGCCATGAACTCCTCCAGCCGCTTCTTTGCCTTCCGGGTCCAGTTGGGATTTTCGAGGTGCGTGCCCGGAACATTCTGCGGTTCGGTTTCCAGCCAAAGGTCTTCAAGAGATACCTGGGTGAGCCACGCCGGTCCTTTGGCGAGCCATACGGACAGGGCCCGCATTACCTGTTCGAGGCCGGACTCGCCTTCCGGCAGCAACCCCTGCCGTCGCAGGTATTCCGTCACGGCGCCGCGCATCCGGCCGCGCATTTCCTTTTCATGGGCCACCGCGGAGTCGCTGAGGAAACCCAGCTTCTGCCGCCGGTCGAACTCGTCACCGGTCCAGAACGACGCGAACGGCGGCATGTCGTGGGTGTTGAAACTCGCCACGGCGTTGTCCGGCACCGGAAGCACCGCCTGATCGGGATTCTCCGTGCACATGAACTGCATCACGTAGAGCCGCTGGAAGTTCCGCTTTGCCATCGTTTCACGGACGTAGTCCGGGACGGTTCCAAGGTCTTCGCCGACGATCACCGCCCGGTTGCGGTGCGATTCGAGTGCGACGATACCGAACAGTTCCTCGGCCCGGTAGTGGACGTACACGCCTTCGGTCGCTGGCGCACCCCTGGGGATCCAGTAGAGGCGGTGCAGCCCCATCACGTGGTCGATCCGGAGTATCCGGGCGTTGAGCAGATGGTGACGGATCACGCCGATGAAGTGGCCGTACTGGCGGTCGCGTATCGCCTCCGGCTGAAGGGGCGCGAACCCCCAGTTCTGACCGGCCGAGAAGAACGGGTCCGGTGGCGCGCCGGTGGTGACGCCGTTCGCATAGGATGACTGCTCCCGCCAGACGTCGTAGCCGTCCGGATGCACGCCGACGGGAAGATCCAGATAAAGCCCGACACCGGCGGCTTCGGCCTGCGCCGTGGCCGCCTTCAGCTGCTCGTGCGCGATCCACTGGGTGTAGACGTAGAAGTCCCTCGCCTCGACCTTGAAGTCCGCCTCGCTGAGCCGCCCGGATTTCTGGGCCTGCGGCCACTCGCTCCAGGGTTTGCGGTGCAGCTCGGTCGCCGCGCGGAACCGGGCGTAGTCCTCCACGTCCGGGCGCGACTTCGTGAACGTCGCGAACTCGTTCCAGCGGCTGGAGGGGTTCTGGAAAAACTGCTGGGCGAGCTTGGAGAGCAGCATCCGCTTGACGGCGTAAGCTTCCTTGTAACGGACGTGGTCGTCGTTACGGAGCGAGCTGAACACCTCCATCTGCTTTAGCATTTCGGTCTGTGTCTTCACTTCGCCGCAGGCGGCGAATTCAGGCACTTTCGTCACGTCGATAAAAAACTCGTTCCAGAACAGCCGGCTGACCGGCGCGTAGGGACTGGGGTCGTAGGGTTTGGCGAGAAACGTTGGAAGCAGCGGCAGAGTCGCCAGCGTGCTGGCGCCTTTGCCGCCCAGCCACTCGGCCAGTCTGCCCAGCATCGGGTAGTCACCAATACCAAGGCCCTCATCCGTCCGCAGCGCATGCAGCGGAAGGAACCCGCCCCACGAGCGGTGCAGGCCCGCTTCCGCAGGGCTCAAAGCGGCGGCGGGCGCCGAAATCAGGTACGAGTTGAACGCGCCCGAGGCGCCTTCGACCGTCAGCCGGTGGTAACCGGGCGCGATAAAGACCGGGAACACCAGACGTTTGGGAACGAACGAATCGATTCCGAACCGGTCGACGTCCGCATCGGGCAGCTCCGAGGGTGTGAAACTCCAGGTGTGCGTGGAGCCGTCTTCCAGCAGCAGACCTGCCTGAAACGATTGTCCCAGTTCGCCCGCCGGAAAGCGGACGACCGCCGACGGGAGCTCGCCCTCCCACCAGGAGACCACCGGTTCCAGAACCCGGCCGGCCAGAAACTGGCGACGCGCATGCAGAGTGTCGCCGCCCTGCTCCCACCGTTCGATCGGCGCGCCGAGCGCTCGGAGGATCGCCAGGAGTCCGTCGGGAGAGGCGACGCGCTCCACCCCGCCGATATCGTGATACGACGTCTGCACACCGTAGAGCCGGGCCAGTTCGTATTGTACGTCTGTAAGCCCCACGAAACCCCTCCGCCGGTTAGTCCGCCAGCCGATATGCCGGCGGTAACCGCGCGATGTCCCTATCCGTTTAGCACAACGCGGGGCTTACATTTCTCCCGAACACGCTGTTTCTTTGAATCTCCCGGGGTTGCTTGTCGAACCGCCGTTCAATGGGCTAGTGACGGCCTTCGCGCCGCACGGTTCCCGACGGTCATTGGCGGTTACCGGCGGCAGCAACTCTCGAATTCACGCAAGGAGCGGATCAATGGATATCCAGCAGGTTGGGGTCGTAGGTCTCGGAGCCATGGGAAGCGGCATTGTGAATGTCGTTTCGAAGGCCGGTATCAAGGTCGTTGCGGTCAAGGCCACGGGCGGCGACACCGCCAAGGCGAAGAAGGATTTCGAGGCCGGGATCGACAAGGAAGTGGGCCGCGGCAAGCTGGCTATCTACAAGGCGAACGCCGCCAAGCAGAACGTCGTCTGGGCGACCTCGCTGGAACAGCTGAAAGACTGCGACCTGATCGTCGAATCGATTGTCGAGGAACTCGACAAGAAGAACGACCTGTTCGGCAAGCTGGACAAGATCGTGAAGCCCGCGGGCATTTTCACGACCAACACGTCCACCATCGGCATCGACCAGATGGCCGCCGCCGTCAAGCGCGGCGACAAGTTCGCCGGTCTGCACTTCTTCAACCCGGCTCCGGTCATGGGACTCGTCGAAGTGATCTCCGGGTCCAAGACCTCGGCCGATACCCGGAGTTCGCTCGTTTCGTTCTGCAAGGACGTGAACAAGACGCCGGTTCCGCTGCCGTCCGCCCCGGGCTTTATCGTCAACCGGCTGCTGGTGCCGTATCTCGTGGATGCGATCCGCCTCTACGAGCAGGGCGTCTCCAACCCGGCCGACATCGACGCCGCCATGAAGCTGGGCTGCAACCACCCGATGGGTCCGTTCGAGCTGTCTGATTACATCGGCCTCGACATCGTCAAGCACATGGCCGACATCCTCCACTCGGAAATGAAGGAAGACCGCCTCAAGAGCCCGCCGAGCCTCGTCAAACTCGTCGCCAAGGGCGACCTGGGCCGCAAGACCGGCAAGGGCTACTACGACTATTCGGACGGCCAGAAGCCGAACCCCGACGCCAAGGCGTAATACGCTCCGCTTCGCGGGCAGCGCCCCCTCTTTCGCCCTCTCCATCAGCGGTGAGGCCCGGAACGAGGGGGCACTCTTTTGAGAGCGCAAACACTGACTCGCGAGTCAACGCAAATGCCCGGAAACAGTGGATTTCCGGTTGCCTGACCGCAGCAAACGGATTAACTAGCGCGCGCCCGTCACGGCACCCTTTTCGGGGACCGGCCGGAGCCATCCCAGATACAAGGATACCCACCCCACATGGCCGGATTCCTCACCGAAGAACACGATGCGCTGCGCGACAGCGTGCGTAAATTTGTCGACAAGGAAGTGATGCCGGTTGTCGACGAGCTCGACAACAAGGCCGCCGAAATCCCGATGGAGATCATCCGCAAGATGGCCGACAACGGCTACTTCGGACTGATCCTCCCCGAGCAGTACGGCGGTGCGGGCATGGATCACCTGTCGATGGCGATCGTGACCGAGGAACTCTCGCGCGGCTGGCTGTCGGTGGGCTCGGTGATGACCCGCAACGTGATCGCCGGAACGCTGATCCTGAACGGCGGCACTGAAGAGCAGAAAAAGAAATGGCTCCCGGGCCTGGCCAGCGGCAAGCTCCTGTCGGCGGCCGCTTTTACGGAACCCAATCACGGCTCCGATACGGCGAGCTTCGAAACCAAGGCGGAGAAAAAGGGCGACGTCTACGTCCTGAACGGGCCCAAGACCTGGTGCACGTTCGCCAACCGCGCCAACATCATGACGATTCTGGCCCGGACGAACCCGGACAAGTCGCTGCGTCACAAGGGCCTCTCGATGATCGTTCTCGAGAAGGAACCGGGCGACAACTTCATGCCGCCCAAGCTGACCGGGTCGTACATCCCCGCCATCGGCTACCACGGCCTCAAGAGCTGGTCGCTCAACTTCGAGGACCTCGAGATCCCGGCGACGAACGTCATCGGCGGCGAGGAAGGCAAAGGCTTCTACCAGCTCATGACGACCTACGAGTCGGCCCGCATCCAGACGGCGGCCCGCGGGCTCGGCGTCGCGCAGGCGGCCTACGACCACGCGCTCCAGTACGCCAAGGAACGCAAGCAGTTCGGCAAGTATCTCTCCGAGCACCAGCTGATCCGGCACAAGATCGCCCACATGGCGATGGAAGTGGAGGCGCTGCGCCAGCTCCTTTACTACGCCTGCGCCATGAAGGATCAGGGCAAGCGCTGCGATCTCGAGGCCGGCATGGCGAAGATGCTGGCCGGCGAAGTGGCCGAAAAGGTCACGAGCGACGCGCTGCAGATCCACGGCGGGTACGGTTACTCCAAGGAGTACCGGGCCCAGCGGTTCTGGCGCGACGGCCGCATCATCAAGATTTTCGAGGGAACCTCGGAGATCCAGGCCGAGGTCGTGGCCAAGCGGCTCATCGACGGCAAGTAAGAGCAAAACAGGAACCTGAAGGGAAAGGAACCCGACACATATGTCCTATCATCTGGATCAAATCAGCGAGAAGAAAGTCCGCCGCTCCGAGCAGACGACTCCCGGCCACTCCGAGAAGCTCTGCGCGAAGGCAGCCTCCGGCAACGCCGACATGGTCATGCTGGACCTCGAAGACGCCTGCGCCGTCAGCCAGAAGGTCGACGCCCGCAAGGTCGTGGGCAAGGCGCTGGCCGAGTGCGACTGGGGCCAGAAGATCCGCGGCTTCCGCGCCAACAACATCCGCACGATGTGGTGCCTGGACGACATTATCGAAGTGCTCACGATCGCCCGCGACGCGGTCGACGTCATCGTGATCCCGAAGGTGTACGGCCCCGAGGAGATTCACTACTACGACTTCCTGTTCGCCCAGCTCGAGTACAAGCTCAACATGAAGAAGCAGGTGAAGTTCGAGGTGCTGATCGAGAGCGCGCAGGCCGCACTCAAGGCCTACGACATCGCCAAGGCGTCGCCCCGCATGGACGCGCTGATTTTCGGCATCGCCGACTACGCCGGCGACGTGAACGCCCGCGTGATGAAGGGCGACGAGCAGTTCCAGGTGTTCCACTGGGCCAAGAGCCAGGTGGTGACCGCCGCCCGCGCCGCGCAGATCGACTCGGTCGACAACGTGACGCTGGACTACAAGGATCTGGACCAGGTCCGCAAGGACGCCACCAACGCCCGCAACATGGGTTTTGACGGAAAGTGGTGCATCCACCCGACGCACGTGGACATCGTGAACGAGGTGTTCACCCCGTCTGACGAGGAGATCAAGCGCGCGCAGGACATCATCGGCGCCTACGACAAGGCCGACAAGGAACAGGGCCTGGGCGCGATCACCTTCGGCACCGAGATGGTCGATGCCGCCACCCTTCGCGTGGAACGCTGGAAGCTCTCCATCGCCAAGCGGATCGGCAAGATCAAGGCCTGAAACATCCAGGCTTTCAGTCCGGAAAACCCGCCCTCACCGGCGGGTTTTCTTTTGGGCTATTACACAAATTACTTAGTAATTTCAGTGGGTTACAAACGGACCTCCCAGCACACCACATTTTGTGATTGCACCCGGCGCTCCGATTCGTAAACTGCCTTTCTGACGCCCGGTCCCGATCTGGTGACGGGCGCCGGGTGAGTCCAAAGACGAGGAGTGAAACGGCTGTGAAGAATGTGTTCAAGGCGCTGCCGCAGGCCGAGCGCGACAAGGTCCGCAGGGTTTATACCGAGTATCTGAAAAAGCGGAACGGAACGCCCGATTTCATCGCCCACACGTCTTCCAAACGCGACGAGTTTTTCGCACAGCTCGACGCGCAGCCGACGCTGGTTTCCGCTAAGGGGCGGCTGAACCAGGAACTGTTCATCCGCAATCAGCGGGCGGGCACGCCCGAGCCGGGTCTCGACCGGCGCACGCTGTGGGCCGTCTGTGCCGCCAACGCCAACCTGACCGAGGATTACGGCGTGAAATACGGATTTGAAGTGAAGCCGCTTCACGACCCCGATTATCCCTATTCGTGGGTGCAGATCGAGGAGAACTACCACACCCGGCTGCTCGCCGACTGCGTCCGCACGCTCGGCGGGAAGATGGATCTGATTCCGCCGAAGTTCGGCACCCGGATGCTGCTCAACGTGCTGGTGAAGGTTCCCTTTTACTGGTCCAATGTCCTGATCCTCTGCGCCGAGGCGATCGGCCTGGTAGTGTTCAAGGGGCTTCAGGTGCAGGCCAGAGAGCTGTTCGCCGACGAACCCGAGGCGGCCAGGCGGATCGACGCCCTGTTCGACCAGATCATCGTGGACGAGATCGGCCATGTGCGCTGGGTCCACAGCCAGATGGGCCAGTTCCGCCTGTCGCTGACCAAGCTGATTATCCCGTGGATCGCCCGCGCATTCCTGCGCGACCTGCCGGACGTGTGCGAACTGCTGGGCAAAGAGTGGATCCTCGACGAGGTCCGCAAAACGGCGGAAACGGGGATCATCGTCATGGACGATGGCCGCGTGCATCCGCTCGACGTCATGCTCGGCAACGCCCGGGACGAGAAGAAAGAGTCCGAGGCGCTGTTCGGCCTGTCCTACGCGGCCTGAGACGTTTGCTCAAAACTCATTGCTGGTACGTGGCGATTAGCGTACGTTGAAGGGGTGCGAGGGAACCCTCATAGCCTCACGAGACGCCATGCCGCGCAACTGCTCGCGGCGGTCCTGCCGCTCGTTGTGATTTCCAGCGCCTCCCGCGCGGCGGCGGCCGAGCCGCAATGGGAAATCCTTGAGCCCGGGCTCTCTTACTGCGCGGACCAGATCGACATTCCGACCAATCTGACGCCGGTCAAAGTCCATCTGGTCCGGACGGACTTCACTGCCCTCCGTGCGATCGTACGGGCACCGGACGGAAACGGCCGGGTCCCGCTTTCCAGCCTGGCCCGGCCGGGCGACCTCGTGGTGATCAACGGCGGCTACTTTGAACCCGATGGCCGGCCTTCCGGCCTGGTCCGGTCCGGCGGAAGAACCCTGGCGAAACTGTGGGGCGGCGGCAGCGGCGCCCTGCTCCTGTTCGGCGACCGTGCCGCCATTATCTTCAAGAAGAGCTACCCCAAGGACGCCGAGCCATCCGACGCCTTGCAGGCCGGTCCGCTTCTGGTGGAACCGGGCGGCCTGCCCGGCATCCATTCGAGAACGAACAAGTCCGACATCCGGTCGTTTGTGGCCATCCCGGCGGGAGGCGGCGGACTGCTGATCGGGGCGACCGCCGGGAACGTCGATCTCTATGACCTCGCCGAGTTCCTTCGCACCCGTCACGGCGTCGGCAGCGCGCTCAATCTGGACGGCGGGCCCTCCACCGGCTTTTACCTGCACCACCCGAAGAAGACTGTAAGCATCGAGCCCGGGTGGCCGGTGCCGAACGCCATTTCCCTCGTGCGGAAAACGCCCTGAAACTGCCTCCTTGACCAAACCCCTCCGAATCCGTATTCTTGCTCCCCGATGATGACTCGTTCGTCTACAGCGCTTCTGCAGCTTCTTGGCCTCCTCCTTAGCGGGGCCGGGGTGCTTTGCGCGTAAGACGAACGAACTTAAACGCGACAAACTGCTCCCCGGCCTCAAAAAGAGCCCGGGGATTTTTATTTTGATCTTCATCACGGCTAACAAGAGGCCCAGCCGCCGGTAAACAGCCGGAAACGGGGCCTCCAGAAAGACGAAAGACCACAGGCCATGAGCGATACTTCCAAGAACCGGATCTACATTTTCGACACCACCCTGCGGGACGGCGAACAGTCGCCCGGCTGCTCCATGAACACGCAGGAAAAGCTCCTGATGGCCCAGCAGCTCGCGCGCCTGAACGTGGATATCATCGAAGCCGGGTTCGCGATTGCCAGCCAGGGCGATTTCGAGGCCGTACGGGAAGTTGCCCGGACGGTGAAGGGCCCGCGCATCATGAGTCTCGCCCGGACCGATTTCGCCGACATCGACCGGGCCGCCGAAGCGGTGAAGTTTTCCGACCGGTGCGGAATCCATACCTTTATCGCCACGAGCGATATTCATCTCAAATACAAGCTGCGCAAAACCCGCGAGGAAGTGATCGTCGCCGCCGCGAAAGCGGTCGAACGGGCCCGTTCCCATGTGGAGTGGGTGGAGTTCTCGGCCGAGGATTCCACGCGCTCGGACCCGGAGTTCATGTGCAAGGTGCTGCAGGCGGCGGTCGATGCGGGCGCGAAAGTGCTCAATATCCCCGACACCGTCGGCTACACGATGCCGCACGAGTATTTCGATCTCATTACCCTGATCCGCAAGGAAGTCCGCGGCATCGACAACTGCATCATAAGCGTCCACTGCCACAACGACCTGGGTCTCGCGGTGGCGAACTCGCTGGCGGCTGTGCGCGCCGGCGCCCGGCAGATCGAATGCACGGTGAACGGGATCGGCGAACGCGCCGGTAACGCCGCCATGGAAGAGATCATCATGGGTCTCAAGGTCCGCCACGACATCATGCCGTACGAGACGCAGGTCGTGACCGAACAGATCTATCCGTCGTCCCGCCTGCTCTCGAACCTGACCGGCATGCCGGTGCAGCCGAACAAGGCGGTTGTCGGCGCCAATGCGTTCGCCCACGAGGCGGGCATCCACCAGGACGGCGTGCTCAAGCACAAGATCACCTACGAGATCATGACGCCCGAGTCCGTGGGTATCCCGCAGAACAAGCTGGTGCTGGGCAAACATTCCGGACGGCACGCCTTCCGGGACCGGCTAAAGCATCTGGGCTTCGAGATCAGCGACGAGGAGATCGAGAAGGCGTTCACGAAGTTCAAGAATCTCGCCGATCTGAAGAAGGTCGTCTACGACGAAGACATCGAGGCGATCGTCACGGGCGAGATCGTCGGCGCGCACGACCGGCTGAAGCTGGTCGCACTGAATGTCTCGTCCGGCACCCAGCTTCACCCCAACGCCACCGTTACCGTACAGGTGGAGGGCGAAGATAAAACCGCGGCCGCCTTCGGCGACGGCCCCGTCGACGCCGCACTGAACGCCATCCGGCAGATCACCGGCACTTCGGCGGCCGTGACGTCCTATATCGTTCAGGCGATTACCGGGGGGACGGATGCTCAGGGCGACGTCTCTGTGACGCTTGAAGAAGGCGGCAAGGTGGTCCGGGGATCCGGGACCGACCCGGACATCGTCGTGGCGAGTGCCAAGGCCTACCTGCAGGCGCTGAATCACCTCGCGGTCCGGGCCCACGGGCGTATCCGCGCGCAGGGCTGACCGCCAGGTTCCCTTCCCGACCGTCCGGACGTTGCCCTTCCCCTGTCCTGTCTGCCAGCCTTTCGGGGTTTCGCGGACAGCGCGGGAAACGGAAGGGCGACGCCGCATGGCTGACTACATCATTGTCACTGGAGCCTCGAAGGGCATCGGGCGGGAAATCGCCCGTGAATACGCACAGAAGGGCAGGAATCTGGTGCTGGTCGCCAGGAGCCGCGACCTGCTCGAACAGTACGCCGACGAGCTGAGAAAACAGTACGGGGTGAAGATCGACCCTGTGGTGGCAGATTTCACCAAACCGGCGAGCATCCGCGCACTGGTCATGAAACTGGACGCCCAGGGCATCGAAATCGGCGGGCTGGTCAACAATGCCGGCATCGGGACCGTCGGATACTTCGACGAGATCAGTGCCGATACGGCCCTGCAGATGATCGATCTCAACGTCAGGGCGCTCACCTACCTCTCGACCATTTACCTGCCCCGGTTCAAGGCCCGTAAGCGGGGCTTTATCCTGAATATCGCATCCGTGATCGGCCTCACACCGGTACCCTTGATGGCAACCTATGCCGCCACCAAGGCCTACGTGGTTTCGCTCTCGGAGGCGCTTGCCGTCGAATGTAGAGGCACGGGCGTTACGATTACCTGCATCTGTCCCGGCTACACAGAGACCGAATTCGCCCGCTCGGCGGGAATCAATGAACGAAATGCTTTCAAGGGACAGAACCAGTCGGCCGGTGCGGTCGCCCGGTTCGCCGTAGAGAAGGCCGAAAACCGCTCCCGATTCGGCATTCCGGGGCTGCTGAACAAGCTGACAGCGCTGGCGGTGGCGCTGGTCCCCCGTTTTGTCGCCGCCTGGAGCTCCTACATCGTCTCCAGATCCTTTATGCCGGAACGGACGGGAACGGCCTCCCCGACCGTGTGACGATTCATACCGGTACAGGCCCCGGTTCCAGAACTTTGTACCGGGAGCGACCCCTCCACTTTGCAATGCCGCTGAAACGGTATAAATAACCTCCGGGCACGAGGGGTTGGTGCCCGGGGTTAGACCGAATTGCGCATCATCGACATCTATTCAATCAAAGGCGGAGTGGGTAAAACCGCCTCTTCCATGAATCTGGCGGGAGAACTTGCCAGCCTTGGCAAGAAGGTGCTTCTCGCCGATCTGGATCCGCTCGGCGCGTCCATTCTGGGGTTGACTCCGTCGAAGAACCGCGTCGACCGGCCCCGGCCTGCGCAACCCGGCAGCCTCGCCGAGTCGGTCATGCTCTCGTCCGTCCCTAATCTGTCGACCCTGTTTCTGGGAAGTATTGCAGCCGAAAAGCCACCCGACGAAGCCGCTCTCAAGGGCCTCGCGGGCGAGTTCCGCGAACTGGCCCAGCAGTATGAAGTGACCGTTCTGGATTCACCGCCCGCCGGTGGCCCCTGGGTCCGCTGGGGCATGAAGGTATCCCACTCGGTGGCCGCCATCGTTCAGAGTGAACCGCTGGCGTTCCGGATTCTGCCCAAGCTGCTCGACCAGATCCGCGAGGCCCGGGGCGAAAACGTGACTCCGTATGTGGAGGGACTGCTCCTGACGATGGTCGGCACCTCGAACGACCTGACCTCCCGGATCGCTGCCTACGCGCAGAAACGCTATCCGAAGGCCGTGTTCCGGACGACCATCCCCCGCGATCCGGTCATACCGGAAGCCAACTACACCGGCCTTCTGGCGTCGCACCAGAACCCGGAGGCTCCGGCCTCGGTGGCCTACCGGACCTGGGCCCAGGAAGTGATCGAGCGCTGGGCCCGGACCGACAAGCTTATCCAGGAACTTCCCCAGGACTGACAGACGTCCATAATTCCGTGTTCCGGCTGGACTTGGCCTGTAAACAGTCCTCAAAATAGGGACTTGAGGGAAAAGGGCTCGTAAAGGGGATCGCGAGGCGTGTCCTTAAGTGAACCGCTGGCATGGCCGTTCCGACCGGAACAGCTGGAGGCTTTGGCCGCCCGCATCCGCGAGTGGAATGGCGCCGTATTTCCTGTCGCGCCGCCCCGGTGGACCTGGAACAGTGCGGGCGGCGGACTCCGCGAACTTGCTCCGGCGCCGGCAGCTCCCGACGCAGGCCCGGTCGCCATTGAAGTGACCTCCGACCTCTCCCCCTCTGATACCGGCGATACCGATCCGGACGAATTTTCCCCAGTCTCCGAAGTGAATGTCGATCCCGCCGGAGCGCCGGTAGTGGTGACCACGGAACTCCCTCCCGCCGGGTTCAGCAGCGTTGTGGACGACGTTTATGCCAACGCCCAGAGCCGCAGCGTCTCGTTCGACTCCATGAGCGATGCCTGGACCGATGGCGGCCATTCGGAGACATCTCCTTCGCCTTCACCCTCCGAGGCCAAACCGTTCGTACCCGCGTTTGAGCGGGACGACGAAGACGATTCCGAACTCGACATCAAACCGTCGGACCGGGCCAGGCTGGAAACAGAGAGCGCTCCGGAAACTCCCTCTGCCGGGTCTGCCGACGGCGATAAAGATGATGACGAAGAGGAAGAAGACGGGTGGAACGTCTGATGCGGATCACCCTGATCGTTCCGCTCTCGCCACGCAGCGGCGCCTCGACACTGGGCGCCAACATCGCGGCCGAGTGGGCCGGGCAACGGCCGGGCGCCGCTTTCCTCGATCTCTCCGATACCGCCGTGGCGTGGCAGGGAGTGCCGGACGGACTTACGATTGTCCAGCCCGGCAAGTTCAGAAGCCTGATCGAACAGGGTGAAGTGGAGAAACTCCAGGAGACCCTGCAGACGCTGTCCGGTGTTGACCGGCTGCTGGTCTCCCTGCCCTATTCCAGCAATCCGACTCTATGGACCTTTCTGACACTGGACCCGGACGTTGTCGTGCTGGCGCGTCTGGAGACGGCCTTCGCCCGCTCCATGGAAGAGTTCATGGGCATGATGAAGGCCGTCCGTGAGGACCTGGGACAGGGCGGGCAGCTGACAGGCCTCCTGCTCAAGCTCGCGACCAAAGGCCCCTCGACCGATCAGATGCTGGAACACATGAAATCCGCATTTGACGGTACGGTGGTGTTCTCGCCGATCCCCCATGTGAAGGATCTGGCGGAGACCGAAACCACCCTGCTCCCGGCCCGGCCGGACAAGCCGGCGGTCGGTATCCTGATCAAGGACATTTCCCGCAGGCTGGGCCTGCTGGACCGCGTCCAGCATCCCGAACCGGCCTTTGCACCGCTCGCAAAGCTGGCGAGCCGGTTCGGCGGCCAACTGGCGGGATGGCCGTCCAAAGCGAAAGAACTGGGTCTGGCCATTACACCGCCGGCACAGGCCGGTAACTCCGCGAACGAGATCATCGACGAACTCGCGGCCGAGATCGAGCAGCTCCAGAAGGAACTCACCGAGGCGAACAAGATCCAGCAGGTCCTCCAGGACCAGATCAGCGACATGGAAAAGGAGCAGAAGCGCTCCGGTGCGCCGGCCCAGGATATGGAGGCGCTGGCGAATCTCCATGTCGAAGTGAGCCGGCTCCGGAACCTGCTGGACAGCGCGCTGTCCGATTCCGAAGCCCTCATGCGCGAGAAGGCCTCCCTGCGTGAAGAGCTGGACAGCATCCGCAAGGCCGCCGCCGAAGTGGCACCGCCTTCGGTCGTGGAGTTCGAAGACGTGCCGCAGGGCGCATCCGTCGGAGAAACGAAGGACCTGGAGAATGAGGTCGAACGCTGGAAGAGCGAGGCCTCCCGGCTTGCCGGCGAAAAGGACGAGACGCTGGCCCGCATCCACGAGCTGGAAACGGAAATCGCCCGGCACACCTCGCGCGAAGACCAGATCCAGGACCTGCGGGCCGCGCTGGACGCGCAGGTCGAGCAGCGATCCACCCGGGAAGCCGAGGTGTCGCAGGAACTCGAAGCGGTCAAGGCGACCCTGCAGACCGCTCTCCACGCTTTCGAGGCCCAGAAGGCGGCCGCCGCCAATCCGGCGGAACTCGCGGCCCTTCGCGCCGAGCGGGACGATCTCCTCCGCCGCCTGAACGAAACCACGAATCACCTGCATGGTTTCAAGGCCGAACGGGACCAGCTGGAAGAGAAGATATCCCACCTCAGTGCCGACCTGCTGACCGCCCGGCAGGAATCCGTCCGGATCGCGTCCACGAATCCGGAACTGGACGCCGTCCGCGCAGAGCTCGACGACGCCCGCCACCAGCTCTCCGAAGCGAAGAACCACGTCCAGGGGTTCATGATGGAACGGGACATGGCGCAGGAGCGGTTCCGGAAACTCGCCGACGAACTCCAGTCGGTCCGGTCGGCGCCGCCTCCGGCCGCAAACCTTGCCGAGGATATCCCGGTCGAAATCGACCTGGATCCGGAGGCCGAGATGGAAAAGGAACGTCTCGGACAGGCGTTGAGCGCCAGGGACCGGGAGATTTCCGATCTCAAGCGGGAGGCCGGCGACCTCCGGCATCGCCTCGAAAAGGCCGAAACCGCCCGCCGTATATTCGCCCGCGAGCGGACCGAGATGACCGAACGGTTCGAGGCGCTGCGCAGGGAAACCGACGAACTGGCCGGCACCGAGCAGCAGCTCCATTCGGGCCATGACGAACTGGTCACGACCCTCAAGAGCGACCGGGAACGGGTGCGCTCCGAGCTGGAAGTCCGGACGTCGCTGTACCAGCGGCTCAAGCTCCAGCTCGAACCGCTTCGCGAAGCCCTGAAAACCGGGCTTGCCGAACTGCCGACCCTCCGCAACCGCGCCGAGCAGGCCGAGCAGCGGGTCAACGAGCTGGAAAGAACCTGCGACGAACTCCGCCAGTCGGTCACCGACCAGGCGGGCCCCGACGAAGAGACCCGGAAAGAAATTTCCCGCCTCAAGGGCGAGGTGGACGACGCCCGCACCCGTCTGGAAGAGGCCGAGACCCGTCTTGCCGAACAGGAAAAGCAGTTGCGCGCCGAATTCCAGGGCCGGGAAGAACAGCTCCGGGCGAACCTGGGCGACGTGGAAGCCGAACTGGACCGTTCCCGCAAGGCCGCCGAACTGGCCGCCATCAAGGCGCAGAACGCCGAGAAAGCTCTCGAGACCAAGACCCGTGAGTTCCACGAAGACCAAGCCGCCCGTCAGGCCGAGACCCGCTTCAAACTGGAAGCTCTGGAACGCGATCTCGACGGAGCCCGCGGCGAACTCCAGCGGCTGGAGGCGCGTGCCGCCGAGGCGCAGCGCCTGCAGGACGATCTGGATCAGGCACGGGTGCAGGCGGCGGCCGCAAAGTCCCTGGCCGACGAGGCGAACGGGGCACGGCTGAATCTCGAAGGCCGGGTCCGGGAACTGGACCGGCAGCTGGAAGAAGTCCGCAGCGCCGACGGGGCAAAGGGATCGAGGTACGAAGGGTTACTCAGGGAACTGGCCGATGCCCGGGAAGAGCTGCAGAACCTGAAACAGAAAGCCGGCCGGGCGGCCATTGCCGAAAAGATCGCCGTCGAACGGGCAGCGCGAATTGTCCAGCTTGAGGCGGAAGTGGAAGAGCTGAACCGGCGGATCGCCGGAACCCCGGCCAACTAGCCCTCAACGGTCAGGCGCCGGGCTTTTCAGGCGCGGGCCCGTCAGTCTTCGGCCATCGCCTTGTCGTATTCGGCCATAAAAGCGGCATCCTCGTCGGAGAGCTTCGCCTTCATCTGCCGGCGGACATCCAGATACTTGTACTTCAGGTCCTTGTTGGCCGATTCCATCGACAGGGCCAGCTTGAAATTCAGCTCCGCCGACGGGAAGTTCTTCTGTGCCAGCGCCGTAAAACCGAGTTTCGCATAGCGCCGTGCGTTCTCGTTCTTGCAGATGTCCTCGTCCTTGACCTTCCGCTGCTTGGCCGCTTCCTGATCGAACAGCCACCGGAGGTTCTTCATCCGGTCGGGCCCGGAGATCCGCTTGTCGTACTGGGGCTTCACCTCGGGATCCGTCAGCACCTGCTGGGCCTCGACCATCCGCTTATAGATCTGGGTCACCATCCGGTAGATATCGTCCGGAACCTGCCGGAAGTAGCGGTCCGGGTGCCAGGCCTTCGATTCCTTGCGGAACGCGTCCTTGACGGCCACGGCGTCGGCGCCATGCGGCAGGCGCAACAGCTGGTAGTAATCGCCGCGGTCGATCGCGTTGAAATATCTCTGGATGACCTTGATCTGGTTTTCGTCAATCGCCATGGGACAGAACCTGAACCTCGATTTTTTCTGGCTGGTTTCCGGGCACGTCCGACCGGATTACTGAACGACCTGATTCGCCTGACGGGCGGATTCCACAGCGTCCTGCGACATCGCGCCGTAGGCTGTGATCGAAATGGACTGCGACAGGTTGGTGTCGCGGTCCACGGCGGTAACGTGAACGATACCATCGGTATCGATCTCGAAGGTCACCTCGATCCGGGGCTCCCCGCGGGCCGCCGCGCGGATTCCCGTCAGAACGAACTCGCCGAGGATTTCATTCTCGGCCTGCTTCTTCGAATCGCCCTGGTAGACCGTGATCTTCACCTGCGCCTGGTTATCCAGCGTCGTCGTATATTCCTTGCTGATCTCGATCGGCAGCGGCGAGTTTTTCTCGATCAGGTGCTGAACCATCCCGCCGACCACGCCGATACCCAGCGTCATCGGGGTGACGTCGATCAGCAGCGCCTTCTGGTTAGTGTCGGTCAGCGCGGCTCCCTGGATGGCCGCACCGAGCGCCACGATTTCGTCCGGATCGATGCTCGTCTGCGGCGCCTTGAAGAAATACTTCTCCACGGAGGAGCGGACGATCGGCATGCGGGTCGAGCCGCCCACCAGGATGACGCTGTCGATGTCGTGGATCGTCATGCGCGCGTTCTGAAGCGCCTCGTCGCAGACCTTGAAGGTCCGCTGCACGAGATCCATGCACATCTGCTGGAAGTGGTTGCGGGTCAGGACCGCGTTCAGGTCCAGCGGGCCCTTGGAACCCGCCACGAAGTTCGGCACATGAATTTTCACTTCCGTCTTTTCCGACAGCGCCCATTTCACGCGTTCCGAAAGCGTCTTCAGCTTCTGCAGGGCTTCCAGGTTCTGCTTGCAGTCGTAACCGGACGCCTTGCGGAATTCGTCGGACAGGAAACTCATGATCCGGTCGTCGAAGTCGTCGCCGCCCAGATAGGTGTCGCCGGCGGTGGAGATCACCTCGTAGACGTCGTTACCGATGTCCAGAATCGAGATGTCGAAGGTTCCGCCGCCGAGGTCGTAGATCGCTATGCGCTGGTTGAGGCCCTTGCCGAACCCGTAGGCGAGTGCCGCCGCCGTCGGCTCGTTGATGACCCGCAGGACGTCCAGCCCCGCTATTCTGCCAGCGTCTTTGGTCGCCTGCCGCTGGCCGTCGTTAAAGTAGGCCGGGCACGTGATAACCGCCCGGTCGACCTCTTCGCCAAGGGCCGCTTCGGCAACCTGCTTCATTTTCTTGAGCACGAGGGCACTGATCTCGGGCAGCGCGTAATCCTTGCCGTAAATCTGGATGCGCACTTCCGCATTGGGGCCTTCAACGATCTTGTAGGCGACGTGGGCCTTGGCCTTCTTCACCTCTTCGGAGAAGAACTTGCGGCCGATCAGGCGCTTGGCGGAGTATACCGTATGGGTCGGATCGGTGATGATCCGCTTCTTGGCGTCGGCTCCCACCATGACCCGTCCGTCCGGCAGGAACGAAACCACGGACGGCTGGGTATTGGAGTTCTCAGAGTCCCTGAGTACCTCTGCATTCCCGTCCGCAACGGTCGCCACGCAGCTGTACGAGGTTCCCAGATCTATTCCGATTACGCGGCCCATTCGAATGAACTCCCCTTGCTCACATTGCCCGGTCGGACGGGGCAGGCACCCCGGCTCCGGGCCGGACTTTGCGAACGGACCGGAGTGTAGCGTGCCTGACGGGAAAATGAATAACCCGGCCTGCCAAAACCTGAACTATTCCGCAAGGTTCAGAAAGGCGCCAACCGGCGTCATTTACTGTCTTTCGACGATCACGAACTCGACCCGGCGGTTCGTTTCACGGCCTTCCGCTGTCGTATTATCGGCAATCGGGATCGCCTCCCCGAAGCCCACCGCAGTCAGCTTGGAGGCCTCCACGCCGGCCTGTACCAGGAACTCCACGACATTCTTGGCCCGGCGTTCGGCGAGCCGCTGGTTTTCGATAGCCCCGCCCCGGTCGTCGGTATGGCCTTCCACCTGGATCTTCATGATCTCCGGATGCGCCTTAATGGTCTGGGCGATCTGGGTGAGGATCGGATAGGAAGCCTGGTCAATGTCGGTCTTGCCGGCCTTGAACCGGATCTTGTCGTCGATCGCCAGCCGGTCGGCTTCAACCCGGACCGGACCGGTCTCAACCGGCATCGGCTGAAGTACGATATCCATCTCGTACAGCTGGCCCTCTTCCAGACGGAATGGCATTTCCCGGCGCTGGAAATTCGTGGCAGAGGCAATCGCCAGGTAGGAGCCCGGCTGCACTTTCCGCTCTATCTGTCCGGTCGCATCGGCGACCATGGCTCCGTTGGGGTCCGGCGGATCGAGTACCACGATCGCCCCGCCGATCGAGGCGCCGTCAGGAGAGTGAACCTTTGCCCGGTAAATGGTCGGCGCCTTGGGCGGCGCGGGCGGTTCATCCGCCTTCTTCGACAGCTTCACCTCGACCTGGAGGACCTTGTTCGACTGCACCTCGATGGTCCCGGTCTTCGAATCGTAGCCCTCCGCCGAGACAACGTACTGCGCCTGGCCGGGGTCCAGTTGGGGCGAGGAGAATACGAGCTGCGACGGGTCGAATTCGAACGCCTGATCGACCGGCTTCTTGAGATGCACGGCCGCATCCGGGACCGGCTGGCCCGATTTGCTGTCCATGACCTTGATGGCGAACGAACCCCGGAGCGGCGCGATCTGCTGTCCGCAGACGGCGTTCGGGTTCACCTGCCGCCTGCCGAGCTTCTCTTCCATCGGCTTGAACATTTCGCGCACGGCCAGCTGCGCGACGCGGGAGAGCGGGTCCCGCTGGCTCGTGATCATGGCGAACGAGCTCCGGCTCATGGAGTTCGACCAGACGATTTCGCCGCTCGTCACATCCAGCATGCGGATGTTCACGCCCACCGTCGGCTCGTCGCCCTGAAGCAGATGCTCGGAGAAGTCCGTGCCGGTCGTATTGGGATACCAGTATTCGGACACCGAGCCGTAGATGACCCCGTCCACATTCAGTTTCTCGCCAAGCGTCCGGGCAAACTCGGCGTTCATCCGCGACGGCAGCGGCAGGTTCACGGCTGCTGCCTGCTGAACGACCTCATTCCGTTCCATCACCCGGAAGAGCCCGGTGGAATACAGGTCCGTGGCGATAAAGTCGGACATGATGAGACCGGCGTTGGGGTACGAGGTCAGGTTGTCGAGCGGGAATACCGCGACGCACTGGACCGGTTCCAGGGCCGCCGAGGAGCGCACCCATTCGCGCATGAACCGGTTACCGCAGCCTCCGGCAAACAGGCCCGTGCATACCAAGGCCGCAGCCCAGAGCTTGTTCAGGCTGGCGCGTTTCATGGCCGCACCTTGGTAGCCTCGGCGAGGTGCTTGGCCATCTCGTGGGCGATTTCCTGCGCGATCCGGTTCACCGGATCCCGTTCACTCGTAAATACGTCGTAGCTTGAGCTGGTCATCGTGGCCGCCCAGATCACCGCCCCCGACCGGACATTGATCATCCGGATGCTGTAGGAAACCGCGGGCTCGCGGGGAGACTGGCGAAGCTTGTCGAGGCGGTAGTTGTACTCGTTCACGGTGCCGATCACGACGGCATCGGCCTGGATCTTGCGCCCCAGTTCGACGGCGTAACTCCGGTCGACGAGCGGCGGCCAGGGAAGCTGGGCCTCGGACGTGAGCCGGACCGTGGTTTCCCGTTCGATCACCTTGTAGCGGCCGAGCGTAATCAGTTCCGCCGCGAAGATGTCCGAGACCACTTCGCCGGCGTTGGGAAAATCCGTGAGATTTTCAAAGGGCGCGACCGCGACCACGGCGACCGGCTCGAACTGTTCGGGGCCGGCCACGTAGTTGCGGACGAACTGGTTCCCGCAACCCGCCAGCAGGATAGCGACGGCAACCGCCATCAATCCCTTTACGGGCCCATTTGCGGGTATTGGTTTAGGGGTCAAAATTCGCATTGCCTTGAGGAATCCGTTCTTCAGTTTTCCCGACCCTATATTCCGATCCGGTACGATCTGAGCGAGCCCTCCTCAGCGTATCAAGAACCTTGTTATCCCCTGCGTTACACACCGGAAACCCTCCTTTCCGGCGCAAACCGCAGTTACTCGTTCAGTTCCGGCTCGGTAGCCGGACTACCGCCGTACCCTTCACCGTGACGTTGCCGCGCAGGGTGGAGGTTTCGAACTCGCATTCGACTTCTTTTTTGGCAGCGTTGACGCTTTTCACGGTGCCTTTGCAGACCACCGTGTCGCCCAGATCCGTCGGCGACGTGAACCGCACGTCGATGTCACGGACAAACGCCTTCGGGCCGCCCCAGTTCATGGCATAACGGCCCAGGAAACCCATCGAAAGCATGCCGTGGGCGATACAGCCCTTCAGGCCCGCCTTGTGGGCGAAATCCTCGTCGTAATGGAGCGGATTGAAGTCCAGGCTCGAACCCGCGTACTTCACGAGCTGCACGCGGTTGATCGGGTCGGTGGTCAGCGGCGGCATCACGTCGCCCGCCTTCACGTCTTCAAGATATATCTGCTTCATAACTCTGACTCTGTCCTGCCTTTTCGTCCCGTAATGCCGGGGAAGTCGGGCGACATTAGTAACGCCCTGATCTGTTAAACACTACCATGATTAATGCCCAATATGGCATTGGGTTGGCAAGCATTTTCTTAAAGGATTACGTCTAGTTACCTGTGAGCCCCGCCACATTATGGAGGCGTTTGCATATCCGTTTTCAGAAAAGCGCACCAGAGTGAAACGCCTTCAGTCCGGACGTGCGCTGGATAACAGAAACGTTACTGCTTGAGATGGTCTGCGACGACGCCCAGACCGTTCAGATCGGCGATGTCGATGTCGAGTTCTTCCACCCAGTGGAGGAACCGGCCGGCCGGTAAACGGCGGCTGACCTGCTCGATATTCCGGCGGTCGTTGGCAATCTGGATCTGGTGGAGCGCGAGGTTCCGGGTCAGCCGGGTCATGACCGGCTTCAGGTCATCGCCAATGCCAAGCGGGCCCATCAGATCGGGAACCACCTTCTTCTCGACTTCGGCCAGATCGGCGACCCGGGCGGGCAGGTAACCCTCCGGAAGCTCCCCGATAAAATCCCGGCGCGCGCGGTTCACGATCACGCCGTCTGTATCGATACCCAGCCGCTTCAGCCTATCGACGAGGAACAGCGCCTCTTCGACCGTAATCAGGTTCGTGCTCGTGACGATCGCGAAGCCGCATTCGTCCGACCGGAACAGCCGGTAGATTTCGTTGGTCCGCTCGCTGAAACCGCCCATGAGATTGCTGAAGGCCGTGAAAAATTCCGCTGCGTCCCTGATCGCCTGTTCGCCGGTCACCAGGGCCAGTGTCCGGAACACCATGCCCTTGCCCAGCTTGGCGAGCGAGAAGCCCTGCTTGTTGGAGGCGCGCATGGCATCCACCATGAGCCGGATCATCGGGTTGTCTTCGAGAATCCCGTGCCATCGTTCGGGCGCGGTGATGAAATCGATGGCATGTTTCGCCGGCGGCGTATCGATGATGACCAGATCGTAGTCACGCTCGTGATAAAGCTCGTGGAATTTTTCGGTGGCCATGTATTCCGGCGAACCGCTGAGGGCGCTGGATCCGTGAATATAGGCCGAGTTCTTGAACAGCGTCTCGGCCACGTCCGGGGTCGGGGCCTTGCGGCGGATCAGGTCGTCGAACGTCTTCTTGGCGTTCAGCATCATGGCGTAGAACTCGCCCTTGACCGGCTGACCGGTGATTTTCTCGACGTCGACCCTGCACTCGGTATTATCCGTGAGCGTCACGCCCAGCGCGGTCGCCAGGCGCCTGGCCGGATCCACGGTCATCACGATGACCTTGCGGCCTTCGCGCGCGGCCAGGAGCCCCATCGCGGCGCTCGTCGTCGTCTTTCCGACACCGCCCGACCCGCAGACGATGATCGCCTTCTTGTGGCGCACCATTTCCAGAATGGATTCGCTCACCGGACCTGCGCCTCCAGGCAGCGTGCCACTTCATGGATCGTCGTCTTGTCGAAACGCTCCGCATAGATGAACGGAACGTTCACCACGGGTATCCCGTCCGGATCGAGCTGGGCCACATGGGCCGCTTCAAGCGTGTTCCGCAGGTTCCACTGCTTCTCGCAGTCGACAATCGCCCTGAGCACCCGGTGGCTCGTATCGCCGCTGGCAGCAGACGTCTGCGCAAGTTCCCGGATCCGCGCGGCCTGCGGCTCTTCAGCCGCCGTGACGGCCCGTTCGTGCAGGCCGTTCAGGAATACACATCCCAGACCGACATCCATCGTCGTCTTGATCGAGCTGATGAACTCCATGGTCTCCACGACCGGCATTTCCTGCGCAATGGTCACGAGATTCAGGCGCGTGCGGCGCGGGTCCATGATCAGGTTGTTCACGTTCCGGGCGACCTGGATCAGGGGCCCGACCTTCAGGATGTCGATAAGCGTCTGCGGCATCGTCAGGAAGAACAGTCCATGGCCCGTGGGCGGCGCGTCGAACACAATCAGCTCGTAACGCTTCCGGCCCGAACGGTCCCGCTCCTCTGAAAGCGTGAAGATCGCCAGCATCAGGAGCAGTTCCTTGACCCCGGGAGCGGCGATATAGGCCATCTTGATAAACTCGGTGTTGAAGATGGCCTTTACGACCGCCCGCACCTTGATGACGCTGGTGACATAATTTTCCAGAGCCTGGTCCGAATTGAGCGACGCGCCCCAGAGGTTCGGAAAGATCTCCCGGGGTTCGTGGGCGAGCGGCGGAACCTGGAAAATCTCGTGCAGGCGGCCGAAGGTATCGGGCTTGGTATCGCTCTCGATCAGCAGGACGCGCTTGCCCTTGCGGGCTGCCAGCACAGCCAGCGCAGCCGAAAGTGTGGACTTACCCACTCCTCCCTTTCCGGAATTGATCAGGAGGGACTTATCGAGAAGATCAACCATCAATAAAGCCGATGGACGGAGGCTAACACCAAAAATCCGGTCCGCAAACCGCCCGGACTTCTATAAACGAAACGGCCCCCGTGAAAGGGGGCCGGTCCGGATACGATCCGGGATCAACGGGTTTTCTTGAAGAAACCGAGGATGCCTTTCATCACGTTCTTGTCGGAACCGGCGACCAGTTCCAGTTCGCCCTTGTCGAATCCGGTGTAGCCGCAGTCGTCGCACTTGTCGGCCATGACGACCTTGAAGTTGAACTCGTGCATCTGCCCGCCGCACTTGGGGCACTTCATGAAGTGCGCCTGCTGGCGGCTCTTCTTTTCCTGCTCGGCGCGCTCCTTGTCGAGCTTCGCGCGGAGCTTCTTCAGCTGGTCCTGGTCCTGCTGCTTGAAAAACTCGTCCTCGAGGGAGACCGCTTCGTGGGTGGTAAACTTCTTGTAGTTGTCCGACATGAAAAGAACCTTTCCGCCAGCCCCCGGGACCCGAAGGCTTTATGTTACGGCGCGCAATTTGCGCCGTTTAGGCAGCAATTGTCAACGGTGAACAGACCCCCGCCGGGTGGAAAAAAGCCTGAAAAAGAACGGGGCCCGGCCTTATCCCAATTCACGGTAATCTCAGGACTTTCCGGCCGGGATGACCGACAGGTTGGCGAACCGGACCATCATCTTCTTCTCCCCGGCCTTTACGAACCTGACCGTCACCAGCTCCTGACCGTTCACACGGGCCCTTTCGGTGATAATACCGGGGCCGAATACCGGGTGATCTACCCGGGTGTTGATCCGGTAGGGAGAGACCCCTTCGGGCTCCCCGCTGCCGCTCTTCTTCTTTTTCGGGCGCTCGTCGCGGGGGGCCTCTGGATCGGCCTCCTCCGGAACGTCGTCCACCGGAATATCCGGCGTCTCGTAAGATTCTTCCCGGTCCCAGCGGCTGGTGCCGCCACCGCCGATCCCAGTCCGGCGGGGAAGCGTCACCCCGGGCGCACCGACGACCTCGACCAGTTCCTGCGGAATCTCGGACACGAACCGCGAGGGGTCGCGCACGTAGGTGTTGCCGTAGCTGCGGCGCATTTCGGCGCAGCTCAAGTACAGGATTTCGCGCGCCCGGGTAATCCCGACGTAGGCGAGGCGCCGTTCCTCCTCGAGCCCTTCCCGGCTGATCGCCGTTCGCTCGAGCGGGAACAGCCCTTCTTCAAGACCGGTCAGGAACACGACCGGGAACTCCAGTCCCTTCGCCATGTGAACGGTCATGAGCGTGACCCGGTCCTGATAGTCCGGAGTATTGTCCGCCTGCGACAGCAGCCCGACCCGTTCCAGAAACAGGGCGATGTTCGCCCCTTCGGTGCGCTTCCTGAACTCGTCCGCCGCATTGAGGAGTTCACCGAGGTTTTCGAGCCGGGCGGACGCTTCGGGCGTGGATTCACTCTCGAACGAATCGACCAGTCCGCTCTCCTTGTAGATCAGTTCGATAAAGCCCCGGACATCGGGGGTGTTCCGCTGGCTCTCGATGGTTTCGATGATCTTCACGAATACGCCGAGCTTTTTCGCCGCTGCTGCTTTCGGGAACCCTTCCTTCGCAGCCTGTGCGGCGGCGGCAAGCAGCGGAAGCTCCCGCTTGCGGGCGTAGCCGCCCAGCTGCTCGATGGTTGTCCCCCCGATACCCCGGGCCGGAGTGTTGACGACCCGCAGAAACGCTTCGTCGTCGCTCGGGTTCACCGCCAGCCGCGCGTAGGCGAGCGCGTCCTTGATCTCCGCCCGGTCGTAGAACCGCATCCCGCCCACAACGACGTAAGGGATGTTGCGCTTCAAAAGCTGTTCTTCGAACACGCGGCTCTGTGCGTTGGTCCGGTAAAAGACGGCGAACTGCTGATAATCCCGGTCCGCCTCCCTATGCAGCCGGACCATCTCGCCGACGGTGAACTCCGCTTCCGTCACTTCGTCTTCGGCCAGATGGAACTTGAGCGGCGTTCCGCCCTCCTGGTCGGTCCAGAGGGTTTTCTCTTTCCGGTCGCGGTTGCGGCGGATCAGCGTGGAGGCGGCCTTTAGAATAGCCGCCGTCGAGCGGTAGTTCTGCTCGAGCTTGACGGTCTTGTGCCCGGCAAAGTCTTCCTCGAAATGCTTGAGGTTGGCCGAGTTCGCCCCGCGCCAGCTGTAGATCGACTGGTCGTCGTCGCCCACGACGGCAAGGTTCCGGTGTGCCTCCGCCAGATACCGGATGAACCAGTACTGGACGAGATTCGTGTCCTGGTATTCGTCCACGAGCACGTAGCTGAACGCCCGCTGCCAGCGGCTGAGGACCTCCGGGTTCTCCCGGAACAGGATGACCATGTGCAGCAGCAGGTCGCCGAAATCCATGGCGTTGCACTGTTTCAGCTTCTGCTGGTAGGCGGCGTAGATGCGCCGGAACCGGTCGTCGAACGCCCGGTCCTCTTCTTCCCAGTTGTCTTCCGGGCGCAGCCCCTTGTTCTTCAGCTGGTCGATCTTCCAGGAGATCCGCTTGGGGTCGAAGATGCGCGGGTCGAGTTCCAGCTCCGCCACCACCTTCTTGATGACCGAGAGCGACTCACCGTCGTCATAGATACTGAACGGGTTCTTGAACCCCAGGTTCGGCGCCTCGTGGCGCAGCATCCGGGCGCAGATGCCGTGGAAGGTGCCCACCCACATGTTGGGCAGCCCCCGGCCGATCAGTTCCTCGACACGGGCATTCATTTCGCGGGCCGCCTTGTTCGTAAACGTCACCGCGAGGATAGCCCACGGGTTGACGCCCAGGTCTTTCACAAGGTGCGCGATCCGCTGCGTGATGACCCGGGTCTTGCCGCTGCCGGCGCCCGCAAGAATCAGCAGCGGCCCTTCGGTGTGAAGGACGGCCTCCCGTTGCGGGGGATTGAGTTCCGATTCGAGGGACATGTTCCGCCCCCGCTTACTCGACGGTTACGCTTTTCGCGAGGTTTCTCGGCTGGTCCACGTCGCAGCCGTTCAGGACCGCCACATGGTACGCGAACAGCTGGAGCGGAATGGTAAGCACCACCGGGGCCACGAGGTCCCCCGCCTCCGGCACTTTGATCACATCGTCGGTCGCCGCCGCCACTTTTGCCCCTGCCGCGTCTGCAACGACGATTACCGGCGCCTCGCGGGCGCGGACTTCGGCCAGGTTCGAGGCGGTTTTTTCGAGCTGCGCGCCTTTGCGCAGGATGCTCACCACCGGGAACTGGCGGTCCAGCATGGCGATGGGGCCGTGCTTCATCTCGCCGGCCGGGTAGCCCTCGGCGTGCACGTAGCTCACTTCCTTGAGCTTGAGGGCGCCTTCGAGCGCCACCGGGGCCAGATCGCCGCGGCCCAGGAACAGGAAGTTATGCGCGGAGCGGTGTTTGGCGGCGATCTTCTCGATTTCGGGTTCGAGCTTCAACGCCTCTTCGATCATCACCGGCAGGTGCTTCAGTTCATGGAGCGCGTCTTTCAGCTTCTTGCCGTCGACCTTCTTGCGGTCAATGCCAAGGTCCAGCGCGACCAGCAGCAGGCAGACGAGCGCGTTCGTGAAACATTTGGTGCTGGCGACCCCGATCTCCGGCCCCGAGTGCATGAGCACCGTCTCGTCCGCCTCGCGGGTCATGGTGGAACCGAGCATGTTCACAATCGCCAGCGTCTGGGCACCTTCTTCTTTCGCGAGCCGAAGCGCCTGAAGCGTGTCGGCCGTCTCGCCCGACTGGCTCACGGCGATGGCGAGGGTCGACTTCGTGATGATCGGGTCGCGGTAGCGGAACTCGCTGGCGACGGCCGCCTCGGCGGGAATCCGGGCCAGCTGCTCGATCCAGTAGCGGCCGATCTGGGCGGCGTGCCACGACGTCCCGCAGCCAAGGATCACCACACGGTCGACCTTCGAGAGATCTATTTTCTTGAGCGGGAGCGGCGCACCTTTCTCGGGCAGACGGCCGGTCAGCGCATTGGCCACCGCCACCGGCTGCTCGTGGATCTCCTTGAGCATGAAATGCTTGTAGCCGCCCTTTTCGGCGGAGACGGGGTCCATGTCGACCTGGGTGACCGGCCGGTTCCGCTTCTTGCCCTTGAGGTCGGTGACCGTAACCCCTTTGGGGGACAGTTCGGCCACATCCCCGTCGTTCAGGAACATCACGCGGCGGGTAAACGGGAGCAGCGCCGGCAGGTCGCTGGCCAGGAAATACTCGCCGGTCTCGTCCCCCACGCCGACAATCAGCGGCGCGCCGCTGCGGGCGCCGACGATCCGGTCCGGGTGCCGCTCGCTCATGACCGCCACGGCATAACTGCCCTTGAGCCGGAGCAGCGACTTGCGGACCGCCTCGTGGAGGGATTTCGCCTTCTCCTGTTCGCCGTGGACCAGATGCGAGAGCACTTCGGTGTCAGTCTCGCTGCTGAACCGGCTGCCGCTCTTCTGCAGCTCGGCCTTGAGATCATCCGCGTTCTCGAAGATACCGTTATGAATGACGGCCACATCGCCCGCGAGGTGGGGGTGGGCGTTGCCTTCGCTGGGCCTGCCGTGGGTGGCCCAGCGCGTGTGTCCGATCGCCTGATGGCCCGGCAGCGGTTTGGCATCGAGCTTCTTCTCAAGCTCGATCAGCTTGCCCTGCGCGCGCACGAGGTCGATCCGCTTGCCGGCGAACACAGCCACACCGGCCGAGTCGTAGCCCCGGTACTGTAGGCGGCGAAGCCCCTCGATCACGACCGGCACCGCCGGCCGCGGGCCCAGATATCCGACGATTCCGCACATGGAGCTATTTCTTCGCTTTCTTCACGGCTGCCAGCTTCTTCGCGGCGGAGAGCCGTTTTTTAAGCGCCTTGCCCTGCCCCGGCTTGTTCACCTGGCGCGACCGGGCAATGGCCAGCGCGTCCGCCGGTACGTCGTCGGTCACCGTCGAGCCGCTCGCCACATAGGCGCCCCTGCCGATCTTCACCGGGGCCACGAGCTGCGAATCCGAACCGATAAACACGTCGTCCCCGATCACCGTCTCGAACTTGCTGTAGCCGTCGTAGTTGCAGGTGATGGTCCCGCACCCAAGGTTCACGTTTTTCCCGATCTTCGCGTCGCCGATATAGGCCAGATGCGACGCCTTGGAGCCCTCGCCGAAGACCGCCTTCTTCGTCTCGACGAAGTTGCCGATCTTGCAGCCGTCGCCGATCCGGCTCCCGGGTCTGAGGCGCGCGAACGGACCGATCTCGCAATCCTTGCCCACCTCCGAATCGGTGATGACCGAATACGGCTTGATGTGCGTCCCGGGTCCGATAATTGAATCCTCGATGATCGCGCCGGTATCGATACGGGCCCCGGCCTTCACCACCGACGTGCCGCGGATTTCGACCCCGGCGCCCAGGTACGCGCCGGACTCCACGGTCGCCTCCGGTTCCACACGCGGCGCCGGTCCGGCCGACACGATCACGCCCGAGTCCATCAGCTCCGACAGCTTTTTATCGAACAGCCAGCTCTCGGCGGTGCGGCGTTCCGCCTGCGTGTTCACGCCGAGCACCCGGAAGGCCCCTGCGACCGGCCACGCGACCACCAGTTCATTGTCTTCCCGGGCGACCGACACCACGTCGGTCAGATAGTATTCGCCCTGGGCGTTTTTGGGCTTCAGTTTCCCGAGCCACCCGGCGAGCCTCTTTGCGTCAAACACGTACACGCCGGAATTGATTTCACGGATCGCCCGTTCGTCGAGGGTCGCGTCCTTCTCCTCGACAATACGTTCCACGTCTCCCGCCGGACCCTTCAGGATGCGGCCGTAGCCGTATGGATTTTCAACTACCGCCGTGAGCACCGCGACCGACGCCTCGTGGGAGCGGCGGCAGTCGATCAGTTCGCCGAGCGTCCCGGCGTCCAGCAGCGGCGTATCCCCGCAGACGACCAGTATTTCGTCAACACCTTTCAGCGCCTTGAGGCCCGCCTTCGCGGCGTCACCGGTGCCTTTCGGCTTCGGCTGGACCGCCGTCGCCACTTTGCGCTCAACCGCGACGGCTTTCACTTCGGGCCGAAGCGGCGACACGACGACGGCGACCGATTTCGGCTTGAGGCCGGCGACGGCGTCCAGCACGCGGTCCAGCATCGTCCGTCCGGCCACGGGGTGCAGCACCTTCGTGACGGGGGAACGCATCCGCTTGCCCTCGCCGGCGGCGAGGACGATGACTCCGAGCGAGTTTCCCATAGTGGCGATTCAGCTCGCCTTCCGGTTGCGCGACGCCACCAGTTCCACGATGTCCGCCATGATGGCCGACAGTTCGAAATCCTTCGGGCTGTAGCAGCGCGCCGCACCCGCCTCGATCAGCTTCTTCTGGTCAGGATCCGGCAGGATGCCGCCCACGATGACCGGGATGTCGCCCGCCTTTCGGCTTTTGAGCTGCGCGATCACCTGCGGTACCAGCTCGATATGCGACCCCGACAGGATAGAGAGACCGACCACGTCGACGTTTTCCTCGACGGCGGTCTTGGCGATCTGCTCGGGTGTGAGCCGAATGCCCTCATAGATCACTTCCATGCCGACGTTGCGGGCGGCGACGGCGATCTGCTCGGCGCCGTTCGAATGGCCGTCCAGCCCCGGCTTGCCGATCAGGAACCGGATCGGATGTCCGATGGCCTTGGCGACCGCCTTCTGCCGTTCCAGCACCGCCTCTTCGCGGCCCGAACGGGTCTGGCCCGAGATGGCCCGGAGCGCACCCGTAACCCCCGTCGGGGCGCGGTATTCGCCAAACACTTCACGCATCGCCTGCGCCCACTCACCCGTGGTCACACCCGCCAGCGCCGCTTCGATCGACACCGGCATGATGTTGTCGGTGCCCTGCGCCGCCTTCTTGAGGTTCTCGATGGCGGTTTTGACCTTCGCGCTGTCCCGGGCGGTGCGCCAGGTGTGCAGGCGGTCGATCTGGGCCTTCTCGGCCGACGCATCGACCACGAGGATGTCGTCGCTCGAACCGGTCTGGAGCGGCGACGGCTCGGTCTCCCGGTACTTGTTCACGCCGACGACGGTAATGTCGTTGTTCTCGATCGCCCGCACGCGTCTTGCGTTGGAGGCGACCAGATGTTCCTTGATATAGCCCGATTCGACCGCCTTCAGCGTGCCGCCCAGGGCGTCGATCTTGTCCAGTTCGGCCTGCGCCTCGTCGATCAGGCTTTTGACTTTCTTATCCATCACGACGGAGCCGGTGAACAGGTCGTCGTATTCGAGCAGGTCCGATTCGAACGCCAGCACCTGCTGGATCCGCAGCGACCACTGCTGGTCCCACTTGCGCGGCAGTCCCAGCGCCTCGTTCCACGCCGGAAGCTGGATAGCCCGCGCCCGGGCGTCCTTCGACAGCGTCACGGCGAGCATCTGGAGCACGATGCGCTGGATATTGTTCTCGGGCTGGCTCTCCGTGAGGCCCAGCGAGTTCACCTGCACGCCGTAGCGGAAGCGGCGCAGTTTCTCGTCCTTCACGCCGTAGCGGTTCAGGCAGAGTTTGTCCCACATCTCGACGAACGCGCGCATCTTGGCGACTTCCTCGACGAACCGGATACCGGCATTGCAGAAGAAGCTCATCCGGCCGACCACTTCGGGGAACAGCGCGTCCGGCACCTTGCCCGACTGGCGGGTGGCGTCCAGAACGGCGATGGCGGTCGACAATGCGTAGGCCAGTTCCTGCGCCGGCGTCGCGCCCGCCTCCTGCAGGTGGTAGCTGCAGATGTTGATCGGGTTCCACTTGGGAATTTCCGTCACCGTGTAGGCGATCATGTCGGTGATGAGCCGCATCGACGGCGCCGGCGGATAGATATGCGTGCCGCGCGAAAGGTATTCCTTGATGATGTCGTTCTGGGTGGTGCCGGAGAGCTGCTTCGCCTCGACCCCGGTCTTTTTCGCCGCCGCGACGTAGAGCGCGAGCAGCCAGGCGGCCGTCGCGTTGATCGTCATGGAGGTGTTCATTTTGTCGAGCGGGATCTGGTTGACGAGCGTTTCCATGTCGCCCAGATGCGACACCGGCACGCCCACCTTGCCCACTTCGCCCCGCGACATCACGTGGTCCGAGTCATACCCCGTCTGGGTCGGCAGATCGAAAGCGATCGAGAGGCCCGTCTGGCCCTTGGACAGGTTGGTCCGGTACAGCTCGTTGGACGCCCTGGCGGACGAATGGCCGGAGTAGGTCCGCATGACCCACGGATTTTCGCGCTTATGGTTCGGAGACGGCGACTTCTCGCTCATCGGTTACCTCGGTAATGGAAATGCCGGAGAACCCAAACGGACTCCCGCATGTGACTATCTAGCACGGGGGTCAACGGTTGAAAAAACCGGCCCCGCCTCAGCTGACTGACGAGTCAGTTGGCCAGATCCGGCTGCTTATGACAGCACAAACTGGACGGTATGCAGGTGCGGCACGCTGCCGCTGAGGGTGGTCGTCTTGCCCGACGTCTCGCCGCTCAGGATCACGTCAAAATCCGCCGGCGACAGGGTCACCTGGTGCGTGTGCCCGGAGGTCTCGCTGGAAGTATAGGTTTTGGCGGCGGCCGGCGGGGACTCCAGATCGGCCGCCGTCACGGTGAGGGTATGGGTGTGTCCGTCGCCCGGGTACTGCGAGGTCGTCTCGACAAGGTCGTTCGAGGTGCCATCGGCGCCATTGCCGGTGCTCATCGAGAACCCGCAACCGGAAACCTGCAATACAACCGCCCCGGTCGCGGTGGTACCGAGGATCTTCAAAAACTTCCGACGTTCCATGGGAAAAGGACTCCTGAAAGCCCTCAGTGTCCGAACCTCATAATAGTACGTCAGCAGCCGCCTGGCTACGGGGCGTTAATCTGCCGGGCCACCATAGACCGGCGGCGGGCGCAGCCCATCCACCGCATCGCACCAGATCCGTCAAAGGGGCGCAAATCCGCCCCTTTTGAAGAAACTGCTAAAAAAGACGCCGCTCCCCGCTTTCCGGGGTTGACGCACACCTGCCCTGCCCGCTATCAGTGCGCGCGGGAGATTAGCTCAGTTGGTAGAGCAGTTGACTCTTAATCAACGGGTCGCCGGTTCGAGCCCGGCATCTCCCACCAAACCAACCCCCGACAATTAAGCCCCCTAAAGCCCCGGCAATCCCTGCCCGGCCATTAAGGTTGCAGGCTTTGGTATATTCCTGGCGATAATGGGCGACAGCCCTGTTTTGAGCTGAAATGCAGAGCAGATGACTTTGGGGCAACGGGTCAGTCCAAGCTGAACACCTAGCGATTTTATTTACGGCGAATTTCCTTGATCCGGACCCAGTCCCCCGGCGCACGCTCATAATGCCAGAATCTCCAGCCATTCACCCGGCGTTTAGTGATGTGCCTGGCAGCAGCCGAGGGTGACGGGAAGGTTTTTTGTCCGATTCGGATATGCCCGTTCGGCTTAACGCGTGCCCGAATGGTCTTGGACTTATAAAAAGCCCTGAGCCTGACCCGGGTGAGACCGAATTCTGCAAGAACGCCTGCATCAGGATCCGACAACGGCTTCTGTTTCTTGGCCTTTTGCTGGCCCGACAAAAACGCGACTTCGTCGCGGCTCTTCGTGCGAAGCGCCTGCCGGTATTTGCGGTTCAACTTTTCGGCCTTGCGAAACTTCCCTTTGACGCGATTCCCGGCCGGGCTGCTGAACAAGTTGCTCGGCTCACGCCGCCCACTGTTCCGCAAACAACTCCGCCTGACTAAGGACGGTTTGGACCGCCTTCTCCTGCTTGTCTGGAGGATAGCCGTAGCGCTTCAGGATCACTTTCACGAGGCTGCGAAGTCTCGCCCGGACACTTTCCTTGACCGTCCAGTCGATGCTGGCGTTCTTGCGGACTTTCTCGACCAGTTCGCGGGCGATGGCGCGGAGCGTATCATCGCCGAGCACCTTCACCGCGCTGTCGTTCACTTCTAGGGCGTCGTAGAAGGCCAGCTCGTCGTCGGAGAGGCCCAGCTTTTCGCCCCGGTCCTGGGCGCTTCGCATATCCTTGGCCAGCTCGATCAGCTCCTCAATCACCTTGGCCGTTTCGATGGCGCGGTTCTGGTAGTTCTTGACCGATTTCTCCAGCAGTTCGGAGAACGTCTTCGCCTGGACCATATTCCGCTTTGACCGGTTCCTGATCTCGTCGTTCAGCAGCTTCTTGAGGGTCTCCAGGGCCAGGTTCTTTTGCGGTAGCCCCCGGATTTCGGCCAAAAACTCGTCCGACAGGATCGAGATATCCGGCTTCTTGAGTCCAGCGGCAGCGAAAATATCGATCACACCAGTCGGGGCCACGGCGCTCGACACCAGTTGCCGGATCGCGTGCTCGATATCCTCGGGATCCCGAGTAGAGGCGGTACCGGTCTTTGCGAGTGCCCCCTGAACCATCTGAAAAAATGCCACTTCGTCACGGACAGCGAGTGCATCCTCATGCGGAACCGCCAGGGCGAAGGCCTTGGATAAGTCCCCCACTGCCTTCAGGAAGCGTGAACGACCATCTTCAAGGCCGATCACGAAGTTCAGCACATTGGGCAGAAGCACGAGCTGTTCCTTCGGCTTGCCGATCACCTGCTGGTAGTCGAAGCCGTGCAGCATCTGCTGGCAGATTTCGAACTTCTCCTTGAGAACCGCCACCGCTTCGACCTGATCGACGGCAGTATTTCCCCGGCCCCCGCTTTCGGTATAGGCGGCCAGCGCACGCTTGAGCTGGTCGGCTAGGCCCAGATAGTCGACCACGAGGCCGCCCGGCTTGTCCTTGAACACCCGGTTTACACGCGCGATCGCCTGCATCAGCCCGTGTCCGCGCATCGGCTTGTCAACGTACATAGTATGCAGGCAGGGAGCGTCGAAACCGGTCAGCCACATGTCCCGCACGATCACGATCTGGAACGGATCGGCGGGGTTCTTGAACCGCGTCGCGAGTTCTTCGCGCCGGGGCTTGTTGCGGATATGCGCCTGCCATTCGACCGGATCGTCGGCGGAACCGGTCATCACCACCTTGATGCGTCCCTTGTCGTCCGATTCGTCGTGCCAGTCCGGACGGAGCGCCACGATCGCCTTGTAGAGATCCACGCAGATCCGCCGGCTCATGCAAACGACCATCACCTTGCCCGCCATGGCGGCCGTACGGTTCTCGAAATGCGTGACCAGATCTTCAGCGATCAGCTTGAGCCGTTTCTCCGTGCCGACCAGTGCTTCAAGCGCTGCCCATTTCGACTTCAGTTTTTCGCGTCGCGAACTCTCCTCGTCTTCCGTGATCTCGTCGAACTCCGCATCCACACGCGGCTTTTCGCTCTCTTTCAGCTCCAGCTTGGCGAGGCGGCTCTCGTAGTAGATCGGCACCGTCGCGCCGTCTTCCACGGCCCGCTGGATGTCGTAAAGGCTTATGTAATCGCCAAATACGCTGCGAGTGTTCTTGTCCGACAGCTCGATTGGTGTCCCGGTGAAGCCGATAAAGGAAGCGTTCGGTAGCGCATCCCTCATATGGCGTGCGAATCCGTCGATGAAATCGTACTGCGTCCGGTGCGCTTCGTCGGCGATCACCACGATATTCCGCCGGCCGGACAGCTCGGGGAACTTTTCGCCCTTTGCCTCCGGCATAAACTTCTGGACCGTCGTAAAAACGACGCCGCCCGATGCCACTTTCAGCAGTTCGCGCAGATTCTCCCGGTCCTTCGCCTGAACGGGTTTCTGGCGGAGCAGGGGCGAACAGCGGCTGAACACCCCGAACAACTGGTCGTCGAGATCGTTCCGGTCGGTGATGACGACAAGCGTCGGGTTCTCCATCGCCGGGTGCTGGATCACCCGCCCGGCGTAAAAGACCATCGTGAGGCTTTTGCCGGAACCCTGCGTGTGCCACACGACACCCGCCCGCCGGTCCTTCTTCGTCGCCGTGACGGTCGTCTCCACCGCCGTCCGGACCGCGTGGAACTGGTGGTAGCCGGCGATCTTCTTGATCGTCTGAGCCGCCTCCTGCTCGAACACAATGAAGTAGCGCAGGTAATCCAGCAGCCGTCCCTTCTCGAACAGCCCCCGGACCAGAACCTCCAGCTCCAGCAGGTTAGACGGCATGTCGGTCTCGCCGGCCACCGTCCGCCAGGGGTTGAACCGTTCCTTGTCGGCGGTGAGCGAACCTACGCGGGCGTTAACGCCGTCCGAAATAACCAGCAGTTCGTTGTATCTGAACAGCGAGCCGATCTGCTGCTTGTAGGTCTGGAGCTGCTTGAAGGCGGTCCAGATGCTGGCATTCTCGTCAGAGGGGTTCTTGAGTTCGATCACCGCCAGCGGCAGGCCGTTCACGAACACCACCATGTCCGGCCGCCGGTTCATCCGGTTCTCGACCACCGTGAACTGGTTCACCACCAGCCAGTCATTGGCGTCCGGCCGGTCGAAATCGTTGAGGCGAGCCGTGTCGTGCTTCGTGCCGCCTCCGGGGAGCGGATACTCGACGTCTATCCCTTCCACGAGAAGCCGGTGGAACACCTGGTTCGTGGCAATGAGCGAAGGACTGTCCATCCGCTGGAGCTTGCGATAGGCCTCGTCCAGGGCGTCGGACGGGATTTTCGGATTGAGACGGGCGAGCGCGTCCCGCACCCGGCCTTCCAGAATGACCTCGCTGAACTCCCGCCGTTCCGGTCGCACACCCTCCGGTTCGATCTCGGGCCCGTATTCGACCGAATAGCCCAGCGCCCGGAACCACTCCAGGCAGGACTCTTCGAGATCGGATTCAGTGACCATTCGGTGGTTTCAATCCTCTGCTTCGGCATCGTCGTCGAGGCTGCGGACTCTCCGGGAAAATGCCGCGTGGAACTTGTTCAGTTCAGCGTGCAACCATTCGCAGTATTCCGGCCAGCGGCTCCGGTCTTCGAGATCAGTGCCGTCGAGGTCGATTGCGATATAGCTGCTTTGCTTCGAAGGGTTCAGCTCCCAGATGAGAGAATCGCCGATCTCCTTTTCAATCGCAGCCTTCTGGGATTCCAGTTGCCTGAATCTCTGCTTTGCCTTTGGCCCCTTTATATAGAGATCGCAGCCGATCAGGGCCTCCGTCGTATACAAATACGCGGACAATTTGAAACCCGACCGACCGACGGAGAAGGACATCCAATGCCGAGGCGACGGTTTGGTGGGTTTTACGGCACCCCCCTTCTGATTCATGAATTTGTGGAATTCGGTCCAGAATTCCAGTTGCAGCCGCTTTGTCTCCGTCAGTTCGCCGGTCTCGATTCCTTTGGCGGCTACCGAGACTTCGCGCGTCCAGTCATTCGGCTTACTGACGATATTGAACTTCGGCGCGACAGGGGAATCCCCGATCTTCCACAGCTCGACCTCTACGCCGAAGAAGGAAAATCGATCATCTGTAATCTCATTCAGCCAGTCCAGCGTCGCCCGGTGTTCTTCAGTAAACCGGGAGGCGACCCAAATGATCGTCACCGCCTTCAGGCCGGCCGCATAGGTAAGTATTTGCCCAAGGTGGATGTGATCGGTCTTTTCGAGCTGATTCTCGATCAGCACCCATGAATCGTTCGATACGTCCTTGCACAGGATGTCCGCCCGGAATGGCCCGACGTTCTTTTCCTGTGCTTCCAGTTCCAATGTCAGCCCGAGCGCATCGCCAAGCAACGCCAGATTCTCCTCGCGGGCGAGCCACGGCGTGAATTCCGTCGCCTCGCTTTCCCAGATATCGCGGAGATCGACCTTTTCGAGACGGCCAAGCTCTTTTCCCATCATCCCCTCAAACCTCTCCACGACGCTCTTCCCGCTTCATTAAGCATACGGAAATATAGCTCAGGGCAGGATTCTTCGTGGTAGGATCCGATGTTCGGATCAATCCCATATAGTAACAATGCCGAATCTCTGCCCGAGTAATCGTTCAAGCTCAGCGGCAGCCGCTTTAGCAGCAGCCTCCTCAAGAACTAATCCCTGTTCGGGATTATCAATTTTGATTGCATCAATCCAATACCCTTCGCCACCAACATTCCGTGCGTATCCAAGTTCGACGAGAGCATCTGTGATTTCCGATTGAGCATCATATGTAGTTACGTGAACAAAACCGCATACATCCAATATATGTCCGTCTTTATTCCGTTGCACCGTCTTAGAACACTCCTTGGCCGCCTTTGCCGACTCACGGCGTGCAGATTCAATCGCCGCGATGACCTGTTTCTTCGTAGCATCTGTCGCGTTAGGACGATTAAATCTCCGAATTGCTGCATCAGGCATGTCTTCAATTTTGTGCGCTCTCAAAAGGTTATGATTTTCTACAAGACCAATCACACGATCTAGAATGACTACAAAGCTGTTTTTGATAATATTTTTACAATATTCGACGCCGATATCATTCCCCCCGCAATCATAGAATTGCTGCAATATATCAGTAATACGATCCGCTTCTTCGTCGGTCCATACAATCACGCATACTTTTGAGAAATATCCACCGTCAACTTCTGGCATAAACAGCGGTAACGCAGGAGATTCGTACTGATAATCGCTTGGGGTTTCATAAGTAATACTATCGACCCTCGGGTTTGCCGCCTTCCAGCGCCATTCACGTTCATGGCTCCAATCAATATATCTACCGGCGGAAGTTGGATTATATGGAACGTATCTGTATTGCTCACGTTCCGGTAAAACATCGTCGTCAAATATTTTAGCTGTTTTCGTGTTCGTTTTATAAGTCGGATCACCTACGCTCAGCCCATAGAACACGGGACGCCCGCCCGCTCCATAGAGTTCTGTTTTTAATAACCCGATACCGTATGCCGAGCATCTTTTGGGATCACCTCTATTCTGCATATATTTTGCAAGTGAGTATATTGGCATTTCTGTGAAACAGACAACCGGTTCTCCACCATATATTGTCGTCTTTCCATTTCGATAAGAATGGTTTGGAATCAGGGCACCGATATCAATTATTGTTCGCAGCACAGCAAACCCGGAGGCATCTGGCTCTATCTTTCCTGGAAGGCGTTCCACTTGTCTCATATATTCGCCGTCGTCGTCCGCATATATCGAGAGATCGTTTTCTGGATCACGGTCCCGAACAAAGTGAATGACCCACTCTGTGTGATCGGTACGATTCTTGGTTATCGAAGTCATCACACCCTCTCCCCCGCTAGCTTCTCCGCGTCCATCACCCGCAACTCCCCGCTCATCAGATTCGGCAATAGCGAATAAGGGGCTTCCCCTTTATGGGACGTCATACAACAACACTGATACCATGACTTGGGATAGTTCATCCCCAGGATGTTTCATGATATATTGCTGATTATCTCCGGCAACGACTGATGGCTCTTTTCTTATGAAACCTTGATGAGATTCCATTACTTCTGAGATCGTCTGCATGACGGCTGTTGGGTGTTTATTCCTGTTGAAAACGAGCATAGCGGTTTTCGTATCTCTCCATGTGATATATGTGAACAGTTGGTTTAGACCATCTAAGTAATATTTCTGTCCATTCCATAATTTACATTCAGCGATAAATATTGGTCCGCTTTCATGCATTATCATTATGTCAGTCTTGCCGCGTTTACTGAACGTCTCACCAGTCGCGGAACCTGAATAACGGCCGTTAAGGTGTGCGAGAATGAGATCTCGAATGTGTTCCTCACCCAGTCCTCGAAATGCATCCGGGGTGCGTTCTATACTTTTTGAGTAATCGTTTAAGATCCGTAAAACTTCTTGGTATCTGCCTTCTGCCAATGTTGGATGAGGTGGTATAGCTCCGCTAGATATCTGCGGCATGGGACTATATTCATCACGCGGCAGGTCAACCGAATATGTGTCCGACGAATCGGATCGTTTGCGGATTTTATATGCGAGCTGGGATGCGTCAGTTTTTTGCTTTAGTAGACGCTCACGTCGCTCGCGCAATTTGTTCTCAATTCTGTTCTTCAAAGGCGGTGAATTCTTTTCCACATCCTCTTTGATCCAGCCCAGCCATTGATCAACTTTTCCAAAATCTGACTTAAAACGTGCGTCGACGGCCGATAGAGTTTCCTGAATATACTCATATTCAAATCTGAGTTCGTTCCCGCTCACGTATCCATGAGGATAACTGGAACTCCACTGCGTTGGCTTACAATCAAATAAGTCTGACGTGCCCTCGAATGGTACACAAAATGTGATCATGAAACCTTTGGCTACTCCCCGGCTTCCAGGAAGCACTATGTAGTTGTAATCTGACGTTATATCGACGTCAGTTTCTATTGGTTCATCATAAGCGATATTATCTTTCAGTATTATAGGAGTTACTGGAACATATGACTTTATTATATCTTTCGATATATCGGATACTTCAGATCTCAGTATTTCATTGTCACCAATGTTATCTATAGCATCATCAATATCCTGCTGACGTACACGAAACCATTCGAGCACTGAACCATTATTAAAAAACAACGGCGTTTTAGGTCCGTAGATCATCACACCCTCTCCCCCGCCAGCTTCTCCACGTCCTTCACCCGCAGCTCCCCGCTCATCAATCTCGGCAGCAGCGTGTCGCGGAGCTGGCTGAGCGTCTTTGCTTCCTGAAGATTCGTCACGACTCGTCGATAGGCAGAGCTGACACAACCTATGAAAGCGTCCAATACGCCTTTGGTTGGAACCAAAACAGGAATCGGTCGGAAATTCCCTTTGCTAATCTCTTGAAATGTCGTTCCGTTGGCACGACCTATGATCACATCCAGGTTTGATCGCGCCCAGTTCAGTACATAGAGATTCGGTAGCAAGCCGTCGCAAACCATAGCGATATATCCCTGATTGATAGCGACCGGAACCTCAGAGATGGCGAGGTATCCAATCGGAGCGCGAGAAGAGAGCAGAACCGTCCCGGCAGGCAATAACCCGGAACTGATTCCACGGAGCCCCGCTTCCGTGATCTTCCGCTCCGTATCAAGCAGAACCGGGCTAGCCAGATTCGACAGGTCTTTCGGAGTCGTCCAGTGGTACGTCCCACCGACCCAGTATTCAGGCCTTTCAGTGCTCGGAGTGCTTCCGCCAGTGATCCGCACACAATCATTGATGGGTTGCACTTTCCACCCCTTCGGGATCTTCCCGAGCGGCGAGTCCTCGAACGAGGCGGGGAACAGGGCGGCGGTGGCGTCGTCCATGCCGAACGGGCGGCGGCCTTCGGCCTTTGCACGGACCGGGTCGAAATCTACGAACCAGCTCTGGAAGATCGCGCGGGCGGTCGCCTCCAGCGTCTCGTTCATCTTCCGGTTCAGTTCGATCTTATCGTCGAGGGTACCGAGGATAGCAATGATGGCGCGTTGTTCTGGGAGCGGCGGTACTGGCAATACAGCTTGGCGTAACGTCGTTAATGGCGTTTGGAGCTGAGGAACACCGACTTGGGATATCCGGCTAAACAGGTAATTCTGGCCGTCGGACGATGACAACCAATAGTACAAATATTCGGGTAACAATACAGCTGGATCGCATCGTACACGCATCATGCTGTTACCCATGATATAGCGGGGATACTTTCTCCGTTTCGGCATTAGTCCGATTGGACCAATAGTTCCCTTGTGCACCAATAAAACATCACCGGGAAACGACTCGAATTTAGTCAGGCGATCTGCGGTATCGGTATCAATAAAGACGAAGTCTTTATCATGGAAGCGGCCATGGTTGACGTTGACACCGCGAAGAACCGGGATTCCGGATTCGTGGTACTCATCCGCCATTAGCGCCTTGCCAAAAGGTCCAATCTGAGTTGAATACGGTTCCGAGGAAGCGCATTCAGCTATGGACCTCCTCGGCCATTCACCCGCCATACGCCAGCCCCTTCAAGTTCTCCCGGATCTGCTTCTCCAGTCGTGCGCTTTCGGCGAACTGGTCTTCGAGCTTAACCACCAGCCGCTTGATCTTTTCCTCGAACGGTTCGCCGTCGTCTTCTAAGTCTACAGCCCCCACGTATCGGCCCGGCGTTAGCACATGGCCGTGCGACTTGATCTCCTCCAGCTTCGCGCTCTTGCAGAAGCCGGGGATATCCTCGTATCTCCCGGCGTCCTTTTCGCCCCGCCAGGCGTGATAGGTATTGGCGATCCGGGCGACTTCGTCGTCAGTCAGTTCGCGGTGGGTGCGGTCAACCAGCTTGCCCAGCTTGCGCGCGTCGATGAACAGCGTCTCGCCCCGTCGGTCCCGGAACTTCCCATTCCCCTTGTTCCGCGTGAGAAACCAGAGACAAGCCGGGATCGGTGTCGAATAAAAGAGCTGGCCGGGGAGTGCGATCATGCAGTCCACCAGGTCCGCCTCGACGATATTCCTTCGGATCTCCCCTTCGCCCGACTGGCCGGACGACATGCTGCCGTTCGCCAGCACAAAACCGGCGATCCCGTTTGGCGCGAGGTGATGCAGGAAATGTTGAACCCAAGCGAAGTTGGCGTTCCCCGCGGGTGGCACGCCGTATTTCCAACGGACGTCTTCCTTCAGCCGCTCGCCGCCCCAGTCGCTCACGTTGAACGGCGGATTGGCCAGGATGAAGTCGGCTTTCAGGTCCTTGTGCTGGTCGCGGTGGAAACTGTCGGCGTTCTCCGCGCCGATGTTCCCCTCGATCCCCCGGATCGCCAGGTTCATCTTGCAGAGCTTCCAGGTGGTCGGGTTCGACTCCTGCCCGTAAATGGAGAGGTCGCCCTTGCGGCCGCCGTGGGCCTCCACGAACTTCTCCGACTGCACGAACATGCCGCCCGAGCCGCAGCACGGGTCGAACACGCGCCCCTTGTAGGGCTCGATCATCTCCGTGAGCACACGGACCACCGACCGGGGCGTGTAGAACTGGCCGCCCAGCTTACCTTCGGCGCTGGCGAACTTGCCGAGGAAATATTCATAGACGCGGCCAAGAATATCCTTGGATCGGCTCTCCCGGTCGCCAAGGCCGATGGTACCGATGAGATCAATCAGTTCACCGAGTCGTGTTTTGTCCAGTGACGGCCGGGCGTAGTCCTTGTTGAGCACGCCTTTGAGGACCGGGTTTTCTTTCTCGATCGCCTCCATGGCGTCGTCGATGATTTTGCCGATGGCGGTGTCTTTCGCCTTCGCCTGGACAAAATCCCACCGCGCCTTGCCCGGCACCCAGAAGATGTTTTCAGAGGTGTACTGGTCGCGGTCCTCGGCCAACTCCTGACGGTCCTTGTCCTTGGGCAGGTAGAGATCGCTCTTGGGATCGGCGGTCTCGCGCAGGATGCCCGAGTGGCGCTCCGCGAAGGCGTCGGAGATGTATTTGAGGAAGATCAGCCCCAGGACGACGTGCTTGTACTCCGCCGCGTCCATGTTGTTGCGGAGCTTGTCGGCCGTCTGCCAGAGCTTTTCCTCGAACCCGAGGTTCGCCCCGCCGCCGTTCTTGCCAGCGGCCTTGGCGTCAGTCTTTTTCGTGACTGCCTTGCCGCCGTGCTGGGACGGCGATTTCTCGTAAGCGGCCTTTTTGCCTCGTGCCATTAGTTACTCTGAACCCTTCTCCAGACCGCCTGAACTTATCCCAAGGGTCTGTTTCGCAGGCCCGAATAAGTTCGCAAACCGCCCAATTCGAACCCGGTAAGCCTAGCCGCTCCCCGCAGACGCGGGAAGCGGAGGCCCCAACACTCGATCAATAGTGCCCTGCCTCGTGACAGCCGCATCCGTAACCGCATTGGGAGGGATAATATTCATACGGTCTGACCGGGCCGCTGCGGGCGCGCGGGACCATCGCCGGCGGCGCGCATCCGGGCGTCCGCTGGCACCTGAGGTCCGCCCAGCCGTCCCGCTCTGCCTGGACGAAATCGCTGCCAGCCTTCTCAAGCGCGGCGCAACCGGACGAGAACACCGAAAGGGTCAGGACAAACAGCATGGATTTCACGAGCTAGCCCTCCACATCTTGAGATCCTGATGTATGGGATCTCATCCTCTGCCGAATACCTTACCAGAGGTGTGTGTCAGGTAGTGTCACAGTTCTATGAGGGCTTTAAATGCCTTCCTTAGGGCATAATCTCAAAATGACAAGCTGAATACGATTCGTCGTAGAGCACTTTCGATTACAGCGTACCGGTACGTCGTTGCCTGAATCAGTCAAGTAACCGTCGCGTATCTACGGAAGTCCAACGCCGCCCGTTGAATAAGAATCAACAGTCTCCTCCGCACTTCCGTGATGAACCATCATGCACCGACCTCTTCAATACACTCCGGCCTGTCATTCTTCGGGTCATTCACGGCGCGGCTCACCATCACAGCCTGCATCTTCTCGGCCGGTAGCGGCTTAATTAGCGCCTTCAGTTCATCCGGCTTGCTCTCGGTATCAATCCATTTCTTCGCGTCGGCCGGCTGCAGAATCACCGGCATCCGGTCGTGGATCGGAGCCATAAGTTCATTCGCTTCGGTGGTCAGGATCGTGCAGGTTTCGAGTTCGTCGCCGTCCGGTGCCTTCCAGTGCTCCCAGAGCCCGGCCATCGAGAACAGCCCGCCGGCTTTCATGCCGATCAGGTACGGCTGCTTCGGTCCGGTCCCCTGTTTCTGCCACTCGTAGAATCCGGTCGCCGGAACCAGGCACCGATGACGCTTGAACGCGGCCCGGAATGACGGCTTCTCGTGCGCGGTCTCGGCTCGTGCGTTTATCATCCTGTTCCCGATACTCGGATCTTTCGCCCAGGACGGAACCAGTCCCCACTTCACCGGGACGAGTTCAGTCTTGCCGCTCGACGGTGACACCCTGACGATCTCGACCGGCTGGGACGGCGCGATGTTGTAGCGGGGCGCAACGGTGTGAAGAAGAGGAAAGCCGAGCAGTTCGGCATATTCCTTCCAGATCAGTTCGTCCGCATTACTGGTAA
>CAZMGV010000025.1:0-51201 GCA_964565925.1 uncultured bacterium
GCCGGGGTGCGCACTGACCTGGCGGCCGCAGACCGGCGGAAGGCGAGTGGTGGAACCGAAAAGGCGGCTCGGTGACCTGAAATCCCGCATGCCGCGATAGGTCCTTGAAAACTGAATAGCCGGGGATGCGGCCCCGGTAACGCACCACTCCCCCAGCCCCCTCTCCGTAGTCACGGAGAGGGGGAAAGCCGCGAAGGCGGCCGGGGGTGTGGTGAGAATTTACGCCGTTCGGCCTAGCTCCCCGGGTGGAAAAACCCGTGGATCTTTTGCGCCAGTGCTTCGCTCACGCCCTGCACCGCTTTCAGTTCGTCCAGGGTCGCCTTGCGGACTCCGTCCAGCGATCCGAACGTCTTAAGAAGCCGCATGCGGCGCGCGGGGCCCACGCCCTCGATCTCGTCGAGCTGCGAGCGGAACCGGAGCTTCTCGCGGAGCTTCCTCTGGTAGCGGATGGCGAACCGGTGGGACTCGTCGCGCAGGTGCGTCAGCAGCTTGTATTCGGCCGATCCGGATTCGAGCGGGCGGGGGTCGTCCTCGCCGGGCCGGAAGACGCGCTCCTCCGACCGGACCGAATCCTTCACCGTGAACTTGTCGGCCGGTTTCTCCGCATACCGGCCGTCCAGCACCCGCGACTTGGCGAGCGAGCCCAGATCCGGCGCGTCGTCCCGGGCCGAGATGCCCAGCGCGTCGCTGGCCCGGATCAGCTCCGCGAGCTGGCCCTTGCCGCCGTCCACGATCATGAGATCGGGCAGCCGCCATTCGTCGCCATCATTCGAGTCCGGATTCGCATCTGAACCTGCCGCCGGGGCTCTGGACAGGCGGCGCGTCAGCACCTCCCGCATCGCCGCGAAGTCGTCGCCGCCTTCCACCGTCTTGATCTGGTATTTGCGGTAGAGGCGGCGCACCGGCTCGCCCATGTGGAACACGACGCGGCTCGCCGCCGTGAACTGCCCGCCCAGGTGCGAGATGTCGTAGCACTCGATCCAGACCGGCAGGCGTTTCAGCCCGAGCTTCTGCCGCATCCGCTCGAGCATCTCTTTCACCTTCTGGTCCTCTGCTTTGCGCCGGTCGAGCGCCTCCCGCGCGTTGCGGTTGGCCAGTTCGATCTGCTTGGCCCGGTCGCCGCGCTGCGGGACGATCACCTCGACCTTGCCGCGGCGCTGCTGCGCGATGAACGCATTCAGCGCCTCGATCCCCTCGATCCCGAACGGCAGCAGGATTTCCTCCGGCACGTAGTTGTCGTTACCGTAGTAGCGGGCGAGGAACTGCTCGACCCGCTCCGACGGCGAGAAGCCGTACATCTCGACGTGGACCGAGCGGGTTTCGAGCAGCGTGCCGCCGCGCACGAACAGCAATTGAATAACGCCGTCGGCGCCGTCCTGGTGAAAACCGACGACATCCCGGTCCACCAGATCCATCGACACCACTGGATGGCGCTCGATGGTCTCCTCGATCGCCTGGATCTGGTCGCGGTATCTGGCGGCCTTCTCGTAGTCGGTCGCCTCGGCGGCGGCCTCCATCTTCTTCCGCAGGTCGCCGATTACTACGCGGCCGCGGCCGGACAGCACCATCGACACCGCTTTCACGCGCTCGGCGTAATCCTTTGCCTCAATCAGGTTCACGCACGGCGCCGTGCAGCGGCCGATCTCGTATTCGATGCAGGGTCTTGTCCGGCGGTCGAACTCGGCGTCGGTGCAGGTGCGCAGGCCGAACGTCCGCTGGAGAATGTCGAGAGTTTCCCGGGCGAGCATCGCCGATCCGTAGGGCCCGAAATATTTCGCCCCGTCATGGACCGGCCGGCGCATGGCGAGCGCCCGGGGCCACGGGTGATCGACGGTCAGCTGGATGACGAGATAGGACTTATCGTCCTTGAGGTCGATGTTGTACCGGGGCTTGTGCCGCTTGATCAGCGTGTTCTCGAGGAAGATCGCCTCTTCCTCGGTGCGCGTGACGACGGTTTCGATTCGGCGGATCCTGGGCAGCAGGAACCGGATCTGGAACCGGCCGTCGTCACTGCGCTGGAAATAGCTGCGGACGCGGTTTCTTAAGACCTTCGCCTTGCCGACGTAGAGAATATCCCCCCGGTCGTCGTGGAACAGATACACCCCGGGCTCTTTCGGAAGCTCGCCGGCCTGCTCCAGCAGCTTTACCCGGCGCGCCTCGGGGTCGTCGGGTAACGCCGGGGGCAATGACGGAACATCCAGCGCCGGTTTAACTGGCGTTTGATCAGACAGCTGGCCGGGCGGCAGGTCGGACGGCTGGCCGGGCGGTTGTTCAGGCGGTTTCTGCACGGGAGGAGTATAGACCGTCCGGCACAACTTAGGCCCGGGTCACGGCCAGTTCGTCCCCTTCGGAGGTTTCTTCGCCCCCCTGGTCCACCAGACGGCGGGACAACGCCCGGCCGGGTTCGCCGCCCGACAGCACGACGATGTCGCGGGCCGGGGAGAACCGGTTCAGCAGCGCCACGAACCGGTCCAGCGATTCGGTTATACAGGCGGCCGTGAGCGGTTCGTTCACCACGAGCGGCGGGAACTCCGCCAGCTGGTCATCAATGCCGATCAGCGAGAGGTCCAGTTCCAGAAAGATGCTTTCCAGTTCCGCATGCGCGGGCCGGTTGGCCCACCAGTCTTTCAAAAAATAAACCGACCCGGCGGCAGCCAGGCCGCCCAGAATGTGCGGCACGAAGTGACCGAACAGCTCGTCCCAGGACCAGAAGAGCAGCGGCAGCGGAAACAGGACCATCGCGGCGATCCAGAGCTGCGCCACGTTCCAGAGCAGCTGAAACTGGGTCTCCTGAAGGTCCAGAACCTTTTCGTGCGCAATCGTCCACCGGCCTTCGGTCGCGCGCCGCTCGGCCTTGAGCGCCGAAATGTCGCTTTTCGCGGCGATCCGGTCCAGCTCCGATTCGAGCGCGGCGACCGATTGGGCGGCGACCGGTTCCGCCGCTGTCGTAATGGTGATCCCTTCACCGCGGATACGGCGGATGAGCGTCAGATTGGGACCGAGTTCAATGGAACGGCTTTCAGCCGAGCGGCTTTCCGGCAGCCGGTTTTCAGAAGCCTGGCCTTCAGAAGACCGGGTTCGCGCCAGCTGTACGGTAATACGCACGGCGGCGCTACTCCCCCATCACCTTCACGACGACCCGCTTTTTACGCTGGCCGTCGAACTCCGCGTAGTAGATCTGCTGCCACGGTCCGAAATCGAGTTTTCCCTTGGTGACCGGGCAGATCACCTGGTGGTGGACGATCATGCTTTTCAGGTGCGCGTCCGCATTGTCCTCGCCGGTCTGGTGATGATGGTAGTCGGGCCGGGCGGGGGCCAGTTCCTCCAGCCACTTGTCGATGTCCCGGATCAGCCCCGACTCGGCGTCGTTCACATACACGCCCGCGGTGATGTGCATGGCGGACACCAGCACCATGCCCTCCTGGATGCCGCTTTTGGTGACGGCGGCCTGGACCTCGTCCGTGATCAGCACATAGTCGCGCCGTTTCTTGGTATTGAACCAGAGGTATTCGGTAAGCGTCTTCAAATGTAGGCGTCCTCGGTACCGCCCGGGTCTTCTTCCTGAATCCCGAGGATCACGCGGTTGCGGCCGGCGTCCTTGGCCGCGTACATCGCCCGGTCGGCGATCTTGAGGAAGGCGTCCTTGTTCTGTTCCGGAGTGTACCGCTTGCGGACATGGTCATGGAAACTGGCGATGCCGATAGAGCAGGTGATAAGCCCGCCGATCTTGAGCGGAGGGCCGTAGGGCCCTTCCGACGACAGGAAGACATACTCCTCGATCCGTTTCCGCAGGTCTTCGCAGAGCGCCGCCGCTTCGTGAAGCTCCTGCTGGGCGAGGATCATGACGAACTCGTCGCCGCCGTACCGGGCCAGCACCGCGCCCGGCAGCGCCATCACCTGCCGCATCAGGTAGCCGATCTCTTTGAGCACCATGGAGCCGGCCATGTGGCCGTGGGTGTCGTTCACCTGCTTGAAGTGGTCCAGATCCATGAACACGAGACTTAAGGGATGTCCGGTCGAGGTCGCGTCGATGATGTCGCGGGTCAGCTGGGCATGGAAATACCGGTCGTTGTAGAGGCCCGTCAGCGTATCCCGCTGCGCCATGTCCCGCAGCTTCTCGGCGTCGAGCGCGTTCATGAGCACCGATGACATGTAGTCCGCGAAGATCGCGATCAGCTTCAGTTCGCGGTCGGTAAAGGGCAGCTCGTTGGGTTTCTTGCGCAGGATCAGCGCGCCGCAGACGGATTTTTCGATCGTGACCGGCACTCCGATGACCGGGGCCTGGAAGGTCTCGTCGGTGCCCAGGAACGGAACCGATTCCAGGTAGATCTTTCCCGCGGTACCTGCGTAGGCCGGTTCCGTGGATCCCGGGAGCGTGAGATACGGCCCCTGCCCGAGCGAGGCGATCACGACCAGATCGTTTTCACGGCGGTCGGACTGCTTGGTGATCGGATTGTCGAGGTAGAGCGCCGCGCTGGCGCACGGGACGAACGCCACGGCGCGGGACAGGACGTCTTCAAGTACCGAGTCGACCGGGATTTCCGGGGGGATTTCGAGCGTCTTGCGGCGCCGGTCCAGGAAAACCCGCAGCTTGATCCTCGGAAGAGAACCTACCGTGGAACCGTCCGCTCTGCGGGTGATCGGCATGAAACCTCAGTTCACCGTTCCGTCGGTCTTGATCACGGGGATCGGCGGTGCGTTCACGATATCGGTTTCGATCTTTCCGAACCGGGCCTCGTAGCGCGATACCGATTCCGCCAGCGCCTTCAGGAACCGTTTCGCCTGCCGGGGGTTCACGATCACGCGGCTGCGTACCGTGGCGGTGTTGATCCCCTCGGCGCCCGTCGCCTGCGGCGGCATGAAGCAGAAATCGAACACGAATTCGTTTTCGGCGGCGTTCACAAGCGTCAGGTTCGCATAGGCGCCCTGCAGCAGTTCGGTGGGACACTGTATCTGGAGCCGGATCGCATCGGGTTTCCGGTCGGCCGTATCGGACATCGGGGTTACTCCTTGCAGTTGAAGGGAGAAGATACGGGCAAAAGGGCGCGAAGGGCAACCCCCGGATTGCCCGGTCCGGCGGATAGTTCAGTCAGAGTTCAGTCGACAGGTTCGGTATGGACGGTGACGTCGCGGATACCTTCGAACGTCCGGCGGATGGCGTCACCCACTTCATGGCTGACGCTGTGGGCCCGCCCGATGGTCATGTCCGGGTCCACCTGTATGCTCAGGTCCACGAAAATCATGCCCGGCGAACCCCGCGAACGGATATGGGTGCAGCTCACCACCCCGTTCACGGCAAGGCAGATCGCCCTTACCTGACCGGCATCCAGCAGGGCCCTGTCAGCCAGATAGTCGGCGTTTTCGCGGATGATCTGGAGCCCGGCCCAGAGAATCCAGACCGCGACAATTGTCCCGAACACGGGGTCGGCCCAGGCAAAACCGAAATGACCCAGTACGACCGACCCGATAACGGCGACCGTGACCAGCAGGTCGCTGGCGGTATGGGCGGAATCGGAGATGAGGAACTGGCTCTTCAGTTCCTTGCCCTTGCGCCGCTCGTACACGGCCACAAACAGGTTGACCGCGAAAGTGCCCACCATGACGGCCAGCACCTGGCCCGACGGCCTGGAGGGATGCACGACGCCGGTCAGTTTGTCGTAGACCTCGGTCCCGACCGTAGTGGCTGTGCCGAGCAGAAAAAGTCCGACACCGGCGGCGGCGAAGATCTCGAGCTTCTGGTGCCCGTAGGGGTGGTCGTCGTCCGGAGGCCGCGAGGCGTAATAAAGGCTGACGAGACCGATCACGTTGGAAAGCCCGTCGGTCAATGAATGCAGTCCGTCGGCGTAGACGGCGACAAGCCCCGACGTTTTGCCGTAGACGATCTTCAGACCGGCCACGAGCAGATTGAGACCCAGCGTCAGCCATAGGACGTACGCCACGGCGCGGTCACTGCTACGGGCGGGCTCCGGCAATCTGGACGGCTTCTGTCCTTCCGGCATTTAATGAAAGTCCTTCACCGGCTCTGTTGGCAGTCGGAGGAATGGGGAGTCAAGATCATCGTCGCTCCCGGTCCTCAACGTTAGCCGCAAACGGAGACTTCCGTCATGAAAATCCGCGTTTCGCCCTCCAGTATAGCCGCCCTGGCCCTCATCCTTCTCACCGCCGCGCTCACCCGGGCCCGCGCCGACGAGATCGAAATCCGGACTCCGGACGGGATCGTGCTGCGCGGAACCTATCGCAAGGCCGACGGCGACGGCACCCGCGCGGCGCTGCTTCTCCATATGCTGGGGAAAGCCCGGCAGGATTACGCGCCGCTCGAGACGCTGCTCCTCGAAAAAGGCATCTCCACGTTCGCGTTCGATTTCCGGGGACACGGCGATTCGACCAAGAAGGCCTCCGGCGAGGAGATCAACTACCGGTCCTTCGATGACCGGAGCTGGCCGGACATCGTGAAAGACGTCTCTCCAGCGCTCAGTTTTCTGGAATCCCACGGACACAAGCGGCAGGACATCACCATCGTCGGAGCCTCTATCGGGGCCAACGCCGCCATTATCGCCGCCAGCCGGGATCTCCAGATCCGGACGGCGGTGCTGCTGTCGCCCGGCATGAACTACCGGACGCTCCGGATCGAGGACGCCCTTACCGCCTGGGACAAACGGCCCCTGCTCGTGATGGCGACCGACGGCGATACGTATGCGGCGACGACGGCCCAGAAGATCCGGGACCTCCTGGCGAAGAACACGAAAGTGACGGTCAGCCTGTTCCCGGGCTTTAACGCCCACGGCACCGCCCTGTTCGACGGCGTCCCCGGTTCGACCCAGAAAATCGCCGACTGGATCGCCGACCACTGACCTTATAACCCCGTTTGGGGACACCACCCGGCTCCCTTGCTTATGAACTTTCAAAAGTATATGAAAGTTCTGAGAAGAAGGAGCCCCTCATGTCTTCACCGGACTTCAGCTTTCATCCCGCCCAGTGCGAAATAACCCTCGGTAACGAGGCCTTTCACGATCGTCTTGCCTCCGAGATCCGCAGTGCCAAGCGGGAAATCTGCGATCTCGTGCATCCGGAAACGGCCAAGGGCCACGAAGATCACGACATGGACCTGTTCCGGGCCTATTCCGAGGCCATGGACCGGGGGGTGAATGTCCGGTTCACCATGCCGGAACTGATGTGGAAGGTGCTGATCGCCATGTACGTCCACAAGGAACACGGAAAACTCCGGTTCCTCGCTGAAGACGGCCACATCCGGGTGCTCCCGCAGGTCTGGTCGCCCTACACCGTCTTCGACCGCGAACGCGTGCTCCTGTGCGTCCGCGAACCCCGCAAGCAGATGCTCTTCATGCAGACGATTCTGGTGCACGATCCCGTGCTCGCCGGACAGCTGGCCGACGGTTACGACCGCATGTGGGCCGACAAGGCGAAGATCGTGGACCGGGCTTCCGTACTTGGAGCCAACTGGCGCGAAAAATACGCAAAATCCGCCGCCTGAACCTGCGACCGAGGAGCCATCCATGAGCCCTGCCGTGCTGACCGCCGTCCGTACCACCGAACCGGAAAACAACGAACAGCAGACCGTACGCCGTCCGCGCCCCTCGCCGCCCTTGTGGCAGCAGTTCGCCGTCGAAGCCGTGCAGCTGCTCCGGTCCGATCTGGCCGATGTCGAATCGGCCATCCGGGCGCGCTGCGACGGAATTGCCGATCCGCTGCCCGGCGCCTGCCGCCACCTGGTGACGGCCGACGGAAAGCGGCTGCGGCCGATTCTGGCGCTGCTCGGGTCGCGGATCGCCGGTGTCAGCCGCGACCGGGCGATCCGCATCGCCGCGGCTTCGGAGCTGGTCCACTCGGCCTCGCTGCTCCACGACGACGTGCTCGACGACAGCACGAAGCGGCGCGGCAAGGACGCCGCCCGGGTGCTTTACGGAAACCGCATCAGCGTGCTCGGCGGCAATCACCTGCTGGTCGGCGCCCTGATTGAACTGACCGCCTGCGCGCCGGAGGATCTCGCCTCCGTGCTCAAGGTGCTCGACGAACTGGTGGAAGGCGAAGTCCTCCAGCACAACCTGCGGACCCGGCCGGTCATTCCCGCTCCGGTGTACCAGCAGGTGGTCGCCCGCAAGACGGCGTCTCTCATCGAATGGGCCGTGTCGGCGCCCGCCGCCGGGACGCCGCACTTCAGGAATCTGTCGCACTACGGCTACCACCTGGGCGTTGCGTTCCAGATGGTCGACGACCTGCTGGATGTGATCGGAGACGCCGCCAAGGTCGGCAAGAATCTTGCGAACGACGTCAAGGAAGGGAAACCCTCGCTTCCGCTCGTCATCGCGTGCGACCTGTTCCCCGAGGCCCGCACCGAAGCCCGCCGGGTGTTCACGCTCCCCGAATCGGACCGCGAAGGCGGCGAGCTGACCGCCCTGTTCGGGTATCTAACCCACGAGCGGACCGTCGATCTGGGCCGCCGGTGGATACAGTCCATCACCCAGGAGGCGCTGCTCGCCATCCGGGCGCTTCCCGACTCGCCGGAGCGGGAACTGCTGGAGCGCGCGACGCTGGCCCTCGAAAACCGGGCGATCTGAACCTATCGTCCCCCGGATGAACCTGTCTGCCGGAAAAGCGCAGCCGTCCCGGACCGTCCTCTGGATCCGGGCCATGCGCCTGTTTTCGCTGCCAGCGGTTCTGGTGCCGCTCATGGTCGGCGCCGGACTGGCCCGCCAGTCCCGTCAGCCCGTCGACTGGACCCTGATGATCTGGATGACCGTATCGGCGACGGCGATGCTGCTTGCCGTCAATATCCGTAACGACATCGACGATTTTGATCGCGGCCTCGACAAGCCTGACCAGCCGATGGGGGCCGCCGGCAGCGGCGTGCTCCCTGACGGACTGCTGTCGCTGCGCCAAATGAAGGCGGCGCTCGGAATCCTGTCGGCGGTGGCGGCGCTCGCAGCGTTCCCTATTGTCATTGAGCGGGGAGTCGGGGTTCTGCTGCTCGGCTTTGCCGGTTTCTCCCTCGGACTTCTCTATACCGCCCGCCCGTTCGCCCTGAAATACCGGGGGCTCGGGGACCCGCTGGTGTTCCTGCTCATGGGGCCCGTGATGGTGAGCGGCATCGACTGGGTACTGACCGGCGAAATCGAACCGTATCGAGTGCTGGCGGGAGTGCCTGTCGGACTGCTGGCCGTCCTGATACTCCACTGTAACAACTGGCGGGATATGGATTCGGACCGGGAAACGGGGACGCTCACCGTCGCCATTCGGCTGGGGGAGCGTGGATCCCGTCACTACGCGGGTTTTCTGGCGCTGGGCGCACTGTTAACCGTCGCCGTTTCCGTTTCGCTCCGGAGCGTGCCGCCGGCTTCGCTGGCCGTTGTCTTGAGCCTTCCGAAAGCGTTCGCTACTCTCCGGCTCATACGGGATGGCCGGGAGGCTTACCGGCGGCGCGGACCGAAGGGCGATCCGACTTTCCACGCCGCCCAGCTCCATCTGCTCTTCGGACTCCTGTATTCGGCGGGACTGTTCTTCGGCTGAACTTGCGGGCGGCCCGGGACTCCCGCAGCGCATGGCGCGGGAGTTTTTTTGACCAAGACAGTTCCCCACAAACCAGAGCTCAGGGCGCCTAAACTGATGGCCGATGCGATCGGCCAGCTGATGGAGTTCTGGAACTTCAAGAGCAACCTGGGCCGGATCTGGACGCTGCTCTACCTGTCGCCGGACCCGGTGGCGGCCGCCGACATCGCCGATTCGCTTAACCTGTCGGCCGGGGCCGTCAGCATGGCGACCAACGAGCTCCTGCGCTGGAAGGCGATCCGCAAGATCCACCAGCCCGGCGAGCGCAAGGATTTCTTCACCGCCGAAACCGACCTGTGGCGGCTGATCACGGGCGTGCTCACCGACCGGGAACGGCGCGAGATCGAATCGGCGCTGGAAGCGTTCAAAGAAGCGCTCACCGCCCTGGATTCCGAGAAAGACCACTACGATCCCAAGGACTTCAAGTTCAAGAAGGAACGTATCGAGCGGATGTTCCAGCTCGCCATGATGGGCAAGACGATGCTCGATACGCTTCTCAATCAGGCCCAGCTGAACATGAAGCCGATCCGCGAGCATCTGGACAAGCTGAAAAGCTGATCGCCCAGCCCTCTTCAAAGGTAAATATTGCAAAAAGCTGCGCCCACTCCCTTTTCAGGGAATGGGCGCTGGTTTAAGGATGGAGGGCCGGAGCCTGGTTCAGGGATTGGGAAAAAACCGGGAGCGGCACCTTATGTGGGACTTGCCAGTCTGACCGCTTGCGCGGTCAAACGATCCCGTGGCAACCCCGGGTGCCGGAACCCGGTGGAGGAAACCCTCTGCTACCGGGCTCCGGCCTCTCCAAGGTTTTGAGTGCTGCACTGACTCCTTAGCTCCGACGATTAGTGCGCGTGCGGCGTTTCCGACGCCTTGTCGAGCACCACGCCGACGTAGCCCTGGAGACCCATTTCCGGGATATCCAGACCTTCGATCTCGTCTTCCGCCTTTGTGCGCAAACCGATCGTCTTGTCGATCAACTTGAACACGATGAAACCGATGATGCCGACGTAAACGAAATTCGCCAGAACGCCGATCGCTTCCGCGATAAACTGGCTCGCATCGCCGTAGAAGAGACCCTTCACCGGACCGGCAACGCCGTTCCAGCCGTCGCCGTAAGAACCGTCGGCAAAGAGACCCAGCGCCAGACAGCCCCAGGCTCCGTTAAACCCATGGACCGCAACTGCGCCGACCGGATCGTCGACCTTCAACACACGTTCGATAAAGAACACCGCTTCAACGACGATGATGCCAGAGATGAGTCCGATAATGCAGGCGGCCCCGGAGTTCACGAACGCGCAGGGCGCCGTGATTGCCACAAGACCGGCGAGCATACCGTTGGCCATCATGCTGGGATCGGGCTTGCCGATGCGGAATTTCCAGACGTAGAGCGTCGCCGCAAGTGCACCCGTCATGGAGGCGAGCATCGTGTTGGTCGCAACCACCGAGATCCGGAGATCCGTGCCAGCCAGCGTGGAGCCTGGGTTAAACCCGAACCAGCCGAAGGCCAGAATGAACGTGCCGACGATCGCCATCGGAATGTTGTGGCCGGGGATCGGATTCGGGCTGCCGTCCTTGTTGTACTTTCCGACACGCGGACCGATCAGCCAACCGCCGACCAGCGCCAGTACGCCGCCCGTGAGGTGCACGACAGAAGACCCGGCGAAGTCCACATGACCGTGGCCCAGGCCGAAATTCGCGCCGAGCGTCGCCAGCCAGCCACCGCCCCACACCCAGCATCCGTAGATCGGGTAGATGATGGTGCCGACGGCCAGGCCGTACACCATGAAAGATTTGAAATTCCAGCGTTCGGCCATCGACCCGGTCGGAATCGTGGCGGTCGTGTCCATGAACACCATCTGGAACAGGAACAGCGCAAAGATTCCGACGTCATAAACGTCGGAGCCCAGGAAGAAGCCCTTGGTTCCGAACAGTGTCAGGCTCTTGCCGGCTACCGTGATGCTGAAGGCCGAATTGAGCACGTCCGTACCGCCAAGAACGCCAAGCGGCCCGAAGCCGCCAAACATGAAGGCGAAGCCGCAGACATAAAATCCGAGCATGCCGAGCGGATAGATCATGAAGTTCATCGACATGGTGTGAGCCACGTTCTTGGCCCGGGTGAAGCCCGTTTCGACCATGGCGAAACCGGCCTGCATGAACATGACGAGGAAGCCCGTGATGAGCGTCCACACCATATTGATGCCGACCTTGTTCTTGCCCACCTGGTTGGCGACATCGGTCAGCGTCAGCTTGCCCGGCGTCGACTGCGGCACATCGGCGATATTGCCGGTGGCTGCGCCGCTCGCATCCGGGAAACGTCCGGCCGCTGGAGCCGGAACGTCAATAGCGGGCTCCGCCGGTGCTGCGACAACAGGCGCCGGAGCAGGAGGCGGGGTCGCCTCTGCCGGTGCCGCGGCCGCAGGCGCATCGTCGGCCGACGCCCACATGGGCGCGGCCAGCGCTAGCGCCAGCATGAACAGTGCAATCAGACTGAAACTCTTTTTCGACATGACTTTTTCCTGCCTCTCCCGTGACCTTCGTTAAAGTCGGTTGAGTTCGGTCTTGCTGCGCAGGGGTTTATTCCGGACCTGTGTGGTGGTTGTCGGTTCACATCCCGGACCTTCCGGCTCTTGCCGGAAAACTCCAGGGAAACGGTCTTTCCTAAAACTCCGAACAGCAAAACGGTTTATGTGGTTGTCTCTCAGGCGAAACGCACCAAGCCGGGTGGATCGAACGGCACGGCGGTCTTTCCCGGAGGGACCGATTGCACTTGGCGGGCCATAAAAATCGATGGCATCGCCGAAGGCCCCTGGATTTGACCGGAAATGAGGCCGAATAGCGGATCAGGCGATGGATGTTAAGATATTGTTATTAATGGAAAAATAGGCATCAGCGAGAGCTCCCGGCTAAGAAACTTAACTACGGCTACAAATGTATGTTCCGGGCACTTAAATCTTACCGCAGCCAATCGTTCTGTCTGTTTTTTACGCAATCTTCGGGCGCTTCGACCACGCTTCTGCCTAACTATTAAGCTCCGGCAGGCCTCTACAGTCGAGTACATTGAGCACAGTCATCGTCGAAAGGCCAGGTCTTTAACTACTGAGATTAAATGGAGAGCCGGAGACCGATTCAGGGATTGGGAAAATACCAGTCAGAACACCCGATACGGGACTGGCCAGCCGAACTGTTTGCACGGTGCGGCGATCCCATGGCAGTCCCGGGCGCCGCTGCCCGGTGGAGGAAATCCTCTGATCGGCTCCGGTCTCTCCAAACTTTGCTGAACCCCGGTGGATGGAAAGCAAAACGGCGGCCGCAAAACAAAGGACCCGGCGGATTTCCCCGCCGGGTCCTTCATGCCGCAAGTGGCAGTCATATTCCTAACACACACAACTCAGTGTGAGTGCGGAGTTTCCGCAGCCTTGTCGAGCACAACCCCGACATAACCCTGAAGGCCCATCTCAGGAACATCGAGTCCTTCGATTTCCTCTTCGACAGTCGTGCGCATGGTACCGAACATTACCGCGATAAGTTTAAACACCACGAAACTGATCGCGCCGATGTAGACGAAATTCGCAACCACGCCGATACATTCGGCAACGAACTGGCTCGTATCGCCGTAAAACAGGCCCTTCACCGGACCGGCGACGCCGTTCCAGCCGTCGCCGTAGGAACCGTCGGCAAAAAGACCCAGAGCCAGGACGCCCCAGGCGCCGTTCATGCCGTGTACGGCGATCGCGCCGACCGGATCGTCGATCTTGAGTTGACGCTCGACGAAGAATGCCCCTTCGACGACCAGAAGACCTGCGACAACGCCGATCACACACGCTCCCATCGACGTTACGAACGCACAAGGAGCCGTAATTGCCACCAGTCCGGCCAGCATGCCGTTGGCCATCATGCTCGGATCAGGTTTGCCCATACGAACCTTCCAGCACCACAACGTTGCGACGATCGAACCGGTCATCGATGCAAGCATCGTATTGGTCGCAACGACGGAGATACGCAGATCCGTTCCGGCGAGTGTCGATCCGGGGTTAAATCCGAACCAGCCGAAGGCCAGGATAAAGGTGCCGACAATCGCCATCGGAATATTGTGGCCGGGGATCGGGTTCGGTGAGCCGTCCTTGTTGTACTTTCCAGTACGTGGTCCGAGCATCCAGGCGCCGACCAGGGCGATCACACCGCCCGTCATGTGCACGACTGACGATCCGGCAAAATCCACATGCCCGTGGCCCAGACCGAAGTTTGCACCCAAGGTCGCCAGCCAGCCGCCGCCCCATACCCAGCATCCGTAGATCGGATAGATAATCGAGCCGACGAACAGGCTGTATACGAAGAACGATTTGTAGTTCCAGCGTTCAGCCATCGCCCCGGTCGGAATCGTGGCGGTCGTGTCCATGAACACCATCTGGAACAGGAACATCGCGAAAATACCGACGTCGTATACGTCAGACCCAAGGAAGAAACCTTTCGTCCCGAAGAGCATCAGGCTTTTGCCGGCTACCGTAATCGAGAAGCCGGAATTAAGGCCGTCGAATCCGCCCAACGTTGCGAGCGGACCCAGGCCTCCGAACATCAGGGCAAAACCGCAAACATAAAAACCAAGCATGCCGAGCGGATACACCATCATGTTCATCGCCATGGTGTGGGCCACATTCTTGGCGCGGGTGAAGCCCGTCTCCACCATGGCGAAACCGGCCTGCATGAACATGACGAGGAAGCCAGTGATCAGCGTCCAGATCATGTTGATCGCGATCTTGTTGTGACCGGCCTGGTTTGCGACATCGGTCAGCGTTACGGTGCCGGGTGTCGCCTGTCCCACGTCAATTGCAGTTCCGGTGTTGGCACCGGATGGATCGGGCGGGCGCGGCGACGCGGGCGCAGTGACGGTAATACTGGCAACCGCAGGTGCTGGCGGAGGTGCAGCAGGGGGCGGCACAGTCTCCGCCGCCGGAGCCGCGGCAGCCGGTGCGGCTGCCGGCGCGTCGTCGGCTAAAACGCGCAAGGGCGCGGCCAGCGCTAGCGCCAGCATGAACAGTGCGATGAAACTTAAGATCTTTTTCGACATGATTATTCCTGCCTCTCCCATGTTCGGCGAGATGTTCACGTTATTGCTCAATCAGGCGAAACATGCCGCGCCAGGTGGATCGGATGGCGCGACAGTCTTTCCCGCCGCGCTAGAAGCATTGGCTATGCCATTGAAATCGTTAGAGAAATATTAAGAACGCAAATCGCGGCGATAAGATGTTAGGACGAATAATCTACCGTCATGGGAAGTTGCGAAAAAGAGTAATGAGTTCAGACCCGAAAATCTTCGAAACCGGTTGTTAAGATTTTCCCGATTCTCTGGAATCAACATTTTGTTAAATGACTACCGTGGAGCCATCAGGGAACCGTTAGGGCAAGCCCGATTCGACCTCGTTCCGTGCCACAAAAAACAGCGGCGCCGGATAATTCCGCTTAAAACATATGCACTTGTCCAGGAGAATTTGAATGTCGCCAGGTACAGGAAACGGAATCCATCTTTCTGTGGATAACAGGTAATTGCCCTTTAGCTACCGGCAGTTATCACGGATGACCGCCTTCAGCATTTGCCGCTCGTCCACTTGGTTACCGAATTGCATTTCGCCGTTACCCGAATGCGGAGAAGGACCGGTTTCTTCTTCGCGTGAAGGTGCGCGTATTTGATTACGGCCTGCAGCGCCAGAATGAGTAAGGAGCGTTCGAGGTACGCCGTCAGTAGATGACGGCGGATCCGGTGGAAACGGACTCTCCTTAACAAAACAAACGGTGCAGGCGGGACCTTCGGGCAACCAACAAATTGGTACGCGCCGTTGACGTCTTCAAACAGAAAAATCAGCCTCGGGCACGGCAAATCTGAATTCGTCCATGGTAACGCTACGGACGGGTGGGTAGGTTAAGCCGCCGCGACGGGGCCGATCTCAGGAGCTGACTGGATGAAAAAGGTCGAAACGATCATCAAGCCGTTCAAGCTCGACGAGGTGAAAGAAGCCCTGTCGGCAATCGGTATCAAGGGGATGACCGTCGGCGAAGTAAAAGGGTTCGGACGCCAGAAGGGCCACACCGAGCTCTACCGCGGAGCGGAATACATCGTCGATTTTCTTCCCAAGGTGAAACTGGAAATCGTCGTGGACAACGACAAGGTCGAAGAGGTGGTGGAAACCATCAAGCGTACGGCTAATACCGGACGCATCGGAGACGGCAAGGTATTTGTTCTTCCGCTGGACCAGGTGGTTCGCATCCGTACCGGTGAAACCGGCAAGGACGCGATCTGACCCCGGACGGCGGGACAGGCATATAAAAGGATTCAGGGCCGGTTGAAGCAGGATCCCGTGCGGCAGCCGGCCTGAGATAAGGGAAACGACGCCCCGTCAAAAGGGTGAAAGGTCCCGGAAAAGCAAAAACCCAAAGCAGGGAAAACTCACTCTAAGGAGCACTGGTGTCAGTATGACGACAGGCAAAGACGTTCTGAAAATGATCAAGGACCACGGCATCGAGATGGTGGATCTCAAGTTCGTGGATTTCCTGGGAACCTGGCAGCACAAGTCCCACCCCATCAACATGTTTGATGAGGACACCTTCACCGACGGTCTCGGCTTCGACGGAAGCTCGATCCGCGGCTGGGCCGACATCCAGGAATCGGACATGCTCTCGATTCCGGACCCGTCGACCGCCCGTGTCGATCCGTTCATGCAGCACCCGACACTGTCGCTGATCTGCGACATTCTGGATCCGATCACGAAGGAGCCCTACTCCCGCGATCCGCGCTACATCGCCCGCAAGGCCGAAGCCTATGTGAAGTCGACCGGTCTCGGCGACACGGCCTATATCGGCCCGGAGCCGGAGTTCTTCATATTCGACGACATCCGCTACGAAGTCGGCCAGCACAAGTCGTTCGTCTCGCTGGATTCCGGTGAAGCCCACTGGAATTCGGGCCGCGACGAAGGCGGCAACCTGGGCTACAAGATCCGCCCGAAGGAAGGCTACTTCCCGGCTCCGCCGTTCGACCAGCAGCAGGACATCCGCACCGAAATGTGCCTTGTCATGCAGAAGGTCGGAATCGCGGTCGAAACGCAGCATCACGAAGTGGCCACCGCCGGCCAGGCCGAAATCGACATGGTGTTCGATTCGCTGCTCAACATGGCCGACAAGGTCATGTGGTACAAGTACATCTGCCGCAACGTCGCGAAGCGCCACGGCAAGGTCGTGACCTTCATGCCGAAGCCGATGCCTGCCGACAACGGCTCGGGCATGCACACCCACCAGTCGATCTGGAAGGGCGGCAAGAACCTGTTCGCAGGTTCGGGCTACGGCGGAATGTCCGAATTCGGCCTCTACTACATCGGCGGCATCCTCAAGCACGCGAAGGCGCTCAACGCTTTCACGAACCCGACGCTGAACTCGTATCGCCGTCTGGTTCCGGGCTTCGAAGCGCCGGTGTCCCTGGCCTACTCGTGCCGTAACCGCTCGGCCTCCTGCCGCATCCCGATGTACAGCCAGAGCCCGAAGTCCAAGCGTGTGGAAGTCCGCTTCCCCGACGCGACCTGCAACCCGTACATCGCGTTCGCAGCCATGGTGATGGCCGGACTCGACGGTGTGCAGAACAAGATCAACCCGGGCGACGCACTCGACAAGAACCTCTACGACCTCTCGCCGGAAGAGCTCGCCAACGTGCCGCAGGCCTGCGGTTCGCTGGAAGAGGCGCTGGAGTCCCTGGAGAAAGACCACGCGTTCCTGCTCAAGGGCGATGTGTTCACCAAGGACGTGATCGAGACGCAGCTCGCATGGAAGCGCCACCACGAAATCGACGTGGCCCGCTTCACGGTGCCGCCGATCGAGCACAAGCTCTATTTCGACGCCGGCTGATTCACGTCAGTCCGTCTTCGGGAGCCTTACGGCCCCCGGCAGCGCGCCCCCCGCAAGGGGGCGCGTCGCTTTTTGCGGCACCCCTCCCCTGCCCCGTCCGTACCAACTAACCTTCACACCATGCCCGCGGTGAGCGTCCTCATACCCGTCTATAACGGCGAACGGTTTCTCGGCGATGCGATCGATTCGGTCCTCGCCCGGAAAAACGCGCCGGAGTTCGAGATCGTCGTTATCGACGACGGCTCGACGGACGGCACGGACGAAGTTCTCCAAAGGTACCGGAAATTTCCTGAAGTGAGTGCCAAACGGATCCCGCACGGCGGCATTGTCCGGGCGCTGAACGAAGGACTCTCCCGCTGTCAGGGAACCTATATCTGCCGCCTGGACGCCGACGATCTCATGCCGCCGGACCGGCTCGCCCGGCAGGCGGCCTATCTGGATGAAAACCCCGGCTGCCATCTGGTGAGCGGGCTGGTGACCCACAAGCCCTCGGACGGTCTGGCGTCCGAAGGAATGGGCCGCCACGTGGACTGGATGAACTCCCGGCTGACCCACGAGGAAATGTTCCGGGCGATCTGGATCGACTCCCCCGTCGCCCATCCCTCGGTGATGGTCCGCCGGACTGCTCTCGATGCCGCCGGCGGATACCGCGACGTCCCCTGGCCCGAGGACACCGACCTCTGGTTCCGGATGTTCCTGGCGGGATTCCGGTTCGGGAAAATCCCCGAAGTGACCGTCGTCTGGCGGGATCACGAGCAGCGGCTGACCCGGACCGACGACAGTCATTACGGTCCCGCCTGCCAGGCCGCCATGAAGGCTTACTATCTTCCCCGGTTCTTCCCGCGTGCCAGAAATCACGGAGTGACCGTGCTGGGCGCCGGACCGTTCGGAAAACGACTGGCAAAGGCACTCGCCGGCAGCGGCGTCACCGTGAACCGGTTCGTGGACGTGGACAGCCGCAAGATCGGCGGCACACGACTCGGCCTCAGGATTACGGCGCCGGATTCTCTCAATCCCAAAGACCCTGACCTGCTGGTTGCCGCCGTGGGTTCGCCCGGCGCAAGGCCGGTGATCCTGAAAGAACTGGAGACGCGGGGATTCCCGCCGCCCGAATCCGTCTGCAGCTGGGAGGAGACCCGGGTTGTCTTCTGCCACTGAAAAGAAACCGGTCCGGACGCCGCTGGGCAGATGGATCGTCGTCGAGGCGGCCGGATTCCGGTTCGCATTCCCGCTGGACGAGCTGGATGCCGTGGTCGAAATTGCCTCCAGCCGGATCAAGCGCACTCAGGGCCGCCGCCGTCCGGGCTATATGGGCATTGTCGACTGGGCCGGAGCCGAACGCGACCTCAGGTCGCTTGCCGAACACCTGGGTCTGCCGTCCCGTGTGCACGAGAACTACCCCACACTGGTCACCCGCCCGCCCCCGGAGGAATCCGGCGACGACAGCGAACCGTTCTTCTGGGCCGTGGAAAAAGTCGTCGGGTCTTTTGAAAACCACATGGTCCAGACCGAGCCGGTTCCGCCGGAATGGTGGTCACAACCCTTTACGGCTTTCCATGCCCTGTGGTGGCACGAGGACCGCCCGGTCTGGGTCGTCCGTACCAAAGCGCTCGTGTCGCTGCAGACCGCTGCGGATGGAGCGGCATCATGAGTTTTATTTTCGACCCCGCCCGCGCCCTGGAATCGATGGAAGTCCAGGTTATGTGCGGAGACACCCGCTGGGTGTTTCCCCTGAGCGGCGTGCGGTCGTTCCTGGAAATCACCCGGCTGCACCCATTACCGCCTCCCGCCAACTGGGACGGGGTGGTTCGGGTCGAGGGCCTTACCTGCTGCGTCAGGCTCCTAAAGCCGTCTCCGGACTGGAAACCCTCCGCCTATCCGTTAAAGGCATGCGTGGTGGAAAAGGGAAAAATCCCCGTCGTGCTGGCCTTTGAGCGGTTTGTAACCGGCGACAGCCGCCCCGAGTTCGACCCGGTGGGGCCCGAAGGGGTCCCTTTCAAGGGGGTGACCGGCCGGGGGCAGGCCGGAGGAATGGTCTGTTACCATATCGACACGGGAAAACTCATCGTTTAGAGTTCGCTCTGTCCCACAAAGTCGGGCCGAACTGGCGAACGAAGGGTTTTGTACCCGCGTATCCGGTGATGCCGGGCAAGGGGCTCTTCCCCGGAGCAGGTGCTAAAGCATGCCGAAAAAGATTCTGGTCGCTGACGATTCCGTAACCATCCAGCGGGCCGTCCAGATCACCTTCGCCAATCAGCCGGACTTCACCCTCGAATTCGCCAAGGACGGCGAAGAAGCACTGGCGAAGTTCAAGGCCGGAAAACCCGATGTGGTCGTGGCGGACGTCGTCATGCCGAAGAAGACCGGGTACGAGGTCGCCGAGGCCCTGAAGGGCCAGGGCGTACCGGTCATCCTGCTGAAAGTGGGTTCCGAACCCTATAACGACGCCCGGGCGGCTGCCGCCGGAGTCGCCGACGCCATTGCGAAACCGTTTGAAACCACCGCTCTGGTGGAGATGGTGAAAAACGCCGGCTCGAAAGCCGCGCCCGCCGGTGCCGTCAAGGCGGCGGCTCCCGCCCCGGCAGCCGCGAAACCGGCCGCTCCAGCCGCACCACCTCCCGCACCGAAAGCGCCAGCCCCCAAGCCTGTGTCGCTGGAAGAAGAAACCGATTCGTGGGACCTGGGCGAAGAACCGGCTGCTCCGCCTGTGGCAGCCGCGCCAGTTGCCGCCCCGAAGGCACCGCCTCCGCCGGTAGCCCCGCCCAAGGCGCCGCCTGCACCGGTGGCCGCAAAACCGGCCACACCGCCTCCCGCGCCAAAACCACCGGCTCCGCCGGCCAAGCCCGTTTCGCTGGAAGCCGAAGACGATGCATGGGACCTGGGCGAAGAGTCCGCCGCTGCCGCACCAGCGGCTGCGGAAGTCGAAGTATCCATGGAGGCCGCCGAGCCGGCCGCCTGGGACCTCGGTGAACCCGAAGCTCCAGCCGCTGAAATCGAAGTATCTGCGCCGTCTGCCGAAATGGAAGTCGAGCTGGCGACCGCCGGCGGAGATACCTGGGATCTGGGCGAACCCGAGGCGGCGACGCCGCCCGCGTCGATCGCTCCGTCGTTCGGAAAAAAACCGGCCGCCGAAGTCGAAGTGGAACTGGAAGCCGAATCGGGCGACACCTGGGATCTGGGCGAGACCGAAGCGGCTCCGCCCGCGCCACCTCCTCCGGCCCAGAAGATACCGGTGACACCGCCCCCTGCACCGCCTATGGCCGCCAAGGCGCCGCCGCCCCCTGCACCTCCGGCCCCTGCCGCCGTTCCGAGAGCGGCCGTACCGGCCGCAGCAACTGCCGCCATCGATTCAGCCCAGATCGAAGCCGCCATCCGGCAGGCGATCGAACTGGCCCTGAAGCCGATGATCGACGAGTCCGTGAAGCGGATTTCAAAGGCGATTACCGACGAATTCCCCAAGATCGCCGAACGGCTCATCCAGAACGAGATCGACCGCCTCAAGGAAGGCTGAAAACCGGAATCCGGTCCATTTGCCTACGGCCCCGGCTTCGCGTTAGCCATGCGGATTCGTATGACCACGAACCCGCAAAACCTGGCTGAAATACCGACCACCTTCGATCCGAAATCCTATGAGGAGCGCTGGCTGAAGGCCTGGCTCGATGCCGGGGTGTTCAAGGCCGATCCGAAAGCGCCCGGCAAGCCGTTTTCCATTGTCATTCCCCCGCCGAACGTCACCGGCGCCCTGCATATGGGTCATGCGCTCAACAACACGGTGATGGACGTGCTCTGCCGCTATCACCGGATGCGCGGCCGCAATGTGCTCTGGCTGCCCGGCACCGATCACGCCGGTATCGCCACCCAGTCGGTGGTGGAGCGGGAACTGGCCAAGGAAAAAATCACCCGCCATGACCTGGGACGGGACGCCTTCATCCAGCGGGTCTGGAAGTGGAAGGAAGAGTACGGCTCGCGGATCGTGCATCAGCTGAAAAGGCTCGGATCGTCGTGCGACTGGTCACGCGAACGGTTCACCATGGACGAAGGGCTCTCGCTCGCTGTCCGCGAGGTGTTCGTCCGCCTTTACAAGGAAGACCTGATCTACAAGGGGAAATACCTGGTGAACTGGTGCCCGGCGTCCCGCTCGGCGATCAGCGATCTGGAAGTCGAATACCGCGAAGAAAACGGCAACCTCTGGCATATCCGGTATCCGTTCGCGGACGGATCGGGCCATATCATCGTGGCAACAACCCGGCCCGAGACGATGCTTGGCGACACGGCTGTCGCCGTGAACCCGGAAGACGCTCGTTACGCGGCCGTTCACGGCAAGAAGGTGAAGCTCCCGCTCACGAACCGCGAAATTCCGGTGATCGTCGATCCGATGGTCGACAGGGAGTTCGGTAGCGGTGCCGTGAAGATCACTCCGGCGCACGATCCGAACGATTACAAGGCCGGTATCCGCCACAAGCTCGAGATGATCAACGTGATGAATCCCGACGGGTCCATCAACGAGAACGGCGGCACGTATAAAGGTCTCGACCGGTTTGTCGCGCGCAAGCAGATCGTCGCCGATCTGGAAGCGCAGGGGCTGCTCGAGAAGGTTGAAAAGCACAAGAACCGCGTGGGTTATTCGCAGCGCCACGGCGTGCCGGTGGAACCGCTCATCTCGGAACAGTGGTTTGTCCGGGCGAAACCGCTTGCCGACCGGGCGCTTAAAGCGGTGAAAGACGGCCGGACGAACTTCCAGCCGGCCTCTTGGGCCAACACATATTACTCGTGGATGGAACGGATCGAGGACTGGTGCATCTCGCGCCAGCTCTGGTGGGGACACCAGATCCCGGCCTGGTACTGTCAGGACTGCGGTCACATCAACGTGGAACTCCACACGCCGGCCAAATGCTCAAGCTGCGGCTCCACGAAACTGGTCCAGGACGAAGATGTGCTCGACACCTGGTTCTCCTCCGCGCTCTGGCCGTTCTCGACCATGGGCTGGCCCGAGAAGACCGAGACGCTGGCCGCCTACTATCCGACGTCGGTGCTGGTGACGGCGCACGACATTATCTTCTTCTGGGTCGCCCGGATGATGATGATGGGCCTGCACTTCATGGACGAGGTGCCGTTCCGGGACGTGTACATTCACGCACTGGTACGGGACGCGCAGGGCCAGAAGATGTCCAAGACGAAGGGGAATGTCATCGATCCCCTGTCGGTGGTGGACGAAGTCGGCGCCGATTCGGTCCGGTTTACGCTCGCCGCATTCGCCGCGCAGGGACGGGATATCCGCCTCTCGCGGGAACGGATCGAGGGCTACCGGAAATTTATTACCAAGCTGTGGAACGCCGCCCGGTTCGTGCAGATGAAACTGGGCGGACCGGTCCCCGACCTCATCCCCGAATCCAGGATGTCGCCCGAGGACAAGTGGCTGCGCCGCGAGCTGGCGATTGCTGCGAAAGAGATTTCCCGCGCGATCGAATCTTACGAGTTCGACAAGGCGGCGCTTGCCGCCTACCACTTCGTGTGGGGCACCTACTGCGACTGGTACATCGAATTCGTCAAGCAGGATCTCTCGGAAACGGCCGATCCGGCACGCCGGGAAGCCGCAAAGAGCGTGCTCGGCAATACGCTGCTCGACATTCTGAGACTTCTGCACCCGTTTATCCCGTTCGTGACGGACGAGCTTGGGTCGCTGATGAAACCGGGCAACGGGTTCCTGATGAAAGGCGCTTTCCCCTCTACGGAGGTACCGGAAGAGTCCGAGGACATCCGCCGCATCGCCCGCTTGCAACTGGCCGTACAGGCCGCCCGCAACATCCGGGGCGAGCTGAACGTGAAGCCGTCGTCGGAAGTGAACGTGCTGGTGCGCGGCGAAGGATCGAAGGACCTGCTTGGGCCATTCCGGAGCCAGTTTACGGCGCTGGTCCGCATCCGGGATCTCTCGGAACTCCCGGCCGGCGCAACGCGCCCCCGCGGCACCGCCCAGGCGGCGGTCGCCGGGCTCGAAATCTACATCGGCCTTACCGAAGGCATCGACGTGGAGAAGGAAAGGGAGCGGCTTACCAAGCAGATTGCCGGCCGCGCGGACGAACTTGCGAAACTGAACCAGAAGTTGTCGAATCAGGGGTTCGTGGCCAACGCGGACCCGGACCTGATCGACGAATACCGCGACCGCCAGGCCGATCTCGGTTCGGAGATCGAAAAGCTCAAGGGCTCGCTGTCGAGGCTCGATGAATTCGGCGCATGAGTAACGAAACCGAAAGCTGGACGAGCGAAAAACGCTCCGCTTATCTCTACCGCCTGCTGGCGGAACGGGAGAACGGAACGAGCCGCTCGACGCTGTTCCGCAAGCTCGCCGAAGAGGCCGAGCACCAGGCGAAGATCTGGGAAGAGAATACCCGCAAGGCCGGCGGTACCGTACCCGACGGGTTTGTTCCCGATTTCCGGACCCGGTTCGTGAGCGGCCTGATCCGCCGCTACCCGCCCAGACACATCCGGACGATTCTGGCCGCCATGAAAGTGCGCGGCATGTCGGTCTATTCGGAGCCTGAAGCCGGCCACGTCATGCCGACCAACCTCGACGAATTCGGAGAACGCCACAAGAATGCCAACGCCGGAAATCTCCGGGCGGCAGTGTTCGGCGTAAACGACGGTCTGGTGTCCAATGCCTCGCTTATTCTCGGCGTCGCCGGTGCGTCTCTGGACGCCCACTCGATACTGCTCACCGGATCGGCGGGGCTACTGGCCGGTGCCCTCAGCATGGCGTCGGGCGAATACGTCTCCGTACGGTCCCAGCGTGAGCTGTTCGAGTACCAGATCGGACTCGAGAGAGACGAACTGAACGAATACCCCGAAGAAGAAGCGAAGGAACTGGCGCTGATTTTCGAGGCCCGGGGCCACACACCCGAAGAAGCCATCCGGACCGCCAAGCACCTGATCTCCGATCCCGCGCGCGCTCTCGATACCCTCACCCGCGAGGAACTGGGCCTTAATCCCAACGAACTGGGCTCTCCGTGGGGCGCGGCCGTTTCATCGTTCCTCGCGTTTTCCGTCGGTGCCATCATCCCCCTTATTCCATTCCTGTGGCCCGGCCTCGCCCATGCGCTGAAGATATCCATCGGCCTCACGACCCTTTCACTGTTCAGCGTTGGCGCCGTGCTCAGCCTGTTTACCGGAAAAAGCGCGGTCGCGGGCGGCCTCAGGATGCTGCTGATCGGAAGCGCCGCCGGTGCGGCCACGTTCCTGATCGGCCACCTGATGGGCGTAAGCCTGAGCTGACCCAGCCGTGAACGAACTCACCCGTATCGAACGGTCCGTGCTGGAATTGCTCCGCAACCATCCGGGATTCCACTCGTCGGCGGAGCTGACCGACAAGCTCCAGGTAACCCGCGCCGCCGTTTCGAAGGCGGTCGCGCGTCTCAGGGACCGGGGCTACGGAATCGAGTCGAAAGCGTCGGTCGGATACCAGCTCGATTCCGTTCCGGACCGTCTCTACCCGGAGCTGATCCAGCACGACCTGAAAACCCAGTTTGTGGGACAGGAGATCGTACACTTCGAGAAGACCGACTCCACGAACACGCAGGCCTCGAAACTGGCCGACGCTTCCGTCCCCGAAGGGATGCTCGTCGTCGCCGAATCCCAGACGGCCGGACGCGGGCGGCTGGGCCGCCAGTGGTCATCGCCGGCGGGAAAAAATCTCTACGGCTCTTTCGTGCTGCGCCCGTCGCTTCCGCCTGTAGCCGCCGCCCAGATCACGCTGCTGACCGGCCTCTGCGTCGCCCGGGCCATCGAGACGACGGCCGGCATCAAGCCCCGCATCAAGTGGCCCAACGACGTTCTGATCGGCGACCTCAAGGTCTGCGGCATTCTCACGGAATCCTCCAGCGAACTGGACCGTGTGAACTGGCTCGTCATCGGGATCGGCGTGAACCTGAATATCGAGAAGTTCCCCGACGAGCTGAAAAAGATCGCCACCAGCGTACGGATCGCCACCGGCAAGCCGGTCGACCGGGCGCGGTTCGCCCGCGAGCTCTGCATCCAGCTGGAAGCCCACTACCTGAAGTTCGTCACGCAGGGTTTCGCCCCCTTCCGTGACGACTGGGAACGATATGCGAGAATGTCGGGCGAGGAAGTCCGCGTGGGGACCGGAACCGAGACGGTCGAGGGCCGTTCCCTCGGTCTTGATTCGGATGGATTCCTGCAAGTAGAAACGCAGAACGGCCGCGTTGTGCGGATCGTCGCCGGAGATGTCACCCTGCTCAAGGGGCAGAACCGGCGCTGACAATCTGCGCGAACCGCCCGCAGTTCCCGGCCACCGCCCGAAGACAATCTTCACAGGGCGGGTTCGAGGAAGGACGTCCGCAACATGCTTCTCGTCGTCGATGTCGGCAATACCAACATAGTTTTCGGTGTCTACCAGGGCGAGGAACTTCTCGGTCACTGGCGCATTGCCACCAACCCGGACCGCACCACGGACGAAACCGGCATTCTGCTCCACGAGATCTTCAACTTTTCCGGCATCGACATCCGCAAGATCAAGGGAACCGTGGTCTCCTGCGTCGTGCCGCCGGTGCTCCACCAGGTGACCCGCATGTGCGAGCGGTATTTCAAGCACTCGCCGCTGGTCGTCGGGCCCGGCGTCAAAACCGGGATCAGCATCCTGTACGACAACCCCAAGGAAGTGGGCGCCGACCGGATCGTCAACGCTGTCGCGGCGCATCATCTCTACCCGGACCAGAACTGCGTCGTCGTCGATTTCGGAACGGCGACCACGTTCGACTACGTAACGAAGAAGGCCGAGTACCTGGGCGGCGTGATTGCGCCGGGCCTGCAGGTGGCGCTCAACGGCCTGTTTACGGCGGCTTCCAAGCTGCCCCGCGTCGAAATCGTCAAACCCTCGAAAATACTGGGCAAAAATACGGTCCATGCGATCCAGGCCGGAATCTTCTACGGCTACGTGGGCCTCGTGGACGGCATCGTGAACCGGCTCCGCGACGAGCAGGGCAGCAAGGAAGCCCGGGTTCTGGCGACGGGCGGCCTGTCTTCACTGATCGCACAGGAATCGGAAACAATCGAAGAAGTTGATGCATTTCTCACCCTCTATGGGCTAAAATTGATCTACGAAATGAACCGTTAGCCTTGTATGGGTGAGGCATGGATCGCGAAGAGCTACGCCGCCGTCGAACGACCGCCATCCAGACACTCGAGTCGGGTCTGGTGGATGATGCGCTCGTCGAACTGAAAAAACTGAAATCCGAAGCGCCGGAAGACATGTTGACGCTGTCGTATCTGGGACTCGCGATGGCCCGCGACGGCAAGGACCCCGACCGTGCGCTCGAAGCCTGCCAGAAGGCCGCGCAGATCGAATTCTTCCGACCCGAATGCCATCTCAATCTCGCCAAGGTTCATCTGGCCCAGGGCCACAAACCGAAAGCCGTACAGTGTGTCTATGACGGCCTCACCGTCGACATGGAACACGAAGAGCTGCTTTCCATGGCCTACACGATGGGTGTGCGCCGCCCTCCGGCCTTCAAGTTCCTTCCGCGCAGCCACCCCGTGAACAAGTGGGTCGGAAAATTCACCTGGTGGATTTCCGGCGGCGACCGGAGCCAGCCCGCCGCCTGACGCGCAGCCGATCCTCTGGCGCCCGGCACCCGGCCGGCCTTGACTCCAAGGCCCCTGTCGTCGCAAAATAGCGAAAACCTTGGACTTTCCGGCATTGCGGGCCGTGGGCTGCCCGCAGGTTACCGGATGAGGAAGCAGGCCCCGGCTCATGGCAAAGGACAACGCTGGCGACGACGGCATGAACGAAGCGTCGCTCGACGATTTCTTCCAGCCCCCGACTGAAGACGGCGCGGTGATGGATGCGGACCTTTTCGAGGACGCTCCCGCCGCTGCCCCGACCAAGGCTCCGGCGAAGACGCAGGCCCCATCGCCTTCCGCGAAAAAGCCGGCCCGGCCCAAACTCGAAGACCACGAAGCCGTCGCGCCGCTCGATGAATCACCGCTTGAATCGATTCCGGATCCGGGTGGCGAACAGCCGGCCGAAGCGGACGTGCAGGATCTGTTCGGTGCCCAGGGCGGTGCAGCGGACGATGCGTCGACCGGAACCGTCGAAGCACTCGACTTCAGCGACGGAGCTCCGTCCAAGGACAAGAAGAAAAAGATCCTGATTATCGCGGGCGCAGTCATCCTTGTCCTGCTGCTTCTGGGTATCGGTTATTTCGTATTCTTCTCCGGAACCTCTGCTCCGCCGGCACCCAAACCTGTCGCGAAAGCCCCGCCCCCCGTCGAAAAGCCGGCCGCTCCGGCGGAGGCTCCGAAGGCGGCCGACGCATTCCCCGGTCCGTTCGGACTGCTGGGCGATTTCGCCCGCACTCCCGAAGGAACCAACGTGATCGCACGTACGCTGTACGACCTTGAAGGCAAAGCTGACGAAAAAGGCCGTGCTGCCCTCCCCAAGCTGACCAAGAAACAGTTCCTGAGCCTCTATTTCGGAACCTATGTCGTTCCGGCGCATCTGGAAGCGGCCAAGGAAAAGCTCCGCCAGTGGGGGATCAAGCCCATCCAGCGGACGACGACCGCCCGGATCGAGATGCTCCGCCTGAAAGTGGCGGAGTTCAAGGACCGCAAGACGTCCGACAAGATGGCCAAGGAGCTGAAAGCCAAGGGTTTCGACGCGTTCGTCATCAAGGCCTCGGCGACCAGCCACCCGGTTTACGCGGGCAGCTTCTTTACACCTGAAAAATACGCCGAATTTGCCGCCAAACTGGGGCCGGCGGGCTATCCTGCCGGCGAACAGGAACGGGTACAGCTGGACAAAAAAGTCTTTGAGCTGTGGGGTGGGGGCTTTAAATCCCTGGAAGAAGCGGATGCCACGCTGCCCAAGATCCTGAAAGCCAGCTGGAATCCGCGGGTCTATCTGGCCGACTGAATAATTTTTTTCACACTCGACGTTTCCGCTGGCTAAACTCCACCGTCACGTCAGTGGCACGGGGTGAGGTGCGGTGGAGATTCCCCAGGTATTAAAGAAATTCGTCGGCCCGGACGCGCCGGAAAAGACCCGCGTCATGGCTGCCAGGGGTCTTGTACCCCTGAAGCCCGAAGACCTGATGATCGCGCTTTATTTCCTTTCCAACGACACCGTCGAAGAGATCAGGGAAGCGGCTGCAAAGGCGATCAAGGAACTCCCGCCGGCGCTGGCGGCAGGATCGATCTCGAAGCTGGATGCCCCCGAAGTGCTCGATTTCTATGCCCATGCGGGCATGGCCGATGAAGTGATGGAACGGATCGTGACGGCCAAGCGCGTCTCCGACGATACGCTCATGCATGTGGCCCGGACCGGTGACCGCATGCTTGTGGACATCATTTCGCAGAACCAGGAGCGGCTGATCGACAATCCCAAGATCACGATAGCGCTGCTCGAGAACCAGACCCTCGACGTGGATATCCGGGCCCGCGTGATCGAATTCCGCCACATCTTTCTCGGACTGAAAGACGGACACCCGCCCGCACCCGCGGCCAAGACAGCGACGCTCGCCGACGCCGGCGACGACGTCGAGATGCTCGAGCTGGACGACGACGCCCTTACCACGACCAGTGCGCAGGCCGACGAGTTTCAGGACATGGATTTCCCGGAGGAGTGGACCCAGGAACCGGCCGCCGGGGAGGCCGAAGCCGCCCCCGGCGACGAGAAAGTGGATCTCCTTGAGCTGGCAAAGACCAACATCTACGCCGCCATCGCCAAGATGTCGATCGCGCAGAAGATGCGGCTGGCCGCCATCGGGAACAAGGCCGCCCGGAGCATGCTGATCCGCGATCCGAACCGGCTGGTGTCCATGTCCGTGATGAAGAACCCGCAGCTCACGGAACCTGAAATCGAGGTTTTCGCCGGCGACAAGAACGTCGACCCGTTCGTGCTGGGTTCCATAGGGCAGAGCAAGAACATGTCGAAGTCCTACCAGGTCAGGCTCTCGCTGGTGAACAACCCCAAGGCCCCGCTGGATATCGGGATGAAGTTCCTGCCCACACTGATGCCGGCCGATCAGAAGGAAGTCAGCAAGAACAAGAACGCCTCGGCGACGATCCGCGGCGCGGCCCGCCGCATCATCCAGATGCGCGAAGAAGAAATACGTCGCAAGAAAGAAGCGGCTCAGAAGAAGTAGGTCCGGTCATTGGCGACATTCAACAACACCACGCGCGATATCCGGGCGAAGATCGTCTACTACGGAGCCGGACAGTCCGGTAAGACGACCAACATCCAGTATATCCATGCGAAGCTGAAGCCTGATCTGCGCGGCGAGCTGATGACGCTTGCCACGGAACAGGACCGGACGCTTTTCTTCGACTACCTGCCGGTCGATCTCGGCGAAGTGAGCGGTTTCAAGACCCGGATCCAGCTCTATACGGTCCCCGGCCAGGTTTTCTACAATTCCACCCGCAAGCTGGTCCTGAAGAACGCCGACGGGATCGTGTTCGTGGCCGATTCGGCCCGCAAGTTCATGAAAGACAACCTGGAAAGCTTCCAGAATCTCATGGACAATCTGCGGGACTACGGCCTCAAGATCACCGACCTTCCCGTAGTTATCCAGTATAACAAGCGCGATATTCCGGATGCCGTGCCCGTCGGAGAACTCCAGGAAAAACTGAACCGCTTCAATTTTCCCTCGTTCGAAGCCGTCGCCAGCAGCGGCACCGGAGTGCTCCCGACATTCCAGGCGCTCTCCAAGCTGGTGATGAAGCACATCAAGGAGACGGCGCTGGGCGGGATCGGACTTCCGACGCCACCCGCGCTGCCTTCGCTCGCCAGCAAACCTGTGCCCCCGAGACCGGAACCGGCGAAGCCGCCTGAACCGCCCAAGCCCGCGCTCCGGTCGATGGAACTGGACGACGACGAGGAAGCCCTTCTGGACAGCCTCGGACCGCCGGCATCGCAAGCCCCGGCCATGCCGCCGGTCATGGCCGCTTTACCGGTCCAGCCCGCCAGATCCGCGGCTCCAAAACCGGGAGACGCCGTCCCCACGACCGCCATTCTGGCGGCGGCGGGTATCGCTCCGCCGCCGGGTGCAATCACGAAGAACACGGCGCAGGAGACCATTTCCAAGGGCGATCCGATCATGGTGCGGCTTGAAGTCGTCAGTATCGGATCGGCGCTGCCGGCTCCGGGCGGCGGCTTCCGGATCGCCGTCCGTCTCAAGGATCCTTCCACCGGACGGCTCTATGAAACCCGGCTCGACCTGACGCTCAAGGGCGAATCCGGCGGAACGTAAGACGGCTTTTTGCCTCTACCCCGGGGGATGCTAGTCTCGGCCCTCCGCGACGCCCCCCCGACGGGGCCGCGCCATCCGGGGACTCCCTGCTGCATCCAGGGACCCCGCACGAAAGCGAACCCATGGATACGTCACCGCGTCCCGTCAAGCTCCAGCCGCTGGGCGGCTGGGCGCGAACCCACCGCAATCACGAGCTCACCGGCAAGGACGCCGGCAAGGAAGTCATCCTGTTCGGATGGGCCCACTCCAACCGCGATCACGGCGGCGTGATCTTCATCGACCTGCGCGACCGCTGGGGCATCACCCAGATCGTCTGCGACCCCACGCACAACAAGGAGGCGCACTCCCACGCCGATCTGGTCCGCAGCGAGTTCGTGCTGGCGGTTCGCGGCAAGGTCCGTCTGCGTCCCAAGGACATGGTCAATTCCAAGCTGCCGTCGGGCGAAATCGAAGTGCTGGTCGACGAGGTGAAGATCCTCAACACGAGTTCCCCGGTGCCTTTCCAGATGGATGAAAAATCCGAGGTCAACGAAAACACCCGGCTCAAGCACCGGTACCTGGACCTGCGCCGTCCGGTCGTTCAGCGGCCGTTTATCCTGCGGCACGACATCATGGCCGCCACGCGCCAGTATCTGAACGAAAACGGGTTTCTGGATCTCGAAACACCGATGCTGACCAAGTCGACGCCCGAGGGCGCGCGCGATTTCCTGGTCCCGTCGCGGGTGAACGCGGGCAAGTTCTATGCGCTTCCGCAGTCTCCGCAACTCTTCAAACAGATTCTCATGGTCGCCGGCTTCGACGGTTACTACCAGATCGTCAAATGTTTCCGCGACGAGGATCTGCGCGCTGACCGCCAGCCCGAGTTCACCCAGATCGACATCGAAAAAAGTTTCGTCACCCGCGAACAGATGTACCTGCTCATCGAAGGCCTGCTGAAACGCATCGTGAAAGTCAGCCACGGCTTCGATCTGCCGACGCCGTTCCCGCGTCTTCCGTTCGCTGAAAGCATGGCCCGCTACGGCAACGACAAGCCCGACACGCGGTTCGGGCTCGAGCATGTGGAAGTGACCAGACTTTTCCAGGGCTCGGGCGTGAAAGTGTTCGCGCAGCAGGTCGAGACAGGCGGCATCGTGAAGGCGATGAACGCCAAGGGCGGCGGGCAGCTGTCCCGAAGCGAAATCGATTCGCTCACCGATCTGGTGAAGACCTACGGCGCCAAAGGCCTGGCGTGGATCAAGGTCAACGAGGGCGGCGCCTGGCAGTCGCCGATCGAGAAGTTCCTCTCCGAAAAAGAGAAAGAGGGGCTCAAGGACGCTCTGAAACCGGAGGTCGGCGACATCCTGTTCTTCATGGCGGACAAGCCCTCGGTGGCTCACGCGGCGCTTTCCGCCGTGCGTCTGCATCTCGGGCAGAAGCTCAATCTCATCGACCCCAAGAAGCTGAACTTCCTTTGGGTGACCGACTTCCCGATGATGGAGTTCGACGAGGCAGAGAAGCGTTACGTCGCTCTCCACCATCCGTTCACCTCGCCCCGCGAAGAGGACCTGCACATTCTCGAAAGCGACCCGCTCAAAGTCGTGGCCCAGGCTTACGACGTGGTGCTGAACGGTTTCGAAATCGGCGGCGGTTCGATCCGTATTCACCGGGAAGATATCCAGCAGCAGGTGTTCAAACTGCTCGGACTGACGGAAGAAGAGCAGCGCGCGAAGTTCGGATTCCTTCTTGACGCACTGCGTTTCGGGACTCCGCCCCACGGCGGCCTGGCTCTGGGGCTTGACCGGGTCGTCATGCTGCTGAGCGGCATGACCTCGATCCGGGACGTAATTACGTTCCCCAAGACGCAAAAGGGCATTGATCTGATGACCGACGCGCCCGGCGAAGTGGACCTGAAACAGCTCGTAGAACTGTCGATCCGGGTGCACCGGCCCTGAATTACTGACCTTTTTGTCCCCGCCAGAACATTTCCGAAAAAACTGGCCCGCCGCGTCATTCGGCGGGCTAGTTTTTTAGTCCGGAATTGTCACTCCCAGAACACGGAAAATTTGGTTCTGAACACACCCGAAAATCCACAGGTAAAGAGATGTAAATGCCTGTAATTCAAGGGTAATTTGGCAATTTGTCGTTGCGCCGGATTACGGGTTCTAAGTAGTCTTTAATTCGCATCACGGCACCAGAAGCTTGTCCCGATGGACCGGCTTTTATGAACTCGGCGCAGCCGGAAAAGCACCTGTTTTTCCGGTTGCGGCGTGTCGCTGATGGCTGCAGAGACCTGTCTGCCAACGGGGGACCTGCGCCATCGGCATGTGTGGTGAGAGTCGGATCACTCTGTCCCGGCGTTAATCGTCATTGGGGACCTGGAGTGGAGCGGTTATTTCGGGTGGATTCACTGGTTTCGAAATCCCGGCCTTCGCGATCCGGCCCTTCGGGGTCTGAAAGCGGAATCGTACGCCGGTGGCTGGCCACCCTGCGCCGCAGTGCGTGCCTGATGGCCGTGATTGTTGCCGGACTCCTCTGGACGGCCGGTTGCGAAAACAAGAATACCGCCCGCCCGCTCTCCGATTCGATCCCACCGGGCCAGGACTATCACCACTCTCCGCCCGCCCACGACATCCTCGTGCAGTTCACCGCGCTCGCCAAGGCCGGCCAGCTGGACGCGCTCGTGGTGTCGTTCCAGGAGATTTACCGCACCGGAGGCCTGAAAGAACTGGTCGACGCGCTGTCGCTGATCGCCAACTCGCAACGCGTGGACGAGCTTTCCCGCGTGCTCAATTCGCTGATCGACCGGGGCACGATCTTCCAGTTCACGCCGATCTCGACCGACCTGCTCCGCGTGCTCGCCGAAGACCGCAACTTCGCCCAGCCCGGTGTCCAGTCGTCCTACGACATGCTGACCGTGCTGTTCGAGAGCGGCGCCGTGCAGGATCTTCTGCCGGCGGTCCGCAACCTGCTCGCCCCGGAATTCAGGAACAACGACCCGATTTTCTCCGACCCCCGCGTCGAAGTGGTCGGCATCCTGCTCCAGCTGAACGACAAGCTCGGCTCCCAGGGCACCCAGAACATTCTGGACCAGCTGAACCTGGGTCTGGTTCCCTATTCGCAGGTGCTGCCGCCGGATCAGGCGTTCCTGGACCGGAGCGTGAACGGCGTCTTCGCGCTGCTGTCGGCCAGCGGCAACACGACCGTCGACACGCTGGGGACGCTCACCTCGGCGACCTCGACCTTCCGGCTGGACGGCAGCGATCTGATCCATACCTACCCCAACGCCTGCATTCCCGATCCGCCGCAGGATCCGCTCAACTTCCCGCAGGCCGTGCCGCTGGATGACTACCGGCTGTCGTTCCGGGTCCGGATCCTCACCGGCGTCAACGCGGGGCTGACGTTCAATATCGCCTCCGTGCAGAACCAGTCGACCCTGATACTCTGCCCCAACGCGTTTGTGCCCAGCTCCGTCAGCCCGCTGAATGTCGGAGCGGCGCTCCAGAACGACGTGAACTTCCGCTTCCAGATCATGGCGCCGTCGAGCGTCCGCGCGACCGACCTGTTCGTGGACGACCTGCTCGTCGATCCGCAGATCATCGGCGAGCTTTACGACTACGCCGTGGATTCGTCGCCGGTCGGCGGCGCGGTCTACAGCTTCCACGACCCGGCGAGCCCTATCATGCGCGACTTCAACGAGAGCGGCGTGGCCGTGGGCGACATCGTTCACTTCACCAGCGGCGTGAACTCCGGCCTCGATTTCAGCATCACGATGCCGGCCACCGCGACGCTGACCATCAAGCCGCGTTTCCTCCCGGCTGAGCTCGCCAACTACGCGGCCTTCGACCAGCAGAACACCACGAACCTCGTCGACCGCAAGAAAAGCCAGACGATCGAGATCGAGCTTCCCCAGACGTCCTACGTGGGCGACCTGCTGTATATCGCGCCGCAGTCGACCACCGGCCGCTATCCGCGCGGCAACGACCTCAATTCGACCAGCGGATTCTACGTCGCCGACTCGGGCGATACGACGCTCGCGTTCCGCTTCGCCGAACTGAACATCGTCCGCGACCTTCTGCCGGTTCTGGAACGCGTGATCAGCGGAAAGCTGACGACCGATTCGCGTACCATTCTCGACCTGTTCCTGCTCACGGACCTGATGCCGGGCAGCCAGTATTACGGCGACAACTTCGTGAGCCCGATCGAACTGATGGCGCTCACCAGCGTCCGCACCGACCAGAACCGGGACGGGGTGTTCAACGGGCTCGACAACATGGACCGCAACGGCGACGGCTCCTGCCTCTCGATCAAGGACATCGCCGAAACGATCGACGTGCCGTCGAACCGCCGCATTTCGACGGCACGGTCCGTCGACTACCTGTTCGATTTCCTCAGCGGACCGGACTACTGCCGTCTCGATTTCCAGGATCTCAACAACGACGGTACTATTTCCGCCGACGAGAACTTCGACGTCAACGGCGACGGGATTTTCGACATCAAGGATTTCTCCTTCGATGTGCTCAAGAACCCGCTCTATGCAAGCAAGGCGGTCAACTTCGACAAGGACGGCGACGGCCTGCCCGACTGCAGCCTGTTCACGGAACCTCTCGACTGCAACCTGTTCGACACCAACCTGGACGGCGTTCTGGACAGCGCGGACCAGTTGCCCGCCATCGTCGACCGCAACGGACAGGTGAACCTGGTCAACGGCTTCTCCATCGCCGACCGGTTCCCCGACGGAGCGCCGGACGGAGTGATCGATTACCGCGACGTGCTAAACACGGTGACCATCACGCCGGATGATTTCTACAGGCCTTCCGATGCGAACCCATTCACCTTGAACGACAACCTGCCCCGTCTGCTCGATGCGACGCTGGACGGTATCCAGCTCGCCTACGGCGCGGGTTTCGGGCCTGTACTGGAACGCGGCGCCTTCGCCCTGGCCGAAGGTCTGCGCAACCCGCTCAAACTGTTCATCAACACCAAGGACAAGAACGGAAACACGGTCCAGGAAGGCCTGCCGAACGTCATCATCCATGACATCGGCACGGCGATTCTCACCCAGGACCTCGTGAGCAAGGAATACGTCATGGGGCCCGCGCTCAAGGCGTTCTATGCGATGCTCACCGACGGGCCCATCGGCTACCAGTCGTTCCGCGGCTCGTATTCGGAACGTTACCTGGCGGAACTCGAGCGGCAGTACTCCCTGTCGAACAACCAGTTCGTGAGCGAGACCCTGAAGAAAGTGAAAGGCAGCGACGGTTCCACCGTGCTGCAGACGCAGGCGCCGGTGAACATCCTCACCAAGGCGTTCACGGTCAATGTCCCCAACGACGACGTGAACCTCTACGGCCGCGTGTTCCCGTACGGCATGCTGGAATTCTTCATGCGGGATACGCTCGGCAATATCTCGAACGATCCGACGGCTTCCATAGACGCCCTGTTCATCCGGACCGCCCACAACTACCGCGAAGAAGGACTCTGCCTGGGTCCCTCGGGTTGCAAGGCCGTGCCGATCCAGCAGGTCACCGACGGGGTGACGATCGATCTGGACCAGGTGGCGCTCTCCACGACGACAGGCGATCCGGGCCGGGATCTGGTGCCGGGCAACGGACTCAGAATGTTCGGCTTTACCCGCGCCGACGTGCTGCTTTCGTGGAACGCTCCGAACGCCACCGGATGCGACGTATCCGACAGCACCGGACCGGTCGCTTCCGTGGCGGGCCCTGCCGGCGATATCAACGTCACGCCCCCGCCCGCAGCCCTGTCGACGCTCTACACCATCGTCTGCAACGGCCCCGGCGGACCGGTCGAGGGCGACATCACCGTGGAGCAGTCGGGCGGCATCCTGACCGTTCCGATCCCGCTGTTTGCAGCCACTCCGTTCGTGAAAACCGCCGGAGAGGTTTCTACCCTGTCGTGGACGGTCGCAAGCGGCGTCAGCAACTGCGATATCGACAACGGGATCGGAGCCGTCGCGTCGCCCTACGGAAGCGTCAACGTGAGTCCCGCCTCGACGACGGTTTACGTTCTCACCTGCCAGTCCGTATCGGGTGCGGTGACCGCGGCGACGACCATCACCGTCGGCACGGCGGGAGTCGATGAGGGGATGAGCTCGGTCACCGCCGATCCGTCGTCCCGTGCCAACCTCGCCAGTTTCGCGCTGGCCGCGCCCGGCGACATTCTCGTCGTTTCGCATACGCCGCTTCATCACGCGGTCTGCGCCGCCGATGCCGATGACCTTCTGGGTATCGACCCGCTTGCCTCAGACCTCATCCGCAAGACCACCCCGCAACTGGATTCCCAGAGCAATCCGCTCGACCCGGATACCCTGGACCCCGCCAACTGCGACCAGTACCAGCAGTGGGACCTGCTCACGCACCCCGGGGTCCCCCAGTACCGCGACAACGTGATCGAACTCGAAAATCTGGATCCGACTCCAGGCCTGCGGTTCGCCGACCGCCGCAGCATGACCGGTATTATCTGCAACAAGGCGACGGTGGACTGCTTCCGCGTCATGCAGGTGGTCGGCCAGAACGGGCTCTACCTGACCGTGGAAGAAGGGCTGGACGACGATCTCACTCCGGTCGACGACATTGAAACGCGCCTGCAGGGCGGCAACCTGTATATCGGCACGATGGCGGAGTTCCTGGAACGGCTGCCCAAACAGCTGTTCCAGATCTACAACTTCCACCAGGAAAACGGGGTTATCCCCACCTTCGACGGCCTGCCGCCCAACTTCGACTATTCCAACGTGGATATTTCCCGGGCACAGGCCAACAGCGCGCCGGAGTTCCGCCCGTCAGTGGCCCAGCAGCTGACCCGTGCGCTCCCGATTTTCGACAACAGCAGCGACCTTGCCATTCAGGCCGGAACCGACCTGCGCCGGATCAATCCCGCCGCGACAGGCGCGTTCTCGGGACTCCCCATGTCCGGACTGTGCCCGAACAATTCGGTACCCGTGCTTTCCTGCAGCGGCAGATTCAAGGAAAACCCGTTCACGGAAATCAACCACAACGGAAAGATCGACGAACTCTCGATTTACGTAGGACTGGTCGAACAGAGATTCCAGGTCGCCTCCGTGCCGGCCAACCAGATCCTCTGCGTCAAGACCATTTCCAAAACGGGGCTGGCGCTGCCCGCCAGCGTTGCGCTCATTGGCACACCGGGCCCCTCGCCGGACCTGAACTTCTTCGATCCCTTCGCAAATTACGATCCGTCGAGCCCGGTCAATCCGCCGACGGATCTGGATGTACGCAATGCGAACAACACGATCTGTCACCTTCCCCCGCCTTCCGCGTCGGCCTGTTCGGTCTTCCCCATATACACGCCCGGAAGCAGCCTGCCGATCGTTCCGCGCAACTTCTGCGGGAACAGCCAGAGCAGTGCCGTCGTCTGCGGCGATGCCTACCCGGGCGCGGGCGCCGGTTGCGTGATCAGCAATTCGTCCCCGCCGTACGGATCCGTCACGGACTACACGATCCGGCGCACGGAAAACGTGGTCGCCCAGCTCATCCCCCAGATCGCACGCATCCGCGTGGCGTCGGCCCAGCAGCTCATCGACGACAGCCGGACCCTTTCCGGCCCGCTGCTGGCGAGCGCGCTCACGAGCGAAAACGACAAGGTTGCGATCCAGGATTCGCTCAAGGCAACCGAAGTGCTGGCGCACACCGGTATCCTTCCGGTCGCCGTGAAGCTGGCCCAGTCGCTGGTACGTCCCAACGGCCAGAACCTGGATATCAACGAAGCCGTCATCGCCATGAGCCGTTCGCTGACCCGTTCGCGCCAGCTCGATAACGGTGAAACCACGAACAACCGCATCGTGCTCCAGCAGCTGGAACCGTTCCTGGCCGCCCTCCTCGACCCGAGTTCGCCGCTGGTCGACGACGGCCTCCAGTTCCTGAACGCGTTCGATGAGGTGAAGATCCAGAGCGTCACGAACCCGATCCTGGTTCCGGTGATGGGCTCCCCGGGCGACCCGGTGAACGAGTACTTCCTGATCGGTCAGAAGTGCGATCTCGCCAAGGACGGCGCCGGTCCCTATCCGTGCGAAAACCGTACGGACGGCATTTCGCTCCTGATCGATTTCATCCGTGCCGCCACGGCCACCGTGCCGATGAAAACCCGCAACGGATCGCTTCAGTTCGACGCCGACGGCAGTGTCATCCAGATGCATCCCGGGGACTTCCTGACCCAGGGCATGGCGGATTTTCTTGCGCTGGCCGTCGACTGCATCGTGGGAGATTCCCAGTCGACCGGAGTCGGCACGCCCGTCTTCAACTGCAGTTCTTTCGACGACCCCGCGCAGCTCACCCTGTTCGGCGATACCATGGTCCAGGCGGTACTCACCTTCGGCAAGATCGGCACCGATCCGGAATTCGAATCCGAACTGGTTCCGTTCGCATCGACCATTCTCGGCACCGTCGGCGAACTGGTGCATCAGCCCCGTGGCCAGCGCAAGGAAGATCCGCTGCTGTCCACGCTCCGGCTGTTCACATCGGAGCAGAGCCTCTCCGCCATCTCGGAAGCGAACAACGCCTTCCAGTCCCTCAACCAGTCGGACCGGCAGAAGCTGCTCTCCTTCATTATCGACCAGTTCGATCCGAACACCGGCGCCGTGGCGGGCATCATCGACGCGACCGATCCGCTCGTCCGGGCCGACAAGGATCTGGTTTTCCAGCAGGGCATCTCGGAATTCTTCCAGGTGAACGTCGATCTGCCGCCGGTCGGCTGCTCGGCTGCGCCGTCTCTCGCGGGACAGGTCACTGAATGTATAACGAAAGTACTGGCGGGCGTGCCGGAACAGGACATTCGCTTTTTATATGATACCATCGTCGAACTGATCGACAGCGGTACTGCGGATGTTCTGGTCGGCGTGATTTCCCAGATGGTCACCTCCGGGGCGCTGGAAAGGCTTACCCCGACGCTGGTGCTCATGTCTCAAGAAGGCGTCACCGATGAAATGGTGATGTTCGTAAGTATTATCCTGCAAAATGGGGTTCTGGGGGTGGACAGACCGAAATGAGATCAGAATGCTTCACCGGCTGGCGGAGCCGTTTCCCTGGAGCCCGAATGTGGCTCGTCTGGGGAGCGCTTTTCGCCTTTTGGCTGGGTGTGCCGGACCGGGCCAGCGCCCAGTCGCCGGCCATCCAGTTTGGCGTCGGTTCGAGGTCGATCGGTCTGGGCGGAGCCGTCTCCGCCCAGGTCGATGACTTTTCGGCCGTTTTCTACAACCCCGCAGGACTTGCGAACAAGACAGATCTCCAGCTGTCGGCCGGTCCCCAGCTCATTATCCCCAGCTTCAAGATCAAGGGCTTTGCCGGCACCCGCAAGGGCACGACAAAGACCTTCCTCGCCAACAACTTCGGCGGCGTGATTCCGATCGGCGGCCCTTTCGAGAGGAAACTCGCGTTCGGTCTGGCCGCCTATACGCCGTTCCCGACCATCGTGTCGATCCGTATCCGGACGCCGGAAGAGCCGTCCTTTGTCTTCAGCGAAGACCAGTTCCAGACGCCCGTGATTGCCTTCGGCATGGCCTACCGTTTCAACCAGTATTTCTCGCTGGGCGGCGGCGGACAGCTGCTCGTCAGCGCCAAGGGCAAGATCCGCACCGGGATCGACCTTGCCAACGCGTCGGTCACCCAGCGCGATACGGCCATCGCCATCGCGCCGACAATAGCGCCCATCATCGGCGCGCAGATCACGCCGATCCGCTATCTGCGGATGGGTATCTTCTACCGCAACAAGGTGAAGCCGAAGTTCAACCTGCCGATCGACGTGAATGCCGACATTATCGGGTTCTCGTCGTCGTTCACCAGCTCGATCCTGTTCTCGCCGGCGCAGCTGGGCGGAGGCCTCTCCTTCGAAGTGCTGGAAAAGGTCATCCTGTCCACCGACTTCGTCTACGTGTTCTCGTCCCAGACGCCGACGCCGGGCATTGCGCTGCGTGTGACGCCGACCGCGCTGCTGGCGCCGATCGTGACCGTGGATCCGCCCCCCAATTTCAACAACACCTACGAACTCCGGTTCGGCGGCGAATACAAGCTGAACGAGGACATCCGCCTCAGGCTCGGGTATTTCCGCCGCACGACCCCTGTGCCGGAACAGATTTACGACACGAGCTTCCTCGACTCGACCGCCAACGGTTTCTCGCTCGGCGCGGGCGCGACGCTCAAGGATCCGACGGAAATCCTCCAGAAGCCGTTTACGATCGACTGGCATTTCCAGTGGATACAGTACTCGCGCCGCACGTATGAACGGGCCTCCCCGCTTCATCCGATCGGCGACCTGATATTCAAGGGCCGGGCATTCAACATCGGCACCACATTCACGGTGAGGTTCTAAGCATGAAAACGAACCCCCAGAAATATTTTCACAGGCTGCGTCACCGGGCGCTGCTGCTTGCCGCAGCCGTGGTGATCGCCGGTTCCTGCACGGACCCGAACATCCCCGACCCGTTCCCGACCGATCCGCAGGTCGGCTACCTGGCGACCTTCGGAAAGGTTCCGCTGTTCCCGTCCAACACGAGCCAGACCGGCTTCATCTACAGCTTCGACGACTACGGCGTCGGCAGCCCGTACGTCATGATCAACGACGACGGCACCTACTCCATGTATTTTCAGGGCGACGACCAGCCCGACAGCGTCAACGACCGGTTCGCCTCGTTCGCCATCGGCCGCGTCATTTCGGATACCGAAGGCCAGACCTGGGGTGACCGCGAGGTTATCATGCTCCGGCGCAACCTGGCGGATACCGATGCCCTCAGTCTCTCTCCATTCGATCCCCCGCAACCGGCGGTCTCCGGATGCGGCCCGGGCGGACTGATTGAAAACTGCTACGACTCCAACGGCGTGCTGGACCCGATGGTGTTCGACACGTTCCTGTACTATTCCGGTCCGGGCATCCCCGATTCCGGCCTGCGTTCCGACGGCGCCGAAGTGCCCGAAGTGCCCTCCGCCATCGGCCGGACGGCGCTGCCGCCAGTCCAGCAGCTCGCCCGCAACGGCGTGCCGTTACTCATCGCCAACAAGGCCATGGCCTCCGACGATCCGGTCCTCACACAGGAAGACGATGCGTTCTTCAATACGCTGGCCGGATCCTTCAACCCGTTCACGCTTCCCTGCGACCGGAAGTCCTTCCTGCCGGACGAGTTCACCGCGGCGTCGATCACGGACCTGAATTCGCGCAACCCCGCGACAGGAACCGCCTTCGGTATCGAAGCGGGTCCCTATCCGTGGGAATCGGGCGGGGTCAGTTCTCCGTTCATGATCACCAACCCGTACACCCCGGGGGAGTCGCTCCTGTACTACACCTGTACCGAAGAGTTCGGCCGCGATCTGGGCGCGGCCGGCTGCGCCGTCCAGAAGATCGACCGGATCTGCGTCGCCCGGCTGACCGAAGACGCGAACGGACGCCCGGTGGCCGAGCGAATCATCAGCGACACTTCCGACGTGAAATACGCGACCCCGTCCGCTCCCAACACGCCACTTCCGAACAACATCGTGGTTGGTTTCGGCAACTTCCCCGGCTTCGACGACGTGGGCAGCGCCGCGCCGACCATCGAGACCTCGACGACCGTGACCGGACGCGTCGTCATGCGCATGTGGTACACCGGCACCAGCGAGATCGGCGCGCAGCGCATGGGTATCACCGGATCGTTTGACGGCTTCGACTGGGACGCCAACGACTCGACCCTGCGCATCTCGACCATCGTTCCGACGAACCCGGTGCTCGTACAGGCGGCCAAGGCAGCCAAACCCGCCTCGGTGTTCGACACCAATGACGTGCTCCGGATCTTCTACGAATCCGAGAGCAAGGAGAAAGCGTCCATCAACATGGCGACCATCGTCCCGCTGGACGATCTGCTGCCGCCCAAACTCGAGTTCCTGTCGCCGCAGGGCCCCGACCAGGTCGTCACGCAGGACGGTTCCGTCACCTTCCGGATTCGCTTCGAAGACTTCGGCGGCTCGGGAGTCGACGAATCGACCTTCCAGATCCGGGTCACTTCGATCCAGACGTCGACGGGACCGGCGTCCGCGATCACGGCCACCAACAGCCTGACCGGGCTGGGTATCGGAGACGGCGCTCCGCCGGTCCTGAACCTGAACCAGGACTTCAGCCAGGAGTTCCCGGCATTCCGTTATGACGTGGGCGACAAGGCCGAAGTGGCGCTCACCCTGAACAATTTCAAGATCTCGCCTCCGCTGGCGCCGGGCAAGACAGCCAATGTGCGCATCGAGGCGGTGATTTTTGACCGCGCCGATGTGAGCAAGCAGCGCGCCGCCCGAAGCGGTGTCGATATCACCGTCATCAAATAGTATTGCTGCCACACCGCATATCCGGGCGGCGCCGCGGCGCCGCCCGGCCTGTTTCAGGGGCATTCAGAGGCCCTTCCGGAGTCGGTTTGGCGGGGTTTTACTTCCCGCTTCCCGCTGGCTAACGAACGTCCCGTATGAAGAACGCGGTCCACGCCCACATCCTCAAAACCCTGGCCCGAGTAACGGCCGACGGCTCTCTGCCGGTAAAGCTGGACGGCGACGCCCTGGTCGGCCCGGGCGGCGAGCGCGTGGCCGTGGAGCTGATGCTCCCCAAAGAGAAGTCCCACGGCGACTTCGCCCTCAATACCGCCATGCAGCTGGCGAAACCGCTCAAGTCGAACCCGCGCAAGCTGGGCGAACAGCTCAAAAGCTGGATCGAGCAGGACGCCCCCGCGTGGCTCCAGTCGGTGGAAGTGGCCGGACCGGGGTTCCTCAATCTGCGCGTGAAGCCCGAAGGGTGGACCGGCCTTGTCAGCGAGATACTCGGGAAAGGCCCGCTCGTCCGCGCCGCTGGCGGCCACTACGCCGGCTACGGCGCCCAGCATGTGCCCTCCGACGAGACGATCAACCTCGAATTTGTGAGCGCCAACCCGACGGGCCCCATGCACGTCGGCCACGGCCGCGGGGCGGCGTTCGGCGACACGCTGGCGCGAATCTTAAGGGCCGCCGGCAACGACGTGACGTGCGAATTCTACGTGAACGACGCCGGTCTCCAGGTGGACAACCTGGGCGAGTCGCTCTTCTACTACGCCAGGGAACGGTCCGGACTCCATGTGAGCGGGCTCGAGATCAAGTACCAGGGCGAATACGTCAAAGTCCTGTCGCTCATTCTGCTGGTCGAGGCGGTGGCACCCGAGCGGATCGACGCGCTGGTAAACGGCGAGTTCGACAAAGAGTTCCCGGACCTGCCCGCACGGACCGGCAAGCTGCTTGAGATCTACGAGCTGGCGTCCAAAGAAAAAGTAGAAGTTCACCTCAAGGAGGACCTTCACGAGAAGGCCCGCGAGTTCCTGAACAACCACGAGAAGGCGCTCAAATTCTTCAAGCTCACAGGAAGCGCCGTACTGCTCGGCCATATCCGCCGCACGCTAAATCGGTTCAACGTCGGATTCGACCGGTTCTTTTCGGAGCGCGCGATGGTCGAATCGGGCGCGGTGGACAAGACCATCGATTCGATGAAGCAGAAGGGTGTCATGGTGCTGAAGGAAGGCGCCTGGCAGCTGGAGAAGGACGCCCTGGGCGACGAGAAGGACCGGGTCGTCGTACGCACCAACGGCGTGAAGACCTACTTCGCCTCCGACATCGCCTACCACGAGGACAAGTACCGGCGCGGTTACCGCCGGATGATCAACATCTGGGGCGCCGACCACCACGGCTACATCCCGCGCGTGCGCGGCGCCGTGAAGCTGCTGGGTTTCGATCCGGACCGGCTGATCTTCCGCATCCTCCAGTTCGTGCTGCTCATGGAAGGCGGCCAGCAGGGCAAGATGTCCAAGCGCCAGGGCAACTTCGTCACCCTTGAGGAAGTCATGACCGACGTGGGCGTCGACGCCTGCCGCTGGTACTTTCTGTCGCGCAGCCACGACCAGACGATCGAGTTCGACCTGGAACTGGCCCGCAAGCAGTCGAACGAGAACCCCGTCTACTACGTCCAGTACGGGCACGCCCGGGTGTCGAGCATCCTCAAGAAAGCCGCCGAAGGCGGTGTCGTGGCCGATCCGAAGTCGCCCAAGGGGGTCGCCTCGCTCGGCCAGCTCAAGGCCCCGGAGGAACTCGACCTGATCCGCAAGATGGCCGAGTTCCCCGACATCGTGCTGGATTCGGCCCGGATCCTGGAGCCGCACCATCTTACCTTCTATCTGATTGAGCTTGTCAGAACTTTCAGCAACTACTATTCTGCAAAGAGTCCATCCGGAGAGACCTTATATAAGGTGGTGGATGCCGCCCAACCGGAACTGACCCTCGCTCGCCTCCAGCTGGTGGCTGCGGTGGGAACGGTGATCCGGGGAGGTCTCGAACTGCTGGGTGTTTCGGCGCCCGAGCGGATGGACAGCGCAACCGGTGAGGGCTAACCATAAACTGGAGAGCCCATGCGCTCGTTCAAGGATGTGGCCGACCGCCACGTCGTCTCACTCGATAACAAGCAGCTCGCCCTGTTCACGTCCGGCGCTGTCGTCGCGGCCGGCCTGTTCTTCCTGACAGGAGTTCTCTACGGCACCCGCGTGTCGCTCCCTTCGGGCGGCTCGCTGGGCAGCGTTTCGACGCTCGGTTCCAGCAGCAGCGGAACCGGCTCGATGGCGCTTCGGCTGAACGAGGACGCTTCTGAAGAAGCGGCGTCTCCCGCCGGCTCCGCCAAGGACACCGGGGCCAAAGAGATGGCCGGTGTGACGGCAGCGACCGGCTCGACCGTCGTTCCGGTCGGCAAGGGCGCCAGCGACGCCGAGCGCAAGAAACTTCTCGAGCAGTACTCCCGCGAGTCCGTGGGCAGCACGGTGACGGAGACGCCCGTCGGCGCAACCGCCGCAACGCCCGCCACGGGTGCGAAACCGGCCGCAACCTCCGCCGCCGCGTCCCAGCCCTCCAGACCGATGGCGCAGATCCCCCCGCCGGCCTCCTCCGGAATCAAGTCCGGCGGCGTCATCACGGTTAAACCCGCAGATGCAAAGCCTGCTGCTCCGGCGGCCGCCGCAGCTACCTCAAAGGCACCCGTGAAGGTGGCCGTCGCCGAAACGTCCAAGGCGAGCGATCAGCCGTTGCTCCGGGGCCGCACGCTCTCGTCCATGAAGGGCCACCTGACCGTCCAGGTCGCCAGCTACACCGACAAGGGCACCGCCAAGAAGGAACTGGACCGCTGGACCAAGCAGCATTTCCCGGCCTTCCTCGGCGCCGAAACGGTCAAGGGCAAGAAGCTCTACCGCATCCAGCTCGGCCGCTTCAGCGACAAGAAGCAGGCCGAGAAAGCCCGCGACGTGCTCGTGAAGGACCTGCACCTCAAGGGCCCGAAGGTCGCCGACGCGGTGAAATAAAGCCGACGATTTTCCGGACTCTCTGAACAGCGCCCGGTGTGGTTTTACCGCATCGGGCGTTTTTTCAACTTCCTTCACTCCTTAACCATCTGCCCGCAGCTCCTGACGGGCGGCCTTCTTTTCCGCCTTCTTCTGATCCCGCTCGAGGCGGCGGCGTTCCTGACGGCTCAGTGGCATATTGAGGGGCGGGCCCAGTGGACGGCTGACCGGCGGGAGCCTGCCCGGCGCCGCTTCCGTCAGCCCGGCCGCCGCCCGGCGTCCGGCCAGCATCTGTTCCATCTCCGCGAGGCTCGACTTCAGCTCCAGGGCCAGGTGGCCCAGTTCGGGGCTGCGTTCGGCGTGCTTTTTCCGTGAACCGGTTCCGGTGTCCGGCGATGTACCGTCATCCTGCCCGCCGCCCAGCGCCGCCTGATCGGCAAAAAACCGGCGCATTTCGCGAAGCAGCAGTTCGAGCGCCCGCAGACGCACCCGGTGGTTCTCGGAGGTGTCGGCCAGTTCCGCCAGTTCGGCGATCGCCTCGAACCGGACGCCGAGTCCCGCCACCTCCGCCTTCGCGCGGTCGGCGGCCCGGCGCAGCACCTCCAGCCGCTCGCGGATCATCCCCCGGTCGTAGCGGTAGCCGTGCATGCTGTAGAGGGCGTGCATCTCCTCGTCGGTGTATTCCTTTTTGCCCGGCTTGCCGCCCGCGTCCGTTATTTTTGCAGGCACCGGCGGCGGACCGGCGTCCGGCCGTGTGGTTTCCGTAAAGAGCGCTTCCATGAGTGTTCCCCGATATCGGCCCGGCGCCAGGGCCTGTCCAATCGCCCGCGCGGCCACCACGCCGCCCGGGAGCGCCTGTCCGGACAGTCTGCCAGAGGGGTGTGACAGGTAGTGTCACTGTTATTTACGGGGGTCTGGGAGGGAAAAGAGCCGGTTTTATGAGCACCCGAGGTACGCCGGGGGAGGGCCCTTTCCGGGCCCCGCCGGACAAACTCCGGGCGACCGGCGCTACAGCGAACCTCGCTTTTGGGGCCCGGAAAGGGCCCTCCCCCGACTGAATATCCCGCGTAATTCCGCAGTCCTTCGACAGGCTCTGGGCGAACGGATTTCCCCCTTCAACGGGCGGATTAATGGAGTAAAACCCCCGCTTTCCCCCCGTCCCTTTACCGTCTATACCCCCTTGTTCCGGGCCTCCCCAGAAGGGGACAGACCCGGCAGGACCCCTAATGCCGACGCCCCAGGAACTCATCCGAAACTTCTGTATTATCGCCCACATCGACCACGGGAAGTCGACGCTGGCCGACCGCATTCTGGACGTGACCGGGGCGGTCTCCGACCGCGAAAAGCGGGAGCAGACGCTGGACTCCATGGACCTGGAGCGGGAGCGCGGGATCACGATCAAGGCATCGTCGGTTCGGCTCTATCACAAGGCGAAAGACGGCAAGACCTACGAGTTCAACCTGATCGACACCCCGGGCCACGTGGACTTCAACTACGAAGTGAGCCGGTCGCTTAAGGCCTGCGAAGGGGCGGTGCTGGTGGTCGACGCGACCCAGGGCGTGGAAGCCCAGACGCTGGCGAACGTCTACCTCGCCGTGGACCAGGGGCTCGACATCGTCCCGGCCATCAACAAGATCGACCTGCCCTCCGCGGACCCCGACGCCGTCCGCAAAGAGGTCGAAGAGATCATCGGCATCGACGCGTCCAAGGCGCAGGCGGTCTCGGCGAAGATGGGCACGGGCGTGCCCGAACTGCTCGAACAGGTGGTCGAAAAAATCCGCCCGCCGGCGGGCAAAAAAGACGCGCCGCTCAAGGCGCTCGTTTTCGATTCGTGGTTCGACGAGTACCAGGGCGTCATCTGTCTCGTGCGCGTCGTGGACGGGCAGATCGTCCCGGGCACCAAGATCAAGATGATGAGCACCGGCGCCACCTTTGAAGTGCTGAAAGTGGGTGCGTTCTCCCCCAAGGCGGCGGCGCTCGAAGGGCTCTACACGGGCGAAGTCGGTTTCGTGATCGCCAACATCAAGGCGCTCGCCGATGCGCGCGTGGGCGACACGATGACGGTCGCCTCGGGCGGCGTCACCGAGGCGCTGCCCGGCTTCAAGAAGATCCAGCCGATGGTGTTCGCGGGGCTGTATCCCATCAACTCGGACGACTACGGACGTCTGAAAGAAGCGCTTCAGAAGCTGCAGCTCAACGACAGTTCGATCACCTTCGAGCCCGAGACCTCCTCCGCGCTGGGCTTCGGCTTCCGGTGCGGGTTCCTGGGCCTCCTGCACATGGACATCATCCAGGAGCGGCTGGAACGGGAATACAACCTGGACCTGCTCACCACGGCGCCGTCGGTTATCTACCGCGTGCACCGGCTGGACGGCACCGTGTTCGAGATCGACAACCCGTCGGCGCTGCCCGAGCAGGGTGTCGCAACGATCGACGAGCCGCTCATCGAGACCAACATCTACACCCCCGCCGACTATATCGGCGTCGTGGTGAAACTGTGTGTCGAGCGGCGCGGCCAGCAGAAAGAGATCAAATACATCACGCCGCAGCGGGCGCAGGTGATCTTCGACCTGCCGATGAACGAGATCGTGCTCGACTTCCACGACCGCCTGAAGTCGGCGACCAAGGGCTATGCGTCCTTCGACTACAAGCCGACCGGTTACCAGGAGTCGGATCTGGTGCGGCTCAACATTCTCGTCAACGGCGAACCGGTGGACGCCCTGTCGGTGATCGTCCACCGCGAGAAGGCCTTCTACAAGGGCCGCGACCTCTGCGAAAAACTCAAGGAACTCATTCCGCGCCAGATGTACGAAGTGGCGATCCAGGCGGCCATCGGCGGGCGCATCATCGCGCGCACGACGGTAAAGGCGCTCCGGAAGGACGTGCTCGCCAAGTGCTACGGCGGCGACGTGAGCCGCAAGCGCAAGCTCCTCGAGAAGCAGAAAGAGGGCAAGAAACGCATGAAGAACGTGGGCTCGGTCGAGATCCCGCAGGAAGCGTTCCTCGCCGTCCTGAAGGTGGAGTAGATGTCCGGAACCACCCCCGAGCAGGAACTGCTGGCCGTCGACGACAGGCGGCTGCCCGACACGGCGAAGGCCTATGTCGGCGAAAGCCGCTGGATCCGCAAGAAGCACAAAAAGACGCTCTCGCCGGCGGTGCTCGCGCGGCTGGAACAGCTCGAGGGCGAGGTCGCGGCGAAATTCGCGGGACCCGCCGCGGAGCTGCGCCCTCCGCTCACGGAACTGGTGAAGGCGGTCGAGATCGACCTCACCCACTACCGGCGGTCGCAGATGACGGAAATGCTCGAACTGCTCGGCGTGGCTTTCCTGCTCGCCATTTTCATCCGGACGTTCGTCGTCCAGGCGTACGTCATCCCGTCCGAGAGCATGGTGCCGACGCTGCTCAAGAAGGACTATCTGCTGGTCTGGAAACCGGCCTACGGCATCAAGATCCCGTTCGAGCACAAGTGGCTCGCCCGCTGGGGCAGCCCCAGGCGCTGGGACGTGGTGGTCTTTGTTCCGCCGCAGGAACTTTCCAAGCCCTTCACGAAGCAGGAAGACTTCATCAAGCGGGTCGTGGGTCTGCCCGGCGACACGATCGAGCTGGTGGGCCGCACCCTCTACATCAACAACGAGGCGGTCCAGGACAAGTGGGGGCACTGGGCCGACGGCGACATGACGGACCACGGCGAGTTCGGCCCGTTCACGGTGCCGCCCGGCCACTACTTCATGATGGGCGACAACCGGGACCGTTCGCTCGATTCACGCAGCTGGGGGACCGTTCCCGAGGACGCGCTGGTGGGCCCCGCCGCATTCATCTACTTCTCCAAGGAAGAAGAAGGATTCTTCGACTTCCGGTGGCGCCGCCTGGGCCGGTTCATCCACTAAGTCTCAAGACCCCGTCATGAAATCCGGCTTCAGCGATACCGACCACGCTCACATGCGGCGGGCGCTCGCGGCCGCCAGACGCGCCGGCAAAGCCGGCGAAGTGCCGGTGGGCGCCGTGGTGGTCTCCGCCCGGGGCGAATTGCTGGCCTCCGGCCGCAACCAGCGCGAATCCGCCCACGACCCCACCGCCCATGCGGAACTGGTCGCCGTGCGCCGCGCCTGCCGCAAGGTCAAGAACTGGCGGCTCACCGGGGCGACGGTCTACGTGACCCTTGAACCGTGCCTTATGTGCCTGATGGCGATGAAAAACGCCCGGGTCGCCCGGGTGGTCTACGGCGCCTCCGACGTGAAGCGCGGAGCCGCGAAATACGCCGGTTTAAAGGTCGCGGAGGACGGAAACCTGAATCCGCTGGAGTGCCTGGGCGGCCTTGACGCCGGTGAGGCAGAGTCGCTACTCAAGGGGTTCTTCAGGGACCGCCGCCAGCGGCGGTCCTAGTGTTCCCGGGGGCCCCCAAGCCAGGCCCCCTGTCCCGTTCCCCGGAGAGGTGGCCGAGTGGCTGAAGGCGCCCGCTTGGAAAGCGTGTATAGGGGTAACTCTATCGAGGGTTCGAATCCCTCCCTCTCCGCCAATCTTCTTTTGCCCCATTTTTCGCCCACATCCAGAACGGAAACCGGTAGTCCTTACCGACAGTTGCGCCGTTCAACGTCGGGTTCGATAGTAGTCCGGAGACCAAACGCGCCCGGTACGGCCCATCCCCCTTTTCGAACAGTGATTTCGCCCGCTTGGCGAGTTCTATAGCGTTTCTCGCGTGTAGCTTGCCGGCGCCCGCAGAAGACGACTGAGATTGCTCCAGATCGTATTCCTTCCGGCTCTGCTCCGACTTCCACTGATTCCATTTTTCCTTGAAAAAGGCTTCATCGATCTTGCCGTTAACGTGGTCCGTGTAAAGCCGGTCGATCCGCGATTTGAGACCGCTGATCTCGGCGCGGAGCTTTTCATGCGCGGCCTTCCGTACGCTCTCTTCGCCCGCCGAGAACAGTTCGAGGCTTTCGGTCAGCCAGTTCGCTGCCCGTTCCGGTATCTCAACCGCCGACACCCGTTCGTAGAGCTGGGCTTCAATCAGTTCCTGGCGGATATAAACCGGCTTGCAGTTCTTCTTGCCGTTGGAGCATCGGTAGTAAACGAACCGGCCTTTCTTGATCTCCCCGGTAATAGCGCATCCGCAGTCAGCACAGGTGAATAGCCCCAAATACGGCAGTCCGCTTTTCTGGTACTGTTCCGGGTGGTTCTTTCGCCTGAGCACCTTCTGGCAGC
>CAZMGV010000026.1:0-47165 GCA_964565925.1 uncultured bacterium
AGCGTCTGGCTACGAACCAGAAGGTCGGGAGTTCGACTCTCTCTGGGCCCGCCAATCACAACAGTCCCTGCCTTTGGCAATCTCGTCGAACGGAAACGCCAAGGAATATTCGACAGTTCCGTTTTTCACCTGAAGGTTTGTACAGACGGTTCTGGCAATCTGGCCGAGCGCTTTGGTGCTGGCCAGTTCCAGTGTGGTTTCAAGCTCTTGAGCGAGTTTGTACGCATTCCCCACGTCGTCGATACTGTTGCCGCACCGCTTGTCCAGAAGCTGACGCAGCTCGATCTCAAGCGTCTCTTTCTCGCGCCGCCACTGGCCGGCATTCGTGGAGTAGGTTCCGGAATCGACCATTCCCGATGAGTAAGCCTCGAAAGCCTTTGAGAGCTTCTTCTGAAGCGCTTCGACCTGCTTCTCCAGCGCTGCTTTCCGGGTTTCGTGCAGCTCGTGCTCGTTGCGCCGGAAATCTTCCAGCCCCGCCCAAAGGATTTCAGCGGCTTCGGGCGGAAGCGTCACCTGCCGGGAAATCTCCATGAGCTGACGGACGATCTCCGGTTCCGGGACAAACTCATGTTTGCGCCCGTCGCGCTTGCAGGCGCCGCAAAAGCCGTACGAATACCGTTTTTTGGCGAAGAAGAAGGTAATGGATTTGCCGCAAACCCCGCACTCAAGAACCCCGTTCAGGGGCTTTGCCTCCCTGATCTTCTTCTCCGAACGCCGGTAGTCGGTAAGACGGTTTAGAATCTTCCTGTGGGTTTCCCACGAGATCAGGGGCTCGTGCCGGTAATCTTTAATAAGCTGGTCCTTGAAGTAGTACGGGCCGGCATAAATCGGGTTCGTGATGTGCCGGTAAACGGAGTTCCGGTCCAGCGTTTTCCCGTGAAACGTGATGCCGAGATTCCGGGCCTCTTCGACCAGCCGGTTGATTGAATAGTTGCCCGTCGCCGCCATTTCGAGCAGTTGGGTCATCAGGGGAGCCATTGCCGGGTCTGGTTCGATGCCGCTACGGGACAGTTTCCGGTACCCCGGCGGGGCTTTGTGCGCCCAGTGCCCTTGAGCGTTCTGCTGGGCGACACACGCTTTCACCCGCGATCCCAGGTGCCTCGTTTCGCTCCGGGCAAACATCGCCATCATGTCGAAACGGTCCCACTCCGACGGCGGGGAGTCCTTATGCAGGTGAAAATGATCCAGGGCTGCGTGGAGATGCTTGCCGTGCTTCCTGATCAGATCTTCCAGCCGGGCATGATCCCAGGAATTCCGGTTCGAGCGGTCCATCTTGTAGACGACCAGATGAAGCACATCCGCTGAAGCAGCGAATGCTTTCAGCATCGCCTGAAACCTCACCCGTTCGTCGTCGAACGTGGCGGTTTCGGCGACTTCCACGACGTGGACCGGATCAAGGCCGTTCTGCCGGCAGTATTTCCGGATCGCATCCGACTGGAGACCGAGCGAAATACCGCCGCGCGCCTGATCGTCCGAACTGACACGGGAGAACCCGAACGCCTTGCCGCCCGGTGTTGAAGCTTGCCTTGTCATAAATCGCCGCCTCCCAAAGAACCTCTCATCTTCCGGCAATTCATTGCCGCCGTCAACCATTTCCCCGGCTGACTACCTTCAGCCGGGTCCGCCGCAATGGCGGAATATCCACTTGGCGCATTCCATTTCGGCCGTTCCGGATATCGTCGAAAATCCGGAGCAGATTCCTTACCCGCCCGGACGCTTCGTCGATCTCCCTGTCTGCCGGAACCCGGCTGATCGCCCTGGTAAGGGATATGCGAAAAGAATCCCGGGACGGCGCTGTCTGGTATTTCATGAGACACCGGCGGTCTCCTCATGTCCGATTCGCACGGATCACGGGCGGCGTCTTGGGCTGAACATGGTGTTCCTGTCGCAGGAATCACCGCTGATTGTCGTCCTTCTTCGGACGGATCGTGAACCGGTAGCTTTTGCCCGCCTTCACGGTGACGCATCTCGCGCCGCCGCTGACGATCTCCCCGGTAATCGAATACTCAAAGAATCCGTGCTCAAGGCCCTCTTCGACCGCCTCGACGATCTTGCGAGTCGCCCTGTCCATCTCTGAACGGTCCAGTTCCGGGGGGTTGTGCGGCATGATTCACGTCCTTTCCGGCAGATTCCGGAAGCGGTGTAGCGGCACCAGTCCGATGGCGTCGCGCCGGACCTGGAACCGTACCAAGCCGCCACGGTGAAGCTCGGCGACAATATCGCCGAATTCGTCTCCAGTGATGAAAAAGCCTTTGTCCTCGAATGCCTCCTTGACGGCCCGGATAAACCGGCCGGCCTGCGGGTGGCCGTTCCAGCGGTCGCAGAGAATCTGGTATACAGCCTGTGCGCCCGGTGAAAGCGCTGGAGTCTGGGCTTCACTCATTTCTTGCCGCCTTTCGCCGGGCGTTTCGACGGTTTCGCTCCATGGATCTGCTGATGGGCCGGTTTGCTCCAGTCCCAGCGAATAGGCTTGAACACATCTATCGGAAGCTGACGATACTGGACGACTTCGACCGTCACCCGGCCGACTTTTTCCTTGTGAATCACCCGGTCACGTCCGGGGTGCGAAAGCGAAAGCGACCGTCCGCATGTTTTCCCGTCAGGAACGAGCTGGTGCATGATGCTTTCCGGCCGGTATCCCTCCTGGAACAGCGCGTCGAAATTGTTCAGAAGATACTTGATCTGCTCACGGGTCAGATCGAGCCGTGAAAGCCGGTTTGCAGTTTCGGCTCGCACCAGATCTTCTTTCGACCAGAAACCCGGTGTGCGGGGGCTTCCCGTGTACCCGGCCGGGCGGACGTATCCCGCCCGGACCAGCCGCATGAGCTTGTCGTAGCTCAGGCCAAGCACTTTGGCGGCGGCTTCGCTGTCGAGGGTTCCCGGGGGCTGTTGAATGCGCTTTCTCATACTTGCAACTGGAACAAATATACGCACTTCGCAGGATAAACGCAAGACCCCCAACTAAAGTCATGAGCGAACGGCCGAAACTCCGGCGCCGCTCCACGCGCGCATCAGCAAACCCGGTGCTCTCGGCAGATTCTCGCCGGAATTTCGTCGCCTCTCCCCGGAGACACGCCAGACTCTCGTCCAGATGCACTGCCGTGCCCGTGAAAGGATTTGCCAGGCGCGTACCGGGCTGGCGCGAATGGTTTTAGGGATTTATCCCGAAAATGGCCCGCAAGATTGGCCGCCAGCTAAGAAATTTGGTGCCATTTCGCGGTTGCGGCGGCTTGAGCGCCGATTCTCAAGCACGTCTAAAGCGGTCGCACCGTCAAGGAATCGACGCCGTTAGTGCCAGGCCAAGAGGTTCTTCGCATACCGACCGGCGACCGCTACGGCCTTTCGGTTCGCAACCGTGGTGGCCGTCAGCCAGCCCTCCCTCCGCTGCCTAGGCGCTTGCTATACCGCCATACGTTCACCATCTGGTTCCATGTGTTCGACATTCCGTATGTCCACTAGGTGGCCAAGTGAGTGCCGACGAGAGCATCGCGCCTTCAAAAACCCCGGCCACCTCGGAGCGGCGTGCATGGCCACCTAGCAGGCAGAAATCCGGCCGCCTCGGCAGGCGGATTCGAGGCAGGCTCGCCACGTACGTCAGGCAGGTACCTCGCCTGGCCACTTCGGACGTACGTCACGAGGTGGAAATGCGGCCACGCCGGAGGAAACCACAAGGCGCCCTCGCAGGCAGTCACGACGTCGCCTCGGTGGAAACACTTTGGTCACCTGAGTGCAAGCGACGGGTTTGAGCGGTTGCCGAACTCCAAAAATGACCGCAGCGTGAGCCGGGCGGCAATGTCCGAAATTTCGCACGCCGGATCTTCGATATGCTTCATAAGTTCTGAGGCCACTTCGGCTTAACGGTTCCAAATTCAATCCATAACGAAACTTGCGCCCTATGCCAGCGTACGCCAGCTTTCAGCCAATTAATTGCTTTTTGAAAGACGTCATTATGTCGGGCTTCGCCGCTTTTCTCCTCATCTGCCTTGTAATTTATTGGCTATTTAGCCCGTCGTCGGATTCAAAAAAGAGTCGAAACCAGAAGGACTACGGATTTTCCGGAGACGACCCGGACGTCGAAGAGTCCGGGTATTCCCGGGCATTTCAACCCGCCCGTTCAGGATCACGCGATGGCGACCAGTTCTGGCTCTCGAAGGACAAGACGGTCACTATAGCGAATTACGAAATCGCTGGTGGATGGCTATATGTCGGCAAAGATCTCCTGCCGGCAGGAGGATGGAAGGCCGTTGAGCCCGCCCTAATAAACCCATCCCTGAAAGTGTCCAAATCTACGGTGGACCGGGCCGGCGAAACCATGACGTATTGGCCGTCATATTCGGAGATAAAGCCGGAAGCCCGCGCCGCTTATCTCGAATGGCTGGCTCACGGCAGGTCCGATCCGTCAGTTTATATCGGGTATGTATTCCTGTACTTCTACAGTCTTGAACGCCGGTTACTCACTGACCAGACGACCGCCTCTGAGCGCGAAACTCTAGAGCTAATTGGCGAAGTCGAACGGTTGCTCGGAATCTACGGGAGCAACCGGTCGTTTGCTTCATATGCGACGGGGTTACTGGATATCGCGAAACTGATTCATGCCGGATATGCAGGCCGCCTCGATTCGAATTTCAACTCCTCCATTCCGTCCGAACTGATGACCCGGCTCGCTCTCGCAAAGATCGTCGCTGACGGAAAGCCAATCCCGGCGGATTGGGCGTTAGCATGGCTGATGCACAGCCCCGAGAGCCGTCTCAGAACGCCCGCGAAACGCTGCCCGGACGAGTTCGCTCGTTTGTTCATGACGCGGTACCAGCAGAAATATGGTGACGGCCTGAAAGTAAAACCAAACAAAACCAGGCTCCGGCTTGCCTACCGGCCTGCAAGCGCCTCATTCGGCGGCGAAATCACGGCATCCGCCGGCGATCTGCCCGATGTCATGGCTCAGAAAGCTCCCGTCAACCGGTTAATGGAACTGGCAGAAATCTGCACGGCCGATCTGGAGCCGTTTAGCCGGTGGAGAGGGAGGAATCCTGATGCGAAGCCGGATCTGAACGCCATTGCATTACTGCCCAATGACCTGGTGGCTGGTCATGAGAACGAGAAACTTCAAGAACTGTCAAAATGGCTGAAGGACATCACCTCCGGGAAGGAATTCATGATCGTCAAGACGGACGATCTCATCTCCCACTGGCCGGAACACATCGAGGAGAAGATATCGAAGTCCGAAGCCGTGCAGATCATTCATTTGCTGGAAAAGCGCGGATTTGGAATGGAACCGGACGTAAGATTCGGCGGAGTAACACCGTCCGCGACCGAAAAGCTGGTCATATTCAGACTAACAGCAGGATCTCCCGCTGCCCCGTCACAACATTACACGGCGGGCTCGGTGCTGCTGCACCTTGCCTCGGCGGTTGCAGTTGCCGACGGCGTCGTCTCGGAACATGAAATACACCATCTGGAAGAACACCTCGTCCGGTCCTTAAGGCTATCCGCCGAAGAAACCGCACGAATGAATGCGCACTTGCGCTGGCTACTCGAAGAACAGCCGGGCCTAGGTGGTCTCAAAAAGAGGATGGAATCGCTATCCGACCCGCAGCGGTCGGAAATCGGACGATATCTGGTTACGGTTGCGGGTGCCGACGGTCACATTGGACCCGATGAGGTAAAAACCCTCACCAAGCTCTATACGCTTCTCGGCCTCGATCCGGCCAAGGTCTATAGCCACGCCCATGAACTCGCTACCACCGCACCGGGCAATGTGGATGAACCGATCACGGTGGTTCCTGCAGTTACCGGCAGCACCGGAAAGGCTATCCCCCGCATGCCTGACGTTTCTGGAACTTCTTTTGAACTTGACCACAAGGCGGTCGAGCGGAAGCTGGCCGAAACGGCTGCCGTTACGAGTCTGCTGGGAAGCATCTTTAGTGAAGATGAGTCGGCCCCATTACCGCAGCCCCCAAGTGCCCAGAGCAACATCCGCAACCTCGATACGGCCCATTCAGCACTTTTTGCCGCGTTCCAGAACAAGGAATTCGTTCCGCGAGCGGAGATCGAACGAGTCACGTCCGAGCTGGGCCTTATGACGGACGGTGCGATTGAAATGCTAAATGAAGTTGCTTTTGATGTCTGCGGAGAGCCGCTGCTGGACGGTGACGATCCGGTTATTGTGAATCAGGCGGTCTGGAAGGAAATCAGGGCGTGAACGTATCTATTAAGCCGAAAGATCGTGATGCAATCGTCCAGTCGCTTCGGGCCGGGGTGGTGCCCCGTTCCGGGCTCCAGCATATTCAGGTAGGCCGGGCCGACGAAGTGAAGGCGTTGGTCCGGGACATCGAACGCGTAGCTGAAGGGGGCTCCGCCATCCGGTTCGTGATCGGCGAATATGGTGCCGGAAAGACATTTTTCCTTAATTTGGTTCGCTCCGTGGGGCTGGAGAAAAAACTTGTAACTGCTCACGCGGACCTTTCGCCGGACCGGAGACTTCAGGCCTCCGGCGGTCAGGCACGTTCGCTTTACGCCGAACTTATCAGGAATCTGGCGACGCGGTCCAAGCCGGAGGGCGGCGCGCTCCCAAGCGTGGTGGAGCGGTTTGTTTCCAACGCCATCCAGGACTCGAAGGCAAAAGGAATTAAGCCGGATGCGGCTATTCACGAGCGGCTTTCAGCGCTGTCTGAACTGGTCGGCGGTTACGATTTCGCCGAAGTGATTGCCGCTTACTGGCGGGGACATGACACAGGAGACGAAGTCCTCAAAACATCGGCCGTCAGGTGGCTTCGTGGAGAGTTCTCGACGAAAACCGACGCCCGGAATGCTCTCGGTGTCCGAACCATCGTGGACGACTCGAATGTTTACGACCAGATAAAGCTGCTTTCCAGGTTCTTCAAGCTGGCCGGATACGACGGGTTTCTGGTCTGCTTCGATGAATTGGTGAACCTGTTCAAGCTCGCTCATACGCAAAACCGGAACGCGAACTACGAACAGATTCTGCGGATACTGAACGATACCCTACAGGGATCCTCGGCTAACCTGGGGTTCCTGTTCGGCGGGACACCGGAATTCCTGATGGATACCCGTCGCGGCCTCTATAGCTATCAGGCACTCCAGTCACGGCTGGCTGCCAACCAGTTTACGTCCGGCGGCCTGGTCGATTTCACACATCCCGTGCTTCGGCTCGCGAGCCTGACGCCCGAAGACCTGTTCGTGCTTCTCTCCAAACTTCGCCTCGTTTACGCCGGAGGCGACTCAGCCAAGCCGGCAATCCCGGATGAGGGGATAAAGGCGTTCATGCGCCATTGCTCGACTCGCATCGGCGACGCGTACTTCCGTACGCCCCGAAGCACCGTAACGGCGTTCATTAACCTGCTGGCGGTCCTCGAACAGAATCCCGGCGTTTCATGGGAACAGCTTGTCGGAACCGTCGAAATACCCACGGACAAGAACCCGGACCTCGAACCTCTGGAATCCGAAGACGGTTCTGCCGGTGAAAAAGCCCCTGATGGGGGCGACCTGGCATCCTTCAAGCTCTGACATGGCGGACGAATCCCGGTCATTCAGCCGGCTCGCGGAACCCATTCGCAGGTGGATATGGGAAAAAGGCTGGACGGAACTTCGGGACGTTCAGGAGCGTACCGTTGAGCTGGTGCTCGGTAGCGATAGCGACCTGATTATCGCGGCGGCTACCGCCAGCGGGAAGACCGAGGCCGCATTCCTTCCTGTCTGTTCCCATATCGTGGAACATCCCAGGTCAGCCGTCCGGGCGTTATACATCAGCCCCCTCAAGGCCCTGATCAACGACCAGTTCCGGCGTCTGGACGATCTGTGTGAGAAGCTGGAATTGCCGGTTCATCGGTGGCACGGCGACGTATCCTCTGCCGCCAAGCGGAAGGTCATCCAGAATCCGTCCGGTATTGTCCTGATCACACCCGAATCCCTGGAAGCCCAGTTCGTCCTGAACGGGACCCGTCTCAAGGCAATGTTTGGCGGGCTCGATTTCATCATTGTTGATGAACTGCACTCCTTTATCGGAACCGAACGCGGCAAGCAGCTACAGTCGCAAATGCACCGTCTGGAACTGGTCTTGCGACAGCAAGTTCGTCGCATCGGCCTCAGCGCAACTCTGGGTGATATGGAACTCGCTCGAAGCTATCTCCGCCCGGGTGATTCCGGAAAAGTTGAATTGATCGTATCGAACGATAGCGGACAGGAACTCCGGCTTCAGATCCGTGGCTACCAGAAACTTGCGGAAATGCCGCCTGAAGATGAGGGCCCGCCGGCCAAGGCTATTGGTCCTGACGGGGAAGAGGCGATTGCGGAGCATCTATTCGAGAATCTGAGGGGCCAGAACAACCTCATTTTCGCCAACAGCCGTCAGCGGGTTGAATTCTACGCCGACGGCCTACGCAAGCAATGCGAAAGTCTGGGAGTTCCGAACGAGTTTTATCCGCATCATGGAAGCCTTTCGAAGGATTTGCGGGAAGAGACCGAAGCCCGCCTGAAAGACGGACAGGTTCCGACAACTGCCGTTTGTACAAGCACGCTGGAGATGGGAATCGACATTGGCAGCGTGAACAGCATCGCGCAGATCGGCGTACCGCCATCGGTTGCGAGTCTTCGCCAGAGACTTGGGAGATCGGGCCGACGTGGGTCGCCGTCCGTTCTCAGAATCTACATCCTGGAAGATGAACTGACTCAGAGAAGCTCTCCGCAGGATGCGATACGGGCCGAACTGGTTCAGTCGATGGCCATGGTACGGCTACTACTAGCCAAATGGTATGAACCGCCGGCAGAAGGGCAGCTTCACCTTTCGACCCTTGTACAGCAGACGCTATCGGTGATCGCCCAGCTTGGCGGAGCAAGCGCCGCCGATCTCTACCGGGCTCTTTGCCAGTCGGGACCTTTTTCTACGATATCCTCGGAACAGTTCGGCCTGTTTCTTCGGGGACTCGGCGCCTTCGATCTGATCGGGCAGATGGCTGACGGAACAATAATTCCCGGCGAGACCGGCGAGCGCCTGGCAAACCACTACGATTTCTATTCAGCTTTTACCTCATCCCAGGAATACCGGATTGTGGCGGACGGTCGGATGCTCGGAACGCTCCCAGTTTCAACGGCCCTGACGGAGAAGATGCTGATTATCTTTGCCGGCCGCCGCTGGCGGGTCATTTCGATTGACGATCAGGACAGGACGATTTTTGTCACTCCGGCCCAAGGAGGGGTGGTCCCGCGCTTCGGCGGAGAAGCCGGGATTGTCCACGACAGGGTCCGCGAGGAAATGCTCGCTGTATACTTGTCCACGGAAATCCCCGTGTATCTGGATGACGGCGCTCAGCGACTGCTTGCAGAAGGCCGTGCCAACTTCGCGCGTCTTGGCCTGGCGAATACGAAGCTGGTAGCGGCCGGTAACGATACGATCGTTTTCCCATGGGCTGGGGACAGAACAATGAACACGCTCGCTACCATTCTGGTCCAGGAAGGATTCGACGTAGAGAAGGACGGCATCTCGATCCTGGTTCAGGAGACAGACCCGGAAGCCCTTTCGAGGCGTTTGAAACGGATGCTGCAAAGCACTCCGGTAGATGCGGTCACGCTAGCCCGGACCGTCCAGAACAAGCTTGTCGAAAAATACGACCGGTACCTTGGGACTGATTTATTATCGGCCAATTACGCGGCGAAGAACTTGGATGTTGATGCTGCCTGGAAGTCGCTGCATTCCATTGCAAACGATTGACTATTCCTCTGTGAGGAATGGAGCAATGGTACCGCATAAGAAGTGGGAGTGGTCGGAGGTGCATCGTCGGGCACAACCACCCGTCGGGGGATCCGGCGCCGTCATCCGCCGACCGGCGCTATACGGAGGACGTGGCGGCCGCAGCTAAGCTGCTCGGAATCGGGCTGCTCGATCACCTGATCGTCGCGCCGGGGGGGAGCTATTTCAGCTTCCTAGATGAGGGGCTATTGTAGGCGGAACGTACAGATTTCCCTTGCGCCGGCCGTTCAATAACCACAAAATATTGCCGACATGTCCAATATTGCTTCACTTCGTTCGATGGGGCGTCGCGTAGACGTTCAGCTTTCTGAACGTAAGGCGAAGGGTATCCAGAAGGCCATTAACCAACTGGCATTGATCAATCCCGGTGACATACCGGAAAAGCTATTCTCCATAGTTCAGCCTCTTGTCCCGCATGTCTGCGGGTTTATCGAAGTAATCCGAAGCGACGATCCGGCCAACGCAGCCGGCTATTTCGTCAACGTGCCCGAGGGGTATGCCGAATGGTTCATGTCGGTCTATCCAAGCGACCCAATACCCGCCGCCCTGACTGTGATACCTGAAGGGGATCACATCGAGCTACAATCCTTCCACCAAAGGATGGCCGTGTCGACCGGACAGGATTTCGTGAGGCAGGTGGATACGGAGGCCCGGAGGATATTCGATATCCACGACCTTGAGACGCTTAAGATTTCGGACTCCCCATCACTCGGGGGCCGCGAAGTCATCGGCATGTCTCTGTTCCGATCCGGGGCAGAAGGGCCATACAGTGATGAGGAACACCAGATTCTTCAGATCCTTCAGCCGGGGCTGAAATCCGCGATCAACAAGTTGAAGCTCCCCTTTTACCGGCAGGAACCGCTGCTAGAGCAAATACTGAAGGATGCCAGGACTGCGTATATACTGACTGATGCCGGTGGCAATATACGCGAAGTGAACGGGCGACTGGTTCCGAGCCTCCTGGAATATATCGGACCGGGATCGCTCCAGACCAACATGCAAACGCTTCATCGGTTTGTCTTGGAAACACTATCGACGTTCAGGACGACAGGAGTCCACCGACAGTGGATGAAGCACCGGGAAGCCGGCCGGCTTCTTGAAATCTCGCTTCACCAGTTTGCCTCTGCATCCGGAATATTTCCGGAAGACCGTTTTCTGATCCTGATGCGCGAAGTTCACTGCCCGGCTCCTGTTAGCTGGCGCCAGAATCCGCTTGTCGTCCAGTTTTCTCCAAGAGAACGTGAGATCGTCGAATTGCTGATGGAAACAGGCCTGTCAGCTAAGGAGATTGCTGATCGAATTTGCATTTCACCACGTACGGCCGAAAAACACATCGAGCGAATTTATCAGAAGGCCGCCGTATGTAGTCGTTCGGAACTGGTTGAGAAGCTGACTTCTGGCGGCGAACAGGGATGACCAATATTTCGGAGGCAATGGCACGACGCATTCGGCTTGCCAGTCAATCACTTCGTAGTATCGCGGCCGGTGAAGGAATCGACCGCGTAGTCTCCGCTGTCGAAATAGCAATTCCGTCAGTATCGTCCTTAGTGGAGTTTCTTCCAGGAAATGATCCATGGAACTCCGTCGCACATATTTCAGGATTTCCCCAAGACGTCCTGGAATGGCTGATGGGAGCATACACGATGGATATTACTCCGGCGCAACTCGTTGCTGCGCCGACTGGTAAGGTGATTGGCAAAGCTTCCTGGTTTGAAGGAATGGTCAACCACCGGGGTAAGGAAGTCGCTGAATGGTGGGAATACCACAAGACTGGTATTTTTGGTCTCGGCGACCACATCAATATGAAACTCGCTATTTCGCCTGCCACTCTAGACACGGAGCATTTGGGATTCAGTATATTCCGTGCCCGCGGAGAAGCGGTATTCTCCGATGAGGAAACAGCTTCGCTGGTGCAAATGGCACCGCTTATCGCTGATGCGCTCAGACTCCAGCAAATACCTGTAACCCGAGGGCAGCCGTTGCTCTCGTCCCTGATGAGCCAGAGCCGTGCCGGATTTGCAATATTGGATACATCAGGACGCATCCGTGAGCTGAACCGTTCCTTCATCGAAATGATCTGCGCCTTTCTCAAGCTGGATAATCACAGACCGAATCAGCATTTGATGGATTATGTCCTGAACACCTGGATGGACCGATGGAAACGCAGCAGAGAGTCCCGCTTTCTGGCGGATGCGCTACCCGGCGGGACGGCACTCATTGTCAGTTGGCATCTCCTGTCGGCGGAGGTTCATTCCCTTCCAGGCGACCGATATCTGATCTGGATTGAACCGGCCGGTCGACTTCCCGATTTCGGAAGCGAGGTATCGGACGTAATCCGTCAACTGTCTGACCGGGAGCGGGAGATCTCGAAGTGGCTGGTTGAAACCTCACTTTCGGTCCGTGATATCGCGGCACGCCTCGGGATTGCCCCGTCTACGGTCCGAAAGCATGTCGAAGCGGTCTACCGCACCTGCAAGGTCCGCAGCCGCCACGAACTCCGAACTCTACACAAAAACGCGCCTCGCTAAACCCCAGACCATTTCGGCACATAAGTTTAAATTACGTATTTTTGCGTATTGAGACTCCGTGCTGTCCATACGTATTCTTCGATTATCGAAACGAAAAGCTCCTGTGATTATGGAGCGATGTGCGGCGAGGTCGTGCCGACGGGGCGTTTCATGGGGAAATCAGATGGGGCGGGGATGCGGAAAGGCGGTAAAGTTTCGATATCAGGGGCTAATCTCCGTCCGCGCGAACGTGAAATCATCCGGTTGCTGTCCGAAACGAGTCTAAGTGCCAAGGAAATTGCCGACCTGCTTGGCATCTCGGTCCGCACTGTCGAGAAGCATACGTCTAATGCGTATCAACAACTCGGGGTCCATTCGAGGACGGAGCTCATTATCAAAAGCACGAAATAAGGAGACATTTACGTGGGCTACATTGAAGGCAATTTGAATCCTGGCGAATTGGTTATTCGGAAAAGCGGTCTGCACTGGTTCGAATTGGCTTGGGGAATATTGTTGTTTTGGCTTATCTATCCCCCAATCCTAGCCATCCTCAGAAAGGTCAGTACTGAGATCGCCGTGACGAATAAACGGGTCATCGGTAAGCAGGGTATAATAAGCCGCGCCACTCTTGATACCCCATTAGACAAAATCACCAACGTTTCGCTCAATCAATCGCTCTTGGGTCGAATATTCAACTACGGCTCGCTTGCCATTACTACGGGAGGCGAAGCCCGTGAGTTTGTAATGATCGGTGATCCAGCAGCCCTCAAACGATCGGTATCAGAGCAAATCGATGCCTTCACTGAAAGTAAAATGCACCGGCAAGCAGAACTGATGGCAAAAGCAATGAAGTCGGCGCAGTAGACTGAGGCATTTCATGCGGCATGAAGATATCGTGATCGAACTAGAACGTATTCTCGCCGGCATGAATGAAGCGCAGAAAGCGGCCTATAATCGGCTCAGATTGGAAGAGATAGAGCGAGGCGACGCAGGGGCGTTAGTCCTGCTATGTATGGGTTTCATTGGAATCCCTAATCTGCACCGCATAAAATTTGGAGATGCCAAGGCATATTCAGCACTGATCCCTCTCTTTTTGTCATTCTGCGGAATCGCCTCCTGCGCCCAAGGTACGAATGCCGGGCTAATAGCCGGTGCCATGCTAGTGGTCCTTTCGGGCGGTGCAAGCATGGCCATGACAGCCATCAACATCATCAGGTTCGACGAATATTTATCCGCCCAGAGGAATCGAAGGCTGCTAGCGCTCGTCAAAAGGGTCGCCAGCAACGAACAGCAGTGGAGGCAATGAATATGCGCACTTTGGTGACACTCATAGCTATATTTATCAGTCCCGTAATCATATGGGCTGAATCATCTGAATGTCAGAAAAATTGCAAATTACAATCTGATAAAGACGAAAAGTCGTGCAGCGGTATTCCCGATAACACCGAAGACCTGTCCATGTGCCTAGAAGCTGCAAGTCAAGATTATGAAGAATGCCAATCTAAATGCAAACCAGATGTTGATTTATTTTGCGCGAGATATTCTCCTGTAGAAACAGGATACGTTGGATATGGGTCAGCGATAATTTCTCCCGACAATAAATACATCGTTGGATTCCGAAAAGGCTCAAACCGAATGGATGTCTGGGAACGTGAGTCTGGGAGGTTCCTGTATTTTTTAACTCCCAAATCCATCGGAGACATCCGCATTTCTAAAGATAGTACCCGCATTGTCAACATAACGCAGAATCAACGTCAGGGATTGGGAATGACTGGTCCTGGCTTATATATTTGGGATTTGATTACGTCTCAACTTATACGCGAATATAATCTACCTCCGCAGTCATTGCTCGATTACGGGAGCACAAGGATCGTTACCAATGACGGATACCCGAAATACATGGGAGTCATTAATCGTGATGATAGGCTGGACAAGAGTAGTGGAAATGAATATGTAACGGAAAAAATTGATATATATAATGTAGACACAATGAAAAAGGTGTACTCTTTAACGTTGACTCCTAGAATTGATCAAAAAAGTGCCCCCGATTTATCTGTCGCTATATCCAATGATGGGAGCATGTTGTCCGTAATTCGGACATCCAGAGAAACTCAAACAATATCCATAGTTAATTCTAAGACAGGGACTATTGTTAGAAAGCTATTTGACAGGCAGAAAGACAGATCCTCTCCCCAGTGGTCGCGAACTGAATTCTCTGGAGATGGAAAATACATCACCGCAAGTTCTTTTGATAACAGCCAGTCCCAAAGCTGGATGGTTTCATCCGGGGAGAAAACTCAGCCACCAAAACTGGAAAACGTACAAACTAATATTAGATATAAAGTAGAGATCAGTGATGATAAAATCTTCGCCTATTCGAATAAGTATTATTCTGTTGTGAATATCCTATCCAAGCTAAAAGAGAACATTGCCCGGCTTTCCCCGGCACCAGTAGGGCCCCGGGGTGAATTTGAAGCGGCGGCTGACTACGAGGCAAAGCAGGCCGAATATCGGCGAGCAGTGTCGGAGATCCCAGGAAAACGGGCAAACCTGATCGCAGGCGCAGAAGCTGAAATTCTCCCGATATTGTCTGATACGTATATGAGAGTGCATTTGGGCCGTTATGATATGGACAAAGGTATTTATCCATTCCGTTATGAATGTTCCCTTGGAGCTTTGGATGACTACCAGATGAGCCAGTTGCTTTTCCCGGCTTCTGTAGATACGGCCAAGGAACTTAAAGAGCGCCCTTCTGGTTCTATCCTTGCTAGGCTTAAGGCCTTAAAGATTTCGACTCCCACTAATTGGCAGTTGGAATTAAAGGGCCCGCCGCTGGGATTTTCGGGTATAGAAGCGGACATATTCGACACGACTAACTCAATATCATACACTATATTTGGCTCGTACGATCTTTATAAAATCTCTAAAACTCAGGCGGTAGCGGCTACTTCCAATCCCGCTCCTGTCGAAAGAATAGGGGTACCGGTTGCCATCGCACCTGCTACGGAGCTTTCAGCAGACCACATGAAAGCCTGTATCAAGTATTATTATGAGAGGGAATCGATGTTCAAGGACATGTACAAAATCACGAATATTAGTGACGTGTCTGTTTTAGGAGATTCGGAGGGCAAAAAATCAGTGAAAATGAGCTACTCGTTTCAATGCAAGAAACTACTCTGTGGCGGCCCACAAAGTGGTCAAGATGAGCGAATATTTGAAATCTCACCGACAGGGATGCCTGCAATGGCCTGCCGCGTTGAAAGCATGGGAGTATCTTTGCTCAGATAATAGGTGTTTCTATGCTGAATCAAAGCCCCGTTTCCTTTTCGCGTGATAGAGTTCTGGTTCGGGCCCGGCGGCGTTCCTGCATGTTCTTGGCGAGGCGAAAACTCTCACGCTGTTCACCTCCAGGATGTGGACATGATGGATGAGGCGATCGACTGGTTGACCATGGGCTGAATAAGCTGCTGCTACCCATGCCCAAACCACCGAAAACGACGGACGTCCCGGGTCCCCTGGCGATCCCGCAGATGGATTTAGACTCTGTTACCGTTTTGCCGGCAATCTGGGAGAGATCGGGCCGGAATGGTTGGCGGATGCAGCCAACTAAAAGTATTTTCCATCAAGACGTATCACTATCTCGGTTTCAAGAGGATAAGTCGGAGCGAATCCAGATTGCCGGTCACTTGAAGAAATCCGTAAGAACCCCTAAATTACCGAAAACCTCAGGACGTAAGAGTGCCAAGCGGAAATCAACGATACTTTTTCACGGTCTTTGTATCCTTGATGGCCTCGGCCTGCGGTTCGAGTCCTGGGAACGGCAATTCTGCAAATACGCCCCCTCCCGATAACGTCATCAATGTCAATATAATTTCATTCGAACCTGATCCCGGGATTATCCGGGTTGGTGAAAGCACGATGCTTTCCTGGGTCGTCGAGAACGCCACGAGTTGCGGCATCGATCATGGGATTGGTGCCGTTGATCCCGAAGGTGATTCCGTCGAAGTCAGTCCGGACGCTGATACTATATATTCTCTCGACTGCACTCGAACAGGTGACAGTGATACGGCAGAAGCGGAGCTAACGGTATATCCGTCAATTGGAACCTTGGATAATGCCATTCAAGAGGGTGGCACCGGGAACGACTATATCCGGGACGTCCTTACTCGCGACGAGGGTACCGTTTATGTGGCGGGCTATTACAACAATGCGGATTCCCTCTGGGGCAGCTCTCCTTCGTACACTACGTTGCCGGTCGCCGGAGCCACGACCAATGGCGTAATCGCGCGGTACGATGCAAATATGAACCTGGCATGGGCGAAGCGCATCAAAGGGGCTATCGCCTCCGTTTTAGCGGAGCGTTCGGACGGTAGAGTTATCCTCAGCGGCACCACTAATGGCGATGCAGAATTCAACCCGGGCGAGATTGATGCCTTTTCTGTCACCAATACAGGTTGCAACCCGTTTATTGCTGCCGTGGAAACGACCGGAGAAGTAATCTGGGCGAAATCAGGAACAGGGGGCGGATGCGCCGGTACGGGCACGTACGACTCCACATCTCTCAGCGACGATTCAGGGATTACTGTCGGCTCATTCTCCGGAGGAATTTCGTTCGCACAAGGTACGCCTAGTCAAACTAGTTTGACCGCCACCGGAACCAGTAGCGGATACATCGCAAAGTATGACAGCGGCGGGACGTTTCAGTGGGCTAAACGAGTAACTGCTGGAAGTACTGGCAGCGTCTACATCAGTTCGGTTGTTTCCAATCCGGACGGTTCTTTTGTCGTGGCAGGCGGCATTTCAGAGTCGGCGACATTTGGACCGGGAGAAACGAATGCAACGACTCTCACGGCTACCCCGGCACCGGGGTTCGGCTTCAATGCGTTTCTTGCCAGGTATAACGACGACGGAACCCTAGCCTGGGCCAGGCTGGCGACATCTGGAGCCAATTCGGTCATCTACGATCTGGTCAGAATGTCGTCTGGAGAAATCATAGCTGGCGGCTTGTTTGGCTTCTCAACGAGTTATCTTTCAGTGACCGTTGGACCGGGCTCCCCCAGCCCCATTGTGTATACGGGCGTTAACAACGAACAGCATGCATGGATTGGCCGATTTTCGGCGACAGGCAACCTCGTCTGGGTGAAACGAAGCACTGGCGGTCTCTGGGAGTTGATGTGGCGCTTGATAATTAATGACGGGGAAACAGCCGTTACCGGCTTCGGAGACTGCGCTTACGATGAGACCATCTTCGGCTCCGGCGAAGCCGCTCCCGTAACCCTTTCTTGCAGTTCGGACGGGCATACGTATCAAGCGAACTTTTCAGTGGACACAGGCAATACGATATCCGGCTACGTTCACAATCGTGAGGGACCGGCCGGTGTGAGTGATTATGCGCGTCTTGATGCGTATAGAGATATTCTAGCAGGCTCCTTTCAGACTTCGGCACTTACCTTTGGATCTGCTCCTGAACAAACAACATTTATACCAAGCGGGGCGGACGCTTTCATTGCGATCTACTGGAAATAAGGAGAAGCTTCGTGAGCGACAAAATTATCATCGGCAATGATGACCTGATCCTGTACATCCGAAAGCGCCACAAAGGTTGTAAACTTAAAAACAACGACATCGGAAGAAAGACCTGGGCCTTCATGCGGAAAGAACTCGGCACCAAGAAAAGGGGCTCACAAAAGGTCATCTGGGACTGGGGCAAGGGAACGACTGCCGAGAAATTGCCCAAAACGGCTCATCAGTTCGAACTGGATCCCGACCGGCTCCCGGAACTCTACCGATACTTGGACGAACTTGGTGCGAACAAGTAGAGGAACTAGCTAGCGCTTCTCTATTCCTTCAACCCAAACCTTCTGAGCTTCGTTGAAAGCGTGCTCTGGGGGATCCCTAACAGCTTCGTCGCATATCCCTTGTTCCTGGCGCTGTTCAGTGCCGTCCGGATTACTTCCCGCTCGATGTCTTCCATATAGGAGACGAGAGAGCCTTTGCCGTTCAAGATACTGATAATGGCCAAAATGAGCCGGCCCTTGGTCTGAGCCAGCTCCGCACCGGCCTTGAGTAGCCCAGCCCGGTTGTCGAGTGGTCCTAGGATCACCGAGCGGGTAAGTGCGACGGCGACATCGGGGACCGCCATCGCGTCCGGGAGCACCTTGCTCAGAATCGAGAACGTATTCCGCAGGGCAGCGTTGATAGCGTCGGAATGGTTCTGCCCCTTGATGAAGCTTTCCAGCTCGATCCGCGATTCCTTGATGCCCTCTTTGTTGTTCATGGTTTCCTTCCGAACTCTGTCCATCCGGTCGGTAGCGGTGTTTTGATCGGTCTGAGATCCCTTAGCGATCAAAAGTCAGTCCAACATATTTCTTTAGGTCTTCCGAAATCCGGAGTTTGCGGGGGTATAATGTACGTGGGGACGTTTTCGCCCATCCGGATTGCCCCAACCCATACGCCAAGGCGTCAAGAAACGGAGGGCTAGCTAGAGGAGTTTTATGTCCAACAAAGTGAAAGGCACTGACGTGCTCAATCATCTCGGAGATCATGTAAGAATAGTATACCACGGACCGGCTCGGACCGAAGGTGATCAAATCATATGGGAAGATTTCGTTACACCTCCGGTCGAACTCGTTTGGTATGAGGACGGTCGAGTCACATTCTTGAGGCCAGGATACGGTCTTGAGACCAGGTGCCCGAAAGAGATTTTTCTCTGCTAAGCCTTTTCGGACAGGGCTAATCCACTTCCTCGCGGCGGCCGCCCGGTGGCATTGAACCCGTATATCCGGGCTTGATTATGTCAGAAAAACAACTATATTTTCTGACATCTGGAGGCGAGCATGAGTACCGCCCAGGCGATACAGAAGCAGATTGAACGGTTTTCCCCCGGAGAACCGTTCACGTCCGCATCCCTGCTGGAACTCGGCCCCCGCGCCGCTGTCGATCAGGCCCTTTCGCGTCTGGTCCGGGCCGGTACCGTTGCCCGTGTAGCCCGCGGCGTATTCGTCCGGCCGCGCCCGAACCGGTATACCGGGACAGTCCCGCCGGCACCGGAACAGATCGCAGAAACACTCGCCCGTTCAACCGGCGCGGTAGTCCAGCCGCACGGCGCACAGGCGGCAAGCCGCCTCGGTTTCACGACTCAGGTTCCGGTGAAGCCCGTCTTTTGGACCAGCGGCCCTTCGCGCCATCTGAAAGCGGGGAACCTGACCATCGAACTCCGGCACACGGCCGCCCGCAAGCTCGCCCTGGCGGGGCGTCCGGCGGGAGAGGCGCTCGCCGCGCTCTGGTATCTGGGCAAGGAGAGCGTTACGCCGGAGGTCATAGCCGTAATCCGCCATAAACTGCCCCCCAAGGAGTTCGAAGCGCTCCGCCATGCCCGCAGCCGGATGCCCGCGTGGATGTCCGATGCCTTTTACCGGTATGAACGGAGCCCTGTGATTGGCTGACGACTTCCTGAACCTCTCGCGGGAAAACCGCGCCGCGATTCTGGCGGATGCGGCAGGCAGGATCGGACGGTCGGCGCCAATCCTGGAGAAGGACGTCTGGGTGTGCTGGACACTGAAGCAGCTATTCACGATGCCCGGCCGCAGGCCGATGGCGTTCAAGGGCGGCACGTCGCTTTCGAAGGTATTCAGGGCGATCAACCGGTTCTCCGAGGACGTTGACGTCACGCTCGATTACCGGGGACTGGAGGTGGGAGCCGATCCCTTCGCGGAAGGCGTTTCAAAATCCCGGCTCAAGAAGTTCAGCGACAAATTGAAGGCGGCGGTTCAGGAGCATGTCACGAACCTGATACTACCCGGCCTTCAGTCGGCGTTATCCAGCCCGCTGGTCCGATCGGGAGCGTCCGTCGAGGTCAACCAGACCGGGGAGGAACTGCGGGTTTATTATCCGTCCGCCCTGGAAGCTCAGGGCAGCTATCTGAAGAGCAGCGTCCTTATCGAATTCGGTGGGCGCAACATCACCGAACCCAACGAAGAGCACCGGATCGTCTCGGACATGGCCGAACTTTTCCCCGACGTCGCCTTTCCCACCGCTCAGGTCATGGTGCTTGCGCCGGAACGGACTTTCTGGGAAAAGGCGACGCTAATTCATGTGGAGTGCAACCGGAACCTGTACCGCGAGGGGGCCGAGAGACTTTCGCGTCACTGGTATGACCTGGCGATGCTGGCGAAACATGAAATCGGACGAAAAGCCCTGCTGAACCGCGGCCTGCTTACCGATGTCGTGAAGCGCAAGAAAGTGTTTTTCGACGCTTCCTACGCCCATTATGAAGATTGCCTCACGGGCAAACTCCGGCTGATTCCGGAAGAAGCCGTTAGCGCCAGCCTGAGGGCAGACTACCGGCAGATGGTGACGGCCGGGATGTTCTATGGGGATCAACTACCGTCGTTCGACGATATCCTTGCGGCACTTACTGAACTGGAAACCGCCATCAACCGTTCCCATTGAACCGGCCGACCCGGTTTAGGCCAGCCGGGTGATGGTGTCGTTTATCTCGTCGCCGAGCGGCCGTGGGAGTCAAAGCCTAAAATTTGGCCGAAGAAAGTGGGAAGCAGTGGTTTCAAATAACCGGCGAGATCAAATCATTGATCGGTACGAGGCAAATGCTAATTCCGGTTAGAAAACCGCGCCCCTGGCCACCGTCATCACTTCCATGCGAGAACATTCCGCCTTGACTGAAAATAATCGAAAACTACAAGATGCTCCGCTTAATATCGTGGGGTTTACGCCATGGACACCGTCAAAATATACCTAAAAAACTGTTACGGAATCAAATCCCTTCAGCGAGATTTTGATTTCAGCAAAACCAGAGCTTACGCATTGTACGCCCCGAACGGGGTAATGAAGTCATCTCTCGCCCAGACCTTTCAGGATGCGGCGGCCATGGGGCTATCTGCGGATCGCATCTTCAAAGACCGAGCGGCACATCATTGATGAAATGGGGAAAGAGATTGAGGGCGAGCGCGTTCTCGTCGTGGTGCCATACGACTCGGAGCTTGGCATATCCGAGAAAACATCCACACTGCTTCTAAACCCCAAGATGAAGCGGGAATACGACGATTTACTTCGCGCCACGGCGGATGCCAAGACAGCGCTGTTGGCGGCTATACAAATTCAATCAGAGACCAAGAGGAACCTCGACCAGGAGTATTCCTATGCAATCATGCAAAGCCCCAATGAGTTCGATAAAGCACTCTTTCGCGTGAGGCGAGAGGTCGAAGAACAGCAGGAGAATCTCTTCGCGGCAGTGCCGTACGATACCGTGTTTAATGACAAAGTGATGGCAGCTCTTAACAGTAAAGACCTAAAAAGCGCGGTCCACGAATACATGAAGCAGTACAATTCACTTCTGGCTGCTTCCACTTACTTCAAGCGTGGGGCTTTCGACTACTATAACGCCGGGCAGATCGCTAAAAGCCTCACTGACAACGGGTTCTTCGATGCGAAGCACACCGTCAGCCTGAACGCCGCTTCTGGCAATCGCATGATTACCAATCAAGATGAACTTGAAAAGGTCATAGCGGACGAGAAGAAAGCTATACTGGCGGACCCAAAACTGCTGAAACGCTTCGATGAAGTCGCAAGGCAATTGCAAAAAAACGCCGAACTTCGCGCGTTCTGCGACTATATCAAGGACCAAGAGGAGCTACTTGCACGTCTCGCAAATCCAGAGCGTCTGCGACAGGACGTGCTTAATTCGTATCTTAAGGCCAATGAAGCGCTATATGCTGACTGGATGGCTAAATACGACGCCGCTGCTGCCAGGCGAAAGGAATTAGAGCAGGCCGCAACAAGTCAGCAGAGCCAATGGAAGCACGTTATCGATATTTTCAATGACCGCTTCGTCGTGCCGTTCAAACTTGAAGCTAAAAATGAGGCAGAGGTTACTCTAGGCCAAACGGCGATCATTGAACTTGGCTTCACTTACATAGACGGCGAGGACAGAGTTGAATTGCAGAAAAGTGATTTATTGCAATCGCTCAGCACCGGTGAACGCAAGGCACTCTACATTCTGAACGTGATTTTTGAGATAGAAACACGCCGTAAAAACAATCAGGAGACGCTTATCATTGTCGATGATATTGCCGACTCGTTCGACTACCAGAACAAATACGCCATCATTCAGTATTTGAAAGACATAAGTGAGGACGGTCCCTTTAAAATGTTGATAATGACGCACAATTTCGACTTCTTCCGGACGTTGGAAAGTCGATTTGTGAAATATAACTATTGCCTAATGGCATCCCGTAACGAGGCTGGGATCAATCTGGTCCAGGCATCTGGAATTCGGAATGTCTTTGCGCGCGATTGGAAGCCAAATTTCTTTAAGGACGACAAAAAGAAGATCGCATCAATTCCCTTTCTCCGGAACCTCATCGAAATGACGATTGGGGAGAACGATGCCGCTTACGAGAAGCTAACAGCAATGCTGCATTGGAAGAGCGACACCTCGAAGCTACTGGTTAGTGATCTCGACTTGATTTACAACGACCTCTGCCGCGAGACGGGCAAGTCGAAGAACGAGGGCAGGTTGGTATGCGAGCTGATCTTTGAGCAGGCCGAAGACTGTGCGGCGAAACCGGATATTGTACTCGAGAACAAGATCGTCCTTGCCATTGCGATACGGTTACGTTCCGAGAAATTTATGGTGGAAAGGATCTCCGATCCCCAATTTTTCTCCACCATTAAATCCAACCAGGCAGCTAGTCTTATCAGCAAGTTCAAGGAGAAATTCCCAAACGAGACAGAAAATGTCACGACCCTGGATAAAGTTGCACTGATGACACCGGAAAATATCCATGTGAACTCGTTCATGTATGAGCCGATCATCGATATGTCTGACGACAACCTCCGAAAGCTCTATCAGCGCGTGAAGGTGATGAAGTAAACCGGGGTGGGCCACTAATGCGGCGAGGAAGATTCATCCCATAGGTGTTCGCCCCACACCCGAGTAAAAATCCCTAAGGATCGATAATTCATAGAACCCTAAGCGAGAATGGCGCTAACGGTTAAGATCGAAGCATTCCTCAACCGCGCTCCGATCTTCGCACCGGGATCCAACGGCGCCAGTGGACTCGTCCACGGCGCGCTATCCGCGCCAATTTTCATTGGCACCCTGCTCAAGCCGGGCATAATTCGGGCGTTTGGCCTAAGTAATAACCTTCAGCGGGGGAATCGCTGCATTTTCCGGTGGCCACCCCTACTACCCGGCAGCTAGGATGAAACTGGACAAATTTGAAAGGACGAACAAGCGGCATATTTTGTCAGGGACAACGGGGCCGCTTTCGACATGACCTATGCGGGCAAACTGTTCGGTGCATTCCAGCGTCTGCATAACGATACCGACTTCCCAGGTACCGGAATAGGATTAGCGATCGTCCAGCGGCTTGTTCACCGCCACGGAGGCCGGATCTGGGCCGAAGGCGCCGTAAACCAAGGGGCGACGTTCTATTTTACAACTCGGAGGATAACGATCCAGCCCCGGAAAATTGAGACACCCCTGCGAAAGTCGATACTGCTCTAATATCACGCTAGTTCTGTACTTAAGAACCGCCACATTTTGGGGAGGAACTCAGTTATGGATACCTTATTACCCCAAAGTCCTGATGCATTTATCGAGGGATGGGCCCACTACTCCTTCGATTCGTTCCGTATACAGCAACCTCATATAGAGACTGGGGGGTTGTGGAAGTATGGGAATCGGTATCTGATCCACTGCCCCGGATATACAGCCGCCTCTGTATGTCGTGACGGGAAGCCACTTGGGCAGTGGTTCGATTACTCATGCAGGGTCGCAAGCTGCCCAATTAATCTTACCCCCAATGTGCCTCTGGGTTCTATCCGGTTACGAGAGCGGACACCCGTTGAGATTGCACAACTAGCCGGAGAACCCACTCCCTTGGGAATATTCTCCTATGATCTAAATCTTCACGTTCCCAGCACTTTCCCCGATTTCTTTGTTACCGATTCTCCGCAAAGAGGTACTGTCATCATTCATGTCAGTCGGCCGCTTTCGGGCGAAGAAAGTGCATATCTTCATCAATTTATGGAAATGAAGGGCGGGCTCTTCGAGATCGTCCACGAACCTGCTGAACAGATCGCAGCACATCTTCAGCGGCAGATGGAGTCGGAAAGAAAAGACGCTGATCGCACCCGCCAGAGCGACCTAAAGCTGATCCCCGTTCGGGCCCTACCTAAACGATTACCGCGCGGTCTCAAGGTTGCGTACGAAAGGGACCAGGACTTCTGGCTGGATTATCGCCATCGTATCTGGTGCGACCCGAATTTCTCGGCGGATGACGCATTGCCAGCGCTTTGGAAGGACAACTCGTCAAAAGGTCTCGTAGATGCGAGCGCATTTCCTGTATCCAACATCCGGAACTACCTTTCTCTTTATGATGTTGTCTGCATAGCGCCACCGCTCGCCTACCCTTTTACAAAGTCGGAAAGCTTAGGGATCGACGAAGACGAACTCATCGGATTGATGTCGATGGGAAAAGTCCGGCTTGTCATTCCTCATTCATTGGAACGCTATTTTCCATCGTTTTTGGAACGGGCGGCGGGAGTCGCCCCTGACAGTATCCTGTTCTCGCGCCGTTTGGCCGTTGCAAGTATGTGCGACGTTAGAAGGCGAATTCCGTTGCTTTATCCTGCACTAGATATTGAAAATAAAAGAGCACTGATCCGGCTTCTCGACGCATTTTCCGCTAGTACACAGGTTATAGAGTTGAAGAACTTCTGGAACGCATTTGGCACCAGTCTCATAGAGTCATGGAGAAACGCACAGTACATGATTCACCTTCGGGGTGCGATGGGGATGCTTCCGTCCGGCCTGGGAAATATCCTCGCCGGTATATATCAAATAATGAAAAGGGAAGATATTCGTCTCGAATTCTGGACCTGTGGGGCCCCCGTCGAGTGGGCTGGCGCGATCAGTGCGACTCTGAATGTCCCGCCGGTCGCACCAGATGGATACGATCAAGGTCCGATTATGGAGTTAATCGCTAACTCATACAGTGGGATTGTGTCGGATCCCATACCTTTGCTGGATCACCGAGCCAATTTCGTAGCAGAAGAAATTCTTACTATTGCTGACAGCAAAGTCCCTGTGCTGGAGTTTGCCAAGTCATTCAACAGCGGCGACATCAATCGTTTCCGCTCCTTTGTAAGGCAAGTGTCTGCTGGAACGGGGGCGCTGGAGGAGCTGGAAGATGTTGTGAACAGGTTCAATGCCGAAGTTGTGGCTTATGAGGGACGAAAAGAACTTTGGTCCACTTATGGTATCAAAGGCCTTGTCTATAATGGTGCCAAAATCCTGATCGCCCAGACACTGGGGGACCCTGCGGGTATGAAGACAAAGCTTTTCATAAGCTGGCTTATTGAAATGGCTGACAGGCATTTTGGGAAAACACAGGTCGACGTTCAGTCTGTCGACGGCCTGCTGGATTATGTCAAGGCAATTATGAATCTTACGTCGAGAGATGCCGTACTAGTTTCTCGGATGCGACGTGGTAAAAAATAAAGATCCCTCACCTCATCATCCTCCGTCTAATGAATGGTAATCACGCGAGATTTTGCTGATTAAACTGCCGTCGCATACTGCCTGAGCCGCGTTTGTACTTTGTCTCGGACGGCCCGCCAAAAGAGACGACCGCCGTTTTCAGCCCACATCGAGAACGGTTTTCTATAATCCCCACGCAGAGTTACGCCGTCGAGCGTCGAGTTCGATAAGACGATGCGGGCGAGCTTTGCCCGCCTCCGGGGTTCCGCCGTTTCGTATAGTGATTTCGCTCGCTTAGAGAGTTCTAAGGCACTCCCGAAGGCCTTGAAGCCGCTCGCTGACGCGGCAGGCCCTTGCGCGGCGGCCTGTTCGGCCCCGGTCAGCTCCGCCCGCCAGGCGTTCCATTTCTTCTGGAAAAACTCGTCGTCGATCCGGCGCTCGACATGATCGGTATAAAGCCGGTCCAGTTTCGCTTTAAGGTCCGATACACGCTTCCTGGTCTCGTCCTGACGCTGGCGGTCCACTGCCTTCTCCGAACCCGCCAGATGGTCTGCGGTTGCTTTAAGCCACTGGGCGAACTCTTCTCCGATCTCGACTGCCCCGATCTTCTCGAAAAGCTGCCGGGAAAGTTCCTCTTCGCGGATGTATTCCAGCCGGCATTTAAGCTGGTTGGCGCACCGGTAGTAGACATACCGGCCTTTCTTGATCTCGCCGGTAATCATTGAGCCGCACCGGGCGCAGGTGAGGAGTCCGGAGAAGGCAAAATAGTGCTTTCGCTGCTGCTCCGGGTGATTGTTCCTGCGAAGCTGTTTGTTCGCCCGGTCCCAGAGATCCTTGGTGACGATGGGCTCGAACCGGCCTTTATATAAGCGGCCCTTCCACGCGAAGTCGCCGTAGTAGATCGGGTTCTTGAGGGCCACTTCCACGCATTTTCGGGAGACCATCTTCCCTTCCCGGCTCGTGAGACCGTCTTTCGTCATGAGATCGGAGAGCGTCGTGATGGAATAAAGGCCCGTCGCGTACCGCTCGAACATCAACTTGACCAGCGGCGCTTTCACCGGGTCATGGACGATCGAGCGCTTTTCCCGGTTCCAGAGGTAGCCCACCGGCGGATTTGACGGATACTGCCCGATTTCGAGCTTCTGGCTAATACCCTTGCGGACTTCCTCGGAGAGGTTATCGACGTAGTTCTTGGCCATCAGCACCTTGATGCCGTGAATGAACTTCGTGTGTGACGTGGCGTTTCGCCCGATGATTTCGTTTTCCTTGACGAGATGAATTCTGGCGTCCTTCTCGCGGATCAGATCGTCGAGGGTCGTGTAGTCCTTGAGATTGCGGTAAGCCCGGTCGGTCTTCTCGACCAAGATGATGACCGGGTGCTTTGCCGACCGGATAAAGCCGAGCATGTGGCCGAAGTTCGTGCGGCCGGCGTTACCGGCCGACTCCACGTCGATAAACTCCGACAGTACCTTGAGGCTGTTTCTCTTTGCGTATCCACGCAGGAGATCGAGCTGGGCGTCGATCGAGAACCCTTCTTCCTGGTCCTTGGAAGAAACGCGGGCATAGACGACGGCATAGGGCGTTTCGGGCGACGGCTCGTTCACCGAGCGGCTTTGTGGAATCCGCATGTACAGCTACGACCTCCGGTTCAGCTAAAGGCTAACCTTCCACGATAGCCGAACTCTCTCCGGACGTCACGGACGTTTCTTCTATCCACTCAAGCCACGCCAGCGTGTTTTCGGCAATCTCTCTCGCTTCTTCCATCGTGACCGTGCGGCCAAGGTGCTTCTCGAAGGTCAGGACCGTGAAGCGCAGGTATTCTTCACTGAACGCGGGCTTCTGGCGTACGGAGCGGCTCACTCATTTTCTCCTTCCAATGACCGCGAGAAGTGGTAGTGCTTGGCCCCCGACACCATCCTGGTCTCAATCTTCCAGCCCGCCCGCTCCAGGACTTCACGGGAATCCTTCACCCGTGAGCCCATCTGCTGGGCGGTAGAGAAGGGATTGTGAAAGCCGCGCTGCTTGGCGAGATAGGTGAACGCACCGTGAAAACTTAGCGCCGGTCCCCGGAATCTAACTGACCTCGGCCGCCCGCGGCCGTCCAGGTCCAGATCGAAGCGAAGTTTGTAGCTCCGGCGGAATTCGTCCGGAGACTCGGCATAGAGCAGTTCGCTTTTAAGCTGGTCCAGAAGGAACAGGATCGTGTTCGTATGGACTTCCGTTTCGCGGGCCTTGCTCTCCTGCGTAGCGAACATCTCCTCGATCAGCTCACGGGCCATCTTGTCCACCGGAAGTTTGCGGCGGCGCTCGTCGGGTACGTAGCGCAGAATGTTCTCAAGGATCACAAACAGGCCGGCCAGATATTCGTCGAGCCGGTGTTTGGAGTGAGCCGGGAAAAGCTGGCGGATGAAGTTCAGGTAAAAGCGCTTCCGTTCACTCCAGCACGGAAGGATTTCGCGGGCGATCACGAGAAAGAAGGCCGAGAGAATTGCCGAGCGGGTTTCTTTGAGTTTTTCCATCGCCAGCGACTTCTGGAAACCGGGGTTCTTGTGCTTCCCGTCGAAGTCGATGTTCCAGGTGCGGTTGTTGAGTTCAGGAAGCTCGAAGGGTTCGATGGCGGTAATGAGCACCTGATTGTAGAGGCGTTCGTAGACGTTCCCGCTGTCCGTTCCGCGCTCACGCTTCTGGTTCACCGTTCCGGTAGCCGCCGAAAGCAGAAACTGCTGGACGCTTCTGTCCATGTCCCGGTGTTCGAGGTTGTCCTTGATGAGCAGGGGGTTGACCATGCCGTCGGCGTAGTCGGACGCGGTCTTTGATTTTCCCACCCAGTCCTCGCCGTAAATCAGCATCGAACACAGATTCGCGGCCGTCGTTTTCCCTGACGCGGTGTCGCCTGAGCACAGGAGCAGCGCCCGGTCCCGCGAGAAGCCGAGGAGGAAGATATTCAAGCACCAGCAGGCGACGAAGTAACGGCTTTCCGGGGTCGTGGAGAGGTTCGAGATGAAGAGGTGATAAAAGTCGGCAAACGCCCGCTGAATGTTCACGTCCGGATCGAATTCGATCGGACTCATTTTGTTGGAGGGCCTGAGCAGACAGGACACGGCGTTGGGCACGGTCTGGACCTGCCCGTCGGCGATCCTGAGGATCAGGTCATCCGTCCGGCCGGGATGGAGATAGATTTCGCTCTCCCCCTCCACATGGAGCCAGGGCGAGACTTCAATACGGCGGCCTTTGAGCCGGCACTGATATTCAATCACTTCCATGATTACTTTTGTCCTTCCTTCGGCGTAAACAAGCCGTGCCAGCTCAAAGAGCAGCGTCTTGAACCTGGGATCATCCCCGATCTCGAAGACGTGCCCCCGGAAGCTCACGTAGGTTTTGTGTTCGGCTCCGCGCTGGACGAAAAATCGTCCGTCGCTCCGGAGCCACTCGAAAATGATGTCGGCCTGGTCCTTGGCCGCCTCGGGGCCGTAGAAGTTTCGCTTCTCTTCGGCGCACTGTTCCTTGAAAAGCTCAAGGCAGTAGCCGAGCGGCGCATAGAGCGGTGCGGCGTCCTCCAGGAGCTTTTCGAGCGCCTCCTTTGGCTTCGGAACTGACGCCAGATACTCGTCGATGTCCTTGGCGGTACTGGGCCACCGGAGCTGGCGGACATCGAGGCCTTTGACGAAGACGAGCTTTTGCAGCACCGGAGGGATCAGATCGCCTGACAGCCGCTCCCGGAGCTTTTCTGCGTATCTCCGGCCCGAGTCGTCGTTGTCGAAGGCGAGATAGATGGTTTTCCCCGGCGCCACTTTCGCCAGGTATTCGATCTGATCGTTCGAGAGCTGTCCGCAGGTGGCTAAGACATTCGGGAATCCGGCTTTCCCCGTGATGGAGAGGAGATCGTGCTGGCCTTCCACGACAATGAAGCTGCGTTCCCTCACTGCTGGCTGGTTCAGGAAAAGGCATGACGGATCCCGGTAGTCGGAGCGAAGGCGAAGCGGCGTTCGCTCCGGCTCATACGGCTTCAGCGTGAAGTCGCCGATGAACCGGCCTTCCGGGCCGGTAATCCAATGCGGAAAGACAATCAGGCCTGCCGGGAAGGCATCGAACGTGCGTCCGTCCTCACCGGCGATCACGAGCCCTGACTGAATGAGGTCATGGTCCGGGATCGTGGCCGTTAGCGTGGCGAATAACCGGCCATCCGTGAGGCCAAGCCCGTTACGTCTGATTGTTTCGAGCGTGTGCCCCCGTTCCTCGGTAAGGTAACGAAGGGCCAGCTCGCCCACTTCGGAAAAGAGGGTTTCCTGAAAGTGAACAATCGCCTTCTCGAAGATCTCCCGGCGCCGGATTTTCAGCGGATCAGGAGCCGGCGGCGATTCCGCTTTCTTTTCAAGCTCAATCCCCCGTTCGTCCGCGATCTGCCTTAAAGCTTCGAGCGGCGACGACAGTTTCCGGAAGGCCTGGGCGAAGCTGAAGATGTCTCCCTTCGCCTCGCACTGGAAGCACTTGAAATACCGGTCGTCGCCTGTCTGGACCGTGAAGCAGCCGTGCCCCTGGCAGAACGGACACTCATCGAGTTGCACGTAGCCGCTGAAGGACTTCTGGACCCTTCGCCCACTCTCCCGGAGAATGAACTCCAGCAAATCCACCTCGGCCTTGATGCGGGAAAAGTCGTCCACGAAACACCTCCCCCTCTCAGGTGGACCTGTTTTCCGCCGGTTCGTGAGCGGCGCAGACGATCACGCGGCCAGAAAACCGCTTTTCGGTCAGAGTGAAAATCCGCTTCCCGCAGGCCCACTCACGCCGCAAGGCGGCGGAGAAGGCGATCGGGACGCCGTGCTTGCAGCCGGCACAAAGGTCTTCGTGGTTTGAGTCCCTGACCTTTGTGAGGGGATCAGCCTTCTTCCCGCTCATACGGCACCGCCCGTCACCGACATCTCCGGCTCTTCCGTGGCCCGGGCGAGCTTATGCATCAGCTCCATCACATCGAGATGGTGCCGGTCGCAGAAGTCCTTGATCCGGCCGAGCGCCTCGCCCGGCTGGGCCTCGATCTTGAGATCATCAGTGACGGACCGGCCGTCCCGGGTGATCGTCACCCGGAACTGGCAGGTGAAGTCGCTCCGGTAGGTGCAATCCACGCTAACTGTCTGTTTTTCCTTGGTTTTCATTTGATTAAAGCTCTCCTTTGGCCTGTGTCATCTAGTGACACAGGGCGATTTGCTTTCATTTCTTCGGTTTATATACGGTTATCGGGTCGACCCGGAGCCGGGATCATGTTCGTAGAAGAGCTCGAACAGTTCCCGCTTCGTGAGGCCAAGGGCCTTCGCCAGTTTGCGCTGGGTCTTCACGTGCACGGAATTGAACCGGCCCTGTTCCCAGGCCTTCACCGTGGACGGGGAGACCCCAACGAGCCGGGCGAACTGGTGCTGGTTCAGGGTCGTCCGGTTACGGAGACTGAGCATGATCACGGCGAGCATGGGGCGAATGTCCTTTCCGATGGGGACACAATACGCACATTTTATGTGTATCGCAACCAGTACAATTGTGACCCTCGATAATTTTATAACCGCCTGTTATTCCTTATTTTTTGCGACTTATCCCCGCATTTATGCACATTTCCTGTTAGACAATTGTGCAATGAACTGATAGGAATACCTGTGTCAGGGCTGCAATCGGAGGCACGTTTTCTGTGTATCAGGAGTTAGAACGCAGGCGGATCGGCGCGTATCTGAAGGAGCGCCGGGAGAAGCTAGGCCTCTCGCAAGGGGCTTTGGCCGATTCCGTCGGTCTTCCGAACTACATGGCCGTGAGCCGCATCGAGAACGGCCAGGTGAGCTTCCCGTTCCCCAAGGCCCATCTCTTTGCCGACGCCCTGGGACTGGACCGGGAGGAGTTCTGGGCCTTCTGCGGCGGCAAGTCGGCCGACGTCGAAACGTCGCCGGACATCAAGGTGCTGGGGCGCGGGACGCTTCCGCCGGACATCGCCAAAAGACTTGCGACACTTCCGCAGTCGCCAAGATTCTGGGAAAAACTCCGGGCGATCCTGGACGACGAGGAGTATGTCGCACGGCTCGAAGCCGAGGCCAAAGGAACAAGGAAGAAGAAGTAGTAGGGGGAAATGGGGCTATGGATTTCAGGCTGAACCAATTGAGGCGATCGAGACCGTTTTCCGTAAGAAGATCATGGTGAGTTCGGAGGAACTCGGTAAGGAGGCCAACGGGGCGATCTATCTCGATCCCCAGCTTCGCGGCATCGCTGTGATCCAGTACAACTCCGACGACCTCACCACCACCCGTAATGCCACGCTCGCCCATGAACTGGGGCACTATGTTCTTGGCCACCTCGAAGACGCGCCGAAGGGCAAGAAACTCTGCCGGCTCTCCGGCAAGCTCGCGAAGAACAACTTCGTTGAACGGGAAGCCAACGTTTTCATGGCGGAGTTTCTGGTCCCGCTGAATGTCCTTGGGAAGCTTTTTCCGAACGACGCCACGAAGATGGCCGCGTCGGATCCCAGGGGTTTCAACGAGGAAACCGACCTGCTCGCGACGAAGTTCTGCGTGTCGCCCAAGTTCATCCGCAAGCAGCTCATGCGGCTGGATCACGTTCGTAGCTGCGAATGGGGGCTATGATGAATCCCGAATACAACCGCCGCCTCGGCGAGTTTCTTCGCAAGCACCGGGTGAGATGCGGGCTCTCCGAGCCCTTCGTCGCCGCAGCCGTCGGCTACCGACACGGGGGCACGGTGAGGCGGATCGAGGAAGGGCACCTGCCGCTTCCGTTTAGCAAGGTGGACCGGTTCGCCGAAGTGCTCGGGATTGAAAGCGAACGGGTTCTGGATGTGATCAGGAAATTGCAGGCCGATCAACCGCCTTCGAACAATACTCATGATCCATTGCCGAAGTCGCTCGCCCGGAAAATCTCGAAGCTAAGAAGGAGCCGGGAGTTCTGGGAACGGGTAAAAGCGTCCGATATTGCCGGTGCAAATATCTCGAAATGACCTGGCTCAGAAAGCTCGCCGCGCAGCGCGCGGCAGGCTGAGAGGGAGAAACAGAAACAGGCACGAAATTATTAAACGATTCAGAGACCGCCCCCTTTCTCAGGGAAAAAGCGAAAGTCTCAGGACACTACCGTCACCCGGAAGTCGCTGTCGTACGTGTACGACACGTTCCCGCTAACCGTCCCGCTCCACGAGGACGACGTCACCAGCGATCCGTCATACGTGAACGAAAGCGTCTCGCCCCCCGGTGCCGTCACCGACGACAGCGTCCCCGTGAACGGCGTATAATTGTAAGTGTAGTCCCCGTCCGGCGCACTCTGAAGTCCAGGATTATCATTTCAATATCTCTTTCAATGATTTATATGATTTGTTATCCCAGTCAAAGAATCGTGTAACTGAATACTTTTGGGCCCGAGATATTATACTATTAACCTCGGAATTACTCATTTTAATGTTTCGAACAACCTCGCCTTTCAAAGAGACTGATATGCTTGAACGAATCACATATACATCTTCTGGATCAGATTGATACGGAGAGGCACAGGTCTCACATGAACTATATGTCTCTTCTCCATAAAATATAATTCCAGGATTTGTTAATTCATAATTTTTCATCTTCCACGGCAAGTATAGTACCATGTCAACATTGGAGTCGTGTCCATAAAACATGTACGTATAGTAGCCGGAACTAAAACCATCATCTCCTCTGATCAGCGAAACAAGTAACATATATTTTTCGCCGCCGATCTCGATATACTTAACTACTGGTTCTCCGTATAGTTTAGTTCCAAATCCTTTACTTATGATATCATATGACAATATATTAGTTTTATTTTGCTCGTCATTGATTTCAATTACCATCGAAAAATCATTTTTGGATATCTTCCAAGATAGTTTAGGACGATCGTTAATTTTATGACCCAATATTTCGACATTGGAATTGGCGCCGTACGTAGTTTCCGATGTAGTGAAAACAGAACCCAATATAATCATTCTTATTATAATATTTTTTGACAGTCCACACATAATAAATAATCCCAATTACTAACGTTGAATTTGTATAATCACATTTGGATCTGTTGCACCTGCCAGATTTTTCATAAATCGCCCGCAGTCGTCCGATGAATATGTGATGGACTCTCCACGATTCCTATCCTTTTTTATAGTTGGACAACCACGTGAGCCTTTATTTTCACTATGATCTCCACAGTGAATGTTTATTCCGTTGGCAAACGGCTGCCCACCTTGATTAGGGTTTGGCCCAGTAGTTGGAACATTTCCAGGGATATTGATTGCCGGGTCACCTCCTGAACGAGGATGTGTGCCAATAGTTCCACTATATGTTCCAGTAGCTATTGTTGCCGAGGCGCTTGGAGTTGCTGATGTAGATCCGGGGGTGGTACTTCCTTGATACGTATCAATTATCTGCCCATCTCTACGATGAATAACTGTCTGATTATAAGTTCCATCACTTCCTATTTCTGGAGGTAGGAATATCAATTCATCTAATAATCCGGTCAAATCATATCTATTAACTGGGTCATTGTTGCAGTAATTAAACAATAACATATTCCCGCTCGAAAATAGTATCGGATCCTTGCTGGTCCATCTTCCCGTCACGGGGTCGTAGTCCCTGGCCCCGAATCTCACGAGCCCCGTATCCCGGTCGTACAATCCGCCCGCGAATCCAAACGGCTGGAAGCCGGGATTGGTGTCGAGCGTAACGTTACCGAACTCGTCGTAGTCCATCTGCTGGACAATTGTACCGGTTGCGGCATCGATGACCAGCCTGGGGGAGCCGAGGTGGTCAGTCACGATCCGGTAGGTGACGCCGTTTCTGATCATCTGCTGCTTGCCGATGAACCGGCTCACGACGTTCCCCGCCCCGTCCAGCTCCGCCACGACGTTGAGCTGCCCGCTGTAGAGGAAACCCTGCTCGAGGAGACCGTTCACAAGTTTGCCCACGCGCCGGTTCCGCCCGTCGATCGCGTAACCGATCTCCGTCCCGTCCGCGAGCGTGGCGCTTCTCAGGCTCCCGTACACGTCGTACCGGTAGTCCGTGACCTCGTTCGTGACGACATTCGTCTTCCGCGCGAGCTCGCCGTTCGCCGTGTAGTCATACACGCTGTCCCCGTACTGCAGCAGACGGTCCTGATCGTCGTGGAAGCCGCTTGTGACGTTCAGGGACAAATCAGTATGCGAGGTCCGGTTCCCATTCGGGTCGTAACCGTAGTGTGACCACGGAAGCCCGTTCCGCGTCACCGTCTCCAGGCGGCCCGCGAGGTCGTACCCGTAGCCCCACACCGTCGTCGTACCCTGGACCGTCTCCGTCTTCGTCATGATCCGCCCCAGCTTGTCCCTCGTGAAGTTTTGCGAGAACACCGGCGTGAACCCCGACCACGCCACATACGACGACGGCTCGCCGAAGCCATTATAGAAATGGCTGGTGAGGACAGCTCCCAGCGCCGTGCCCGTGATCCGCCCGTTTTCCTGGCTCCGCTGGATCGTCATCGCCCCCGCCCCCGTCAGTAGGCTGTCCCCGTCGTACGTGAACAGGGCCATACTCCCCCCGTTCACCTGTTCCGACGTCACACGGAAGTCGCTGTCGTACGTGTACGACACGTTCCCGCTCACCGTCCCGCTCCACGAGGACGACGTCACCAGTGATCCGTCATACGTGAACGACAGCGTCTCGCCCCCCGGAGCCGTCACCGACGAGAGCGTCCCCCGGAACGGCGTATACGCATACGTGTAGTCACCCTCCGGCGTGTTCTGTACGGCGAGCCGCCCGCCCGCATCGTAGCCCAGCCCGATCGTCGCCCCGTCCGGGCGCGTTACCAGCACCGGCTGCCGGTCAAGGTTGTACTCATACAGCGTCCGCTCCTCCGCAAGCCCGATCTCCGGCGGCGTGTAAACGGAAGTCTGGTTGATGCGGTCGTAACCGAACCCGTGCGCGGGACGCCCCGGCGGCGTCACCTGTGTCACGTTCCCGTTCGCATCGTAACTGAACAGAATCTCCCGCCCGTCCGGTAATGTCTTCGCCGTCACCCGGTTCGCCGTGTCGTACCCGAAGTTCACCGTGCGAAGGAGCGGGTCCGTAATGGACGACACCCGGTCCAGTGAGTCGTACCCGTATACCGTCCGCCGCTCCTCTGCTCCGGAACCCTGCGCCACCGAGGTGAGATACCCCCGGGAATTGTATTCGAGACGGAGGGGCTCCACGAGCGGCGTCCGGATCTCCGCCATCCGGCCCTTCGCGTCCAGGAGCGCCGCTCCCGTACGGCCCTCGGGCGTGGTGCTCGTCGCCGTTCTGGCCGGGACGTTGAATTCGGCCTCGAAGAGCCGTCCGTTCACGTAGGTCTTTGTCGTTTCGGTAATCAAGGACAATGGATTGAGACGATCCACCAGATCGGCTTCCTTCCGTGAGGCCACGACCAGACGTAGTCCCGACGGCTGCCGGGTCTCCTGTCTCCAGCTCGGAGCCATCGCGCCAAAGCGCGGGTCGTACAAGGAGACGGTATTGCTGTATTTTGACCGGTCCGGGAACAGTGTGCTGATCCCACTGTCCCCTATATTGCTTTCCGTCACCAGCCCGGCCGGATCAACCATCCGGCGGTGGGTCCGGCCTGCATAATAGTCATAAATAACCGTCGATTGATGGCGGCCTTCCGCAGTCCTCGTGCTCAGTGACGTTGTGGTATATCCGCTACTGATAGCCCGGCCACCGGTAATATCGGTGTAGCCACCCTCGGCATCCGTATCCCGGTTCAGCCGCCCCAGATAGTCGTACGTGAAGACGGACGTGTTCTGGCGGGGATCGGTACGGGAGGTCATCAGGCCGTCGGGCGTATAAGTGAACTGCTCGACCTCACCCGCCGGGTTTTCGATGGATTCGATGTATCCGTCGGAATTCAGCACGATCGACGTGCGCTGGCCGTTGGGCGCCACGACCGCCGACAGTCCGCCGTCCGGGTCCCACTCCAGACCGGTGACGAGTCCGTCACGATCCGTCACGGCGATCAGGCGGCCGTCGTCATTGTAGCCGAATGCATATTTCGTGAATCCCAGGCGGGCATCCAGGGTGAGCTGGTGCCGGCCTTCCCGGGAGAACAGGTAGATTTCTTCGCCATCCGGTCTGGGTATGGAAAAACTGTCGTCTGAAAATCCCGGCAGGCCGTCCGATATCCGGAGTATGAACGGATTATCACCTACAAAAATGTCGCCATTAGGTCCAATCGCAAGTGCTCCCGGACCAGAGAGGTCGGTTTCGCGCGCTGGCGCGGTAGTTTCAAAATTCAGGCTGTTTTCACGAAGATTACCCGTCCCGGCAACATTCTCAATTATTCCGTCGGGAAAGATGCGGTACACGTTGTACCAGCCAGTAAAGTAAATGTCGGAATTATCCGAGACATAGATTCCGCTCGGGGGATCCAATTCCACTTCCGTTGCCATCGCTCCGCTGACGACGTTGGGAGTGCAACCCTGAACCGGACCAATGCCGGCGATTCTCGACATCCATCCTCCCGCATTCACACGTACAATCCGGCAATTGCCTGGGTCAGCGATAATCACACTGCCATCCGGCGCAACGGCCAGAGCGCTGGGATCCCGGAGCTTCCGGTCATCGGCGTACCCGTCGGCGGCCTCATAACCCGCCTGCCCGCACTTTCCGGCGAAATCCCATATATACCCATCTGGAGTGATGACGCGCACACAATCGTCCACATCGTCGGATACATACAAATTTCCCGACTGGCTCAGCGCAATTTCATCGGGATCGAATTTCGCGGTCTTCGCGAGGATTCCGGTAGCCGCCGTGTTTGTGCCGCCGCCCGCAACGGTCCAGACCAGTCCGTCCGGATCGATCTTCCGTATCCGCCTGCTCCAGTACTCAACGAAATACAGCGTTCCGTCTTCTGCGAGCGCTAATGATCCGGCGCCATTAATGTCGGCGCCTTCGGCAGGTTCGCCCTCTACCGAGGGGGTTGCATAGCATTTCCCGATCAGCGTCCGGACCGTACCGTCCGGATTGATGGCCCGGATTCTCTGACACGTTGAATCCGAGTAGTAGACCGTTCCATCCGGGCCGACCACGAGTCCGCCATAAGGCGAGTTTGCCAGCGCCACATCCCGCGCCTGCTGACCATCGTTGTACTGATCGTAGTCCGAGCCGTAGGAAATATTTCTTCCGGCAAACCGGTCGATGCGCTGGGTATGCTCAATCACATTCCCATCGCCAGTCAGGAGCCGGCGGCTTTGCGGATCGTACACCTGGTGATTGGACAGGCTCCAGCCACCGAGCCCATTCCCGCGCATGTCATAGGAACCCGCATGCAATTCCGTCTTGCGGTTGTGCCACCAAATTCGGGTGGCAAAGCTATAGAGAAGTCCTATGGAAAGCTTTGCCCGGGGCCGGCCAAACGCCCTTAAAACCCTAGGATACGCCGAACTGATCGGGGTCTCGTAGCCAATGCGATAGAGGACTCGTACTTTGCCGTTGATCCTGCGCCCATACGGATCTACGGGTTCCCATATGATCGAGTGGTAATACATCCCACCACTGGCCGGCAGGTCGTCAATGTCCCAGGATCGCACATACCGGGTACCATTGATACTCGCTTCAAGCATTACTCTCAGAATCGTCGGGTTTGCTGGAAGATTAATGATTGGGAAGACAATCTCCGTTTTCCGGCCGGGGACACGGTCACTTTCGTAGTTCAACGACAACCCGGTTCCGGTAACAGGAATCGTCTCCGCCAGTACCCGGCTCTCACACCTTACGATCGACCCTGCTCTGGTTTGCTCGCAATCCCGTTTTGGATCGGAGTTATAAACTGTAGGCGTTGGCGGAGGAGGGGTCGGCGAATCAACGAGCGGATTAAGATCGTACGGTGAGGTGAAATGCATCAACCTGACCCGCCAAAGTGATATGCCTGGATCATAAAGGGAGGCGAGCTGGGTGCGTTCAGCAGGTGATATGCCAAATTCCGAAAGCTGAGCGGTCGTCGCAGGCAATCCATTACCCACAACATCCAGTTCGGCAATACCTCCCGCTTCGGAGAGGATCTGGATCACCGATCCATTGTCCTTCGGTTCCCACACACGGCGAAGGCGGTCATATGCTCCCACCGGTATAGCTGCGCCGACAGGCCATTCTAGAAAGTTGTCTACATAGCCTATTACCGGCTGGTTGAATTCAACCGAAACCGCCCGCCGCTCGGCCGCTTCATCGACAAAATATTCGATTGCATAATTGTAGTTGGTGAAGGCGGGCAGTTCTGCTGGCATAGCAAGCGGGCCCAGTTCACCGACAGTAATTTCCGTGGGGCGGACTGTGAACGAGCTGATGGGCTCCGTGGTTCCATCAGGGTACTTGAGGGTCGCTTGAGTCCCAGCTAGAAACACCAGGCTGGCCCTCCGCGCACCGTTGTCATCCATCTCGGTAGTGCCGTGAGCGATCTGGACTGACTGAGAGAGGTCTATGGCCGTGCCCATGCTTGACACTGGAACCATGACGACATCGTCAATTGAAAAATAATCATTGGCGTCTGTATCAATTGTCCGTTGAGATACAATGTGTCCCGCCAGATAATATTCCAGCGTAACTGAGCCGCCTCCATTCAGAGCGAGATCATACCATCCGTCATCGCGGCTCAAGGTAGCTCCATACTGACGCGAAACCGCGGATCTCACTGACACACCGGCAAGGGGTTCTCCGCTGACATCCAGGACCCGGCCTCTGATTACTGCTACACGAGTTGGGTCAATTACACCTGGTGCGACGCCAATCTGAACCGGCTCGTCTCCTTCCCACAAGAACGATACGGCATCAGCAAAGATTGTTACCGTCGACAGATCCAGAGGGGGAGCGGACAAGGCTGGGTCCTCGGGCGGGTCCGGATTCGGAGCTGGCAGGACTTCGATCGTAAAAGTACCACTCGAAACCGCGGTTCCTTCCGAATCAGTAACGACAATCTCGATATTGGGCCAGTTGCCTTCATCTCCGTAGAGTGGAATGCCATGCAACCGACCGGTGCTGCGATCGAACGAGCACCACTCCGGAAGCTTCCGGACCTCAATATCAAGTTCATCTCCATAAATCAGGTCGGGATCGGCTATTTGAGGAGCAAAGGCGAATTCATCTCCCACTAGGACACTTCCAGATGGAGTCCCGGAAATTTCCGGTGGATCATTTATGTTCTCGACCTGGAGATAAATCGGCCAGGCAACAATATAATTGCCATCGGTGACCAGCAGCCGGAACCCTTCGTAGAAGCCTACATCCGAGTTTCCCGGGACGCCGGATATGGAACCAGTCTCTTCATCGAAAGTGAGCCAGCCCGGCATCCCTTCCACCCAGAATTCAAGGGGATCTCCGTCGGGGTCGTAAGCATACGCCGTAAACTGGTATTGCTCGCCTTGGTAAATAAAATACGGCGATACTCCGTAAAGTTCGGGCATGCCTCCCGGGGCTGTCACGTCAATGCTGAATTCAGAGAGATATACTGGGGGTGAGCGTAGGTCGGTTACGGAGATCGATATCGATTCGAAAATCCCTGTGTCTGCTCCTGTTGGAATTCCGGAGATGGTTCCGGTTGCTGTATCAAAGGATGCCCAATACGGGATATTTTCTCCTTGGAACAAATGCGTATCCTGGGGGTCTGGATCTTCAACAAGTGGAGTGAACTCATACAAGGTGTTTACAGAAACTTCCGGAGCCGGGCCCCCGGTGATGATCGGCGGCGTGTTTCCGCAGTCGTTACTTGGCCCGACCAGGACAATAGCTTGTTGGCCGTTATAGTCGGACACAACGAGATCGATGATGGAATCCCCGGTGATATCGACTGGGGCGATGAGATACGAAGACCCTCCCACGAGTGGCATATCCGGTCCCTGGAAGAATTGAATATCACCCCCGCTCGATATACTCGATGTCAGTATTCGCGCTAAAGGCGTCGATCTGCTGCTAACAATAAGGTCGCCGGACCCATCGTTGTTGATGTCAGCAATATTTACGTGAGAAGGAAGGGCTCCTGCCGGGACCAGTTGGTCGTAAACGTATCCTCCCGCGTACCCCTTTAAATATGAAACCGCCCCGGCAGATTGATACTGGGTAACCAGCAGGTCGTCGATACCATCCAGATTAATATCGTAAGATATAATTGACTCCGGATTTATTCCGACCGAAACGTATGTGTAATAATTAAAAGTCCCAGTGCCCTTGCCCGGAGGTCCGGCTGGATCCTGAACTCCTGAATACAGGTACACTGACGCGGTATTCTTCGACACGAGCGCAAGGTCAGCGATCTGATTATCGTCAAAATCGACCTTGGCAATTCCCCAGGCTCCATAAACCGGGATTGATTGTACTTCGCTAAAGGTACCATCCGCAGCGCCTATGCCATCCGTCATGCCCTTCATGATATGGACGGTATCCAACAGATACGACGATACCGCTACATCAAATAATCCGTCTCCAGTTAAATCTTCGATGATCGCTTCATTCAGGTAGTCACCCACGAACGTCGTCGCGCCCGGACCAAAACTTCCGCTTCCGGTACCAAAAAACACCGAGAGGGTCCCACCCAGTTGATCCACTGATACGAGATCGGAATGCATATCGCCGTTGATATCCTTGGCGAACACTTGGGACGGTTGTACCCCGGTTTCCAATGCCTGTCCCATTGCGAACAGCCCACTTGCACCTCCACTTGGACCCTGCTCGCCTTCCAGTATGACAATCCTGTTGTTGGTGGAGTCAGTTATTGCCAGATCAGTGATCCCATCTTCATTATAATCGCCGGAAGCAATTCCTCGCGGGGATCCATCCTCTATTGGGGTTCTGGAAACGACTCTATATGTGCTGTCTCCCCGGCATACAGATGGCACTTCGATCGAAAAGCTGGATATCGACGCGGAAGCTCCCTTGGCATCGGTGACAATCACTCTGATCCCGTCATATTGACCGGTATCCGCTTGCCACGGGGTACCGCTTATTCGTCCGTCTTGCGAATCGAATGCACACCAAGGCGGCAGATTTTCTGCCGAAAACAAGAGCGTGTCTCCATAGGGAAGGTCCGGATCATTCCCGGCGGGAATAAAACTGTATGGCGACCCGATATTGGCGGTTCTGGCCGGACTACCGGATATCGTTGGTGCACGGTTTACAGGACGAACCTTGATCGCAAAGGGCCCAAATGAAGACCCGCTCCAGTCGTCGCTTACATAAATCACAACTTCCAGACTCCACTCGAACGCATTCAGCGGAGTTCCGTATATGTGACCGGTCTCCCAATCATATGACGCCCACGAAGGAAGTCCTTCCACATAGAAATAGAATGGCCCTTCACCATCCGGATCGAATACTACCGGGGTAAACGAATAGAATTCACCCACTGTTACCCATTCAGGAGGATTTCCAGTGAGAACCGGAGGCTCATTGAAGAATCCAACGGCGATCTCGAATTCAGCCAGTTGGGCGATTGCCCCGGATGCATCCGTCACAATAATGACGATTCCCGGATAAGTACCTTCATCCTGAATCGATGGTACTCCGTAAAGAACTCCCAAATCTGGGTCAAAGCTTGCCCATCCCGGCAGATTTTCTATCGTAAACGTTAACGTATCTCCGAACGCCGAATCAGGATCGCTCACAACAGGAATAAATTCGTAGTATGCATCCGGCATAGCACCCGTAGCCGGAGTTCCGGAAATTACCGGCGCGTCGTTCGTATTGTGAACCGTGATGCTGAACGCCGGGAGCGAGGCGATTGCCCCGGCTGAATCCTGCACGGAGATCACGATTCCGGAGTAAAGCCCTACGTGTTCGTTGAGCGGCGTCCCGGACAGTTCGCCGGTCTCCGTGTCGAACGACGCCCAGGCGGGCAGGTTCGTCACAAGAAACGTCAGCGTGTCGCTGTAGCCCAGATCCGGATCCATTGCCGACGGCGTGAACGAATACAGGCTGTCCTCGTCGACGTCGGTTGCCGGAGTGCCGAAAATGCTTGGCCCGTCGTTCACATTACCGACGGTGATCGAGAACGGCGGCAGACTTGCGCTCGCGCCCGAAAGATCGCTGACCGTGATGACTATTCCTCCATAAACACCGATATCGGCGCTCAAGGGAGTGCCGGTGAGCGTTCCCGTCAGTGCGTCGAAGCTGACCCACGAAGGCTCGTTGACGATGGAGAATTCGAGAATGTCGCCGTGAATGCCGTCCGGATCGGACGCAGACGGAGTGAACGAATAAAATTCGTTTTGATTGACTGACGACGCGGGACTCCCTGAAATCACCGGCGCGTCGTTCGTATTAACGACCGTGATGCTGAACGCAGGCAGAGACGTCTGAGCACCGGCGCCATCGGTCACCGTGATGATGATATTACCGTAAATGCCGACATCGCCGTTTGCCGGGGTACCCGAAAGCTGGCCGGTAGCGGCACTGAACGATGCCCACGAAGGCAGGTTCTGAACCGAGAAGCTCAGTAGGTCACCGGCATCCGGGTCCACGGAAGCCGGGACAAACAAATAGGCCGTGTCTTCATTGACCGATCCGGCCGGAGTCCCTGAGATCGATGGAGACCGGTTGACGTTTACGACCGTGACCTGGAACGGCGGGAGCACCGCACTTGCGCCGCTTCCGTCCGTCACCGAAATGACAATTCCAGCATAAACCCCGGCGTCGTCGTACGACGGGGTTCCGGCCAGACTCCCGGTCGCGGTGCTGAACGAAGCCCAGGCGGGTTTGTTTGCCACGCTGAACGTCAGCGTTTCGCCATGCATCTGGTCCGGATCGCTGGCGACGGGCGTAAAGGTATATGGCGAACCCTCATCGACCGACGCCGCTGGGCTTCCGGCAATGGAAGGCGCGTCGTTGACGTTCACGACCGTTACCTGGAACGGCGGCAAACTCGCACTGGCTCCAGTGCTGTCGGAGACCGAAATAACAACCCCCGCATAGCTTCCCACGTCGCCGTTTCCGGGAGTTCCCGAAAGCAGTCCGCTGGCCGTGGAAAAGGATGCCCACCCAGGCTTGTTCGTTACGCTGAAAATCAGCGTGTCGCCGTGAATCTGATCGGGATCGCTGGCCGATGGCGTGAACGCATAGGCGGAGTCCTGTTCGACCGAAATAACGGAAGTTCCGGAGATAACCGGAGCATCGTTCGTATTGATAACCGTGACCGAGAACGGCGTAAGCGACGCAGACAAACCGCCTGCATCGGTGACGGAAATCTGGATTCCCCCATAGACCCCGACGTCGGAGTTGCCGGGAGTTCCGCTGAGGAGCCCGGTGGCCGGGCTAAAGGACATCCAGGAGGGTTTGTTCACGACTGAAAACGTCAGCGTGTCGCCGTGCATCTGGTCCGGATCGCTGGCTAGCGGAGCGAACGAATATGCAGACCCCTGGAGCACGAAGGTAGCCGGGGTTCCGGAGATCACCGGAGCGTCGTTGACGTTCACGACCGTGATCGAGAAGGCCGGCAACGAGGCGCTGGCCCCGAACTGGTCGCTCACCGAAATGACAATTCCTCCATAAACCCCGACGTCGGCATTGGTGGGAGTGCCGCCAAGCTGGCCCGTCGCCGCGTTAAATGACGCCCACGACGGTTTGCCCGTAATCGTGAAAGTCAGCGTACTGCCTGCATCGGGATCGCTGGCTATCGGTGTAAAGGTATAAAGTGCGTCCTGGTTAACCGACAAAGCTGGTGTTCCCGAGATCACCGGCGGCTGGTTACCACCCGTATCTTCGAGCGCCAGTACGAGCCGTGGCAAATTGCCGCTTTCCCGCGAGTCGAACTCGACAAGTCCGCTCTGGCTCTCCGATGTCTTCCGGACCACCCAACCGTAGTTGTCGCTTGTACCCGACAGGAACGCCGCCGTATCCCCTGTCACGTTCCAGGAGACTGTACCTGTCTGCAAGTTCTCGATCAGGACGGACGACGTGGCATTTGTTTCCCATGGCCTTGTGCCTGAGCCGCTCATGTCCCATTCGCTTGAGCAGTTCTTGGCCTGATTGGCGATATCCGTGTCGGTGGCGCAGTTCCAGGTCGCTCCGCTGCCCGTTCCCCGGTTCGACGGGTTCGTCCCCGCGACTTTTCCGTTTCCTTCGGTCCAGTCAGAGGTCATCCGGTGCACATCGACTGTCCGGCCGGTTGTTCCCCAGTTATCGCCATTGTGCTGGATATCGGCTTCAAGAAGTGCCCAGACGAGCGTACGGCCCCCTGCGAGTGCCGCAAGTTCGCTCTGGCTGAATTTGACCAGCGTGCGGTTATCTCCGGATTCCCTGACCCGGAGAAATACTGATCCGCCCTCGTTCGTGTTAGCGTCGCCGCTCCTTAAATAGGTGTCTGCCGCCGGCTCCAGCGTAACGGTCACGGCGATATCGAACGGCAGCAAAGTGTCGCTGGCACCTTCGCTGTCGGTCACCGTGATGACGATGTTCCGGAACATTCCTACATCGTAGAGACCGGGCACGCCGGACACCTCGCCGGTTGCCGTGTCGAAGTCCGCCCAGGGTGGCAGGTTCTGTACCGAGAACGTCAGGTCGTCTTCAGGATTCTGATCACTGTAGGCAGGGACAAAGAGATAAGAGTCGCCTTCGTTCACGCGGCTGATTGGATTGCCAGCGATGGCCGGCGGGAAGTTCCCGTCCGGGGTATCGACGACAAGTTCCAGTACCGGCTTCGACGCACTTTCTCTCGAGCCGAACGACGCCGTGCCGGAGTCGCTCTCGGCTGTTTTCTTCAATACCCATCCATGGTTCGGGGTTCCGGAGGCGAAGGCCTGGATGTCGCTGAGAACATCGAACGAGAGAACGCCGCTCTGGCCGTTCGTGACGAGCTGGGACGACGTGGCGGTACCATTCCACGGCCGGGTTCCGCTGCCGCTCATGATCCATTCTGTGGAGCCCGTGCAGTCCTTGGCCGAGTTCGCGATGTCCGTGTCGAGCGCGCAGTTCCAGGTGGCGCCGTTACCGGTGCCCCGGTCCGACGGGCTGTAGCCGTTAACCCGCCCGTTTCCTTCGGCCCAGTTTGCCGTCATCCGGTGCACATCGACCGTACGGCCCGAACTTCCCCAGTTGTCGCCGTTACCCGTAATCGTCAGCTTCAGCGTCGCGGACACCAGCGTGCCGCCGCCGAGCGCCGAATCCAGCTCGACCTGCCGGAAGCGAAGCAGTGAGCGGTTATTCCCAGAGCTTTGAAGCTGAAGGAAAGTCGAGCTGCCTTCGTTCGTGTTATCGGAACCGCCGCGTATGTAAGTGTCGGCTTCGGGCTCCAGCGTTACCGTAATCGTTTCAGCCCTGAGCAGCCCCGGAACCGTAATAGAGGCCGCCGCAGCTATCGCAAAAGCCACGAATTGCTTACGCATCACAAGAAACCTTCCCGAACCCGATTATTTAGAAAGAATCGAATCCCTAACGTAATTCAGATTACAGCGGGGAAGGTTAACAAAGTTAAATCTAGCCGGAAAGCACTATTTATCGCCTTGCAGCGAAAGATTAGCCACGTTTACATCAAAATATCCGCGATTCCAGCAAGTTGGGAATTCGGAAAGCAAACTTGTAAAATATTCCCAAGGGCGTCTTTTGAGACAAAAATACCGTGCGATTATCCGAATGAACCGGCTTCAAATGCATACCCGGTCTCAAGTTGTCCGTCCGTAACGAACCTTCCGTGCAGCAGCCCTTCATACAGGAAGCTGAAATAGCTCCCACCCGGTACGACAATCATGTGAGTACGAACGGGTCACGTGTCACGTCCATTCAGCAAGGTAAACCGGTTTGCCGCATTGCTGGGCGTCACCTGCGATCAGGTCCATGACGCAATTAGGAAATTAGTTGCCGATCCGCCTCCGTCGAGTAATGCCCTAGCTTCTGATCTATTACCGAAGTCGCCGACCCGGAAAATCCCAAAGCTGGGAAAAGCAGGAAATTCTTGGAGCGGGCAAACGAGGCCGAAATAGCGGTCAACGCGAAGCAATTCACCTATTATCCGAAATCCCTGCTCCCCACCCTTTCCGGTCTGATCTTTAGCTTCGGTTCCCACAGCCGCTCGGCGACCAGGTGAACGACGCCGTCCTCGGACTGGAGCGTTCCGCTCACTCCCATGAGGGAAGCTGACTTGGCGATGACGGCATAACGCTCAAACACCTTCCGCCAGACGATGAGATTCACGAAACCGGTTTCATCTTCAAGCGTGTAGAACGTCACTCCGTTGGCAGTGCCAGGATGCTGGCGGCAGATCACGATTCCCGCGTAGCGGACCCGGTCCCCGTGTTTCATACCGGAGAGGGTTCGAGCATCAGGCAGCTTGAGACGAGTGAGTTCGTCCCGAAGTTCCGAGAGCGGATGGGCCTGCGTGCTGTGGCTTTTCGTCCGGTAGTCCCATGCAATCGTTTCAAACGCATTGAGTG
>CAZMGV010000027.1:0-34798 GCA_964565925.1 uncultured bacterium
TCAACATCCCACATGTCCACTAGGTGGCCACTGTGGGCACCGGCGAGGACATACCAGACAACTCCCAAAACCGGCATTTCCTTGGCCACCATGCGGATACGCACGAGGCGACCTCGTCGGCAAAACTCCGGCCACCTCACTGGAAGGTTTGCGGCCACCAGCGAGGGATAACTCCACGTACGTGTCGGCGTACCTCGGCAGGCGGGAGCGTGGCCGCCTCGGTGGTGAGTTTGAGGCCGCCTCGCTGGCCGCCACCCGGTCACCTCGGCGGTGCGGTCCGGAATTCCCGGCGTGTTCGAACAGCTTGTTCAGACATTTCCGCCCCTTTTCAGCCAGTAAACCCGTGCGCAGAACAGTGGGAGCGTGACGGATGATACTCGCAAAGAGTCTCAGACACCTCCGGATCATGCTGGGCCTTCCGCAGAAGGCCGTGGCGATGGACGCCAACCTGCGCCGTCCGCTGCTCTCGCAGATCGAAACGGGCCGCGTCATGCCGTCACTCGATGAAGTCCGGCGGATAGCGAATGCGATGAAAGTGTCGGAAACCCAGATCCTCGAAACCCTGAGCCGCCAGGGCTCGCACCTCTGGCGAAAGGAAAAGCCATGAATGATGAAAGTTACTTTGATCCGGAACCGGTGGCAGAGCCGCTTATTGAACAACCTCACACAGCAGTTAATTCGCCCGCGCAGCACCCCCGCCCGACCGCGCCCACTCCGCCGAGAGCGGAGAAGCCGAAGCCTCCCGCACAGGAGCCATCTGGAAACGCCAGGCCGCTACCGGCGGAAGAGCAGCATGAGATCGCCCAGCTTCTGGAATCGTTAGGCGGCCCCACAGCCGGGCGGGTGAAGCTTTCGCTCCGTCGTCACGAGAAGGGCCGTGGCTGGCGCTCGCTTCCGCCCCTCGAAATCGAACCGTGGCAGTTCACGGACGGCGGGTTCGATCTGGAAGAGACAGTCGGCCAGCAGTACGGCGACGGCCGGTTCGCCTGGATACTGCGATACCGGGGCCGGTTCCTCCGGCGCGGAGATCTCAATGTCGTTGGTTACGGCGAGGTCGATCTGGACGAGATCGAAACACCGGATGCTCCCGCGCCGGTCGATCTGTCGGACGTCGTCAGCCGGCTCAAGACGGAAATCCTCGGCGAACTGAAGCCGCTCGTGCAGAACCGGGAGGGTGATAATACCCGGATGCTGCACGAGACGATGCTCCGGCTGATCGAAACGAAGCTGAACCGGGAACCCGCCCAGGCTCCGAGACCGCAGGGGCCAGACCCGATTATCGCGTCATTAATAAGTGCCATGAGCGCCCAGACGACCAGCTTCATGCAGCTCATGGCCCAGCAGGGCAGTGCCAAGACCGATGCCGGATCACTTCTCCGGGACAGCATGGGGGCCATGCGGGAACTGATCGAGACTACCCGTTCGATGGTGGTCCCCGTCCAGCAGCCGAATCCCGTCTATGAATACGAGCCGGAGGATGATGAGGAACCGGAAGCGGAGTCGCCCGTCATCCCGGCCACACCGCAGGCGTCGCTCACCGAATCTCTGATCTCCGACTTCGGGGAGATGTTCCGGGGAACCGCGAAGCGAATGATGGGAACTGCGCTGGCAGCGAGTGAAGAGAAGGTAACGTCGAAACTCGGCGATGCTCCAGTGGTCGGGAATCCGGCAGAGCCAGCCGTAGCTCCCACACAACCGGCCACTCCCATAGCTCCGGCCGCATCGCCGTCCCAAGGGGCGACCATCACCGCCATCATCGACGCCGTGGACCAGTGCATCGCGCGGAAACTCCCGGCGGAACGACTGGCGGCCGGCCTGATCGAAGATCTTCCCCGGCCGCTGATCGAGAACTTCGCCACGATCACGCCGCCGGTACTCGCCGAGATGGTGAAGCAGATGGGCCACCCGGAAGCCGCACTCCGTTTCCAGCGTCCCGAATATGTCGCTTTTCTGACCGAAGTGATCGCACTGCTCCGGCAGAAAATCGGCCTTCCGCCAGTCGCCGCTACTTCGGCCGGTCCGGCGCCTTCTCCCGCACAAACCTGATGTTCAACCGGAACCCGTGTCCCCCCAACCATCACAAGGAAACACCGCCATGAAAGTACGCTGCCACATCGACATCCCGCACCCGGCCCTTGAGCCCCAGTTCACGAAGCTCATGCACGCCTTCGACCTCGAACCGGCCAGCCACCGGAATCCCGAACGCCCGAACCGGTTCTTCTATCAGGGAACCGTCGCGGCGGACCCCGGCGATCTGCATTTCAAGCTCGGAAACACCCTGAACGCCTTCGGCTACGGGGAGATCCACTCGACCATGTACCGCTGGGACTCCGACGATGACCTCTGGGAACCCACCACCCGCGACATCTACGACAAGATCACGCTGATGAGCATGGAGGATGAACCGGGAAAGGAAACGGTTCACTGAGCGGCGCGATTGCAGACGGCCCGGCTCCATATGGAGCCGGGCCGTTCGTCTCCCATTGAAAGTTATACATACATGAAGACTATCGTTCACGGTCCTCTCGCGGATGCACTCCGGCAGTCACACGGGCGCGAGATCACCGATGGTGAACTGGACGAAGCCAGGCGCCGTCTCGACCAGATCCTTGAAGTGCTGTCGGCCATCGAGGAACGGCGGCGAGCCGGGGACGCGAAGTCTCTGGACTTGGCTGAGCCTCCGTCCGATAATGGCGGGTTAGGCAAGCGCACGTACCACTGAGACAAGAGGAGCTGCCGATCATGAGTGAGAGACCCAAGGCATTCGGATTCGCCCGTGTCAGTTCCGACGAACAGGCAAGGGGCGGCATATCGCTCGGCCTTCAGGCAGAGGCGATCCGCACCTACTGTGAGCAGAAGGGCTATGAAGTCGTGCGCGTCGTCGAGGTGGCCGAGACGGCGAGCTTCTCCGACGAGCGGGTCGAATTTCAGGCGCTGCTCGCCGAATATGCCGCCCGTGACGACATCCAGCACCTTGTCTTTTACAAGGTGGACCGCTCGAACCGGAATATCTGGGATCATGCCAAGCTGGCCGATCTCGTCATCCGGCGGCGCAAGAGCCTTCACGCGGCACTGGATCACTTCCACCTGCACCCGGACGCTCCGCCGTCCGAGTGGGACCGGTTCGATATGATGGCGCTATTCGCCCGGAGCGAAACCCGGCACCTCTCTAGCCGGGTGCGGTCCTGCCTCAAGCAGCAGGTCAGCATGGGCCTTTATTCCCACAAAGCCCCTCCGGGTTACCGGAAGGTGTCTCGCGGTGGTATCGAGATCGATCCGGTGCAGGGGCCGCTAGTACGGCAGTGGCTGGAACTGGCCGCCTCCGGCGGCTGGTCCATCGACATGCTGACGGAAAAGGCCAGAGAACTCGGCATCACCTATCAGGGAAAACCGGTTCTCCGGTCCAGCATCCATCGCTGGATGGGTAATCCGATTTTTGCCGGCCCGTTCTATTTCAACGGTCAGCTCGTCACTAACTACCAGCATACGCCGCTGATCTCCTGGGATACCCACAAGAAGATCGCCGGGCGGATCACCCGGTACGACCGGACCAAGAAGAAAGTCCGCACGAAGGAATTCCCGCTCGCCGGAGTGTTCAAATGCGGTTACTGCGAACGATCCGTCACCTTCTTCACCGCCAAGAAGCGGTACACCTATGGCGTCTGCACCGGCTGCCGCCGTCAGGGGTTCAGCCCGAAGAATGTCACCGAAGAAGAGCTGTTCGGTCAGCTCAAGAGCATCGTCACGAAAACTGCTCTTTCTCCCGAAGCCGCCAACTGGCTGAAAGCCCGCGTCGAAGAACTCCGCGCCGACGAGGAAGGTCTCAGAAAGGCTAGGATCGAAGCACTTGAGGAAAGGCTCCAGCATCTCAAGCAGAGGCTATCCCGAGCGTTTGAGGCACTTTCCGACGGTTCGGTGGACGACGAGACCTACAAGAGCCAGACGGCCCAGTGGCGGACCGAGAAGGAAACACTGGAAATTCAGATCCGGGAACTACAGCAGAGCGGAAACCGGGCGAAGCTGGACCGCCTTCAAGAATCGCTTGAACTCGCCGAAACTCTGGAAACCGCTTGGGATTCAGCCCAGCCGCTGGAAAAGGCCAAGCTCGCCAGATCCGTCTGCTTGAACCTGACCGTCTCAAGCGGAACCGTCGGATATTCCTTGGCGTTTCCGTTCAACGTGCTGGCTGATAACGGGGGAGAAGAAAGTTGGTGCGGATGGTGGGACTTGAACCCACACGCCGTTAAGCGCCACCCCCTCAAGATGGTGTGTCTGCCAATTCCACCACATCCGCATTGGACAGCGCCTGGGCCGTCCGAGGAACTCTCTTATAGCCGCTCGCCCTCCCCATTCAAGGGGACGCGCGGAAAACCTTACTTCTTGGCCGGGGCCTCTGCCGGAGCCGCCACGGGAGCCTTCTCGGCCGGTTTGTCAGCCGCTTTTTCCGCAGCAGCCGGAGCCGATGCAGGAGCCGCAGCGGCGTCAGCCGGTTTGGCAGCGCCCTCGGCAGGAGCCTCCGGAGCTGTGCCGTCGGCGGCCTTGCCATCGGCAGGAATCAGCGGCTTCTCGGCCGCCTTCTTCTGGACCTCGGCCGCCTTCGCGGCGTCATCGCCCGAGATCACCGAGCCGGTCGCACCCTTGAAGAAGTACGACAGTGCAAACGAGATGAAGAAGAACACGACGGCAAATCCGGCCGTCAGCTTGCGCTTGAACGACTCGCCGCCGCCGGCGCCCATGAGCGACGACGAACCGCCGCCGCCGAAGGCCGAACCCATGTCGGCCGAACCCGGCTGGATCAGCACGAGCACGATGAGGGAGAGTGCGACGAACCAGTGGACGATCGTCAGGAAGGTTTCCATAGAAGTTTCACCATCATTCCGGCGGGTTGCGCCGGATCTTATTCCAGGGGAGTTTCACGAAGCGGCATGAGGCCGGCCCGCCACCCAAGGGCGCTCACCCTAGCCGCAAGAGAGGATTTGAGTAAAGTCCTTTGCGCTCAAGGATGCGCCGCCTACCAGGCATCCGTTAACAGTCCGAATTCCCAGTAATTCCGATATGTTATCTGGATTCACGCTGCCGCCGTAGAGAATCGGCAGTTTGTCCAGGGCCGCGCCGTAGCCCGTGGTCAGCTGTTTGCGGATATGTTCGTGCGCTTCCGACACCTGGACGGGGGTGGCGGTCACGCCGGTCCCGATCGCCCAGACCGGTTCGTAGGCGATCAGGCACTTCGCGATTTCGGGAGTATGGAGCTCGAGAAACGACCCGCGGATCTGCTCGTCCAGCACCGTGGTCGTGAGCCCCGCCTTCCGCTCCGTCAGCGTTTCGCCGATACAGACGAGCGGCGTGAGCCCCGCCGACAGCGCCGCCCGGATCTTGGCGTTCACCATCGGGTTCTTTTCCTTGAGGATATGACGGCGTTCAGAGTGGCCGAGAATCACGAACGACGCCCCGGCGTCCTTGAGCTGCGACGGCGCCACTTCGCCGGTCAGCGCTCCCACGTCCCGGTCCGCGCAGTCCTGCCCGCCGACCAGCCATTTCGTCCCGGCGAGAATCTTAGCCACTTCAGCCAGATGCAGCGCACCCGGGGCGACGCCGGCAGTCACGCCCGCCGGAATGGCGGCGCCGCGCAGTCCGCGCGCCAGATCCGCCGCGCCGGACGCGGTCAGGTTCATCTTCCAGTTGCCGATAATGTAACGGGCCACTCAGACCTCTTCCGGCCCCGGAACCGGAGGCCTCAGATACGGCTGCCGATATACCGGCCCAGATCGAGCATCCGGGACGAATAGCCGCACTCGTTATCGTACCATCCTACCACTTTTATGAGGCCGTCTTCGAGTGTCTGCGTAAGTTTCGAGTCGAAAATGCACGAGGCCTGATCGCCGGTAAAATCCACCGACACAAGCGCCCGGTCTTCATATTCGAGTACGCCCGAGAGATAGGTCTCGGAGGCCTTCTTCATGGCCGCGTTGATGGCGTCCCGGCCGGTCTTCTTCGAGACGTGGACCGTAAGATCGGTGAGCGACACGTCCGGCGTCGGCACCCGAACGGCATAGCCCGACAGGCGGCTCTTCAGATGCGGGAGCACCAGCCCCACCGCCTTGGCGGCGCCCGTGGAGGTCGGGATCATGCTCAGGTTGGCGTTGCGCGCCCGCCGGATATCGGTCTTGTGCGGGGCGTCGTGAATGTTCTGGTCGTTCGTATAGGAGTGCACCGTCACCATCAGCCCGCTGATGATGTCGAACTCCCGGTCCAGCACCATCGCCATCGGCGCGAGACAGTTGGTCGTACACGAGGCGTTCGAGACGATCAGGTCCGTTTTCGGATCGAACGTCTCGTGGTTGACCTTGTAGGCGAACGTCTTGATATCGTCCGATTTCGGCGGCGCCGACAGGATGACCCGCTTCGCCCCCGCGTCCAGGTGCTTTTTCGCCTGCTCGGTTTTCAGCAGCCGGCCGGTGCACTCGAACACCACGTCGACGCCGAGCTCCTTCCACGGAAGCTTTTCCGGTTCCGGAATCGACGTATAGCGGATGCGCTTCTGGCCGATGACGAGGTCGCTGCCCTCGATCTTCACCGGCCATTCAAGACGGCGGTGCACGCTGTCGAACTCGAGCAGGTGCGCCATCTGGTCGATGGGGGCCAGGTCGTTCACGGCGACGATTTCGAGTCCGGCCGGATTCTCCAGCCACAGCCGCGTCGAAACGCGGCCGATCCTGCCAAAACCGTTAACTGCCACCCTGGTCATATGGGGAAAAACCACCCTGCGCGAACGCGCCCCTGGTATCCGCCACATACTGGCGATACCGGTAATACCGGCCATTCATCTATCCGCCGTGCCCGTTTGGGTCAATGACGCGGGACAGGCCCTGCGGGTGCAGAACTGATGAAACCGTCACGGAACAGAACCGGCCGCCAGACAGAAACGGCTCCGTTACCGGAGCCGTTTCCTCTGGAATCCGAAAATCCGGATCAGATCACATCGGGGCGAGCAGCATGCCGGCCGTCATGGCCAGCGACATGTCGCCGCCCAGACGGATCTTGCCGGCCATGAACGCCTGCTGCGGGGGCATCTTCGCCTCGGCCATCTCGTTCATTTCGGCCTCGGACGTCTCGATCGTGCAGCGCGGGTTCTGCAGGTCCGCCGGACCGCAGAAGCCGATGCCGATCAGCGCGTCGCCGTCGTTGGTCGCGATCTTGATCATCATGGTGCCCGAGAGCTGCTGGCGGATCATGTCGATCTTCGCCTGGTCGGGCGCCATCTTGAGGGCCATCTCGACCTGCTTGGACACGTCGCGGTCCAGCTCTCCGCCGGCGCGCTTCATGCCCATGTCGTAGGCGGCCCGGTTGGTCTTGACGGTGATCAGCGCGTTCTTGGCTGCGCCGGTGGAGATCTTGGGCTTGCCGCCCTCGGTCTTGATGCTCCACACGCCGCCGCCATTGCCTTCAATGGTGACCTCGAACTCGACGCCGAGATCGGGGAAGGTCGTGTCCTTCAGCTCCGCCAGTTTCTTCGGAATGAACTCTTCGATCAGCTGCTTGGGGGACATATCTGCGTTCGCCATTTTCTTGAACCTCCTGCTCCTTCCGTCACGACCTTGGGACCCCTGACGGTCCTGCTCCGGTTCCTGCGGAAGGGCATACCTGTGTATTTTGTGAACTACCCTTTGGGCTTGAGCCGGTACGTAGCACCCTCGTTCACGCACCGGCAAGGCCATTACCGGTTGTGGAAAAACAGAAAAAAACGTAGGGTTGGCCCTGCATGAAAATGAGCCCGATACATCGCCTGACGCATCCTGGAAGAGTTCCGGGGACGATACTCGCCACACTGACAGCGCTGGTGACGTTCGCCGCCTGCGAAACCCCTCCGCTTCCCCGTCCCAGCACCGAAACCTACGTGACCATTGACGGTTTCAAGACCCGTTACCGCGCCAAAAAGGGCCCGGAAAACTGCCAGATCCTCTATCTGCACGGGTTCGCCGCCAGCGTGGAGACCTGGAAAGAGCTGTTCGACCGGCTCCCGGCCGGATGCTCCGTGGCGGCCATCGACCATATCGGATTCGGAATCGCGGACCGGCCGCCGGCCGGACGGTTTTCCTACAACCCCGCCGGTTACGCCGAATACGCCCTCAAGTTCATGAGCGAGACGGGGATCGAACACGCCTTTATCGCGGGAAACTCGATGGGCGGCGCGATCGCCATGACCATGGCCCGCCAGGCGCCGGAACGGGTCGACGGCCTGATCCTGATGGACCCCAAATACCAGGACCTGGATCTTCCCCCGCCGTTCCTGCTGCTCAAGGCACCCGCGCTCGCCGAAGTCGCCTTCACCTTCATGACCCCGATGGCCATGAAGATGGGGCTCCAGCGCGCCTACTACGACAACGACCTCGTCACTCCCGCGCTCGTCCACCGTTACCGGGACACGCTCGACTACCCGGGTTCGGTACAGGCCTGGGCGGCGGCGTTCCGGGGTCTCATGAAATGGTCCAGCGACTGGACACCGACCGAGGTCCCCAAAATCACCCAGCCCGCGCTCATTATCTGGGGCAAGGAAGACCTCCTGCTCCCGCCGTCGGACGCCGGTCTGCTCCACAAGGCGATCCGCCAGAGCGAGCTGGTGATGCTCGACAGCTGCGGCCATGTCCCGCAGGAAGAGAAAGCGGCCGAGACGGCCGACCTCATCGAGCACTTCATCCAGAAAACGCTCGCCGGCCGCAATACGGGCGAAATCCCCCCGGCCAGCGCCAACGCCGCAACGGTTGCGGGGACACAACCTGAAGCCGGATCGCCGGCCGGAGCAACGCCCGTACCGGCGCCGGAACCGGCGCCTACGGGAACACAGCCTTGAAAGTGCTCGTTACCGGGGCGACCGGTTTCGTCGGTTCGGACATCGCCCGCACACTGGTACGGCTCGGCAACGACGTGACGATCTTCCACCGGACCAGTTCGAAGCTCGACATCCTCGAAGGCGACGACCGGAAAATGAGCCACGCCATCGGCGACCTCGGCGACAGGGAGAGCTGCCTGGCCGCCTGCAAGGGGCACGACGCCGTGTTCCATGTGGCGGGCGACGTGGACCAGGGCGACACGGACGCGGAACGCCAGTACAAGATCAACGTCGTCGGCACCCGGAACATGTGCGAGGGGGCCGCGCAGACGGGCGTGAAGCGGTTCGTCCACACCTCCAGCGTGTCGGCCATCGGATACCCGGAGTTCGGCGGCCTGTGCGACGAGAACAGCCCGTTCAACTTTGGCCCGCTCAAGCTCACCTACATGGAAACGAAAAATCAGGCCGAACAGGTGGTGCAGGAGTTCATCAGGCGCGGACTCGACGCCGTGCTCGTGAACCCGGCCACGGTCTACGGTCCGGGCGACCGCAAGTCGCTTATGGCCGAGGGAATCCGCAACATGGCGAAGGGGCGGCTTCCGGCCGTCCCTGCCGGCGGCATGAACCTCGTCTTCGTGGAAGACGTCACCCAGTGCCACCTGCTGGCCTGGAAAAAAGGCAAGACGGGCGAGCGGTATATCGCGGGCGGCGAGAACATGACCTACTACGACTTCGCCTGCCGGATCGCGGCGCTCAACAACCGGCGCGCGCCGTTCACGACGATCCCGGGCGGAGTCGCCGTCGCGGGCGCCCGCCTTCTGCGCGCCGTCGGCGAGGTGACGAAATGGCACCCGCCGCTCTCGGTGCCGTCGGCTAAGCTGTCGTCGGTCAAGCTTTACTACTCGTCCCAGAAATCGGTCCGTGATCTCGGCTACCGGATCACGTCGTTTACCGATGGCATGACGCAGACCCTCAAATGGATGCGCCAGGTGGGATACCTGCGTTAATCCTCCCGTGTCACCCCGAGCGAAGCCGAGGGGTCTCCTGACCTGAGCGGGAGATTCCTCCGCTACGCCCCTTCGGGGGCTCCGGTCGGAATGACACGATCCCGGACTGCTAATTCAACGAAGAAACGCTAGAATGTTTCTCTTATGAGCCGACGGTTCCTGCTGGCCGATGCCGACGACCTTCGCGGAGAGATCGCGAATGTCTTCCGGGCGTTTGCGTCCCGCATGCTGCCGGGCGGCAGGGAGATCGCGCTCGCGATCCTCGAATCGAGAGGACGTCTCGTCTCTCTGCGGATCGCGCATCCGGGAGAAACCGGCAGAAAGAACCTGGGCACGTGCGTGGTCGAACTGTCCGCCTACCCGGCCGGACAGCCGCTGCTCGATTCGTCATGCCGGTTCCGCCTGAAACTCTCGGGCGGCGACGTGACGGTTTTTAACTGGACCCGGCGGGGCCGGCAGCTGTCGCTGCCCGGCGCCGCCGCCCGCGAGAGCGACCCCTATTCGCTGGCGATGCTGCTGCCGCAGGCGGCCGAGAATGAACTGATCGCGCTCACGGCCCGGATCGTTTCGCCCCAGACGCGCTACCCGCGCGCGCTGAAAATCTACCTGGAACCGATGACGGCGGATGAGCGGCAGCTGGTCGACGTAGCGATTGAATCAGACGGCACCGATGGCCCGGCCGGGCCGGGCGGAACCTTGCGATGAAAGTCCTCCACCTTGTGCAGCGCTATCCGCCAGCCATCGGCGGCTCGGAGCTGTGGACCGCCGAGGTCGCCCGCCACAGCGTGAGACAGGGCGCCGGCGCAACGGTGATGACGCTCGCGATCAACGTCGAGGACGAATACTGGGCGCTGCCGGACCCCCAAAACCGGACGATTGACCTCGGCCCCATGGACGTGGACGAAGGGGTGAAGGTATTGCGGTTCCCCCGGACGCTGCTCAACCCGCTCAAGATCAAGCGGTCCACGAACCCGGTCCTGTCGCAGAAGGGGCTCGACCCCGTGTTCGACCTGTTTTTCTCAGGCCCCCACTCGGTCCAGATGTACGCCGAGCTGCCGCTCCAGGTGGCGAGGCACGACGTCGTTCATGTCCACGCCTTCCCCTACCCGCACAACCGCGCCGGAATTATCGCGGCCCGCGCCGCCCGCAAGCCGGTCGTCTGTACGCCGCATTTTCATCCGGGGCTGCCGGGGTTCGAATCGGACGCAACGCTGGATCTGCTGAAACAGTGCGACGCCGTCTTCTGCGTGAGCGAGTGGGAGCGCGACTATCTGGCGGGCAAAGGGATCGAACGCGACCATCTTGTGGTCACCGGCAACGGCATCGACCGCGCGGGCTACGACGCGCCGGTGGATCCGCTTTTTCGCCATCGGCTGGAGAAAACCCACGGTATCCCGACGGACGCGCCGCTTGTGGCGGTGGTGAGCCGCAAGGTGCCCCAGAAGGGGATCGACTTTCTGGCCGAGATCGGCCGCGAGCTGCACCGCCGCGACCCGGATATTCGTATCGCCGTCGCGGGTCCCCGCAGCGGGTGGTTCGACGACTGGTACCCAAAGCAGCCCAAATCGGTCCGCGAGACGGTCGTGGATTTGGGCCCCTTAAGCGAACGGGACAAGATCCAGTTGCTGAAAAACAGCCGGGTGCTCGTTTTGCCGTCGCAGCACGAGGCGTTCGGTATTGTCACGCTCGAGGCGTGGGCCGCAGGGATTCCGGTTGTCACCACCGACGCCGGCGCGCTGCCATCGATTGTGGGCAGCGGCGGCCTCACCGCCCGCTACGGCGATACCCATGAGTTCGCCAACCTCATCCAGAGATTCCTGAAGGACGAAAATCTCGCCGCAAAAGCCGCCAAAGAAGGCGCGAAATTATTGGACAGCGTCCACCGCTGGGACCGCATCGGCGAGAAGGTGCTGGAAAAAGTGAAGGGGCTGGTTTGAGGGGGCCAATGAATAGCTGAATAGGTTTTTCGAAATAGTCACTCAATCAAACGTTTAAGACGCTCCAGTAACCCTACCGCTTCCGGGCGCGGCGGCTGATGTCCATTGGGAGCCCACCGCGGCAATTCGCAATTGCAGCACCATGCTCTTTCAAACCTTGAAATCGAGGGATGAGCCTCACCGGTAAACGACTGCTTACATCGAGGGCACAACCACGCCTGCAAGCCGAAGTAGTCCCAGAAGGATAACAGCGCAAAAACAATCAATGCGATAAATACGCCATATATAAGGTTGCCGTATCCAGCTAGAGCGATCGGGATTGGTAGGAGAAAAAATAACACCACCAAATGCATAAGGATCGAGTAGCGGTCGTATCGCTTCTTAAACTCAACCCACTGGGCGTAATACTCATCGTCCGGTTTCAAATCTTTGAATCGGTATTTCATGCAATCCTTGAACGCATATTCTACCGCTCCCGCGTTCGGATTCCGAACACCTGACAAAATTACGCCGTTGCCAATCTATATCACTCAGTGGTATATGTAGCTAATGCCTAAAACTTCCAAACTCCGGGCAACTCAAGAACCTCGGCTCCGCATGCTCACCGCAACACGCAAAACGGCACACGATCTGCTTGAAGCAGGTTTTATCGATGCTCGGAAAGTTCGATCCCTCGACCTTCTCTGTTTTAAGCCGCCACCAGAGTTCACCCCGAGAAACATCCAGGCCCTCCGCAGGAAGCTGGACGTCAGCCAGACAGTGCTCGCCTATCTCATCAATACCAGCGTCTCGACGGTCCAGAAGTGGGAAGTCGGCGACAAGAAGCCGACCGGCTCGGCACTCAGGCTCCTCGATCTTCTGGACCGGAAGGGTATCGACGCCGTCTCCTGATCCGCTCCTCGTGCAGTCCATTAAAAATCACGTTAATGTGTAAAATTCGGAGCCCTAACTCCGCGATAAGATTCGATTCCGGTTCAATTCGCTTGGTCCATTTAGGCTCGTTTAGGGCCATTTAGGTCCACGGGCGTTTGAGGGCCTTGTCAGGGAAAAGGGAATTGTTAGAAAACACGGGTGCCAGTTCGACCCACCCCTCAGCCCTGCGGGCAGCTCCCCTCACAAGGAGGGGAGCCGGGCTTACCTTCCCTCCCGGTGAGGGAAGGTGGCGCGAAGCGCCGGATGGGTGGAGAGAGGGGGGGAGGGGTACCCCTCTAATGGGGCATTTGGCGGGACAAAATGTCCCCTCTGCACGGAACGACACAGAAAAACACGGAAAAACACAGAACGAATTGTATGGGGGGGGCCCCACCTCGCTACGCCTTATTAATAGTAAGAAAGGCCCGGCAAACTGGACGCCGGTGTCCATCTTGTACGATTGGATACAGATAACCGCCTTGGTTCTCCCCTGCCGATGAAGTAACCGCACCCCCACTATGGCCAAGAACCCTGTCATCAAGCTGAAGAAGGACGAGGAGCGCCGCCTCCTTGCCGGCCATCCGTGGATCTATTCGAACGAGATCGACGGCAAGCTCCGGGACTACAAGGCCGGGGACATCGTCGACATCATGTCCTACGGGAACAGTTTCCTGGGGCGGGGGTATATCAACCCCACGTCCCTGATCTCGGTCCGGCTGCTCACGAAAGACCACGACGAGATCGACGCCGATTTCTTCAAGGCGCGCCTCGCGGCGGCCAAAGAGTACCGGGACCGGTTCATGGGCGAACGCACCATGCGCCGCGAAATCTACGGCGAGAGCGACGGCCTGCCGGGCCTCGTGATCGACCGTTACGCGAAAACCCTCGTCATCCAGATCGGCACCGCCGGGATGGAAGCGCTCAGGAAGCCATTGCTCGCGGCGGTGGAACAGGTTTACCAGCCGGGGACGATCGTGATGGCGGGACGCGGTTCGGGGCGCGACTACGAAGGGCTCCCCGACAAGTTCGAAACGGTGCGCGGTCCGCTCACCGATCCGCTCTGGGTGACCGAGAACGGCCTCCAGATGCCGGCCGATATCATCAACGGCCAGAAGACCGGGTTTTTCCTGGACCAGGCGGACAACCGTACGCGCATCGCGGAGTTCGCCAAGGGCAAGACCGTGCTGGACGTATTCTGCTACTCGGGCGCGCTGTCGCTCGCCGCGCTGAAAGCGGGCGCCGCCCACACGACGCTGCTCGATTCGTCGAACCGGTCGCTCGGGCTCGCCAAAACGGCGATGGAGAAGAACGGTTTCGAGGGCCGCTACGAACTGATCGAGAACGACGCCTTCCCCGCGATGCGCAACCTCGCCAAGGAAGGCAAGAAGTTCGATATCGTCTCGACCGATCCGCCCGCGCTGGCGAAGTCGAAAAAGCATGTGCTGGAAGCGGTCCGCGCCTACCAGGAACTGTCGGCGAACGCGCTCAAGATCACCGCCCCGGGCGGCCTCTGTATCGCGTCCTCCTGCTCGTTCCATGTGGACCGGGAGAGTTTCCGCGAACTGCTCGCGCGGGCGGTCAGGAAATCCGGCCGCACCGTGCGTCTGCTTGAGTGGCGCGGCGCCGCCCCGGACCACCCGGTCCACCCGGCCGTGCCCGAGACCGACTACCTCAAGTGCGTGCTGATGGCGGTAGAGTAGGCGATTGACTCACCAGTCAATCCTTGTTACCAACCGGACCAGCCGCTGACGCAGCCGTCAGCACGCCCTATCGATCGAAGGAGAGCCCCATGGAGATCAGCCCCCAGTTCAAGCAGATGCTCACCAAGACCATCCCGTTCGTGGACCGCTCCGGCATGACCGTCGAGGAGATGGAACCGCGCCGCGCCGTCGGCAAGATGCCGATCAAGCCGAACCTGAACCACGTGCAGATCATGTACGCGGGCTCGCTCTTCACGCTGGCCGAGATCACCGGCGGCGCCATGCTCGCGGCGACCTTCGACATCAGCAAGTTCCGCCTCGTCGTGAAGTCGTTCAACATCGAATTCAAGAAGCCGGTCAAAACCGACGCCCTGTGCGAGATCATCTTCCCGCAGGAAGAGGTCGACAAGATCAAGAAGATCCTCGAAACCGAGGGCAAGTCCGACTTCACCGTGAAGGGTATTATCCGCGACCTGAACGGCGTCGAGGCCGCCTATTCGACCGCCGTCTACAACGCCAAGAAGGTCTGACGCCGCCAAGGCCCGTTCAACCCTTCGACAGGCTCCGGAGGCTCAGGGCGAACGGTTACGGGTCCCGTTCGTGGTGAGCTTGTCGAACCACAACGGGAATCGGCCAGAAACCAAACCGGCCTATTTTTTCTTCTTTTTCCGCTGGCGCTGGAGCCGCTCCGCGTTGATGACGGCCGAGGCGATGATGCCGGTCACGGCCGCCACCGTGGCGGCGGCGCCTACGATGACGCCGGCCATCCGGAGCGTGCGCGATTTTTCCGACTTCCTGCGGAACTCATGAATAAAACCGCCGGTGCCGCGTTTTTCGGGATCGGGCGGGAGATCAAGAACGGTCGGCTTCTGGAACGGGATATCGTCATGAACCGGAACGGGCGGGTGCTGGACATCGGCCGGCTCGATCTCGAACACCGGCGACGGCGCTTCGGCGTCGTGCTTGCGCGCCGCTTTCGTGGACTTCGACGACCGCGAAGCCTGGGGAGCCGGGGATGTCTTTTTAACCTTCGCCGCCATGACCCGGAGAAGTTATCCGTACTTGTGCAAAGCCGCAAAGAGCGCGCCGAACAGGCCGCCGAAGATGGCGCCGTTCACGCGGATCCATTCGAGATGGCTCTTGGTCTTCGTTTCGAACATCTCGCGGATGTCGTCGTCGGTAAACCGCATGAGGTTCTCGAGCACCATGTCGTGGATGCGGCCCTGCATGCTGGCGAGCAGGTAGTCGACCACCTGCATCTTGATCCGGTCGAACCGGCCTTTAAGGTCCTCGTCCGACCGAACGTCGGCGGCCGAACGGCCCAGTTCCTCCTGGATGCGCTTGCGGACCGCCTCGTTCACCGGCAGGCCCTTCACCTGCTCAAGCAGGGAATGGGCGATATCGGCCGCGATCACGTCGTTGTCGATGATACCGACAGCGTTCGCCACGGCCCCTACCCTGCCCGTCCGGGCTTTCACCTGGACGGAGAGGAACTCGAGGAACTCCTTGGAATCGATCCAGCTCGCCGCGCCGATGGCCACCTGCTTGAGGATCTCCTGCAGGATCTCGTCGTTGTCGCGCAGATGCTCCAGCGCCCGGCCGATCAGTTCGCCGAGATCGAGGTTCGCCAGCTTCGCCTTGATGACGTCCGGGGTGAGCCATTCTTCCTCGACGGAACTGGCAAGGCCCTCGATGATCCGGATGCGGTTGCGAGGGATGACGCCCGAGCCGGGCAGAAGCCAGATCCGGCGGAACAGCATCTGGATGGCGATGAAGTCGACGAACGAGCCCACGAGCGCCGCTTCGCCGATGTTGGTAAGCCAGTAACGGTACGGTTCCGGGGTGAAATAGGAGGACAGGTAGACGAGCCCGCTGGCGACCAGCGAGATCGTCCCCTTGTGGGCGTCGAACCAGCCGATCTCCGGCACGCGCGGTATCGGGATATACCGCCGGGCCGTCCGGAAAATACCGAACGGGTCCGGCAGGCCCAGGCCGCCGGTGCGCCGTCCGCTTTCGGTTGTCTCATCCATCCCATCAGGTTTGTGCCGCGCCCGGGGACCTAAGACAAGCACCGGACAGGGTCCGCCCGCCTTTTACAGAACTATCGCAGATGCGCTATAGGCGTCCGGACGCCAGGAAAGACACCGTGGATCACCCGACCTATCTCAAGCTGAAATCGTTCCTCGAAGACCGCCCGATCTGCACACAGGCCTCGAAACCGCTGTCGAAATCGGCCGCCGTCCGGATCCAGTTCACGGACCACGACGGAATCTACACCTTCTCCCGGACCGGCGGGCACCAGACGCTCCTGCCCGGCAGGCCGGCGGACCCCGATTTCACGCTGACGATACCGCCCGGTGCCGTCGACCGGATCACGGGTATCGAGAAGGATTCGATCTCGGAATTCGGTATCACGCTCATGCAGCTCATCTGGGAGCACAACGCGGAACTGAAGATCAAGGCCGCCATCCACCACGGCCCGATCAAGCTCTTTACCGCCGGCTATTTCGGCATTCTGGCGCTGGGCGGAATGCCTGTCATGCGCTACCTGGGCTCCCGGGGTTTCGGGAAGATAGGCGCCATCCGGAAGCGGATGGGGGAACTTGTTAAACCGGCGGAATGACTGGCCGTTCCTTGATCCGGCGGGCCGAATTGGAATAGATTAAGGGTTCCCAGGGGTCGTCACGCGAAGGGGTCCGGCGCTCGTATGGAAGCCGCCACAAATCTTACGCCTGAACGGAAATTCACGATCTTCGTCACCGATGACGAGGAGCTGGTGACGTTTGCCATCGCGCGCGCCCTTGGCCGCAACCCGCGCTACGACATCCACACGTTCAATTCGCCCGTGGAGGCCGCCAAGAAGGCCGCCACCATGCCCGTCGACATGATCATCGCCGACTACATCATGCCGGGCATGAACGGGATCGAACTGCTCAATACAGTCCGCAAGCTCCACCCGGCCGCGACCCGAATCATGATCACCGCCTATGCCGACAAGGAAAGCGTCATCAAGGCGATCAACGACGTCGGGCTGTTCTTCTACATCGAGAAGCCGTGGAACAACGAGGACCTGCGGCTCGTCGTCCAGCGCGGTCTCGACCAGCGCGACCTGATCGGTCAGCTCGAGGACCGCGTGCGTGAACTTGAGCAGGCGAACAAGGATCTGCGCGAGGCCCGCGAGGAACTTATCCGGCGCGAGCGGCTATCGGCCATCGGCACGATGGCGTCGTCCATCATCCATGACTTCAAGGGCCCGATGACAGCCATCCAGGGGTTCAGCGAACTGCTGGCGATGGACGAGCTGCCCAAGGAAGACAAGGTCAAGGTCTACGATACGCTGCGCTCCGAGATCGACCGGATGGTCGACATGACGGGCGAAGTGCTGGCCTTCAGCCGCGGCGACATGAAGATCCAGGCGGAAGCCATGGACCTGGCGCAGTTCCTGAACGCCACGACCACGACCCTGAGCCGTCTGTTCAAGATCAACGACGTGCAGCTGGTGGAGGATTTCAAGACCCCTGCCCGCGTGAAGATCGACCCGCGCCGGTTCCGCCGGGTGATCGAGAACCTCATCTCGAACTCGTGCGATGCCATGCAGGACGGCGGGAAGATCATCGTCCGGATCACCCCCGGCGACTCGGACAGGCATGTTCATCTGGAAGTCGAGGACACCGGCAAGGGCATACCGGCCGAGATCCGCGACACCCTTTTCGAGCCCTTCGCCACCTACGGCAAGGCCCACGGCACGGGTCTCGGCATGGCCATCGCCAAAAAAGTCGTGGAAGCGCACGAGGGGACCATCGAACTCGTGGATAAAAGCTCTCCGGGGGCCCTCTTCCGTATCCGGGTACCGGTCGCGAAATAACACACCATGAACGCGGTCGAGTTGTCAGAGCGAACGCTCATCAGCCGGCTGCCGATCCCTCTCCAGAAGGTCTGGAACTGGCTGCTGTCGGTCCCGGACGGAGTCGACATCTACTGGCGGGCGTGGTTCGGGGCCGCGCGGGTCCGGATCATGTTCGCGGTGGAGTTCGGGTTCGTCTACTGGCATTTCTATCTCACCAAGCGGAACGACCCGTTCTACAGCCGCGAAGGGCTGGACATGTTTATCCGGTTCGACGTGCCGCTGCGGCTCGCCTGGATCGGCATCAGTCTGTGGACGCTGTTCGCGGCGACCCACCGGGGACTGCGATTCCGCAACATGCTGACGATGGTGGTGGAGGCGGGCCTTGCGGCGAATATCGTTATCCACACTGGAGCGCTCTCGTCGAGCTTCCTGTTCATCTATGCGATCTATCCCATGGTCTCGCGCCTTGCTTTCGACCGTGTCGAAGCCTGGTTCGCAGGGGCACTCAGCATCGTGGCCGCCATGGGCGGCGCATGGCTGTCCGTCTCCGGGCGCTATCCGGAAGCCGCCTTTTATACCGATTTCACGCGCGCGACGTTCCACAACCCGCAGGTCAGTCTGGTCTCGGTCGGCAACCTGTTCGGCGGGCTCTTCACCGGCATCGTGCTGGCCGAATGGGCAAGACACATGCTCGATCTGCGGGAACAGGAACTCCGGCAGGTAAATGCCTCCCTCCAGACGGCATTGAACCAGATCGAACGCCAGCAGAGGCAGCTGGTCGAAACCGGCGCGCTCGCCGCCATCGGCGAATTCGTCCGCGGCGCCGCTCACGAGATCGGCAATCCGCTGGCCTCGGCCCACAGCCTCGTAATGGGCGTGAAAGACGATCTGTCGGACGGCCACGACAAGCCGCTCGAACCGGCGCTTCGGGACGAGTTCGCGTCGACGCTGGGGATGGCGCTCACCGGGCAGGAGCGCGTCCGCTCGATCGTGAAGATCCTGCACGCCCTGTCGATCCACACCGAGGTGAAATCGGACGTCTTTGAGCTGAATCAGGCGCTCAAGCTGGCCATGGATGTGAAAACCGACTCCAAGCCGGACGGCGGCCCGGCGCCGCAGCTGTCGGGCGTTGTCCCGGACGTGAAAATTTTCGGCAACTGCGACCAGCTGGGGGACGCCCTTGGCCGGATTGTCCAGAACGGCCGGGAATTCGCCAGCACGCGCCTCACCGTCAGCGTCCGCCACGATCCGGCCTCGAAGCGCGTCTGGATCGTGTTCGAGGACGACGGGCCGGGCTTTACGCCCGAGGCGCTCAAAACCGCCGTGGAACCGTTCTCGACCACCCGCAAGGCGGACAAGAAACACCTGGGGCTGGGGCTCTTTATCGCTCGCGTCATCATCGGCCGCATGGGCGGACTGCTCAACGTCGAGAACACGGCGCCGGGACCCTCGGGCGGCGCCAGAGTGACGGTCGAACTGCCGGTGCAGTAAGCCAGCGTTGTTTGGAAAGATTCAGCTGAACGCGAGGCCCGCGTAGCCGACCACAGCGGATCGGTCTCCGGAGGCGTCGCCGCTGGTGGCGTAGTCCACCAGCTCGGCCTTGGTCGCTCCGAGGCTGTTAACGGCCTCCAGCATGGCTGTAATGGGCTGGTAGCCGCAGACAGAGAGATCGTTGTCTTCGACCGTATGGAACAGTTTGGACGGATTGAGCTCGATCATGGCGTCAATGGCCAGTTTGTCGAGTTTGCGGGCGGCGTCGTCGGGAAGGTAGTGGTTCATGTCGCTCGAGACGACAATGAGGACTTCGCGGCCGGACTGGCACTTTTCGTCGGCGATCCAGTCGGCAAGTTCTCTCCCGAGGACAAGGAGTTCCTCAAGCGACAAGCCGCCCAGGGTAATGGGGATGATTCGGATATTGCGATTGCGTTCGAGTAGGAACGGAAGCTGGACTTCAAGGGCATGTTCACGCATGTGGGCTTGCGTATCAGCGCGGAGTAGAGCCGAGCGATCTACCAGCGCGCGTGCCGACTGTTCGTCGACGGGTACGTTTCCCAATGGGGTCTGCCATACCCCTGAAGTCCATACTGCCGCCCGGGCCCCGAGCCCGGTGTGATTCGGTCCGATGAGCACTACCGTGTCCGGCACTTTGACCGACGCGGCGACCGCTCCCGCCACAGAACCCGAATAGATGTAACCCGCGTGGGGCATCACGACCGCAAGGATGTTTCGGGGATTGAGTTTGCGGCCGATATATTCGCGAACCGTGGCGTCCAGTTCCTCGGGCCGGGACGGGTAGAACCGTCCGGCCACTGCGGGAGTTCGAATTATTCGATCCTTCATGAGGAACCCTGGAACCGGAGCAGAAGAAGTTACTTCTTCTTTGCTTTCTTAGCCGGCTTCTTCTTGGTCGTCTTCTTAGCTTTCTTTGCTGCCACCGCCTGGTTACCTCCTTTCGTCAGATTTCGGCGAATGTGCAAATTGTAAGGATATTAGACCCCCAATTGCAATAAGAATCGGCATGACTTGCGGGAGCGGAGCGAACGCCGGTATGATTCCATTTCAGTCTCGAAGCACATGAACGAACCGAATCCAACACGCCCCCAGGGCTCCCTCTCCCCGATTCTTTCGGAGCAGGCCGACGCGCTCCGCCGTCAGGCGGAGATCGATCTCGAAGTGACGATGCGCGAGCATCGCTACGAATTGGACCAGATTCTGGTGCGCCAAAAGGCTATTCTGAGGGCGTTGCTCTTTACGGTAATATTCTCTCTCGCGGCGGGGGCCGTCCTGTTCGTCTGGCTTCGTCACGGCGATTCCGCCGAACTGGAACAGCGCCGGATCGAGGCGGACAGGGAAGTGACGGAGCTCAGGAAGCGGAACGAAGAGGCGCAGGCGCTCGTAGATTCTTTTCGCGAACTGGAGCGTGCGTGGAAAAGAAGGCTGATCGAGGCGGCCGGATCGAGACCGGCGGACGAACCGGCGGCGGAATCTCCCGCTGCGTCAATTCCTGCATCCGACGCTCCGCCCGTGTTCGGTCCGGTGCCGGAACCTGCCAAACCGGATGGATCGAAGGCGGTCAAGCCATAGGGAAAAGGGCTTTCGGGAAGGGGTCCGTCCGAATGGACTTGCCCCCGGTTCATCGGGTATTTGTTAAGAAACGTCTACTGTCGATTGCCCCGCCTTCGCAGTGGGGAAACCTCTAAAGGGAGGGATTTGACGGCGCATGGATGCCAACCGGAAAAAAATCATAGTCATCGGCGGGGCCGCGATAGCGGCGCTCGTACTGATATTGTTTGTGGTGCTGTTTTTCCTCGGGGGTGAACCCGAGCCGAAGCCGGTCGCCATCAAGCCTCCCCCGGCACCGGCCGAAACCGGCAAGCCGGCCGAGGAGGCGCCCAAGGATGCCAAGGCGGGAGATGCCGGCAAGAAGGCCACCCCTGCGGGCTCCTATGCGGTAAAGAAGGGTGCCACCCTTGAAGACATCGCCGCCAAACCGGAAGTATTCGGGGACGCCTCCAAGTGGTGGGCGCTCTGGCAGGCCAACTCCGACGCCGTTTCGTATGCGTTCCAGCACGACGGGAAATGGGTCGCTATCGCCCGTGCCGGCAAGACCCTGAAGGTCCCGGAAGGAAAGAGTCTGTCGGAAGCCGACAAGTCGGCCCTCACGTCCAAAGTGGCTCCGCACGCGGTCCAGTTCGGGTCCTATCCGAGCGCGGCCGAAGCGGACGAACTGAAGGGCAAACTGGCCGCCGCAAACCCCGGCATGGATTTCTACGTGATCCAGAGGACTCTCGACGGGGTCACCTATCACCGCGTCCGGGCCGGTCTGTTCAAGAGCTGGAACGAAGCAGAGAAGTTCGGCTCGTCGGTAGCCGGAAGCGGCAAGGCCGAGGACTACTACACGACCGTTCCGCTGGGCGAAGAGATCCAGGCCCAGAACGGCGCCATCTACAAGAAGTACAAGGGCGGCGAGTAGTCGCCTGCTCCTCTGAAAAGGCGGGGCCCATGGGTCCCGCCTTTTTTTGTTCCGGCCAGTTCGGCCGGTTCAGCCAGGAAGGTCAGTCAGGTCAGGCCGGTTTCAGCCGGTCGCGCATCTGGTAGGCATACCGGTCCGTCATCCCCGCCACGTAGTCGCAGACGCACCGGTAGAGGCCCTTCTTTTCGATCCGGCTCCGGTAGGTATCCGGGAGCTGATCCGGCCTTTTGACGAAATAGTCGAACAGCGCCTGCACGATTTCATCGGTTTCCCGGTGCTTGGCCTCGACGGACGGGTGCTGATACAGGTTCCGGTAGAGAAACGCCTTCAGCTTTTTGCGCCTCGCGTCGGTCTGCTCCGGCATGGCGGCCAGCCACAGACCCTTTGACCGGATTTCGGCCGCTGAAGAGATATTCGCGGCAGACACCCTTCGGCCAGTCTCCGCCACCAGTTCCGAGATCAGGTATCCGATCAGCCAGCGGATCGCGGTCAGCCGGACGATTTTCCCCGCGGTTTTTTCCGTCCGGGTGGTGACCGACGGACCGGCATCGCGGACGCGTTTGCGTGCCTCTTCGAGGGCCGTCCCCCACAGTTCGACCTGCTCCAGCGCTTTCGGTTCAAGAAGACCCGACTCGAGGCCGTCATCAATATCGTGATTCAGGTAGGCAATTTCGTCGGAAAGATCGATCAGCTGGGCTTCGAGCGACGGGGGTTTGGCCGGGTCCAGCCGTTCGATCCGCTTGCAGGGCTTGTAGTGCTTGCCCGGCGAATGCTTGAGGATTCCCTCCCGGGTCACCCACGTCAGGTTAATACCCGGAAATCCCGGAAAACGGGTCTCCAGCTCTTCCACGATCCGCAGGGACTGGAGGTTGTGCTCGAAGCCGCCCTGGTCCTTCATCAAAACGTTCAGGACGGCCTCGCCGGAATGTCCGAACGGCGGATGCCCCATGTCGTGGGAGAGAGCCAGCGCCTCGGCCAGGTCCTCGTTCAGGTCGAGCCGCCGGGCGATCGCCCGGCTTACCTGTGCCACCTCGATCGTGTGCGTCAGCCGGGTGCGGTAGTAGTCGCCCTCGTGATTGACGAACACCTGAGTCTTGTATTCGAGGCGCCGGAACGCACCGGTATGGATGATCCGGTCCCGGTCGCGTTCGAAATCGGGGCGCTCGTCATTATGGTCTTCCGGGTAGCGCCGTCCCCGCCCGGCCGGATGACGCTCGGCCCACGGCGCGAGCCGGCGTTCGGTATCCTGAGGACCTTTAGGTGGTGATCCCGCCACGTTTCAGTATTTCTTCAGATCCACCAGCAGGTCTCGGATCTGCTGCGCGTCGGCCGCATTCGGGGCGAGCTGCAGGTACTTTTCAAAATAGTCTCGGGCCTCGCGGTACTGGTTCCGCTCGTAACAGTCGTAACCCAGATTGTAGTAGGCTGGCGGAAAGTTGGGGTCGACCTTCAGCGCCTGCTTGAGATAATCGACATATTTCTGCTTGTCGGTCTGCTCGAGTTTCAGCCCTTCGTTGTACCACCTGGCCGCCGGCCAGTTTGCCTGTTCGGGAGCCGGGGTGAAACCCGCCGGAACCGGCGCGGCAGCCGGGGCCGAACCCGCTGCCGGACTTGCCGCCGGGCCTGCCGCTGGACCTGGCGGCGGCGCCATGGGAGCGGCAACAGGCTCCCCGAACTGTTTCTTCAGATCCGCGATCACCGTCCTGACGTCGGTCGCTTCCGGAGCAGTCGGCTTCATGAACAGGTACTTTTCAAAAGCGGTCAGGGCTTCACGGTTCTGCTGCCGCTGATAATACAGTTCGCCGAGAGCGTAATAGGGTTCGGCAAAGGCCGGATCGAGCTGGGCGGCTTTCAAATAGTAGTCCCTCTCCTTGTCGGAATAGTCGCCTATCCGGGCGCCGCTATTGAACATCTCCCGGGCCTGCCGTTTGAGATCCGGCTTGGGAGGCGCCGGAGGAGGCACTGCCTTCGCCACTGGCGCCTTCGCCACCGGTGCGGCCTGCACGGCCGGTTTCTGCGCCTCCGGAGCATCGGCGGTGCTCAGTGTGACGGCCACAGCACTACCTGCGGCAGGGGCGGCAGGAGCCGCCGGGGCGGCTGCAACCGGCCCGTCAGCGGCCATCGCCACGCCCGCCTGCTGGATCAGTTTCTTGGCCTGCGCGGCGAGATCATCCTGGATCCCGAACAGGTCGCTCTTGGTGGAGCGGAGTTTTTTTACCGTTTCGTTGGGCGCATCCCCCAGAACCATGTTGAACCGGTAGGTATCGCCGGCCTTCTGGAAGCTCCCCCAGATCACGAACCGGGCGCCCGCCAGCCGGGCTAGTTCGAAAGCCTGGTCGAAGTTTATCTCGGTTCCCTTGGGCAGGTCCTGGACCTGCTGGATACGCCCCACATCCTGGCGCGGCACCACTTCAATCGATCCGGGCGATCCGATCTCGTATTCGAGTGTGCGGGCCACCCCATCGGCCTCTTTATCCGGACCGTTCAGGGTTTCACCGACCCGGACCGGTGGCAGAACCACCACCCGAACGGGCTGTGCGGCTTCAGCTGGAGGAGCACCAGCGGCCAGAAATGCCAATAGAGACGTCAACAGGACTTTAATAAGCGGTTTGTTTCGCAATTTGATCTTTTCCACAGGGGCCTTCATAAATATAGGTGGGTGGGCGTTATCTCCAAAGCATAGCGCCTTTATGGTCTTCTTGGAACGGTATCCGGGAAGATCGGACGTACTGGACGACCAGCCGCCTTCGAAAGGGACCTGCTTTGCTATCGATTCTGAAGAAGATCCGAGAAGATGTCCGGACTGTCTTTGAGCGTGATCCGGCCGCCCGCAGCACGGCGGAAGTGCTTCTCTGCTACCCCGGGCTCCATGCGGTCTGGATCCACCAGATCGCCCACCGCATGTGGAAGAACGACCAGAAGCTGGCCGCCCGTTACCTGAGCCATATGACCCGGTTTGCGACCGGTATCGAAATCCATCCGGGCGCCACCATCGGGCGCCGGGTGTTCATCGACCACGGTCTGGGTGTCGTGATCGGCGAAACCGCCGAGATCGGCGACGACGTGCTGATGTACCACGGGGTTACCCTTGGCGGCACCAGCCTCGAAAAAGGCAAGCGTCATCCCACCATCGGCAACCATGTCGTCATCGGCAACGGCGCCCGCATTATCGGCCCGATCGAGATCGGCCATCATTCGAAGATCGGTGCCGGGTCGGTGGTCGTCAAAGAAACCCCGCCCCACTCCGTCGTGGTCGGCATACCAGGCCGGATCGTCAAGACCGAGATACCCGGCGACGACGCTGCCGAAGAGCGTATGCTCCAGGACCAGAGCGTCATGCCCGATCCGGAAACGGATGAGATTGAAGAACTGAAGGCGCGCAACGACCAGCTGGAAAACGCCCTCGACAAGCTCCAGCAGGAACTGGACCGGCTCCAGGGCGACTTCGACCAGGCCCGCGGCGTGGACCGGCTGCTCTCGACGGTCGACACCTATAACGCGAGGGGCCCGCGCCGCCTCCGGTCAAAATAAGCCTCCCGGCTGCTGCCGGGACCGGATGGGCGAGGCGTGCCTCGCCCTTTTCATTTCGGTAGATTGTACACCCATGGCGCGCATTTATCTCGACTGGAACGCGACCGCACCACTCCGCCCGCAGGCGAAGGCGGCGGCCGTTGAAGCGCTGGAGGTATTCGGCAATCCCTCCAGCATTCACGAGGAAGGCCGCCGGGCGCGCAAGATTCGGGAAGATGCGAGGGAAAGGATCGCCGTCTGGCTCAAGGTTTCCCCGGAATCGCTGACTTTCACGAGCGGCGGTACTGAATCGAACGCAGTCGCGCTTCACGGCCTCGCCGCCCGGCTTTCCGGCGGGAAGGCCGGCGAGATTCCGCATCTGGCCGTTACGGCGGCCGAGCATCCGAGTGTCCTCGAACCTGCGAAAGCGCTGGCCGCACAGGGCCGGGTCAGGCTGACACTGCTGAGAGTCACCCCCACCGGCTTGCTCGATCTGGATTTCCTGCGCGAGCTGATCCGTAAAGATCCGCCCGGGGTCCTGTCGGTTCAGGCTGCCAACAACGAAACCGGAGCTGTTCAGCCTTTGACCGAAGTCTCCGCTTTTGCCCGGGAAGCAGGCGCCAGACTTCATGTGGATGCGACCCAGATACCGGGCCGGCTTCCCCTGCCCGGGGCCGCCTCAGGAGCCTTATGGGGAGCCGACTTTGTCACCCTGTCCGGTCACAAGATCGGCGCCCTGAAGGGCGTGGGCGTCCTGGTGAACCCTAGACGTCTCCCTTTTCCACCGCTCATCTCCGGAGGTCCGCAGGAGCGCGGAAGACGTGCTGGCACCGAGAACCTTCCCGCCATCGCCTCCTTCGGTGCGGCTGCCCAGGCGCTCGCCGCCTCTGAAGCGCCGGAAATCGCACACTTGGGACAACTCGACCGGGAGTTTCTGGAACTGCTGGGCGGGAGCCCGTTCCGCCTGAACAGCGGCGACGCACCCCGTCTGCCCAATACCTGGAATCTTCGCCTCAACGAGGAAGCCGAGCCGGTCCTGCAGGCACTGGATCTGGAAGGCATCGCTGTCTCCTCCGGATCGGCCTGCTCGTCCGGATCGGTGGAGCCCAGCCCCGTACTTCTGGCGATGGGCCTCAGCCCCAACGAGGCCCGCGCTTCGCTACGGGTCAGTGCCGGCCGGTTGACCACGACGGACGAACTGGCTGTATTCTTCGAGACACTCGGACGGATCACTTCCCGTTCACGATGAAAACAGACACAAGCAGATAGCAGCGGCAAAGAGAAAGGGCGGTCCTCGCAGGGGCCGCCCTTTCGTTCAGGTGGCAGGTGGTCCAGCCGGTTTCCGGCCCGGATCCCTTCCGGGACTTTACGCCCGGCGACGCCGCCTGATGCGGACCGCAGCCGCGCCCGTCAGGAGCACCAGCCACATGGCCATCGTCGGATCGGACGCGCCGGTTATACAGCCGCCGCCGCCCTTGTTCGGGTCGCCCGTGGTCCCGCCGCCCGTACCGCCGCCGCCGCCGCCAGGAGCGGAGACAAGGATCGAGAACGGCCCGATAGTCGCTGTCGCGGTACCGTCGGACACCGAGTAGACGATACTCGTGTAACCGCCGATATCCGCCGCCTGCGGGATGCCGTGCAGGAGCCCGGTCGCCGGATCCACCGTCAGCCAGCTCGGCTTGTTGACCACCGTAATCACCAGACTGGCGAATGCCGTATCCGGATCGATAATCGTCGGCTGGAATGTGTAGTTCGTGTTGACCGTTGCCGTACCGGACGGGGTTCCTGTCAGGGTCGGCGGCATCGTCAGCGTGATCTCAAATCCGGGCAGTGTGACCGGATCGTTCACGCCGTCAGTAACGGTGATGATGAAGTCGCCGTACAGGTCGCCCGAAGCACCGGTAATGGCTGCATTATTGAACAGCGCACCGGATCCGCCCTGGAAGGCCATCCACGGCGGTGCAGCCGGCAGCGTGACCGGAGGCGGAATCGGCGGCGTATACTGCAGTGTGAAGACCAGAGTATCTGTATCTTCCCCATTGGTGGTCGTCGGCGTGAAGGTGTAACTGCCGCCGATGCTCGCCGTCGTGGGCGCCACACCGGAGATTACCGGCGGAGCGTTCACGATGAAGTGCAGCGTGGTGCCGTAAATCGTCGGATCGAAGTTGCCGTCGGTTACGCCGATATTGACGTCGTAGGTGCCCGCATCATCGACCGTCGGGCGGCCGGGGGCCGTATCGAAGTGGCCGGTGACCGGATCGAACAGCATCCAGTCGGGCAGCGTATCGACCGAGTAAACGAGCCGGCTCAGGTCGCCCGGATCCGGATCGGTCGGGGTCCAGCAGACTTCCGGCAGTTCGTCGATACCCGAAACCAGCCGGGTAACGGCGACCGTGTAGGAGGTTTGAACCGCACAGCCCGGCGTCGTTCCGTCGGCGACGACGGTCGCAGGAGTATTGACCGTGATCGAGAAGGCCGGCAGCGGCGTCGGCGGGTTGATGCCGTCGTCCACCGAGATCACGATGTCGACGTATGAACCGCGGTCTGCCGCAACCAGGTTAACCGTGCTGGTCAGCGATCCGTTCGCCGGATTGAACGTCGACCAGTACGGCTGGTTCTGGATCAGGAAGGTGATCCCGTCACCATCCGGATCGCTCGCCGACGGGATGAACGAATACGAGGAACCCACCGGCGCCACGAGACCCGGAGAACCGATAATCGTCGGCGGATTGTTCACAATGATGCTGAACGCGGGTAGCGACACCGGCGGATTAATTCCGTCGTCCGCCGAAATGATGATATTCGTGTAGGTGCTGTTTGTCGTGTCGGCACGGATCGGATCGCCGTACAGGCGGCCAGTCGTCGTGTCGAAATGCGCCCAGGGCGGCTTGTTCGCCACACTGAACACCAGAACGTCATCATCCGGATCGGCCGAATCCGGGGTAAATGAATACAGGACACCCGGATTCGCCAGACCGCCGGGCGTGCCGCCGATCGTCGGCGGCAGGTTCGGACGGGTCACCGTGATCGTGAACTTCGGACCCAGGACTTCGTCATTGTATGGATCGATCGCAGATATCTCGATACCAGCGAAATCGCCCGCGTTATTATTCAACGGAGTACCTGTCAAGATACCCGTAGTCTGATCGAAGAGGGCCCACGAGGGCTTGTTCTTGATCTTGTACACAAGCTGCGGCGGTGCATTATCGAGGTCCGATCCGCCGGGATTACAGGTGAACGGGACATTGGCGGGAATCGAAATGTCTACGCACGGGTTAATACCCGGTGGAGTAAACGACGGCGCCGAATTGATAATCAGATTGTAAGACGCAGAGACCACGTTATTCACGTTGGCCAGCGGACTACCCGTCTGATCCTGCACTTGTACAGTAACGGTCCAGAATGCTGGATTCGGAACGACGACATTTGCCAGCAGCGGGGCAAACGATCCTGTTATTGCACCTGCCGGATCAATTGAAAGATACGGAGTAAGTGTCGGGTTCGTATTCAACGTATACGCGAGAATATCTCCCGCATTCACGTCAGTCGCCTTAACCTCCAGTTCGTATACCTTATTGGCACCAACCGTCTGGGCGGGTAGCGGATCGATAACCGGCGGCGAATTGGCGATAATTGTAAACGGTACCAGCGGCTGCGGAGCGAAGTTGCCATCGCTCACCGATACTATGATGTTCGCATAAGTTCCGGCATCTGCCGCCACCGGACGGCCCGGCTTGTTGGTGACCGCACCGGTCGTCTGGTTGAACTGGGCGAAGTCGGGCAGGTTCTGGACCGACCACGTCAGCACTTCCGCATCGACGTCGACGGCCGAAACCGTGACGTTCAGCGTGCCGGCCGGATTCGTCGCGACATTAATCGTGCTGCTCGCGAGCACCGGATTATACGACGGCACCGGCGGGGAGTTCACGATGATCGTGAACGGTCCGAGCGCCACCGGGGGGTTCATGCCGTCCGACACCTGGATCAGGATACCGGAATACGAACCGCGGTCGCTGCCGGCCGGCGTGCCAGTAATGGCCCCGGTCCCGACCGTGCAGGTCGCCCAGGCGGGGCAGTTCACGAACGAATAGGTCAGCGTGTCCGTCAGATTCGCGTCCGAGGCCGTCGGCGTGAAGCTGTATGGCGAGCCGACCGGAGCGAAACTCGGCGGCACGCCGGAAATGACCGGCGGGCTGTTGACGGCGATCGGGAACGCCGGGAGCGCCGTCGTCTGCAGGGTGACCGTATCCCTGACGCTGATCGTGATGCCGGTATATGGACTGTTCGTGGCGTCAGCGACCACCGGGGTACCGGTGAGTGCGCCCGTGACACTGTTGAACAGCGCCCAGGCCGGCATGTTCACGATCTGGAAGTCGATCGCGTGGCCCACAGGGCTCGAGGCGGTCGGGGTGAAGGAGTACAGCACACCCGGCGTCGCAATTGTCGACGGCGTCCCGCTGATGAGCGGAGCACCGGAGACAACGATGTCGAATGCCGGCAGTGCGGTCGTCTGGAACCCGTCCGTGACACTGATCGTAACGTTCTTGTAGATGCCCACCGAAGCGGCAGGGATAGCCGACGCGCGGGTCAGAGCGCCCGTCGACGGGCTGAAAGACGCCCACGACGGCTTGCCGGCGATGCTGTAGGTCAGGCCGTCCGCATCTCCGTCCGTCGCCATCGGTAGCGACGGCGGGAAGTTGTAGGTGCTACCCGCATTGACGAGCGTCGGTATGGCGAAGGCGGCCGGCGTAAACTGCGGGGCCGCATTCACGACAATGTTGAAGTTCAGAACGTTGGACAGGAGCGGAACCGGGTTCCCGTTTTCCGTCGCCTGGACGGAGACAAGGTACGTGCCCGCATCCGCATCCGCGGGCGTACCGGTGATCGTACCGGCCGTCGGGCTGCAGATCGCCCAGCCGGGGCAGGTCACACCGAAGTCGTAGGTCAGAACGTCGCTGTTCGGATCGGTGCCGGTCACACCGAACGTGAACACCTTGTCCGGCACCGCGCGCGGCGGGACGGCGGCCGAGAGGACCGGTGCGCCGTTCACCTTTATGGCGAACGCCGGGGTCGGAACGGCCGGGAAGATGTTGTCATAAATCGAGATCACGATGCCCGAATAGGTGCCGACCTGAGCGTTGGTCAGTGCGCCTGAAGACGAGATCTGGCCGTTGGCCGGGTTGAACGATGCCCAGGACGGCAGGTTCGTTACGGAATAGAGCACCGGGTTGGACGCCGTGAAGCCCGGCGTAAACGAGTAGGCGGCCCCGACGTTCACGGTATCCGGGTTCAGCACCGGCCCCGTGATCGTGGGCGGCGCGCTGACCGTGATGGTGAATTCGGGGAAGCTCACGTAGGTCGTTCCGCCGTCGTCCGTGACGCGGAGAACCACATGCTGGTATGAACCCGCGGCGACCGGGGGAACCGGACTCGACAGGTTGCCGGTGACCGGATTGACGGCCATCCACGGCGGAGCGTTCAGGACCGACCAGGTGAACGCCACATCGTCAAAGTCGAAGATCGTGGGCGTGTAGCCGGCGACTCCGCCGTACGGCGAGCCAACGTTGACCTGGGTCGGCGGTGTGGCAGAGCCCAGCACCGGCAGCGCGTTAACGTCGATCTGGTAGCCCGGGAGCTGGACCGTCGGATTGATGAGGTCATCGACCTGGATGACAAGGGCCGCAGACAGGCCCGAATCGAGCTGGCTCGGGGTACCGCTGATCTGGCCGGTCGCGGGGTCAAACAGCGCCCAGAGCGGCAGGTTCGCCGGAGTCTGGAGCGAGAAGGTAAGCGTATCGCCGTCGGCGTCGCTCGAAACCGGGGTGAACGAATAGAGCGCGTTCGGGATCGCTCGCACAGCCGGGGTGCCCGAAAGCACCGGCGAGGCGTTGACCCGGATCTGGAACACCCTCTGACCCGTGGTCTGATAGCCGTCGGTCGCCTTGATGGTGATCAGATCGAACAGGCCGGGCACCGCCGTCGAGGGGTCGCCCTGCAGCTGGCCGGTGGCCGTATTGAAGGATGTCCACGGCGGCTGGTTATCAATTGTATAGATCACCGTGTCAGGCGGGACGTTTCCGTCCGTCGCCAGGTTGGCGGCGTGGAAGGTCGTCATGCCGGCAAAGTGGGAAATATCCGCGTCGACCGAGGGAGCCAGGAAAGAGGGCGGGATATTGACCGTGATGCCGTAAGAAACCGGCAGGCCGGAATCGAGACCGCCCGGATCCGTAGCGACGACGTCAACCGTGTAGTTGCCGCCATCGGCCGCGCTCGGCGTTCCGGCGATCTTGCCGGTCGCCGTATCGCAGGTAGCCCAGATCGGGCAGGTCCCCTGGAAGTCGAAGACAAGCGTGTCGTTATTCGGATCGGTGCTCGGGATCGTGAATGTAAACGCGGCACCGGGTACGGCGCGGGCCGGGGTACCGGCCAGCAGTGACGGCGCGCCGTTCACCTGGATATCGAACGGTCCAAGAACGGACGGGTCATTCACACCGTCGCTCAGCGAGATCGTGATGTCCTTGTAGAGGCCGATCTCCGGAACTCCGACGTTGAACGGACTCGTGAAGTCGCCGGTGGCGGTATTGAACTGCGTCCACGACGGCTGGTTCGTGATCGACCATACCAGTGTATCGGCATCGGGCGTGGTAAACGTGATGCCGGTGAACAACAGGGAGTTACCCACGTTTACATAAATCGTGCCGGGGTTCGGTTCGGTGATGACCGGCGGCTGGTTCATGTCGAGGATGAAGAAGAACACCGGGGACAGGGCACCATCAGACAGCGTGTAGTCTATATGCCACGGCGCATCGATTCCGTCGGCGGCGGTCGGAGTACCGGTGATGGAACCGGTCACCGCGTCGCAAACGGCCCACGACGGGCAGGCGTCTCCTAGCTGGGTGTTCATCGCCAGAATGGTCACCACATCGCCGTTGGGATCGGTGAGCTCCGGAACGAACTCGAACGCTACACCCGGCTGGATGACTGCCGGAGTGTTTGCGATCGTCGGCGCACCGTTCACCTTGATCGTGAACGGCGGCATAAACACAACCGGCGTGATAAAGTCCGTCACCGAGATCTGCAGGGTGTAGTTACCCACGTCGGTAACTGCCGGCGTGCCGGACAGTGCGCCGGTTGCCGGATTGAAGGCGAGCCATGCCGGGCGGCCGGTCACCGAGTACTGAATGGCATCGCCGTCCGGATCCGTCGCGACGACAAGCGGCACGCCCGGGGGGCCGAACTGATAGGGGGTAAGCGGGTTGATCGTTATATCCGTGGCCAGCGGCGGGTTAAATGTCGGCGCACCGTTCACACGGATATTGAACGACGGCAGACAGGCGGCCGGGTTCGGGAGCGCAATGACATCGTCGTCGACACAGATGTCGATCGGACCGTACAGCACTCCGGAATCCGCCACGGTCGGCGTACCGGAGAGCTCACCCGTCAGCGTATTGAAGACCGCCCAGGACGGCTGTCCGGCAATGCTGAAGGTGAACGATGTGTCGATCGGGTCCGTCACATTCGGAATAAAGCTGTAGGCCTCGCCGGCGATGATCTGGGTGACCGGCGTTCCCGAGATGGTGGGAATGTCGTCAACATCGATCTCGAACGGACCGTAGGTCGCAGTGGCGCCGTTTTCGTCCGTCACCGTGACCGTTATATCTTCGTACTTGCCGATCTGGGCATTGACCGGCGTACCGGCGATCACACCGGTGAAGGAGTTGAACACCGCCCACGGGGGGAGGTTTTCGACCGAGAAGAACAGCGGGTCGTTATCCGGATCGGTCGCCACCGGCGTCACCGGCGTCCAGGCCGGCGAGCTGTAGGCAGTATTGACGTCGACCGCCGTGGCGTAAGCCTGTACGAACACCGGCGGACGGTTGATGAGCAGCCGGAACGGATCCATGGCGACCGGCGGGTTCACGCCGTCGCTGACCGTGAATTCAAGCTCGTAAGAGCCCGCGTCGGCGAGCACCGGAGTGAATGTATAGGTGAAGGTCCGCGGCACGGCGCCAGGGCCGGAATCTACCGGTGCACCGAAGAACGCCGGTACGCGCACGGGTGTAATCGTCACCGTGTCTCCGTCGTCGAAGTCCGCGTCGGTCGCATAGACCACGAACGTATACGGCACACCGATGGCCGCGACCGCCGGTGAAATCGTGCCGATCGCCGGCGGCGTATTCACGACGATGGTGACCACAATATTCGACGACAGCGGCGGAGCGCCCGTGTCAGTCGCGGTAATCGTGATCGGACCGTAGGTTCCGTAATCGGCGGCCAGCGGAGTACCGGTGATCTTGCCGGTGGACGTGTTGCAGACAGCCCAGGCCGGACAGGAGGAGAACCCGAAGGTCAGCGTATCGTTGTTCGGATCGGAGGCGACCGGATCGTATACAAACGCTTCCTGAGCGGCAGCCAGCACGTTGGTCGCACCGGCAAGCACCGGCGCACCGTTCACCTTGATCGTGAACGGCGTGAACGCGACAGGATCATTCACCCCGTCAGACACAGTGATCTGGATCGGGCCATAATTGCCCACCTGGGCTGCCGTCGTCGCGGCACTCGTCAGAGCGCCCGTCAGCGTGTTGAAGCTCGTCCACGTCGGCTGGTTCGACGAGATGCTGTACACCAGCGGGTCGCCGTCCGAATCGGACGAGTTCACCGCCACCGACAGCGGCGCCGGAACCGACAGCAGATACAGCGCATTGGGCTGCAGGGTGATATCCGGCGGCGCGTTCAGCGTGATCGGTGTGTTGACCGTGACCGGCGGATTCACGCCGTCATCCAGGTCGTAGCTCAGTGCATACTGGTAGGGCGGCGGGCCGACGATCAGATTGTAGTCCGCACGCGTCGGCACACCGCTCACCTCGCCTGTCACCGGATCACAGAATGCCCACAGCGGGCAGTTGTTGATCGTGAACGTCACCGGATCGTCGTTCGGGTCCGCGACCTCGGGCGTGAAGTCGAACGCCTTGTTCACCAGCGCCACTGCCGGCAGGTTCGTGATTGTCGGCGCACCGTTCACCGTGATCGAGAACGGACCGTATACCACCGGCAGGTTCACCCCGTCCGTCACGCTGATCGTGAT
>CAZMGV010000028.1:0-31886 GCA_964565925.1 uncultured bacterium
GGCTGGGTAGCTCAGGTGGTTAGAGCGACGGTCTCATAAGCCGTAGGTCGAGGGTTCGAGTCCCTCCCCAGCCACCAATTCAACCATTCAGGATCATTGGGGAAATCGGCATCGTCCGGGTCGAGCAACCGGTCTTCTTCCCCCTCACTGTAGCCATTTTGTAGCCAATATTCGGATTCCGCATCCGAAGGCCCTACGTTTTCCAAATCGCCCGACGCATTTGGCTCTTTCCCGAGCAAGGAATCCATCCGGTCGGCAGCGTCTTGCTGCATCGACGGCAGAACGTGGGAATAGGTGTCGAGCGTCAGGCTGATCTGGGAGTGGCCGAGCCGCTCCTGGACAACCTTCGGGTGAACTCCCTGAACCAGCAGCAGGGTCGCTGACGTATGACGAAGATCGTGGAACCGGATGTCCGGCAGCTCCGCTTTTTCGAGCAGGGGCTTGAACGACCGCCTGAGCAGATTGCTCTTGCGAATATATCCGCCGTCCTTGTCGCAGAAGACGAGTGGGCCGGAATGGCCATCAGCCTTCATCCGCCTGCGGTGGTCTTCCAGAGCTTCAATTGCGGATTGAGGTAGAGCCACGGCCCGTTTCCCCTTGGCCGATTTCGTCTCGCCGATTGAAAACTCCCCGGCGATTTCAGCCAGCGAGCGCCGTACAGACAGCGTCCGATTGATGAAGTCGATATCCTCCCAATAGAGCCCCAACAGTTCTCCCTGCCGAAGCCCGGTCGTTATGGCGAGAACGTAGATTGCGTACAACCGGTCGGATCGGGCCGTTTTCAAGAACTCCCGCGTCTGTTCCGGCGATAGAACTTTCATGGGAGCATAAGTATGCCGTGGCTTCTGGACCGCGTCGCAGGGATTACGGCCGATCAATCCCCAACGGACCGCCTGTTCCAGCGAAGCATGTAGAATCAGGTGAACATGTTGTGTCGCTCGGGTTGAAAGCCCATCCCGAATCATCTGGCTGTACAGTCCCTGGATCTGAAGTGGAGTCAGCTTGGTGAGCTTAATGCCACCGATCCGGGGGATAATCCGCTTCCGGGTATGCCACTGATAGGTGTGAAAAGTGGTTGGCTTGACCTTATGGACCGCCACATCGGTAAGCCACTTTTCCAGGAACTCTCCAACGGTCATCCGGCCAGCGTCCGAAATCAGCCCGGAAGCCGCCTCATTCTGGAGAATCCGGAGCTTATCGAGAACTTCAGCCTTGGTCCGGCCGTAGATCGTTCTCCGCTTCCGCTTGCCGGCACCGTCATAGCCCAAGCTCGCGTAGGCGGCCCACTGGCCGTCAGCCCGCTGGAATACCGAGCCTTCTCCATTTCCGCGACGCCTAGGCACGTTCCGACTCCGTAGTTACCGGGAATAGTTCCGGATCAGGACAACCGGACATAATAAACGGTCCGCCCGGTCAGGGCGAATCTTTCGCACATGCTGAACCGACCAGCCGCTGGGCGGCGAACTCTTTCAGAGCCTGCCGGGGAAGTCTGCGCGAACGACCGATCTTCACATAAGGCAGTTCGCCCTTCTCCATGATCTCGTAAAGCTTGGCGCGGCTGATGCCGAGAAACCGGCAACCTTCATCGATCCGTGCGAGGCCGCTGTCGACCATCTTGAGCGAGTTGTTATCCATCGAGATTCTCCTTGGGGTGACGGTTTGGAACTATTCGAACTCCACACCGCAGAACCGGTTGAGCGGCACGAGCCCCATGTAGTCCTTTCGGACCTTGATCCGGGCGAGCCCTGCCCGGACCAGCTCATTGAAGGCGAGGCCGATCTCCTCACCGGAGATTTCGAAGCCTTTTGCTTCGACCATCTCTCGGATCTCGTGGATGAAGCTCGACGCGGCCGGGATGACGGCGGAGTGATGCCGGAGGCGGGAGTGGATCGCCTGGGCGAGCGGCGAGAGCTGCGGGGATTTATCAGCAGGCATTGGTTCCATGAATGATCGGTCCTTTTCACGAATCAGGATGCAGCCAGAGGGGAGGGAAATAAAATGGCCAATTATCCGGAATCTTTTGCCAACTTTCCCCGGTATGAAGCCCGTTACATCCGGAGTGGCCATCCCTTCCCCGTATCGAATGTGACGCTTTGCGGCTTGCTCAACAATGATCTTTTTGTGCGTCCACCGGCTTCACCACCTGACGACAGGGTATCAATGAACTGTTTGACTAAAAATGGGCCGATTGTGGTCACGCGGGAATTACCGGGAAAATACGTTCATCCGGAACGGTTGCGGGGGAACTGGGCGGGATTTAGGGGGGGGGGGATAACCGGGCACGCTAAAACCGTTTCTGCCACTGATTTTGGCGAGATCACCGCAAGCGAACCGTGCACTACGACGTGGTTGCCGACACCTGAAGGAACCTTTGGACGTGACTATAGGCCACGCCTACAGGACACATGGGGCCGCGTGCGAGCCGCGCCACTTTTTCGACTCGCCTGGCGCGAACCAGAGTTTTTGCACCGAGGTACGTCAGTCGCTGCCCGAGAAATGCCTACGAGACGGCCAGAAGGCGGTCTGCGAGGTGGCGGGGTCTATCTCGATCAGCAGTTTACGTAGGCGATCGGATTCTGGCGTTCGGCCCTCCGGCCGTAACGGAAGCGACGGTGTCCGAAGTGGCGGAAAGTTACCCGGCAGAGGACCAGACGCCGCTGGTGGGTCTAGGGCGGAACAAACGGTGAAACTGAGAAGCTGCCGTGTAGAAGGAATCCCGGCGAGTCTGCTGTTGCCAATTCTGAGGGGGCTCAAATGATCGGAACGAACTGCGTTTCGATAGTGTGACTGTAAGGCTCGCCGGTGAACATGCAGGTGTCGTTCGACGAACTGGCCGGTCCGGTTGCGTCGAAGATACACAAGGGTTCACTAAGCGGGAACGACTTCGTCCAGAGACCGAAGTCGAAGCTGTATTGTCCCGGCGTCCTGCCGTTCAGCCAGCCGGCCAGATTCTCTTTTTCGGCTGTCGTCAGTTCCGGCGGGCGGCCCTTCCTGATGCCACACATCGTCCCATCAGCCGGAACGTTTCATGGATTTTGTGGTCACCTAGGGCCATCACGCTACATGCCCACACAAGGCACCAGAAACCCCGCATACGACCAAATGCAAATAGCTCAGAACGAGTTCGAATTCATATTATAACTTACTGAATATATTACTATTTTAAATATAGTGATTACTATCTTTACAAGTAGCTAATATTTCGGTATAGTTTACATGGATAAGGAAAAGCCCGAAGTGATGGGTCGGTGATAAAATTACCACATCGGCGGCGTCTTCAAGGAGTTGATATTACCGTGAAGCTCCATGCGTCCCTTTCCTACGGCACGCGACCGCAGGCTCTTACACCGGCGGGAATTCCGATACTGACGCGCAAGATGAAGTTCGATTTCGAATCGAAAAGGATCAGTCGATATTGGTATAGGAATAACGCCGGTCTCACGAACTTCCTCTATTCACTGTCGCTCCTGTTTCCCGAAGGCGAGCGATTTTTCATGGATTCAGTCCGCCATTATCGCAAGATCATTTCGGATCCGGCTCTCAAGGAGCACGTTCAAGGGTTCCTTGGCCAGGAGGCGCAGCACAGCAAAGAGCATCGCGCCTACAACAACCGGATACAGGAAGCCGGACTTAACGCGCAGTTCGTAGACGATTGGGTTCGCCGCGGACTCGAACTCCTTCGCAAAATGACTGGGCCATTGGACCAATTGGCTATAACCACGGCTTTAGAGCATTTTACCGCGATGATGGCCACTCAGCTCCTGGAGAAGCCTGAATTCGCTGATGGTGCTCACCCTGAACACGCGGCTTTGTGGCGCTGGCACGCCGTCGAGGAAACAGAGCACAAGGCGGTCGCTTTCGACGTATATAAAGCGGCCGGAGGCGGCTATTTGCGCCGTATTTCCTGGATGATCGGGGTTTCAGCCGGATTTCCCTTCGCGATCGGCGCGATCTGGATCTATTTGATGGCGTCTGATAAGAAAATTCTCGATGCGAAGTCTTGGTGGGGCCTGATGAAGTGGCTTGCGTATAAGCCCGGATTTGCTGTTGGTATTATTCCGGAATGGTTCTCGTACTTCCGGCCGGATTTCCATCCGTGGGACTACGATAACTCCAAATACATTGACGAATGGAAAAGCAAATGGGCCCCAGAAAACTATACCGTTCTGTATGGCGATGAGCGGACAGCACCAGCGGAATTTTAAATTCGCGCCAGTTCAAGCCGATTCAGATTTTAGTCTGCAGTCCCCTGTTTTCTAAAAGGATTTCAATGTGAAAGCTGATACAAAACCATTCCGCTGCGTTGCTATCACCGGAGCATCGGGAAGCCTTGGTGAGGCAATTGTTTCCATTCTGCTCAAAGATCCGGTGATTGAAAAAATCCGGGCTCTTGATCTGGTAAGACCGCATCGCCACAAGATCGGCGGCAAACTGGAATTCCAAACATGTGACGTGCGCAATAAGGATTTTGAGCGTCACCTTGAAGGGTGTGACGCCCTGCTGCATCTGGCGTTCGTTGTTGAAAAGAGAGGACGCAAAAGCGAGAAGGAGATTGATGAAATTAACGTTGGCGGCACCAAAAACGTGATCGAAGCAGCCGCTAAGGCTGGAATCAAGCAGATTGTCTACGCCTCCTCCGTGGCAAGCTATGGCCTTGACCCCGCCAACGACACCCGCGTGATCACCGAGGATATGCCCATCCGGGAAGAAACGGATTTTTATTACTTCCGGACAAAAGCCCAGGTAGAAAAATGGCTCGATGTTTTTGAGGCCGGCCACCCGGATATCGCTATCGCGCGTTTAAGGCCCACGATCTTCCTGAGCGAGCATTCGGAAGCACGTAATGTCAAATCGGCTTTCATCAGCCCAGTAATTCCGACCATCAGCGGTGCCAAGGCCAAGATTCAGCTCACTCATGAGGACGATGTCGCGGAGGCTTTCGTTTTGGCGCTCAAGAACCGCAGCCGCGGCGCGTACAATGTGGGAGCCGAAGGTGGGCTGACCCTCCCCGAACTGGCGAAGGCGATGGGGAAATGGAGTCTTCCATTACCGAAGGCATCACTTGCATTGGTTTGGCTGGGCTTTAAATTCGGGATTTCGCCACTGGATCCGGCTTGGCTAACTCGCACGATGAACCGCACCGTTCTTGTATCCGGCAAGAAGTTGCGTGATGAACTCGGATGGAACCCCCGATATAAAACCACCGCAGAAGTGATTCGCGTGATGGTCCGCAAATGAAGATCCGTAAATGGGATCAGAAAGTTTTTCAGCAGGGAAAGTCATGGGGGATCTTCAGGCTATTGTTGAGATAACTTACACACAACACGGGAGTCGTACCAATCATCGGGGCCAGCAATGTCATCCCCTAACTCATGCCCGGTCAAACTAGAGAACAACCTTTGCCGACTCAAACCTTAAGATGAAAGGCACCCAACGAAGTCACGTAACCATCCGGGTTGTCACCAAAAAACAACGGAAGGGGAGCATATGAGAGAGCAGATCAAAACGACCGGGCAGAGCGAAGACCGGCAACTGATCGAGGAACTCGGATTTGATCCGCGTGCTCTTCGCGAGAAATACCGGGAAGAGCGTGACAAGCGCCTTAAGACCGACGGGAACGAACAATACGTAGAGGTCAAGGGTGACTTTTCTCACTACTTGGACGACCCCTACGCCGACCAGAATTTCACCCGTGCTCCCCTGAACGATGAGGTGGAGGTTGCCTTAATCGGAGGCGGGCTCGGCGGCCTCATTCTCGCCGCCCGGCTGCGTGAGGCCGGCATCAGGAAAATCAGGGTCATTGAAAAGGGCGGAGACTTCGGCGGTACCTGGTACTGGAACCGGTACCCGGGAGCCGCCTGCGACGTTGAATCTTACATTTACCTGCCCCTGATCGAAGAGATTGGGAAAATTCCGACCCGGAAATACGCCAAGGCGCAGGAAATCCTGGACCATTGCAGGGCAATCGCAAAAAAATACGACCTCTATTCTGACGCCTGCCTGCAGACGGAAGTGACAGCCGTAGAATGGGATGATTCTTTGGCAAGGTGGATTATCCGGACGAATCGCGGCGACCGGATGAAGGCGAAGTATTTGTGCATGGCCAACGGCCCGCTCAACCGCCCCAAACTCCCCGGCATCCCGGGTATCGACGTCTACACAGGGCACACCTTCCATACCAGCCGCTGGGATTACGGGTACACGGGAGGAAACGCCGACGGAAACCTGGAAAAACTGACGGACAAGAAGGTTGGCATCATCGGCACCGGCGCGACGGCCGTGCAATGCGTCCCGCACCTGGGGGCCTGGGCCAAACAACTCTACGTCTTCCAGCGTACGCCCTCCTCGATCGACGTGCGCAACGACAAGGTCACAGACCCTGAATGGACGAAAAACCTCACGCCGGGCTGGCAAAAGGAGCGCATACGCAACTTCACGCTTCTCACTTCGGGTGGAATGGCGGAGGTAGACCTGGTCAACGACGGCTGGACGGAAATCATCGGCAACCTGATGAAAATGATCCGGGAGAAAGGGTCGGATGCCCTCGCCAAGAAAAGTCTCGGCTCCAAAATCGAGATTGCCGACTTCCAGAAGATGAACCAGATCCGTGCCAGGATAGATGCCATCGTCTGCGATCACAAGACAGCGGAGCAGCTAAAGCCATGGTACCGTCAATTCTGCAAACGGCCGTGCTTCCATGACGAGTATCTGGACACTTTCAACCGGCCCAACGTCGAATTGGTCGATACCCAAGGCAAGGGCGTGGAACTCGTCACGGCGAAAGGCGTTGTGGCCAACGGCCGGGAATACGAAGTGGACTGCCTCATCTTCGCCACAGGGTTTGAGGTGGGAACCGACTACACCCGGCGCGCCGGCTACGATGTAAGGGGTAGGGACGGGCTCAGACTGAAAGAGAAGTGGTCTTCCGGAATGTCCACCCTGCACGGCATGAGCACTCGCGGCTTCCCGAACATGTTTCTCATCAATAATTCCCAGGCCGCATTCACGGCGAACTTCCCCCATCACATGGATGAACAAGCCATGCACATCGTCTACATCGTCACACAATGCATTAGCAAGGACGTCCAAACGGTCGAAGTCTCTCAAAAAGCCGAAGATGCATGGGTAAAAGAAATCGTCAATTTGAGCCGGATGGGCGAAAAATTCCTCGAGTCGTGTACTCCTGGTTACTACAACAATGAAGGCAAGCCGAACGAGCGGAGCCGCAAGGACGGTTTCTACGGCGCGGGGCCGGTCGCCTACTTTCAGCTTCTCAAAAAGTGGCGCGACTCCGGTGATATGCCCGGGATGGAGATCACCTAATTCTTAAATCTTGTAAGTCCGGCCGGCCCCGTCTTGGGGCGAAGGGCTTACCGGTCAGTTTCCGCGATAACGCTTCAGAAACTCCCGGTTTGTGATATAACGATTCTCGGCGAACCAAGATATAGCTCGCTTTATACTGTCTTCGATTGGCGTGAATTCCAGCCCCAGTTCGTTTCGCGCCTTCGAATTGTCAAAGTAGAGATAGTTGTTCGCATAACGGATACCGCTCCCGGTTAGCAGGGGGCGCTTGCCTGACTGGTCGGCCCGGCGCTCCAGCCAATCTCCGAGGGGCGCCGCGAACTGGATTGGGAGCTTTCTTGCTCTGTGGCGAACGCCGCTCACTTCAGAAATCAAGTCATAGAATTCCTTGAATGTCAGATTCTGGTTCGAGAGGATATAGCGCTCGCCGGGCTTGCCGTGCTTTTCCGCCAGCACATGACCACGCGCCACGTCTTCAACGTCGACAGCGGAAAATCCGGCGTCGAAGTAAAAGCGATTCTTCCCGTTGACGATATCAAGCAATATCTGGCCGGTCGGAGTCGGCGCGACATCCCTCGCGCCAAAAGGAAAGCCAGGATTACAAAACGAAATATCCATTCCCTGACGAACGAATGTCTTCGCTTCCTCCTCCGAAAGCCACTTTGAGGTAACATAGTCGTTACCCGCCGCGACCTGATTGAAGCTGTCATTCTCATTCGCGGGCGACATGCCGGGCTTTATTCCAACGGCGGCGATGGACGAAGTGAATACAAGCTTTTCGACCGACTGGCGATACGCCTCCCAAAGAAGATTCAGCGATCCGATGCAGTTGACCTCGAACATTTTCTCCCGGCGGGGGAGCCAAATGGCGTAAATAGCGGCCAAATGATAAATTCTCCGACACCCCCTAACCGCCGAACCGAGCGTGGATGGTTCGAGCAGATTCCCTTCCACAATTTCGACGTCTAGGGACTCGAGATTCTTCTGGTTTTCTCCCGGCATGACCATGGCACGGACTTCTCTTCCTTCCTTGAGAAGTTCACGGACGACATGGGAGCCTATAAATCCGGCGGCGCCGGTCACCAGCGTTTTTCCGCCGACGCGCCTATCCGCGGCGGGCTTGCCCGCACTTGCGGAGGCAGAACCGGCCCCAGCATGTTGCCCCTTGTTGGAGACCTTCTTCACAGCCATCGGTTGTTTCCTCTCTATCGAATGAAGATTTTTACGAGTACGTTTTCCGGCTTATTCGAATGACGATGTGCACGAGGGTGGCGACGACCCCGCCGACGAGTTGCTGTCTCAGCGCCGAGCCGGCCCTTCGTCACGGATTCGCATGGCAGATTCGTGGGCGGACAGGTTCTATCGTCGCTTTTCATGAGGCCGTACTCTTGACGACTTCGAATACCGGCAGATTACGGCCATCCCCAAGGGCTTCCCAAGAGATTTGCACCTTGTCATCGATTTTTGCGGTGGTCTGACCGTCACCGACAATTGCAGAGAGTAAACGCACACCCTCGGAAAGCTCAACAATTGCGACGACGTAAGGCAATCTAGGGGCCATTAGCGGATTACCCGGTTTGTGCATGACGCTTAAAGCGTAAATGCTTCCGCTGCCGTCCGCATTATTCCAGCTCAGCGCCTCCCCGAAACAACGTGGGCAGAAATCCCGCGGATAAAAGACTGCATGATCGCAGTCATTGCACCGCTGCAAAATCAGGCGTTTTTCCTTCGTGGCATCCCAAAAGAGGGCGCCAGCCCTGGACATCCCAAAAGACAACCGACCGCTCAAAGCGCACCTCCGGTGCCCAGCACGATCGTCGCAGTGGAAGAAAGTATGCCTCCACAGCCGTGGGCAATCGCGATTTCCGCTTCTGGAACCTGGCGGTCGCCGCACTCGCCTCGTAACTGCCGCACCGCTTCCACCAGCAAGAACATTCCGTACATTCCCGGATGAGTGTAAGAGAGCCCGCCGCCGTTGGTATTCGTGGGAAGCTCTCCCCCCGGCCCAAGCCGGTTGCCTTCCACAAACCGGCCTCCTTCGCCTTTCGGGCAGAAACCCAGATCCTCGAGATGCAGAAGCAGCGTTATCGTGAAGGAATCGTATCCTTCAAACACATCCACATCCCGTGGAGTGATTCCCGCCATTTCAAAAGCGCGCGGACCAGAAACGGCTCCGGCGGTCCGGGTCAGATCGGGCATTTGCGATATCATCATGGCATGGTCGTGATGGGTCGCGGCGCCCAGGACATAAACGGGAGAACGCCTGGTATCCTTCGCACGTTCCGCAGAAGTCACCACGATCGCGCCGGCTCCGTCCGTTACGAGACAGCAGTCGAGCCGGTGCAGGGGCTCCGCGATATAGGGCGACGCGAGGACATCCTCAACGGTAATTGGCGTCTGATGCCGTGCGTTCTTGTTCATGCAGGCCCATTTGCGTGTGGAAACTGCGATCTGTGCCAGTTGCTCCGGCGTTGTGCCGTAAACATGCATGTGCCTGCTCGCGGCAAGTGCGTATGCGCCGGATGGACTCAGCAGGCCGTAGGGGAGCTCCCATTCCGCCATGGGTGGAGGGTTGCCAGGCTCGATCATCGCCTGCATCATTGCGGCATACTTCCGCCCGCTTCCTTTAGCCTGCGGGGTCGCCGCATAGACAATAACGGCGACCTCGCAAAGACCGCAGCTGATCGCCATCGCCGCGTGTTCAAGCAGCACCTCATAGCTTGAACCGCCCGTCATGGTAGTATCGGTAAACCGGGGATAGATCCCGAGATGCTCCGCGAGGTCCATGGACGGCATCATCATGCCAGTGCACAGCAACCCGTCAACGTCGCCAAGTTTGAGGCCGGCATCATCCAGTGCGGCACGGATTACCCGTACCTCAAGCTCCCGTTCCGTGGCGTCGAGTTTTCCAGTCGGGGAAACAATGTCGTAAGCACCGACAATTGCTGCCCGTCCCCTAATCAGCGAATCCTGCTTCCCCATGAAAAAGCCTCTTTCCAAACCGCCCGGGTCAGATGCGCCGGTTCGCATTCTTCCAGAATTCGTCGCGAAGCTTTCTTTTGAACAGCTTGCCGCTGGGCTCACGCGGGAGCTCGTCGCGGAATTCAATTCCTCGCGGCAGCTTGTACTTGGCCAGCTTCGCCGCCGCGAACCTCGCAATTTCGTCTTTAAGGGCGTTCTTGTCGGGACAGTTATCGGAAGGCTGAATCACGGCATAGACGCTTTCCCCCATATCGTCGTCCGGGATCCCAAACACGGCCGCGTCCGCGACTTTTGGGTGGGAGAGCAATACGGCTTCAATCTCCGCAGGATAGATATTCGCACCGCCGACGATAATCATGTCTGATTTTCTGTCGCACAGGAAAAGAAAGCCGTCTTCGGTCAGGTAACCGACATCGCCTACAGTGAATAAACCCCTGTAGCGGCTCTTCTGGGTCTTTTCCGGATCTTTGTAGTATTCGAAGGTCCCGATCGGAGACCCCATGAACACGGTGCCTGGCACATTGGGCTGGCATTCATTGCCGTTATCATCGAGGATCTTGATTGTCGATCCCGGCCATGCGCGCCCAACAGTGCCCGGGTGCAGAAGCCATTCTTTGGGCTTTACCGAAGTACCGCCACCCTCCGTTGCACCGTAATATTCGTATATTACCGGGCCCCACCACTCCAACATTCGGCGTTTGATCTCCTGAGGGCAAGGTGCAGCTGCGTGAATTACGGTTTTGAGCGACCCCACGTCGTATCTCGACTTTATATCTTCCGGCAGCGCCAGCATCCGGTGGAACATCGTCGGCACCAGATGGGTGGTCGTAACTCTGTAATTCTCTATCAACTGAAGCGTCTTTTCAGCATCCCACCGGTGCATCAGAACCAGTGTTTGGCCTATATGGAGGCCCATGAGGCTGAACGCACCAGGCGCGGTATGATACAGCGGACCGGCACACAAATGTACGCCGTCCCGGGAACCCATCTGGATATCAAAAAGTCCGGCAAGCAGCGACCCCAGCTGTGCTGCCTGCTCGGGAGCAACCGGCATTAGCGGCCGCCGGACTCCTTTGGGTTTTCCGGTAGTGCCAGATGTGTAGTTCATGTTCTGGCCGGCAATCCGGTTTTCAGGCAACGTTACCGGCTGTCCATCGTGAATATCCTTAAACGGCCGGAACCCCTCAATGGCACCCACGGAATAAAGCTGGACTGCCTGGCGCGAAGTTTGCCGTGCGACGATCCGGGCGGCGCCGGAGTATGCGGCGTCAGCGACGAAGACCTTTGCCTCACTGTCATTGACAATGTACGCCGCTTCCTCGCCGGTAAGGTGATAATTTACCGGTATGTAATAAAGCCCTATTTGCGATCCTGCGAGTGCCAGCGCAATCCACTCGGGCCCGTTCCCGAGCATTAGCGCGATCCCATCGTCCTTCTGAAGTCCGAGCGAACGCAGACCGTGAGACAGCTGGTTGACAAGATCGAGCAGCCTGCCCGCGGAATACTCATCCCCGTCCGGCGCGACCAGTGCCAGCCGATCCGGGGTTTTCTGAGCCCACTGCCAAAATCCTAACGGAAGCCTGTCATTCACGGATCATCCCCCAGCCGCACCCAGCGCCAAGGCCGGGCGTTCCCTCAACTACCGGCACGGGCGGGCACTTTCCTCAGTTTCCTGACGGTATCTTGTTAAATGGTACGTCTTTATCGACGCGAACGTCACCGGGAAGCCCCAGCACACGTTCACCGATAATGTTCCGGAGTACTTCGTCAGTGCCGCCCGCGATACGGATGCCCGGAGCCCACATGAATGCTTCCTGCCACACCGAATTTTTCGACGTGACCGAGACATCGGTCAGACTGCCGGTGGGGCCCTGGATTTCAAGTGCCAATGCCGCCATATCCTGCAACAGCTGCCCGAAGACGAGTTTCCCGCCTGAAGCCTCGGGGCCCGGAATTCCACCCCGGGAAAGTGCGGTAATCGCTCGGTATCCGGTATATTGCAACCCCTTGGAGCGAATGTAGATGTCGGCAAGGCGCCGGCGGATACCCACATCGCTGTATGCCGGAGTCCCGGACTGCCGCGAGTTCTTGGCGAGCAGCACCAGATCCTCGAATCCGAAACCGCCGCCCATCATTCCCCCGCCGCCAATGGTGAACCGTTCATTCATCAATGTCGTAAGGGCCACTGGCCAGCCTTTGTCCACACCGCCCAGGCGGTTGGATTCAGGGACTCTGACGTCCGTAAAGAAAACCTCGTTGAAATTCGCGCCACCCGATATCTGCTTGATCGGTCTGACTTCTATTCCCGGGCTTTTCATGTCTACGACGAAATAAGTAATGCCCTTGTGTTTGGGTGCGTCGAAATCAGTACGGGTGACGAGGATTCCCCAATCTGAATAATGGGCTCCGGAGGTCCAGACTTTCTGCCCGTTGACGACCCACATATCGCCGTCTTTTACCGCACGGGTTTTCAGACCGGCCAGATCGGAGCCGGCACCGGGCTCGCTGAAGAGCTGGCACCATATCTCGTCACCCCGAAGCATCGGCTGAAGATAACGCTCTTTCTGCTCCTTCGTTCCATGAAGCATTATGGTCGGCCCGGCCATTCCAATGCCGATCGCAAAGACGTTGGGCGGGACGCTGAATTTCGCCTCTTCCTGGTTCCAGATGACGGACTGGATGGGAGAGCCGCCCTTTCCGCCATAGGCCTTTGGCCAAGTGATACAGGCCCACCCGCCGTCCGCTTTCTTGGCCTGCCATGCTTTGGCGGCCTTGATCATGTTCGAATCGTCACGTTCGGAGAACATGCTGAAGAAATCCTGGGATTCTTCTCGTTTCTTGGCATTGGCGTTAAGCCAAGCCCGGGCCTCGTTGCGAAATGTGCGTTCCTGTTCGGTATCGTTAAAATCCATGAGATGACCCCTCAATCCGCGAAATTCTGTCAGACCGGAAAATCAGGCGCCGGTTTCAGGCGGAATATTTTTGGTCAAGTTTTTCCATCAACCGGTCGCGCCAGAGATCCGCACTGCCGAATGAGAGCGCCAGCAGCTTGGATCTCTTGAAATAAAGATGGGCATCGGCCTCCCAGGTAAATCCGATGCCGCCGTGGACCTGGATGTTTTCCTTCGAACAGAACTCGAAAGCCTCGGTTGCCGCGATCCGGGACGCGGCCGCCGCTACGGGAAGATCGGAGTCGTTCTGTAACGCCCACGCAGCGTAAAAGCAGTTCGAGCGAGCCAGATCCACGCTTACCAGCATGTCGACGACCTTGTGCTTGACAGCCTGAAAAGAGCCGATCTGCCTGCCGAACGCATACCGCTCCTTCGCATATTCGAGCGACATCTTGTGTGCCCTGCTTGCGCCGCCAAGCTGCTCGAATGCCAGCAGAACTGCGGCCCGATCGAGCAACGAATCCAGCATCCGCCGCCCCTCGCCGCTGGGACCAAGGCGTTCACCCGGGGCGCTGCTTAACTTGATTGTCGCCTGTGACCGGGTGAGATCCATGGATTCGAGCCGCGAGATCTCAACTCCTTCCGCTTTTAGGTCTACGATTACCAAACTGAGTGCGTCACCTTCAGACGCAACGACAAGTGCGAGGTTTGCGACCTTACCGTCGAGAACGGGCAGCTTGGTGCCGCTGACCGATTTGCCATCAAACCGGGTGTTCAGCCGCTCTGTCAGACCCGGCACACCGGCTCCCTCAGCCCATGCAAAGGTACCGATCGATTCGCCCGAGGCTAGCTTTGGAAGGTACTTGCGCTGCTGGGCTTCAGATCCATATCTGAGAATAGCCTCGGTCACGAAGTAAACCGATGATGAGAAGGGGACCGGCGCCAAGCATGCGCCGAGTTCCTCGGCCAAGAGAACCAGTTCAAGATACCCGAAACCGGAACCTCCGAACTTTTCAGGAATGGTGGTTCCCTGCCAGCCCTGCTCGACCAATCGGCTCCAGAGGCTACTATCCCAGTCTGCATGCGTGTCAATGACCTGCCTGACCTTCGCCGGACCCGCGTGGTCCTTTAGAAATGCTTGCGCAGACTTCTGCAACAGTTTTTGGTCCTGAGAAAAATCAAAGTTCATGCCTACTCCCCCCTGCACTGCAAACAAAATAAATAGGTCAGATGTTATAAGCTATTAAAATTAAAGGTCTTTTTGGATCAGAATTGACGTCCTAAGGATGCCAATTGCGGGGCGCCAACTACCAGACGGCTCAAAGCTAACCCAACTCAAATTCATTTTCAACTAGACTATATAGTATAGTTGTAAGTATGCTATGCTGATAAGCATTGCAGATCAATCTGGTTCGGGACCAGTAAAGCAGCTTTCAACAGTTACTGAAGGGGACGAAATCGTGGCTATGACCGAAAACGGTTCCCAATACAGTTCGAGCAGCGTGGAAATTACCGCAGGACCGTTGCCTACGCTAGTTGTAGCTGACGGCATTAACGGAATTCGCGGCAAGCAGATTGAGCTCGAAAGTTTACTGGAGGTGGCCAAACGCAACCAATGGTCAGTCCATGACTTCGACTGGCAATCGCCTGTAGCGGACGAAATCGCTAGGAGCCGAAAACAACGGGAACTACTTGCTAGAATGCTCCTGATGACGGCGGGCTTCGAGCGACTAGGCGTCGACGCCTTCATGATCCACGCCAAACATACCGATAATAAAACAGCGAAAACGATCTTTCAGTTGATTGCCCTAGACGAACAGAGGCACGCGGACGCCGAAGTCGAACTCGCCAAGCGGCTGGGCTGGCGCTGGCATGATTTGCCGCTTCCGGTTCGTGCGATGTTCAAGCATTTTTCACGGGACATCCGGCGGGCTGGAAGAACCCCGGCCAGCAAACTGCTTCACGAGTTCGGCACCTCGGGTATCCCAATCGCGGAGCTTGCACTCGATACGCTTTTGCTCCCCGCCCTGAAGAAAATGAGCAACGATCCGCTCCTAATAGAGGCATTCAAGCTCATCGACCGTGACGAAGCCCGTCACATCGCCATGGACTACTGGTTGCTGGAAGAAAAGGGAAAGGCAAGGAAAAACCGCACGAACGGTCATCGAAACGTGAAATCCAAGAAAAGCAGCTATCCGTTTCGGGCGACATCGATCGCCCTAGCCGCAATCGGGCTTGTCTCGTTCGCGTGGAGTGTGCGGGAATCTCCGATGGATGGAGACGATTTCCTCAACTACTGGAAACGTCTGTTGAGCGTAGAATCCAAGGCCCCGCACTCTATGGAAGTAAAATCGTTCCGTGTGTCGGTGGACTTCCTAAAATCATGCGTCGACTTTTTCGAGAGGAATCCCGTGCTCTTCAAGGCTGCTTTGTTCGCGGTCACAGGACGCACGAAATGATTTCCATAAAGTCTCGAACACCATTAGTAACGGCTTGTCGCGGCTCTCACTTTTTATGAGTTTGTAAAACCGGCTTCGGCGAATATGACTGGGACAGGTTCGGCCGTTATCCATGCCCCCGCAATTTAGGGAAACGGGTTCTGACACCATATGCAATCAAAGGTCGCTAAGGATAACAATGAAAACCGCTATGAGAAGGTGGCCGATGACCTTCGCATGCACTTCGATTCAGGCCGTACGCTTCCTCTTGGCTGGCGCCAGCGCCAACTGACAGGACTGCTCAGGTTCTGCTATGAGAACCGGAATCCGATACTCAAGGCCCTGTCGGCCGATCTGGGAAAGCCCGCACAAGAGGCGATGATGGCCGACATATTATCGGTCGGTATGGAAATCGCGGCGCTCAAGTTCAACCTGAAAAGTTATGTCCGGCCCAAAAGAGTTTCTACACCTCTACCGCTGCGGCCAGCCGAGAGCTACATCCACAAGGACCCGCTGGGAGTCGTCCTGATCATAGGAGCGTGGAATTATCCCGTTCAGCTCACCTTGATTCCGCTCGCCGGCGCTATCGCCGCGGGCAATTGCGCCATCGTCAAACCGTCAGAGATTGCACCGCACACGTCGGCCCTGCTGGCCACAAAACTTAAGAACTATATCGATTCGGATTGCATTCGGTTTATCGAGGGCGGCCCAGAAGAGACCCAAAGACTGCTTTCTCAACGATTCGACCATATTTTTTATACCGGCAGCGGCGCGATCGGCCGCATAGTGATGAAAGCTGCTTCCGATAATCTGACTCCCGTCACGCTGGAACTCGGCGGCAAGAGTCCATGCCTGGTAGATCGAGACGTCGACATGGACGTGACTGCCCGGCGTATCGCCCTGGGCAAGTTCATGAATGCGGGGCAGACCTGCATCGCGCCGGATTATGTGCTTGTGCATCGTCAAGCGGAGAACGCCCTGCTCGACAAGCTCCGCACGGCAATTCACGATTTTTACGGACAATATCCAAAGAGCAGCCGTAATTATGCACGAATCGTCAATGAACGCCACTTTGAACGCGTGGCCCGCTTCCTGAACGACGGGGAAAAGGTGGCCGGGGGCGATTATGACAAGGAAAGTCTATACATTGCCCCGACCGTGATAAGAAATGTGTCTCCCGAAAGTCCAGTCATGTCCGAAGAGATTTTCGGGCCTGTATTGCCTGTTATCGGGGTAGACAGCATGAAAGCGGCACTTGCCTTCGTGCGTGCCCGGCCCAAGCCGCTTGCATGCTACCTGTTCAGCCGCGATGAGCGGCTGCAGCGGCGCGTGGTCGAACACACATCCTCGGGCGGCGTCTGCATTAACCACACGATCATGCACGCTGGCAATCCATCGCTTCCGTTCGGGGGAGTCGGCCCAAGCGGGATGGGCAGCTACCACGGTAAGCGGACATTCGAAACCTTCGTGCATCAGAAATCGGTTCTGAAGAAGCCGTTCTGGATGGATGCGAAATTTTTCTATCCCAGATCACACTGACGGCGCTTCCCACCTGGCCGGAAATAAAAAAGTGAAGGAGTCGAAGGAATGACTGAACAAACTGATGAAGAGAATACGCCTGACAGGGCAAGTGCCATTGACTTGGACAGAATACTTCGCATCACGCGCGAAACCCAATGGTCTGTGCATCAATTTGACTGGGATAAGCCCCTTGAGGGAGCGGACCACCTGCCGCCGTCCGAACGCAGGGAACTGGGCCTTATGCTGGTCTTTACGGCTGGTCTGGAATACCAGGCCGCCGAGATATTCCGCCTCTGCGCACGTTATGTCAAAGATTCACGCGCGAAGCAGATATATGAGTTTTTCTACGTCGATGAAATGCGCCATGCTCGCGCCGAGATTGCCATGGCTAGGCGGCTTGGAGTCCGCTGGCAGGACATGCCGCTATTGACCCGGCTCAATTTCCGGACGATGCGGCAAATCTGGCATTCGCAGAGCCGGTTTTTGCACGAAGTCACTGCCTCGCAGATCGTACTCTTCGAGATCGGGCTCGATGGGCTGCTGATTCCCCTCCTGAAGGAGAAGATCAAGGACTCCCTGCAGGACGAAATCTTCCGCCGGATCGATATTGATGAATCCCATCATCTTGCGATGGACTATTGGCTCCTCGACCGGAAAGGGAGCGACAAAGAGAAGACCTTGCTGGAGTTCAAGCTTTCCGAACTGGCCGGGCTCGCGATTGCGGCCCCGTTGGCACCGCTCGGCTTGTGGGCCATATCGCGGGCGACACGCAACATGCAGAACGAAATGGGAAGGCCAGAACGCATCAAGACATACTGGGACAGGGTACGAGCCGTGCCGTCAAAAGCTCCTCATGCAATGGACCATGGCATATACCGGCAGGGACTAAAGGGGCAGAAAATGTTCATGAATTTCCTGAAGCGTGCGGCGTCGGGACAAAACCGGGGAGCAGCAGCATGAAGCCCGACTTCTCGGATCGTTACAACGAGCAGCTTGCGAAGGGAATCATGGCCGCGAATAACGCGATGTCCGGGCTTCCGAAATTCCTCGGCTGCGAGGTCAAAGAACTTGGCCCGGGCACCCTGAAAGCGGTACTTCCTGTACGGAATGATCTCCTCACGCCAATAGGTAACCTTCACGGCGGAGTACTCGCAGGGTACATGGACCACATCTTGGGTGTGGTGTTGTATCCGCTAATGGTACCCGGCCAATGGGCCGCAACGACCGAATTCAAACTGAACTACCTGGCTCCGGTCAAGGCTGGGGTGCTTGAAGGCAGCGCCGAAGTCATTGCGATGACGAAGGCGACCGCAGTGGTACGGGGTGAGGTTTCGAATGAGGGGCGTCTGGTATGCGCCGCCCAGGGAACATTGCTGATCCGGGATCCGAAAAGATAATATCACTACGTCTGGGGAGAATTGCCAGGATGAATGGGTCAATCGCAAGGAGTCGTTCAGTTCCGAAGCCTGCTCGCCCCCCGGTGGGCGAACCCGACTATGAAGTGATCATCATCGGGGCCGGGTTCTCGGGCATCGGCGCGGCAATCAAATTGCGTGAAAATGGGATCGAGGATTTTGCGATCCTCGAACGCGCCGGTGATTTGGGCGGGACTTGGCGGGACAATACATATCCCGGCATCGCCGTGGATATCACCTCCTTCACCTATTCCTATTCGTTTGAACCCAACCCCAATTGGTCGCGGGTGTTCGCCCCCGGAGCCGAACTTTTCAAGTATGCCCAGCACTGCGCCAGCAAATACGATGTAAAGCGTTACATGCGGTTCAATACGGCGGTAAGCAAGACTGTTTTTGACGAGGCCGAAGATGTTTGGCGGGTTCATCTGGAAAATGGAGAAATGCTCACCGCCCGCTACATCATCTCGGCCACCGGAGGGCTGATTCACCCGAAACTGCCCGAAATCAGCGGGATCGAATCCTTCAAGGGAAAAACCATTCACACGGCCCGTTGGGACCATCAATATGACCTGGCTGGCAAGCGGGCGGCCGTGGTTGGGACGGGCGCAACGGCCGTGCAACTCATCCCAGCCATCGCACCAAAGCTGGCACACCTGGACGTCTACCAGCGCACTCCCATTTGGGTCTTGGGCAAAGCCGACCAGCCGGTTCCCGAGTGGCTACAGGCGATTTTTCAGCAGATCCCGGCCACACAGCGTGGTATTCGGTTGCTCACGGATTTTCTGACGGAGATCGTCATGGTCACGGGCGTCGTGTACTTTAAACAGGCCCCGTGGCTCATCAAAGGGGCCGAGGCTGCCGGTTTGCGGAACCTGCGCCGCCAAATACCCGACAACCCCGAGATGCGGGCCAAATTGACTCCCCACTATGGTTTCGGCTGCAAGCGGCCCACCTTTTCAAATGATTACTTCCGCACTTTCACCCGCGAAAACGTGGAACTGATCACCACGCCTATTGAACGTGTCACACGCTCCGGCATTGTCACCAGCGATGGCAAGGAGCGAAAAGTCGACGTCCTCATCTGTGCCACCGGCTATCAGACATTTCAGCGAGGGAACTTGCCTTCTTACGAAGTAATCGGACGCGACCGTTCGGATTTGGGAGGCTTTTGGGCCGAACACCGCTACCAGGCATACGAGGGAGCATCCGTCCCCAAGTTTCCCAATTTCTTCCTGGTGCTCGGACCGTATTCTTTTTCCGGCTCCTCCTGGTTCGCTATGGTCGAAGCGCAAACGACGCACGCCCTGCGATGCATCAAGGAAACGCGCAGAAGAAAGATGACTCGCGTCGAAGTCCGGGAAGAGGCCCACGACAGACATTTCCGGAAAATCCTGCGGCGTCAGAAGAACACCGTCTTTTTCAACAATAATTGCACCGGAGCCAACAGCTACTATTTCGATCCGAACGGAGATGCACCATTTTTGAGGCCGGCCTCCAGTTATGAAATGCTCTGGAACAGTCGGCACTTCCCCATGACGCACTATAAATTCACCCGATTGGGGCGATAAAGAGCGGTGTTGCGGGCCCGCTGTTTCAGGCGGCTGGAGAACGGAATATGCCACGGAACGCGGACGCGATGGTGCTGGAACGCCCGCGGCAAATCAAATTCCGAAGCTTTGAACTGCCGGAAATTGGAGATGATGACGCGCTTCTAAGAGTTGAAGCCTGCGGCCTCTGCGGCACAGATCACGAGCAGTATTCAGGCGTTCTGCCTTGCCCATTTCCGGTTATTCCCGGCCATGAAACGGTCGGCATTTTAGAACGGGTGGGGGCGAAGGCGCAAGAACGCTGGAAGGTGAAGCCGGGAGACCGGGTGGCGGTCGAGGTCTTTCAATCCTGCGCCAAATGCCGGAAATGCGCCGAGGGGGATTATCGGAAGTGTGAGAGGCACGGCATTGCAGACATGTACGGATTCGTTTCCGTCGGGAAGCCGCCCTCGCTTTGGGGAGGGTACAGCCAATATCAGTATCTCTCGGCTGATTCGCTCGTATTGCCAGTTGCGAAAACCCTCAAGCCGGTGGTGGCGACCCTGTTCAACCCGCTGGGAGCTGGAGTCCAATGGGGGGCAAAGATTCCCGGGACCAAGAAGGGCGACGTGGTGGCGATTCTCGGGCCTGGTATCCGTGGGCTTGCCTGCGCTGTGGCGGCAAAGCTGGCGGGAGCCGGGTTCGTGATGCTGACAGGAGTGGGGCCAAAAGACGATGTACGCCTGGCCAGCGGACTTCATTTCGGCGCCGATTTGGCAGTGGATATCCGGAAGGAGAACCCAGTGAGTGCGCTCACCCGGGCGGCGGGATGTCTCGCAGACATCGTGGTGGATGTGACCGCAAAGGCTCCGGCCGCCCTTGGGCAGGCGATCCAACTGGTGCGTCCGGGAGGGACGATTGTGATCGCGGGCACTCGCGGCTCGGCCCAAACTCCCGGGTTCTGGCCCGATCTGATCGTGTACAAAGAAATACGCATTGTAGGAGCCCTTGGCGTGGATACCGATTCCTACCGCCGGGCGCTGGAGATCCTCGAATCCGGGGCCTTCGACTTCGAAGGCTTGCCAAGAGAGACGGCAGGTTTTGAGGAATTGCCCAAGTTGTTGGAAGTCATGTCGGGAGAGCAAGGGGCCATACCGCCCATCCACGGAGTGTTCGTGCCATGAAAGAACTCAAGAATACGAAAGTCCGGGTAGCCAAGCTGGCTTCCTCGGATGCGCAAAACGCGGCGCAACAGATCGGCATGCCGGCAGCGATGGCTGGATTAAGTGTGTTCCAAGTGCTGCTCAAAAGCCCCAACACCGCCAAGCCCCTGAACGACCTGCTCAACGCGCTCCTTTGGAGGAGCAATCTGGATCCGAAACTACGTGAGCTGGTGATCCTGCGCCTCGGCTGGAAGACCGGTTCCGTCTACGAATGGACTCAGCACTGGCGCTTCGCCAAGGGCATTGGAATGCAGGAGGAAACGCTTCTTGCCGTTCGGGACTGGAAAAACGCGCAAGGACTCTCTCCCGCCGAACGCGCCGTACTGGCCGCTACGGATGACACGATCGACTCCGGCACCATCAGTGAAGCGACATGGAAGGAATGCACATTGAACATCCCTGGCGGGGAAGCGGCCCTGATCGATCTCGTGATCTCGATCGGAAACTGGCGGATGTTTTCCTCCCTGCTTCGGAGCCTTCGCATCCCCCTGGAGGATGGGATTACCCCTTGGCCTCCCGACGGAAAGGAACCAGAACACGGGGACGAGTAATCATCCTCTTGCCGGCGCCGGGAAACGGCCACATCACCGCGCAACCGCACGGCCAGAGCGGGAGCTAGTTCCTGCTATATCCCTACCGGCATTCCGTTCGGGCACCGCCTTGAGCCGCTTTTCGAATCGGAGATATCTATCCTCAACTGGATCCTTTTGGAGCATCGGGATATCCCGGTAGTAGTCATGTGTCAGGCGCCAAGGTCCATGACTTCCCTGGACGGGCATACGGTCAGCCGCACGCATGACATACCCGGACTTCAGAGAACCCATCACGGTTTCAGCGGTGCGGCAGCCATCCCGGTCCACGGGGGTCACCACCGAATAACATTTTGAATCCATATGGCGAAGCAACCTGCACACGTATTCTGCAGCCAAATCTGCCCGCAACGTCCATGAAGCATTCGTGTAGCCAATTACAATAGCCGCGTTAGGAACCCCTTCCAGCAGGACGCTCTTGTAAAGCATCGAATCCTGCGGGCCCTTAAGTTTGCCATCAACCAGCACTCTCATGCCGCCCAAAAACTGAAGTTCAAGTCCGGTAGCCGTAACGATTATGTCCGCAGGAAGCGTTTCGCCGGACTTCAGCAGGATTCCGCTGGAAGTGAACTTTTCGATATTTCCGGTTATCACGCTCGCTTTCCCGCTCTTCAAAACCTTGAACAAATCTCCGCCAGGCATGGCGCAAATTCGTTCGTCCCAAGGATCGTAACTCGGTGTAAAATGGCTCATGTCGAAGTCTTTACCGAGCTGGCGCCGCGCCAAACCCAGTATCAGCTTGCGGGCCTGGGCCGGGAAGGCCCTGGACGCAACGAAACCCCAACGCTGCAAGGCTATATTCCGCAGCCGCATTATCCGGTACGCAGCCATGTCGGGGAGCGACTTCATCAACCCCGCAGCCATCGGATCAACCTCCGGCACCGAAACCATATATGTGGGGGAGCGCTGCAGCATGGTGATGTGCGCGGTCTTTTCTGCCATGGCCGGCAGCAAGGTAACCGCCGTCGCTCCGCTGCCGATAATGACCACCCGCTTTCCCGAATAATCAAGATCATCAGGCCAGAACTGTGGATGGATGACCGTTCCCCGGAAATCCTTTTCACCCGGGAACTCAGGCCTGTATCCCTTGTCGTAGTTGTAATAGCCCGTACAGATCATGAGAAATTTTGCTGTCCAGACTTCCTCGCGACCCTCTTTTTCGTTCACCGTACGCAGGGTCCAGCACTGATCCTGGCTATCCCATGAGGCCTCTAGCACCTTCCGGCCAAAACGGATTTTCTTGTCCACCCCATATTCTTTCGCGGTGTCAATTACGTACTTTTTGATCGAAGGACCGTCGGCCAGGGTTTTTGGATTGGTCCACGGCCGAAAGTTGTATCCGAACGTGAACATGTCCGAATCAGACCGGATCCCGGGATACTTAAACAGATCCCAGGTTCCGCCAATTTCCGAGCGGCGCTCAAGAATCGCGACGGATTTCCCCGGACATTTCCGGGCAAGGTGACAGGCGGCACCGATTCCTGAAATACCGGCCCCAATGATCAGGACATCTAGTCGGTCCACGCTTATCCCCTTTTGTTCAGAACCAAAGCAGGCTCAAACGACATCATACTGGCCGCTGAACTGGGCTTTCCAGGCATTGACCAGTTCGTAACTGTCATGATGCCAGGGATGGAAACCCGGCTTCCAATAGTCAAGCAACCGGACTCCTGTCCTTGACAGAATCCCGCTCCGGCGGTTGAAAAGATTATGTCCGAGCCTCCGCCACGACTTGAAATTGGTCAGCTGGCCATCGGCACCCATTACATAGATCATCACGCCGAAAACGACCGGGCCAAGGGCTGCCGCTGCGACCGGAAGGACCGCGATACGTCGGAAATCGCCGCCGCCGATGGAACGGTACACGTCGTAGGCGACGGCCTTGTGCTCCGTCTCCTCGATCGCGTGCCAGAGCCACATTGGACGCTGGCTTTCATGAATCTTATTCTGGATATCCTTGTTCCGCAGGAATTCTTCCGCGAGCGTCGCCGTAAAGTGCTCCGCCATGCATGTAAGCGCCAGCTGGTCCCGCTTCGGAAGCCGCTTAACCAGCCGGAAGGCAACTTCCAACCATTCGTCCAGACGCTCAATGTCCACGCCGGCCTTGGCAAGACGCTTGTTGTAATCGACATGCGCTTTTGAATGCAGGATTTCCTGGCTAGTGAACGCCTTGACCTGTTTTACCAGCACCGGATCTTTAACTTTATTGCGAAAATTGCGCACGGATTCGATGAAAAATCTTTCGCCCTCGGGGAACAGCAAAGACATCATATGAAAAAAGTGAGAGGAGGCTGGGTCATTATCGAAAAAATATATCGGACTGCCCTCAATACCGCTCAGGTCCATTTTCCGGACATCAATGCTGGCATCCTTCGGCAGACGGGTGCCCTGCACCCCCCGCCTCCGGTCTTTCCGGCTAGGAACCACCGTTCCTAAATTCGCCGCGTTTTTGCTTGTACCCGTCTGTGTCGATCCGATTGCTTCCATGAATTAACTCTCTTCTGGTAAATTAAATTTCCCGTTCAGGCTTTTGCGGTCGCAATAGCGCTGCCCCAAACTGACTGCCGGTTTTGCTTGGCCAGCCAGCGGCCAATGATCGAACCCACTCCGCCGAAGATGTCGTTTCCAAATACTTCCCGTTCGCGCAACTCCATGTCCTGGCTCAGCTCGCCAATCCCGAGCAGAGTATAATCGCGGAAACCTTCGTATTTTTCTGGCTCAAGAACCCGTACCCAGCGGTTAAACAGGATGTTGGCTCCCATCAGGAATTCAGTCCGTTCGAATGGCAGCGGAAACCCGGAGTTCTCCGCCAGTCGGGAGACCTTGGAAAGCGTCTTGCCAAAAAATGCGAACGTGTCGTACCCGAGAGTGTCAAAAAGCGGCTTAAATTCGAGAATCAGCGGCCCGATAGGCAAGAACATCATTGCCCTCGCCCACTGGTACCGCCTGCTGTGAGTGACATGGTACGGAATATTGCCAAGCTTCGCGTAGGTCTGCGGAAACGCCGAATGCCTCGACTCGTCCATGTGGAAACCGCGCATAATGTGACGCAGGCCCGGCTGATTCTCCAGGAAGCCAAAAATACTCGTCGCAAAGCCCTCGAGCACGACGTTCATGCCGAACAGCTTGTGATAGTAGTCCTTGCGGGCTATCACCTCTACCAGTGCCTTGCCGCTTCCTGTCATCGGGTAGATTCTGTCCAGCGACTTGCACATCTCCCGCAGTGTAAAGAAATGTTTCGCCTCCTCCATGACCTGCATGGCCATGCCAAGCTTGGCTCCCGTGCCCTGAACAACAGGCATCAAGGTTGCGGAAGTATACAGCGCGTAAGCTTCGCCGTGCGTGATAAAGGAAACCAGCCGCATCAGGGCTTCGCGCTTTTCGGGACTATGAGCTTCGTGAAATTCCCGCCGGACCTCATCCGATGTGGCCCTTTCCACCGACTGCTTGATTTCCTCGGTAATAATCACCGGGTCCATAAAACTCGTCGACGCAGTGACCGCACCACCGTTGCTGGCCACGTAGTCCGCCTTGGAAGCGTCACGAATATTCAGGTACGGCGCGATAAGCTCCGCCTTCCAGATGTGCGCGAGCGCCTTCTCGTAATTGCGCTGCGTAAGGAGCTCCATCTCGCCGCCATGGAACGTTGCTGTGGAGTCGTCGTAACGGTTGGCCATTTTCTTCGGATTATCGGCCCATTTCCTCAGCCTAGCATCGAGATACCTTTCGTTCAGAAGGTCCAAGCCTTTGATTGCCGACTTGAACGCCACATCTGCTTGCTTCTGACTGATTAGTTCCATGTTCAAACTCCTTTCAAAACCCAACAGAAATCCCTAGCCGCCGCGAAGCTTCTTACGACACAAATTCCATCCCCGCTTATGGGCAACCGGCACAACATACACCTAGTATCGTGCAGGCCTAGAAACTAGTCAATATCGCTGGATAAATATTTTATAAGTATCTGTTTTTATTTGTTTTTTTTGTATAGCTTTTACTATATTATCAAGGCTAGGATATGTTGACATTATTAATGGCTATTGCTATTCACTCACTTGGAATTCTCTTAATCGTTAAATGGGTTCCCAAAACTAGGTTAAGAAAAATCAATATGGCTGCCTCGGTTTGCCCGAAGAACCTTGCGCATCGTCAGCGCATCTTCCTGAGGTGTCCGCAAATACAGCCACCCGTATTAGGAGCACGAACCAGATGGATCGAGTCACTTCAAATCTAACAGATTTCACCGGAAGAACTGTTTGGGTCACTGGAGCTGCGTCGGGAATAGGACGCGCGGTGGCGATTCGTTTTGCGGCTCACGGCGCCGATATTTTCGGAACGGATGTCAATGAAAAGGGTCTGGACGAAACGGCAGAAATCGTCACCGGGCAATACGGCCGCAAAATGCTTTTCAAGGTCTCCAGCACTGCCGATTCGGCCCAGGCCTCCCTGTCCGCCAAATTCGTGCAGGACGAGTTCAAAAGACTGGACGCGCTTGTCAACTGTGCCGGAGTCGGCAAAGGCAATCTCGCCGAGTTCCAGACGGACGAGCAATGGAATGAAGTGCTGGGACCCAACCTTAACGGCATATTTTTCTGCTCCCGAAGCGCCATTCCCCTGCTGAAAAAGCAGGGCGGTACGATCGTCAGCATCTCATCTGTAGAAGGCCTGATCGGCTCGCCGCTGCTCACCGCCTATTGCTCGTCCAAGCACGGAGTTCTCGGTTTTACAAAGGCTCTTGCGATGGAACTGGGGCAGCACGGGATTCGGGTCAACGCGATCTGCCCCGGGGCGATCAACACCCCGATGCTCAGGATGGGACTCAAGGAGCTTCCAGAGATGCTTCGCAAACCTCTGATTAAGCGCACTCCGCTGAAGAGGGTGGGCGCACCCGATGACATTGCGCGGGCGTGCCTGTTCCTTGCGAGTCCGCTTGCGGATTTCATCACAGGTACGGCGCTGGTCGTCGACGGGGGCCTTACCTGCGGCATGGGATTTGACATGCTCTGATCGCCGCCTCCAATGGTTTCACGGGAGTCAAGATACCCGGCCGCTTGAGATCTTAAGACAGGAAAACAGCAAGTAATGGCAACGCTAAACGAACTGAAAAATTATAGTGAACCCAAAGAAGTCCTGCCAGGCCTTCACCGGATCCGGCTGCCTCAGCCGAAGTACGGAAGTGTATACGTTCATCTAGCGTCGGGCGGAAACGGCCCCTTGACACTGTTCGATTCGGGTTTGCCGCACGAAATGACGCAGAATGCCCTGTCGGACCAACTCGAAAAACTGGGCAAAAAGCTGAAGGATATCGACCAGATCGTATACACGCACTCCCATGTGGACCACATGGGAGGTGGCTATGTAATTTCAGGAGTGGCTCCGTCGGTAGCACATGTCGCACACAGGCATTGCATAGGCTTGTGCGAGGATTTCATTTCCTACAACCGGAATTCGAGTTCATGGAAGTCCCTCGTCACCCACCTCCGGTATGCCCCCGCAATTTTCGAACAAGTGGGCCGATTTATCCCGATGGACGCCGCCGCAAGGGAAAAGCTTTTCACGGGCAATGTCGATCCGCATTCCGCCGAAACCGAATACCATTCGTTTGCCGGCGGCGGGTCTCCAATCAGCTTCTCCTGCGGGCTCAAGGAGGGCGACATCGTTTCCGCTGGCCGGTACAAATGGGAAGTCGTGGAAACCCCGGGACACAATCCACACCATCTCGTCTTCATTGAATCACAAAGCCGGGTTTCGATCACCGGTGATATCATTCTTGACCATGGCACACCGATCATGAGGTCGATGGGTGACAACGTTACCACCTATCTGGACTCCCTGGCCCGCCTGAGCGATCGGGAGCTTGGTGTCGTATTGCCATCCCACGGCAGGATATTCGAGATGGGGAACCAAGCCCTGAAACGCGTTATGGTCCAGAGAGAATCCCTGCTGCAGTGGGTGTGGGATGAGATGAAAAAGGGTCCGGCATCGCTTCTGGATCTAAGTTTTGCGGCGATCCGGACCGGAGTTGCCGGGGAGAAAACGAATCCGATCCTGCTTGCCGGAGTTCTGGAATCAGCGCTTTACTCGTGGTGTGAGGACGGGAGCGCAATTTTCGATCCCGGAACCGGTCGCTTCGAGGCATCCTCGGACTGCCCACGCACCGCTGTCCAAGAATAATGACCCTACGCCGCCCTAGGCTGCCGTGCGAGTTCAAGTCGGTCAGGCCCGTACAGCATGATTGACTTGCGAAAACGTACCGACTTGTCGCTGGCTCGCATAATCCCGGGCATGCGAGCCACCAGCTTCTCCATGGCGATTCGAGCTTCAAGCCGGGCCAGAGGGGCACCCAGGCAGAAGTGAATCCCGTTGCCGAAGGCAATATGCGGGTTCGGGTTGCGATGAATATCGAACACATCCGGTCGCTCGAAAACCGTCCCGTCGCGGTGCGCCGACTGGAGCCACACCAGTACGCTCTCACCTGCGGGGATATTCTGGCCGCCCACACAGGCTCCCGGCTTCGCAAACCGGAACAGACACTGGACTGGAGAGTAGTACCGGAGCACCTCCTCCATCGCGCCCGGGATCAGGGAGGGATTTTGCTCCAGTTTCCTCAGAGCCCAGGGAAATCTGGTGAACGCAACAAACGCATTTCCAAGCCAGTTTGTTGTGGTCTCATTCCCTGCGACGAGCAGAATGCCGCACATTGCAAGAAGTTCTTCGCCACTCAGCCGGTCACCTGATTCTTCCAGCATGACCAACTGGCTAATCAGATCGTCCATCGGCCGTTTGCGTCTTTCATCGAACAGCCGCTCAAAATAGCTGGTGAACTCCCCGACCCAGCTCAAGTCGGGCTGTCTGCCCGCATTCATCAGCATGTTCCCGGTCGGGTCCAGAACCATTTTGTTCGACCAGTCCTTGAACTGACGGCGCATGCCCGGATCAATGCCGAGAATCTCGGCAATGACGTAGATCGGCAACGGTACCGCAAAATCTTCCATCAGATCGAAACTGTCTTTCACCTCGATGTCATCGATCAGTTCCTCAGACAGTCCGGATATCCTCGGTTCAAGCTGTGCGATCATGCGGGGAGTAAACGCCCTGGTCACCAGAGAACGCAGGCGCTGGTGATCTGGCGGGTCGGTCGTGACCATCATGTGCCGCATTATCGCCGGCAAGGAACCGAACACCCTGGCAAGATCTACCGCAGACTTCGTGCCGTTCTTATTGGCGGCGGCCCGTTCCAGGGCAATCTGGGGACTCGACGCGAAATGTTCCGGATCGCGCAGCACTGCCACGCAATCGTCGTACTTCAATACATTCCACATCGGCGGAAACGAGGACTTGATGACCGGACATTCCGCCCGGCCCCGTGCAAACTCCGCGAACCGGTCATTCTCCGAGAAAACGACCAAGGGATCGAACGGCTTCATACGCGACCTCCGCCCGGCTACATCTTTGCGGTTGCCCGGTCCAGGCTCGTATATAACGGTGAATAATGCGGAGGCGGCGGAATCCGCAGCTCACTGCGGATCCGGGCCAACGGCTGCTCGAGAAGCGCCTTCCAGTCCGGCGTGATGATCGATCGCGCACGAAGTCCCCGCCAGATTGCGCCCGCGAACAGCCCCGGGTTCGGGTTTCCTCTCGCGGAGATCATCAGCCCGCCGACGGCTACCATAAACCAGATCGCGGGGTTCCGGGTTTGTGTCGCGGTGAAGGTGAGCACTCCCATTTCGCCAAGGAGGTCGGTTCCGTAACCGGTAAGGACGTGATACAGGTCGTGAGTATCGCGCATCCACGCCTGAAGGAACTGCTCGTCATGGCTCATTTTTTCCAGCCTGGAACGGTCGAACCCGTCGGCGACGGCTTTATCCAGCCCGCCCGGCGTCAATTGCTCCTTCCGGCAGAATTCGTAGTATTCACGGCCCAAGGTTCCCTTCGGCAGGGAGGCAAGCCACTTGTCGTCCTTGAGAGCGGAGAGCAGGTCCGGCTTTTCCCGAAGCAGGTGCCGTCCCGCCCGGCTGCGCCGGACACGCTGGAGCATCCGCAAAGGCGATTTTCCCTGTAGCGCCTCGACCATCCGGGCCGCCTGCTTCGTATCGTCGGGATTCCGCATCCCTTTCATTGCGGCATCGAGCGCCTGCCTCGGTTTGATCGAATAAAGGTCGTCGTTGCTGGTGTGCATGATGCAAAGCCTCCGTTTAGATTCGCCTGCCAGTGAGCATCATCATGAATCCCTTGAATGCAGTATCGTGGACACCGAAGAAGTCCACTAAGCCGTCAATCAACCCGACAGAGATGCGATGCGGAGGGAATTCGCGCGCATGGGGAGATTTCTCGACGATATTCTTTACTTTCGTCCAGTAATCCTCAAACCGTTCGGGCGGGATTCTCAGGTTCCGGACGCTCCAGAAAAATGTCAGGAACGCGGCCGCCCCGAGTCCGGCTGACGACAGTCGGAGCGGGAGGTTCGCGAGCATCCCGGGGATAGTGAGCGGGGTACAGTCGTTTCCTGAGCCCTTGTGGTCAAGCAGCCAGTAATCCATGGCCAGATGGCGCGATTCATCCCTGTCGATCAGACGGATGATTTCGTTCTGGAAAGGTTCGTCGAGCATCTCCCTGACGGTGGGGCTCCACAGGGAATCGAGTCCGAGCTCGAAAAGAATGATCTGTGTGCCCACAATCTCGTGGAAAATGCGGCCTTTGGTACCCTTCAGTTTCCGGAGGTCCCTGGAAAGAACCTTGAAGGAATAGCGCAGCAGCCAGGGAAGGTCCGACCATTCGACACCGAGGCGTTCCGCCAGCAGCGTTTCGGCTTCCGCATGGCGGAATTCATCGTTAGCGATTATCTCGAACAGGGCGCGCACGGTCGGGTTGGTGGAATTTTTTTCATTGACCTGGAAAGCGTAGGCCCCCAGCCGCTCCACGCCAGCTGTAAACAGCAGAATACGTCCCAGGAGCCGCTTCTGACGTTCGCTGATCGATACATTGGATCCAAGCGGCTGATCCCAGTCGAAATCCTTTACCGACCACTGGCCTGTCCGGGATTTTTCAAGAAGGTTGTCGAGATTCATTGCGATGCTCCTGATTCATGTGGCCAGTGACTGGTCAGACTGCCGCCAGTTCCTGAAGTCCCTCGGTTGCCCGGAAGGAAGCCTGTGCCTCTGGCGAATAGATCGGCTCGGCGGTGAGCTTCCCTTCCTTTTCGATCACCACCATCTTCGTGCCGCAAGGCTGACAGAATACCCTGTCCCCGGCCTGAAACGGGCGCTTGGCGATAACGATGATGTTGCAGACCACGCACTGAAGTTCATTGGGCTGGAGAGGCGTGCCATCCCAGTACCGGTATTTCCCCCTGTACCGTTCCGGCACCTCGTCAAACGACCGCTGGCGGTTTTTCCGCAGATCCTTGATGGAGCGGACATTGCCCAGCATGCCGATCATCTGCATTTGTGGAAAGCGTCTTCGCCCCAACGGGTCGCGCCAGAGAAAATCGATCAGGAAACGGTCATCGAAAATATTCAGGTCAGGTGCGAGGATGTGGGCATAACGGTCGAAATAGACCATCTGCTTCACCAGCAGGACGAATTCACGGGGGAGGCGGACGTAGTTCCGGACGGCCGCTTCAACAACCGCGGTCAGCAGATCCCCGAAATTGAGTTCGCCCAGCGACGAATCCTTGAACTGCCCGAGAAGAATCTTCAGATCATCCTTGAGCTGAACCCGGTTGGTCTTGCTGTTGGTCGTGCCCAGCTTGATCAGAACGTCGGCCAGATTCTCATACGTACCGGCCATGAGCGAGACCAGCAAATGCGTGACCAGTTTACTGCGTTCATCGTCAAGCCGGCCGACTATTCCGAAATCCATGAAGTGAACCCCGGCATTGCCGGTAATGAGCAGGTTTCCCGCATGGACGTCCCCATGAAAGAACCCGTGGAACATCATCGTCCGAAGGACCGCCTTGATGCCGATGCGGAGCGCATCCTCCGGGTCGGCACCGAGCTTTC
>CAZMGV010000029.1:0-10040 GCA_964565925.1 uncultured bacterium
AGCTTCCCAAGCTCACCCGGACGATTTCCACCCAAATCCACCAGTGACCGAAGACCCTGATTCTGTTTAGAAATCCGGGAGTCCGTCGTTCCGCGACTGTCCACGGTTTCCGCCGGAATCCGGCCACATGGCTACAAGATGGCTACACTACCTACTGTTTGGATAAGCAGACCTTTTTGGCGACTTGAATAACAAGTCCAGCCATACAGCATAATCGACTTTCGGAACCGGATGGATCCGGTAGAGATGCGTGGCGCAATCCTGATGGCCGGGACAAGACAACGCAAACACATCGGTGAAAGCCAGCACCAAGCGCGATGCGCCGATTATTTTGACGCCGACCAAAAGATTAGACATACCGCCCGGTCAAGCCGAACATGAAACCGTGAAATATTTTGTCGTGATTGCCGAGAAAATCGATGGCATCCTGGATCAGCTTGACCGTGTTCCGATGCACCGGGAAACGGTTTGCATGGGGAGCCTTTGAGGATATAGTTTTTACCCGATCCCAGTAGTCCTGGAAACGATCGCCTTTGATATCCAGACTTCTTATCTTCCAAAAGAAAGTAAGAAAAGCCGCACCACCGATCAATGCCGATGGAATCCGAAGCGGCAGGTTCAATAGAATTCCGGCTAGATCCAGATTCACCCGGTCGTACCCGGTGCCTTTGTGCTCAAGCAGCCAGTAATCCATAGCGAGGTGTCGCGACTCGTCCCGATCGATCAGGCGAATGATTTCGTCTTGCAACGGATCCTGAAGCAGTTCCTTGATCGTCGGACTCCAGAGGGCATCCAATGCAAGCTCGAACAGAATGATCTGAGTTCCTACGATCTCGTGGAAAATGCGGGCCCGCCGACCGTCAAGTTGCCGCAAATCGGCCGAAAGCCGTTTGAAGGCCAGTCTCAGCAACGGCGAAAGACTTTCCCATCTGACGCCCAATCGTTCCGCGAGCCGGGTTTCGGCAGCGGCATGCCTGTCCTCGTCGCTGGCGATAATTTCGAATAGCTCCCGGACAACAGTATCCCGGCTGTTCCTGGCATTGATTCGAAAAGCCTCGGCCCCCAGCTTTTCCACGCCAGCCGTGAACAGGAATACCAGGCCCAATAGCCTACGTTCGCGCGAATCAAGACTACCGAAGTTCTTGATCGGTGTGCTCCAGTCATAATCATCGACTGACCACTGCCCCTTCTTAGAAGTCTCCAGTAGGTAATCAAGATTCATGACAGTAGTCCTTCCCTGGAAGCAAAAAATCTACATTGCAGCTTTCACTCGATCGAGACTGGTATATAGCGGTTCGTACGCCGGGGCCGGATTGATGCGTAGTCGAATCCTTACTTCTTCAAGCGGCATCGACAGCATGGATTTCCAGTCCGTTGTAATTACATCCCGAGCCCGGATTCCTCTCTGGATGGCACCAGCTAGCAGTCCCAGCTTGATTTGCCCCCGCTGAGCGAGAATGACGGTTCCGGCCATTACCATGAACCAAACGCCAGGATTACGAGTCTGAACGGCGCTGAATGCCAATACACTTATTTCGCCAAGTAGGTCGGTCTGGTAGCCGGTTATGACATGGAAAAGATCGTGAGTATCCCGCATCCACATCTGGAGAAATTTTTCATCCTCCCCTAGCGATTCGAATCGCTCCCGATCAAAACCATCCTCGACCGCCTTATCGAGGCCGCCGGGAGTCAGCTTTTCCCGCCGACAAAACTCGTAATACGATCTGCCAAGCGTGCCCTTTGGAAGAGAGGCCAGCCACTGGGCGTCTTTAAGTGCCCCGAGGAGATCCGGTTTTTCCGCAAGAAGTTTCAGCCCCATCGGATTTCTTCGGACCCGTCTAAGCATCCGCAGGGGGGCACGCCCTTGAACAGCCTCGACCATCCTTGCCGCCTGCTTAGTGTCGTCAGGATTTTTGATTCCCTTGCGGACTGCGTCCACAGCCTGAAGCGGGCGGAACGCATATGGATTCGGATGCTTCATCGAAAACGACTCCTTGTCCCTATAGATTAAATCAGGCGAAATCCTGCAGGTTATCAGTAACCTGAAATACCGCCTGCGCGTCAGGTGAATAGATCGGTTCGGCGGTAAGTTTACCGTCCTTGTCGATCACCACCATCTTGGTTCCGCACGGCTGGCAGAAAGCCCGGTCGCCAGCCTGAAACGGGCGCTTGGCGATAATGACGATGTTGCACACCACGCATTGCAGTTCGTTTGGCGCTAAAGGCGTACCGTCTATGTATCGGTACCGGCCGCGGTACCTTTCCGGAAGTTCGTTGAACGATCGCTGCTTGTTATTCCGCAGGTCCTTGATCGATTTCACGTTCTGCAGCATCCCGATCATCTGCATCTGCGGATACCGTTCGCGTCCCTGCGGATCCCGCCAGAGGAAATCGATCAGGAAGCGGTCCTCGAAAATGTTCAGATCGGGAGCGAGAAGGTGCGCATAACGATCGAAATAGACCATCTGCTTCACCAGCAGAATAAATTCTCGTGGCAGCCGGACGTTATTCTTGACTGCAGCCTGCACGACCGAAGTCAAAAGATCACCAAAGTTGATCTCGCCCAGCGGCGAGTCCTTGAACTCCCTCATGAGGTTTTTGATATCCCTAGTTAGACCCGGGCGATTAACATTTTCTGGGGCAGAACCAAGCTTGATAAGAACGTCGGACAGATTTTCGTAAGTACCCGCCATCATGGAAACGAGAAGGTGCGTCATCAGCTTGCTCTTCTCCACGGACTGCCGGCCGACGATGCCGAAATCCATGAAGTGGACCCCGTTGTCGGGCGTAATCAGCAGGTTTCCCGCATGCACGTCCCCATGGAAGAAGCCGTGCAGCATCATCGTCCGAAGCACGGCCTTTACGCCCAGCCGAAGCGCGTCTTCCGGATCGGCGCCAAGCTTGCGGATACCCTTGACGTCGTCGACACGGGCCCCCGCAAGCCTTTCCATCACGAGCACCCGTCTGGTCGAATGCTCGCGGTAGACCTTCGCTGCATAGATTCGTTTATTGCCCGCCGACGCGAACACAGCGTTGAATCTTTCCATGCTGTTCGCTTCGAGTCGGAAATCGAGTTCTTCATGAAGCGTGATATTGAAATCCGATACCACATCCACGGGGCTTGCCAGGTGGGCGTTCTTGAACGCTCGCACGAGCGTCTTGGCGATCAGGAACAGGATGCCGACGTCACGCTCGACGACCGCCTGAATGCCCGGCCGCTGGACTTTGATTACCACCGGCGTTCCGTCCGCGAGTTCCGCGAAATGTACCTGTGCGATGCTGGCAGCGGCGATGGGCTTAGCATCGATGCTCCGGAATCTGGATTTGTAGTTGGCACCAAGTTCTTCGCGGAGGATTTTCTTCACTTCGGAATAAGGGAAGGGTGGAACCCTGTCGAGGCACTTGAGGAATTCGTCGGATATCGCTTCAGGAAATATCCCAGGGCTTGAGGCGATCATCTGCCCCAGTTTGATAAACGTAGGCCCGAGTTCCTCGAATGCCATCCGCAGCCGCCGGGCAAAAGCCCGGTCCTTCGGATGGTCGAGCAACCGCTCGATCTGCATGAATATGCCGTGCTTCGCCAAAGTACCAAGGATCTCCGCAAGCCTAACCGGGTTCGGCCGGAGATTTCGGGGAATCTCGACTACAGGATCCGCAGGAATTCCGGAATAGTCCGGCTTTTCGAGCGCCGACAACGCATCCGGATCGCATAGCCGACCGTATTTATTCGCATTTCCCCCTGCGGGACGTTTCTGCTCGATAATGATCTCTTCTTCGTGATCGTGTGGCTCGCGGCTTGTATCGGACTTGGCCGCCGGTGTGGATTCGGCCGTCACCGGCGCTTCCACGGGCCGGGGCTCCATTTTCGGCGGCTTCGGTGGAGCCGCCACGCGCATCCTGCCCGCGACTTCCTCGTCTTCGGATGTCGGCTTCTGCCACTTCGACCGATCAATCGGAAGTGGACCGTCGAATGCTTTGTGCTCGACAGTGCCCTCGGTATCGATCTCTGGCGCCGTTGGCGCGTCACCGACATGAGTGGGTATCTGCGATGGGGGCGGGATCTTGAGCGGCTTGGGCCTCCACGCTTCCGCAACTCCAGAGGATCTGTTTGCGGATGCGGCTTCCACCGCCCGGACGGTCTTCCAACCGTCCGGGCGCGGCAGCGCGGCAGCAGTTATATTGGTGCTGCCGGGTATCCAATCATCCACCTTCGGGCCCTTCTCGAACTGGCTCATCTGGTCTCCAAAATCACAAGCGGTCTAGTAAAGGCCATTTTCATCGCCAGCACTCAGCTTGCGTATGGTTCCTGATACTCGACTCCGAGCCGATGCAGCCGTGCCTTGAACTCGCCTTCCATTTTATTCCACATGGCATCCATCAATGTGTCCGCCTTGGCCTGTGAAAGTCTGATACCCGGGTAAGGCTCGAAATCACCGAGCACTTCCTTGTACTCCCCGATCGTCCGCTCCATCGTGCGGCCGAAAGTCTTCAGCATGCTCTTGAAGCTTGCGAACATGAAACCTGTCAGCTCTTTCTGCGCGGCCTGAACCTTCCCGCGACTTTCCGGATATCGGGCGATCAGCTTGGCCAGATGGTTTTCGCCGAAACCGACGTGACGGCGTTCGTCAGCAATGACGCCGCATAATACCTGCTCGCCTACGGGATCGCTGAACTTGCTCATCCCCCTGGAGAACTCGAAAACGCTGAAGGCGAGACCTTCCAGGATAATGTTATTGCCGACAATGGCGGCCACGTAATCCCCGTTCTTTACCAGATCGTCCAGTGCCAGACAGAAGTTCTTGAGGTGCGGGTTCGTCCAGGAATCGAGAAAACTCTCGAACTGATCCTTGCCCACGCCGAGATCGAACAGGCGCTGTGAGAAGACTTCCACATGGCGTCCCTCGTCCGCGGTCTGCGTCGAAAGGAATCCCCTGGCGGCGTGATCAGGCTCCCGTGGAATGCAGCCTGCCGCCGAGAACAGAGCCGCCCGCTCGCCCACCACGAAATGGGCCAGCATCATTAGCTGCTGGTCGCGCAGATCGCCTTCCTGGAAAAGGAGCGGATTTTCCTCGATAGGCCAATCCTCATATTTCCCGTAGCGGGTTTTCTGGAGATAGCCTTGTGGGGCGCTCTTCAGCCAAAGGTCCACTTTGTAGATGTTATCGCTCGTGTCGACCTTGGTGAGCTGTTCCTGCGTTGCACGTTGAATCGTCTCAGTCATTGGGAAATCTCCTCGCTGTCGTTAGAAAGGTAACCGTCTTGTTTTTCAACTGTGGGGTCTATTCTTAAGTAGTAAAATTACTACTCCACATAAGCATAGTAGACACTTTACTTTGGTGTATGTCAATGGCTACATTTGCTATTGTGAATTAGGATGTTCCTCGGTCGGCCAAAAGAACGGGCGGCTTACATGGTGCAAATTAAAGCTTTAGGTATAATGTAAAAATTGGTCAGGTACGGGCATAAAAAATTAAAGGCATTTATGAGCGAAAAGCAGAAATCGCGTTTCCGGTTGTCAGAGCTCGCAGACACGGCCGGAGTAGCCGGCAAAACGATTCATTTTTACGTTCGCGAAGGCATTCTTCCGCCCGCGCAGAAAATTCGAGAAAAGCTGGCGCTTTACGACGAGACTCACCTTCGATTGCTCCGGATCGTACAAAAGCTGCAACATGAGAAACATCTTCCGCTGGCTTTTATCGGTCAGCTGTTTCGCCAAGCCAATTATGATCCGGAAGCTTTGGAGCTCAGTCTGGTGGCCGGCATGTACGACCGTGTCGCCGCTGGTACGGGTTTCCTGCCCGGCGAAATTAACGTTACCCAAGCCGCTCTAGCCGATGATAGTTCCGTATCACCTGAGTTCCGGAACAGGCTGGCGGATATGGGGCTTATCACCAGGACCGACGGGGCTCTAAGCGGAGAGGAAAGGAAGATCGTCTGGAGCGTACGCTCCGCTCACGAAAAAGGCGTTCCCTTGGAATTTTTTGCCCAATTACTGAAACCTATACAGACTATTGTATTGCGCCAGTCCGCTACATTGCTGGAAGCGATCGACGGCGACGCCAGTTTCCGCCAGGTCGCAGAGAAGGCTGGCGAGATTGACCGGCTGATCAACTTCTTCATCGAGGCTACAAAAACCCGCCAGCTAAGGCTTCATTTCGAGAAATCATACGAACAGAGCCCTTTGACAATCGGCAAACTACAAAAGCGAATCTATGTTCCAAGCGAGGCTTTTCTGGCGAAACATAGGATTCCGGAACAAATCGCGTCGATCGAGGATGAGTTGCATCGGAAAAAGAAAGATCGTCAATTACGCCTTGCGTTGGCGGAGGCTTATCTGGCTATTGGAAAGTATGAGGAAGCGGCCGGCGAAGCCAAAATCATATTGAAGCACAATAAGGAAGAAACGGATGCCTTGGTAGCGTTGGGAACGGTACACTCGCTTCTGGGTCGCACGGATGACGCGGTTAAAATTCATGAGCATGCTTACCGGCTACGACCTGATGATGCACGGACTGTAGCGTACTATGCGATGGCATGTATGCTGCAGGCGGCACGCGTGGGCGGCGTCATATCCCCGGCCCAGTGGCTCAAAAAATCGCTTTCTCTTTTCCAGAAAAGTCTCGCTCTCACTCCCAAGCGGCCAAAAGATCTCCTCGAAATGCTGTTTATGAAGGGTCGGGCTTATACCATTCTTCCCGCACCACTAGAAAAAGTGGATGAAGGCATAGACGCCCTTAGGGAATTGCTTGCCCGCGTGGATAAATCAGACGAAAAAGCACTGGGGCTGCCATTTACCGGTTTCAACGAAATCTACCGGATCAATGTCTATTTCTTTCTGGGGGAAGCTTACCATCATAAAGACCAGCCACAGGAGGCTCAGAAGGCTTGGGAGCAGGTTATTCTCCGCGATCCCGGATCGAATTTCGGACAGCACGCGTATCAGGCGGTCGGATCACACGCATAGGATTATGCGATAATTGCTCAAGCGGGTAACGAATGCAGAGATTTCGATTTGAACACCGCTTCTCCCTGCCTCCGGCTCAACTCGTTCATCTCCTGGATGACATGGATTTCCGAGAGTACCTCGTTCGCGGGCTCGTAAATATTCATGCGTCTGAACGCATCTGTTTCGAAACGTCCGAGCATGAACGGTTCAAGACAATTCGCGTCTATCCCAAAGTAAACCTACCTAGTTGGCTCCAGCGCGCATTGAAAGACAGGGAAAGCCACTTCGATATGACCTACCGGCTCGACAAGAAAAGGATGGTGGAAAAAATCGAAGGTTCCTCGCGCCTTGGCATGGTAACAGGTGAAATCGTCTATTTGGCCAATGGGAACAGGGGAACCATCCGTCGGTTTACTGGAGAATTTAACTGCCGAATCGGAATCGTCGGGCCAGCAGTCGAGAAATTCTATCTCGTCCGGATGACCATGATGCAAAATCAGGAAGCCGAGCTGACTGAACAATATATTGTCGGACAGCATAAGGATCCGATAACGGCTACCGGGAGAACCTGAATGTCTGAGCTACCCACAACGAATATGCGAACCTTTGAGGACCGGCCGAAGGCCTTTTCTGTTCTGCCGCCACGCGGTGTACACCAGATCCGTACCGCACTAGGCTTTCCTGGCGTACCAACCGTGAACTGCTATGTGATCGAACGCCCCCTTACCCTGGTCGACGCCGGCCTGAATAGCCCCGCCGCATGGAAATCCTTTGAAGACCAGTTGGCTGAAATCGGCTTTCGCCCGGATCAGTTCAAACGGATTTTGATTACCCATGCGCATCCGGATCATTTCGGTTTTGCAGAGCGGGTCAGGAAGCTTTCCGGCGCAGATGTATATATTGGGGAACATTCCTTTTCGACCTTCGCTTTGAGCGACACGGACGTAGTCGCGCAGCATAAGCCAGTATACAGGGACTATTTTGTGCGCCTGGGCCTCGACGATCAGGTGTTCACCTCGTTGGCGATGATGGGGGAGATGATGCGGTCGATGGCTCCTCGAATTCGTGGAGAAGTGATTCCGGTAAAAGACGGCGACCTCATCCCATTTGAGGACTTCGACTTGCAGGTCCTTTATACTCCCGGCCACACGCGCGAAATCGTCTGTTATTTCGAACCGAAACAGGGATTTATGTTTTCAAGCGACCATCTCCTTCAGGAGACAAGTCCGAATCCGATCATCGATCTGGGTCCCGAAGGCGAACTCGACTATTCCCGGAAGTTCAGGTCGCTGGTCAGTTATTATGAACAAATCGAACGGATCCGGAAGCTCGATCTGACCTGCGTAATGCCTGGTCACGGGCTGCCGTTCTGTGGTCATGACGCAGTGATAGACTCTCTGCTCGGATTTTATGAGCTGCGCCAGCTTAAGATGCAAAAGATGCTGTTACAGTCCGGTCCGTTGACGGTTAAACGGCTGGCTGAACTGATGTTCCCCAAAGCGCACGGTATGCAGCTTTTTCTCGCGGTCTGTGAGCTTCTGGGCAATCTGGAAGTGATGGGCGAGAAAAAGACGGTTCAGACCGAGTTCGATGGTACACATTACCTGTTTGAAGGGCGGGCTCTACTCTGAGATGAAACCCCCTAACCCGGCCGAGGGTCCCGCACGGGGCGGAGAAAATGAGTTCGTCGAGATCGAAAAGGATCTCAACATATACCGGAATCGTATTGAGAGGTGGGTTGATCTCTCGCCCTACGAATCTTATCTAGGTCGATTTAGAGACACTCTGAGTCACACTTATATTGCCCTCAGCGACGATGGTACTGGCCTGATGCGGTACCGGCGGGCCGCAATCGCACGGGTGTTTATCCTCCTGCCTTTTATCGTTGCCGCTATGCTGGCACCCATGTTCTACAGTTACTTACCGGTAGCCGCCGCATATTGCCTGCTCAATGCCATCGGTATTGTCCTGATACTTCTGGGCATTTCGCCTCGACGCACTCAGATTACGATGACTGTACTCGATGTAGCGGTAATCACTTTCACGATCCACCTCTTTGGATCCCTGACCAGTGTTGTCGTCGTGTTTTTCCCCTTGGTCATTACCTTGGCCACCATTTTCTTGGGCTTCTTCTGGGGGCTATTTTACGCCATTCTTTGTTCGGAGACGTTTTCGGCGATTGTGCTATTGGAATATACGGGAGTCCTTCCATATTCGCAACTATTCGGGCATTCGTTCCCGGAGTATCCGATTTGGGGCGTTCCCACTTTCCCGCTCGTGGTGCTGATAGTAGCCCACATTATCAACTACGGATCGGCATTCTGGACAGGCCTGCTGATCTATGAACTCGAAATCCGCAGGCGAGCATCTCAGTCTGCGGTAAACGTAAAGAACGAGATGCTGGCAGTCTGCTCCCATGACCTGAAGAATCTGCTGGCGATCGTTGGTGGCTTTGCAGAAATTCTTCCGATGCAGCTTGCAGCTGGTGACTCTAAAAGCGCGACGGCTTCAGCACGGCAGATCCAATTATCCTCAAATCGAATGATGGAACTGATCCGGAATTTGCTCGATTCTGCACGATTGGCCGGTGGCAAGATTCCGCTGATCCTGTCGCGATTCTCCTACGCGGACCTGGTCAAGGAAATAAAGAAAACCCAAGAGGCTCATGCGGCGTTAAGAAATGTTCAGCTTTATTTTCCTCCCGTCGATTCACCGGTCGTCATCAACGCGGATTTTTCAAAACTGGTTCAGATACTGACCAACCTTATACAGAACGCGATAATCCATACGCCCGAGGGCGGTAATGTCAGCCTCCGCTTCGAGAATGAAAAGCCTGAAAAGATTTCCTTTTTCATATCCGATACTGGTCCGGGGATCTCCCCGGAATACAGAGACATATTGTTCAATCCGATTGCACTTGCGGCACGCAGGCAGGATCGAACAGGTCGGGCAGGCGATTCTCTAGGCACTGGGCTGGGCCTGTCCATCGCCAAAGGATTTATCGAAATGCATGGTGGCCGGATATCAGTAAAAAGCGAACCCGGAAGTGGAACCACTTTTATCGTTGAACTGCCACTCACCGAATCGTCACGGC
>CAZMGV010000029.1:10140-22532 GCA_964565925.1 uncultured bacterium
CCCTTCTTGTCCATATGGTTGAGCAAGCGGCAAAGATACTCAGCCGCCAGATCCGCCCGTAGCGTCCACGAGGCGTTCGTATAGCCAATCACAATTGATGCATTGGGAATTCCTTCGAGCAGTACACTCTTGTACAGCATCGTTTCCTTTGGAAGGTGAACCTTCCCGTCGACAGTAAGTTCCATGCCGCCCAAGAATTGAAGGTCCAAACCGGTAGCTGTAACAATGATGTCTGCCTCCAGCTCCTTGCCCGACTCCAGCAGTATCCCGTTCCTGGTGAAGGTTTTGATCTGATCGGTCACGACAGATGCTCGGCCACTACGTATGGCCTTAAACAGATCGCCGCCGGGCATTGCACAGATGCGTTCGTCCCAGGGATTATAGCTAGGGGTGAAGTGGCGCATGTCAACGCCCTTGCCAAGCTGCCGACGGGCCAGACCCAAGATCATCTTGCGCGCCTGCTTGGGATACTTCCGTGAGGCCAGGAACGACCAGCGCTGCAGGGCGATATTACGCGCGCGCATGACGCGGTAGAGTGCCATCTCAGGCAGCACACCTGTTAGGCGCGAGGCCATCGGGTCGATTTCCGGAAGCGACATCATGTACGTCGGCGATCGCTGCAACATGGTGATGTGGGATGTCTTGTCCACCATTGCCGGGACAAGGGTAACGGCTGTCGCTCCACTACCAATGACGATCACACGCTTGCCGCTGTAGTCGAGATTCTCCGGCCACAGCTGGGGATGTATTATCTGGCCCTCAAAGTCCTTTTCACCTGGAAAATCAGGCTTGTAACCTTTGTCGTAATTGTAATAGCCGGTACAAATCATCAGGAAATTGCAGGTATAGTGTCCGGTCTCGCCGCTTTCTTCACTCAGTAATTCGACCGTCCATTTTTGATCCGTACTGCTCCAAGAGGCACCGGTCACTTTCAGGCTGTAATGGATGTTCTTGTCGACCCCGCTCTCTCGTGCCGCGTCCATGACGTATCGCTTGATCGAAGGACCGTCGGCCAGGGTCTTGGGACTGGTCCAAGGACGGAAGTTATATCCGAAGGTGTACATGTCGGAATCAGAGCGGATGCCCGGATAGCGAAACAGATCCCAGGTACCGCCCATCGCTTTGCGCCTTTCGATAATGGCGACCCGCTTGCCTGGGCATTCACGGCGCAAATGGCACGCTGCCCCGATCCCGGAGATTCCCGCGCCGATAATCAGAACATCAAAGTATTGGCTCTGCATGAAGACCACCTTTCGTAATTCAACTCAAACCACTGCACATTTCCCAGCGAACTAATTCAAACAGCTCAATGTGCCCTACGTTAACGCCGGCAAGCGACAGGGCACTGTTCACAACCACTCACCGCACGGCAGACGTCGATGGCAACGGCCTTTTTCTCGGTTTATCGATATCCGGATCCTGGCTCCCGTTTCTCCCGTCCTTTTCTTGCTCTTGGGTACATGAAGCCGAAATCAGGGAATATTGGTTTCTCAAGTATGGGTTTCCGGTGTGTAAACGTCTCGAATGTCCGGCGTCCGTGATACGAGCCAATGCCGCTAGCTCCAACGCCACCGAAAGGAAGGTTCGGATTTCCCGCGTGAAGAACCGTATAATTAATGCAGACTCCACCAGCGGAAGTTTTGGCAATCACGCGCTGCTGGAGGTTTGAATTGTTTGAAAATAAATATAGGGCGAGGGGTTTTGGTCGTGTGCGGACGAATGCGATTGCTTCTTCCATGTCACGAACCGCCAAGACCGGTAGTACGGGGCCGAAAATCTCCTCCTGCATAACCGGCGCGTTGACATCAGAAACGCGGATAACGGTCGGGGCGATATAACGGTCTTCAGGATCACTCTCTCCCCCGATCATTACGTTCCCATCTTTCAGGAATCTCGAGACCCGGTCGAAATGCAACTTGTTGACGATCCGTGCGTAATTCGGACTTTTCTGCGGATTGTCCCCATAAAAAGACCGAATCGTTTTTTTTAGTGCTTCCATCAAGCGTTCTTCAGCCTGCCGGTGGACAATAATGTAATCAGGCGCGATGCATGTCTGTCCGGCGTTCATCCACTTGCCAAGCGCTATTCGCTTGGCTGCCACCTGAATATTGGAATCCAAGTCGACCAAGCATGGACTTTTGCCGCCCAACTCAAGGGTTACGGGCACCAGGTGCTCCGCAGCTGCCCTCATGACGATCTTTCCGATCGATCCGCTCCCGGTATAGAAAATGTAATCGAATGCTTCCTGCAGCAGTTCGCCGGTCACATCCGCTCCACCCTCGACCACTTTGACGCAGTCGGAGTCGATATACTTCGGAAGTTCACGTGCGAGAAGTTCCGAAGTTCGGGCAGCGACTTCGGAGGGTTTGAGAACCACGCAGTTACCCGCGGCGACTGCTCCCGCCAAGGGAAGCAGAGTCAGCTGAAGCGGGTAGTTCCAAGCACCGACAATCAGGACAACTCCAAAAGGCTCTTTTTCGATATAGCTATTCGCAGGAAGCAGGGGGAAAGGTGTGGATACGTCCTCCCGCTTGGCCCACTTCCGGAGATTCAGCTTTAGGGTGACTGCTTCAAGAATCGATGCACCAATATCCGCTGCCATGGCCTCCATCGCTGGTTTTCCTAGATCCTCGCGCAGAGACGTCAGAATCTCCTGGCGATGGCCAAGACAGAACCGGATAATTCCCGTAAGCTGACGCTGACGCCACTCCAAAGGCCGTGACTTTCCGGAATCAAATGAATCTCTTGCCGACTGTACCAGGCTCTTCATTCTGTCGGCTTCCATTGAAAATGCGGCCTCCATATGATTCAGCAGACGTCGACGTCAGGAACCCTTCGGATCCCTGATCAGCAGAGTGCCCTGAGCCGCACAGACGAGGCGGTCCCCATTGGAGACTTCCGCCCGCACGACAGCGGTATTCCGTGTCATTGCGATCACCAACGATTCCGCCAGCAGTATCCCGTCCTTGATCGGCGCGAGATAGTTCAACTTGAATTCGGTGGTAGCCGCCCATTGCCCCGGCTTCATTACGGGGTAAAGCACGACTCCGAGAATATGATCGACGAACCCGGCAAGAACTCCGCCATGCAGATTCCCAATTGGTGTCAATAGCTCGTTGCGGACTGGAAGCCTTGCTTTGAGCCTGCCCGGTGCCAACTCGGTCACCGTACATCCGAGAAATTTCGGCAGCCCGGCCATGGCGTTATTGGCCGACTGGATTGCCGCAGCCAGTTGCGGATTAAATTTCCCCGCCAGGTCTATCGCCAACTGTTCATTCATGCGTCCCAGTCCTTATCCGGTTACGCGATCTCTGGACGCACTTCATTAAGCGCGCGATCCGGTTGAGTGAAGTACCCCGGCGCATCGGTCCTGACTTCCACTATTCCTGTAGTGGGATCAATCCTGGCCGCTCCCCGTTCGGACCACACATGGACCGCAGAATCGAGAACGCCCATGAGCAGCATCGGGTTTACCTTTTTCCCTGCTATTCCCGACGCAACAGCTGCCATCGAAATATCAACCAGCCGTCGAGGTCTGTCTTGGATGGCGGACCATAACCATTCGAGTAACGACTCGCGCTCATCGAGCACACGGCGAAGCGCCGAATTGCCATCCGGAAACACACACCCGTGCGACGTGAGCGCAACCCCCAAAGCAGTCTGGTTCACTTTCCTCAGTGAAGAGAGATACACAGATACATCGTCTCCCATTGAACGCATGATCGGGGTACCATGATCCAGTATCAGGTCTCCCGTGACCGAAACGCGCCTTTCTTGCTCGACAAATACGACATGGTGAGGATTGTGCCCCGGAGCCTCGATTACAGCCCACGTATAGGGGCCGGCATCGAAAAAGTCGCCCTCACTCAGACCACGGTCGAACATTATCGGAATCGCGCCCTTATCGAAGAGATGATAGGTCTTATCCGCGTCTTCAATGAGGATATCCCCATCCAGCAGGTTATCTTTGCTGCGAGATTCCATGGGGAGAAATTGAATAACTCGATCTTTCAATTCAGGAGAATAGCTAAGGTGCTGGATCAGTGATTTCCAAGAACTGACCGTGCGATTGTACACCTGATAATTTTCGCATACCCCGAGACATCCACGGAAAGCGATATGGCGCGGCCTAGCCGTCAGACCGGAAATAACGGAACCGCCCCCCATATGGTCTATGTGGGAGTGAGTGTAGACAATTTGCTCTATGTCCGAGACCAATACACCCAGCCCATCCAGCTGTAAACGCAAGGCATTTTGCGTTAAGGGATGCGGCAGACCAGCATCAAAAAGCGTCAGGGGCCCGCACCCGCCTTTCGCCAAGTGTACGTATACGCTTCCATATCTAGGCTGTGGTAGTCGGATCCGAAATAATCCCGGTAATACTTCACGAACCGAACTGCGTGCGGGAGAGAACTCTTCCATTATTAACCTGATTACCTTTTGCCAAATCCCGCTGAGAAAATCCCATGCAGGTAATGCCTCGGTCTTAATGTAACGTAAGGATTCGATCCTTATCTAGGACCCCAATCAAGCCTCGGTAAGCATAGCGTTTACTCTGCTATAATGTCTAGTGATTTTATTATTATTATGCGCTAGGCTCGTTTTCGAGACCTGACAATGGTTGGCTACCCTGTGGTCTTGATCTGTCGCCTAGAGGATTTAACTAACGTGTTGAAATTTCGGTTGATTCGCGCCGTGCTCGCCGTTTCCCTCTTCTCGAAAATACTCGCAAGCTATGTCTGGTTCGGTCTCATGACATATCGGCGCACACCCAAAAGCTCGCGGCGAGAAAAGCTAGACGCCCTTCATGGCCGGAATGCCCGTAGGCTTTATGATGATTTCGTCCGTCTCAAGGGCGTGTATATAAAGATCGGCCAGTTCCTTTCCACTCAGGCCGCGTTTCTTCCCCCGCAATACCTGATGGAGATGGTCAAAATGCAAGACCAGATGCCGACCGCGTCGGAGAAGGAGGTCCGTCAGCGAATCATTGAGCAATACGGTAAGCCGGCCGAAGAGGTATTCGCGAAATTCGATCCGATCCCTCTGGCATGCGCATCCATCGGGCAAGTCCATCGCGTTACACTCAAGGATGGCCGGGAGGCGGTCATAAAGGTTAAGTATCCTGGAATCGACAGATTCTTCTTCGCGGATATAAAGGTCGTCAGACTGACACTGCCCATATTCGTCAAGATCCTGGAGTGGGGTTTTTACCGGGAGCCATCGGGGATAGCGTTTTCCGAACTAATCGATGAATTCGCGACCTATATCCGGCTCGAACTCGACTATCGAAACGAAGCCCGGAACCAGATCCGCATGTACGATCAGCTAAAAGGTCTTCAGGATCGCGGCATGGTTGTTGTGCCGCGTCTCTATGAGGACTATTGCCGCGAAGCCATACTTTGCATGGAGTTCATTCAGGCGCGCAAAATTGTGCCTTGGTATTCCGATTCGCGAGTCCCCGCGGAGAAAAAGAACTGGATATTCCGGTGTCTCGTCGAGTGCCTGTTTTATACAATTTCATATCACGGGTTTTTCCAGGCCGACACGCATCCCGGCAATTTTATGGTGCTTGATGAATCGCCGGAATCTCCCAGCTCTCCGGCGACATTGGTCATGCTCGACTTCGGATGCACTAAGGATTTCCCAGAGGGATTCCGTGCCGATGTGGTCAAGGTGGTTAACGGCTATCTGACGCGCCGGCACGACCAAATTACCGATGCACTATGGAACCAGGGATTCCGGACCCGGCTGCAGACACGAGATTCCTTCGAGATGTGGGTAAAACAGGGAATCCGGATCACCGACGAGATACTGGGGTTTTTCCGGGACGGCACCAGCCTGATAAATTTGCTCCAAAATAATCTTGCCGAAATGACGGCCGAGTTTGTGGTTCTCCATGAGGAACACCGAATATCCTCCGTTCCGCATCATTACGCGCTACTCGCCCGCGTGCTTGCGACCGCACCGGTTCCACTGGAGGTCCATATGCCGAAGGTCGATTTTCTTCCGATTGCGATAACTTATATCGGCGTATTGGCCAGCAAAGTTACGACCGAAAAGCGCGTGGCGACTGCATCGGCAGGATAGGTGTGTGGCTCTTAGGAATATTCCCGGCTGAATTTGACCGGGCTCATAATAAGTCTGATCCATTCCAATTCGTCGCGCATAACACGTCGGCCTTCATTGACGGACCAGTCTATATCAGCACGCGAAGGCATGACGTTGAATGGAGAAAGGGTTTTGGGGAACCTTATGATTGACGCAGCATACGGCCGGTTAAGCGCCACCTGTAGCTGTACGACAGCCTGAATGGGATACAGGTGCTGGTCCTGCATAATTTTGGGCGCGAAGCAATCAAATCCGATTATCAATACGTTCCGTGTGCCGATGCTGCCCTCCATGACGCGTTGAAACGCAGTCCGGCATGCGACGTTATTGGCCACCCCCCCGTCCACAAGTGCCGCCAGGTCTTCCTGGCGGAAAAGGCTCGACAAGATGTCGTGCATGCGCGGATCATCGCGTGTGACGTCATAGTGGATAATTCCTGGAACGGCAGAGGAGAAACCGACTGCGTCTACTGCATCGAAATCCCTGGTCAGCGAAGTCGATCCGATCAGTATCTCCTTGCAAAGCATTGGGTTCAGGTAGGCCATCAGCTTTACGAATTGCTCCGCGATCTTCGCCCGAATTTTCCAGTTCGGAACCGGACCGGCAAAGGGATAAAAATCCCGATCCATATCTTCCATCGATTCGCGAAGTGCTCCCTTTGGAATACCGGCGACCACAACCTCATAGGGGATTTCCAAGTCCGTAAGCCGCATCGGTTTGCCTTCCGGTCCTGAAAAAAAGGGACTGATTCCGCCCCGGAGGTACAGCCTGAACAAACCCGGCAAACCGTATCTGCGCTTCACGCTTATCATACGCAGGAGGCTGTCCCGTTTCAATGAATAGGAAAGATCCAGAATCCTCCGGAAATCGGGTGTGCGATTCCGAGCTCGCAGAAGCCCCATGATACTTCCGATGGAAGATCCAACGATGTAGCCGGGAATTAGCCCAGCCTCGTGCATCTCCATGTATGCGCCGATATAGACGTAGCCCGCGCCGCCGCCGCCGCCACCGACACTCACCCAGGTCTTCAGGCAGATTTCCGCATCCAGTTCCTCCATTGAAAATTCATCCGAATGATGCAGGATAATCTGCTGCCGTAACTGGACCATGTCCTCCCACAGACCGCGAACACCGGCGATCAGCGTTCCGTAGCGGATACGGCCCATCACGAACGCTCTCGAAAAAATCTGGTGCACCCGATTCCGGAACATGGTGATTTGCGGGGACACATCGACTTCCGGCCGGACTGCCTTGCTCACACCCGGTTTCCCGACGGACCCCGGCCTGAATCGGGTCAGTCGCGCAAAATTGAGCACGTAACGGAACTGGTCGAATTGGGCGGATGTGAGCCGATGAGGCCTCCGGGAGCGATCTTTTGCGAGATCCACCTCCCATCGGATGAAATCGAGGATTTGTTGTACTGTTACCGGATGAGTGGATGCGATACCGAACGTGGGCATAACTTTATTTCTTCCAATTCGATTTATTCCGGAAACAGGCGCAACGTTGTCTCAGCCGATGCCCGAACTGAATTCATCTGAACGCCATACTGGATATGGGAAATTACCGGCTCATGCGAAAGAGATATCGCAAACATTCTTCCGCTATCTGAATAAAGCGCGACATCATACTTCGTCCACTATCACCGGCTGCAACGGGATGCGCTTACTACCGATTACCGCACGGAGTACATCTCCTGCCGTGCGGTAACGGGGTTTCCATCCGAGTTTATTAAGCGCCTTTTCCGTCGACATGGCGACATTCGCCCGCGAAGCCTTAATCAGCCAGTCCGGATCCCATGGCGAAAGGCCGAGCCGGTACGCAACGGCGCCGATCGTAAGAACCGACTTAGGCAGCGGGAATGTCCACTTACCCATTTCGGAGGCTATCTCAGGCAGTGACAGCGTTCCTTCAGCAGCTAAGTTGAACGCTCCGTGAGCGTTATGAGCGAGAGCGACACAGAACGCGTCGGCAATATCCTCTTCGTGGGCGATCTGGAACCGGACGTGATCAAACCCCTTGATCGACGGGATAACCGGCATATAGGCGAGCATCCGGACGGGCCGTGTCGGGGAACGCTCACCCAAAAATATTGATGGGCGCAGCCGTGCAATGCGGATACCAGGCCAGTCTTTCTCAAATCCGTCAATCCACTTCTCCACACGTGCCTTATGATCGGAGTAGAAAAAGTCGGGATTTCCCCTAAGCGGTGCTTCTTCCGTAAGAAGCTGGTCCGCTGCGTCGGCGTGCATTCCGTATGCGGCCACCGAAGACGCATAAACAAACTGCTTGACCCCGGCGGCGGCACCCGACAGAAAAACATTCTGCGTGCCATTCAAGTTGATTGATTCGATCTCTTTCGGTGTAAGACCGCCGGTCTTGTCCACAATAAACGCAAGATGGATGACGGCATCCACGCCCTTCAGCTTCTTCTTAAGGCTCAAATCGCGCACATCGCTTTTAACGAAATTGAATCGCGCCGGATCGTGCTTTCGATGCGGCGGTACGATATCTAGCGCAACGACTGTAACCTCCGGAAAACTCCGGAGTATCTGGTCTATAACGGCTTCGCCGAGACTGCCCGACGAACCTGTGACGGCGACGGTTCGGGGAGCTTCATGCATGGGCCCGCTCTTCCGGCGACTTCCGGCAACACCGTGTTCTGAGGTTCCAATTTTCTTCGAAGTCGCCACGATCTTCCAGCTCCTACGCTATCCTAAAAAATTTGTTTCATTACTGGCTCTACGGTGTACGCTGATTTCCAGCACGCGGGTCCACTTCCAAATATTCGGCTCAAAAACCCGCCCATAACAGCACGTTGGTGTCATCTTCCGATTTGCGCCAGCTTTGGCAGCCGCCGACAGACCAAACAGTGCCTTTTCATCCCCCGCCGATATCCCGCTGGATGCTCCGCTTCTGCCAATTCATCGAGATTCTTACTCCGGATTTCCTGAATATTTTTTAGTGCTCAGTTTTCCCGCCGGTATTTCAGTCATGCCTGGGCGGGTGACAGGTTGCCCTGCAGTGCCTTCCACTTTTCCAGGAAAGCGGAGTTGTCCTGCTGCCAAGGATGAAAATCCGGATGGTAGAAAGCGACGAACGGTTCCACAAAATCCGAGAACATCCCGCCCTTCCCGAAAGCCCATCGCCCGAACGAGCGCCAGTCTTTGAAAGACAGCAGTTTCCCATCCGCCGCCATGAAATAAACCATCATCCCCGTAATGCCCGGGACCAAGACCGCCGAAAGTGCGGTCATAGCGGTCACCCGGGTTAGATAGTCACCACCGATCGCGCGATATACATCGAATGCAACTGCTTTGTGTTCCGTTTCCTCCGCTGCATGCCACATCCACAACGCCTGGTGGTCGGGATTGGAGCCCTTAACAATCTCCGGGTTTCGCAGAACCTTATCGGCCAGTAGCGCCGTAAAATGCTCGGCACCGACAGTCCCAGCGAGCTGGACCTTTTTCGGAAGCTTCCGTGCCAAGGCAAATGCGACTTTCTGGACATCGTCCAACCATTCCGTCCGAATTTGCGGCTTGGCAATACGATCGTTGTACTTCTTATGCTGGTTCGCGTGCTGCGCCTCCTGCCCGGCAAATCCACGTATTTGCTGGCGCAGCTTCTCATCTTTGATGTGATTACGGAAATTCATCACCGAATCGACAAAAAAGCGTTCCCCCTCCGGGAAAAACAAAGACAGGATGTGCAGGAAATGCGATTCTGCCGGTCGGTCAGGAAACGCATAGTCGCCTTCTCGCTGGATTGGGAAATCGAGTTTTCGGATTGGGATATCGTGGACTTTACGCGGTGAATGACGACGCTCAACAGCCCCAGTTGCCATTTCCATATTATTCCTCCCTGTTCAGCCTCAATATAAAAACCAGAGTGGCAATGCCTAGATTACCTGTGAAGCCAACACCAACATAGGGACATATTTGTCTTATTAAGGGCGGGATGTCAATTGAAGAATAGTTTTTTATATCTTTTATAGCATCTGTTTTGATATGCTATCTTTCTCCGTGTTATCAGGATGTTAAGTCGATATTGATAGTTTTTTTTCACGATTTATGTTGACCTCGAACGCCCTATTTAGCCCTGTGCTAGTGAAAGGAAAATCTTGAAGACTAGATCAGCAACCGCACAACCAGTTACCCCAAAACCGAACCGGCAAAAAGTGCCGGACTTTGAGGTGCTTATCGTTGGTGCCGGGTTTTCTGGTATTGGCGCTGGCATCAAGCTGAAGCAGGCCGGCATAAGTTCGTTTGTTATCCTAGAAAAAGAAGGCGACCTGGGAGGGACATGGCGCGATAATTCTTACCCGGGCCTCGCGGTAGATATAACGTCGTTCACGTATTCCTACTCGTTCGAACAAAACCCAAACTGGTCGCGTATTTTCGCACCCGGCGCTGAACTGCAGGCGTACGCTCAGCACTGTGCAACCAAATATGGTATCCGCGAGCATATGCGTTTTAATACCGTAGTGACGAGCGCCACGTTCGATGAGGGGCATCATCTTTGGCGCGTACGGACTAACGACGGTCAAATTATTTTGGCCCGATATATCATTTCCGCCACTGGCGGACTGATTAAGCCCAAATTGCCCGACATTAAGGGAATTAAATCTTTCAAAGGCAAGACGATTCATGCTGCCCGTTGGGATCACGATTATGATCTTGCCGGTAAAAAGGTCGCCATCATAGGAACCGGAGCGACGGCAGTTCAGCTCATCCCGGCAATTGCTGAGAAACTCGGACACTTGGACGTCTACCAGCGTACGCCGATTTGGGTGCTACCTAAATTCGACCATGAAATTCCGGAGTGGCTGAAAATCCTTTTCCAAACCTTACCTGCCACACAGCGATCAATTCGCCACGGGACGGATTTCGTTACCGAAATCATGATGGTCACAGGAGTCGTCTACTTTAAGCAAATACCATGGCTGATAAAGCGCGCCGAGGCCGCCGGTAAAAGCAACCTCAAACGGCAGATCCCGAACGATTCGGAACTTCGCAAGAAACTGACACCGAAGTATGGCTTCGGCTGCAAACGGCCGACTTTTTCCAACGAATACTTCCGCACGTTCACACGAAAGAACGTAGATCTGGTTACGACTCCGATCGATCGGATAACGCCGGATGGCATAGTAACTGCTGACGGCAAGGAGCGCAGTAGCGATGTGCTTATTTGCGCAACCGGTTACCAGACATTCGAAAAAGGGAACCTTCCGGCCTTTCAGGTTATCGGCCGCGAGAATCTGGAACTCGGGGGTTTCTGGGCGGAGCACCGCTTCCAGGCTTACGAGGGAGCGACAGTTCCAAAATTCCCCAACTACTTTGGAATTCTGGGACCCTATTCGTTTTCGGGATCATCCTGGTTTGCTATGATTGAAGCCCAGACTACCCACGCTCTCCGCTGCATACTTGAGGCAAAAAAGCGACGCGCTACCTGTGTTGAAATCAGCCAGAAGGCCCACGACAATTTTTTCCAGATGACCCTTCAGCGCCAGAAGAATACCGTTTTTTTCAACAATAACTGCAGTGGAGCAAACAGCTACTACTTCGATCAGCACGGTGATGCGCCTTTCCTGAGACCTGCATCCAGTTATGAGATGCTCTGGCGAAGCAAGCATTTCCCCATGCGCCATTATGAGTTTACCCGTGTGGCATAGGAACTCCTCCCAAGAAATGCCCAATATTCCCGGCTTTCAGGAGGATTGAACATCTTTCTCAACATTTAGATACTCTGCAAATAGATCGGTCAAATGCCTTGGGGTCGCAGTGAGCGGAGCGATTTCGTTAAGGTGTTCATAAAGATAGTTGATAGCTATTTGCACTGCAGCGACCTCCGACGAGGTCTTGAGAACATTAATGATCACCTGCAGCTGGGCTTTCGATTCCGGAGCCAGCCGGTAAGTAGACTGCTTCCCGTTCATCTTGCGCTGGTTTTCGGGAATCCGCGGCCGCCCGCGCCTGAGGATTTCGCGGGATTTTCCTTTGGTTTGTTTCTCGTCTTTTTCAATTCCGGCCGACATGCCTGTTGATTCCATCGGCTTGTCGTTTCCCCAGTAGTTCCGAAGCCCTGTTCCGGCGAAACCTACCGGCAAGATGATCGGCTGCATTTGCTCTTCTTTCATAGTGCTCTCCGTGAAACTCCCTCGACCCCTCACCGATGCATTTGTTAGGTCATCAGGGCGGACATCCGCCCGCAGGGCAGACGACGCTGCGCTGATAAGTGGCGGCCGGCACGCCAGGCGCCGAGATCAGGACCTGGGTGGTCACCTG
>CAZMGV010000030.1:0-21847 GCA_964565925.1 uncultured bacterium
GGCAGTTTCTCAAATTGTCTGGTTCACGTCACGACGGGGCGCAAAGAGGACTTACGTTGAGTCCGCGCTGGATCGGATAAACTGTTCGTGTAATTTCGGCTCCGTCACTCCTGCGGTGGAATGGCTCATCCAGAACTGCCATCAGGTCGATGTCGCTATCCGGCCGGTCTTCTCCGCGAACGGCTGACCCGTAAATGACAAAACCCCGGAAGCGGGAACCGAAGGCCTTGCGCAGCTCGGCGCAAAAGAGCGTCAAAAAGCCCCGGTTGTTCAAGCCGTTTTTCGATATCAGCGGTTGCGATCTGCGCCGTCACGGCGGGGTGCCATTTTGGCACAATTACCGGTGATAAGGGGTCCGGGAGTGCACCTGCGAAAGACCCTCCGTCAATACGTCAATTACTGCAACCGGAGACGCACCCACCGGAGCCTAGACATGGACGCGCCGGTGCACCGGGCAATCGACCCGCCCGAAAACGGACCGATTAGGTCTGAAGCGATTTTGGGCGGCCTGCATCATAAATATTATCGGAACCTAACCGGCGATCCGGATCTGGCCACTCCGTTGGCTGCGTGAAAAGTTTTGACGCACTTTATGACGCACCCTTTGACGCGCGCACGGAGTTTTCGGGACACATAGGGGATGAGGGTAGATTATTCGTCATGATGCCTAATCCGGTCTTCACGAAACGAGTTAGACCCGGTTTCATTTCTTTCGAGAGATCACCGATATTCCCATTTAGCAGATAGCCGTAAACCGCTTCTTCCATTCCACAAACGAGTGCTCGAAGCGTCACATCCGAGTGACTGAAATGTCCCTGGTTCTCGGCCGGAATGGAGTTCTCAATTTGCCGGAATATCTCGATTAATTCCTGGCGGCGCTGCTCCCGGACTTTTCTCATTTGGTCTCCTCCGGCAGCCGCTGCCATCAGCATAACGCGGGTGAACGCACCCCCATTTTGCATAAGGCGTAAGTAGGTGTCGATGACGTGTGTAAGGGCCTTTAAGGGGTTTGGGGTATCGCGAGCCGCAGCTTTTACAGAAATCAAGATCTCACCCACCCGTCTGTGGATGATAGCAGCGAGTAGGTCGTCTTTGCTGTTGAAGTGGATATAGAAAGTCGCCCGACTCATGCCCGACGCCGAGACAATATCTGCGACGGTCGCGTAAGCGAAGCCCTTTGATGCTATCACATCGGTTCCGGCGGCGATCAGCAAATCGCGCTGTCGAACGGATCGATCTTGCGGAGATAAGTTCCGTGAATAACGTCCTCGTGGCGAAGCTTTGCAGAATGGTAAATCGGCGGCAATATGCACGGGCTCATTGGGTTTCTGCCGATCACGTTTGGCGTCCGTAGTACCAGAATTCCTTCCCATATTCCTCAGCCCTTTCGTTCTGAAATTCGATTTTACACCGCTCGAATTCAATGTCGCCGTCTTGATGATCGGATACGGATTAGCCGATGGCTCCGCTTGGGATACGACCGAAGCGTTCGGTATCAATCGGCTCGTACTGATCTTTGGCGAGGATGTATAAAGGGTCGCGGACGCGGTTTGGATCGTAGCCTTCGTCCCGATACTCCCTCTTCTGGTGTTTGAAAGTCCCGGTAATCTTAATGTCGTTACTCAACAACCGGACGAACATTGGACGTTGGTAGCTCGCCAGGTTCTGTCCGATGAATTTTGAAAAGGACTGCAGATTGAAGCTCTGTTCCTGAACGCGGATTGCCGCCATTCCCGCCTGACCTTCCATGCCGGGCACCGAAACGCCGTAAACCACACATTCCGTCACACTCTGGAAATTACCGATAATGCTGGCTACTTCCATCGTCGACACATTTTCGCCTTTCCAACGGTAGGTGTCACCTAGCCGGTCGCCGAACGATAGCCAGCCGCCGGTGTGCAGACAGATAAGATCACCTGTATTGAAATACTGGTCTCCGGGCTCGAGCACGTCATGGATGATTTTCTGGTTGGTCGATTCCTTATCCAGATAACCCTGGAACGGTATGAGCGGATTGATTCTTCCAAGAAGCAGGCCTGTTTCTCCTGGCTTTACAGGTTGGCAAAGGCCGTTGCTTCCGCGACGAACTTCCCCGCTTTCCGGATCGCAATGCACAATCGCCTGGCCAGGCATACGCCTTCCGATCATTCCGGGCCGGCCTTCGATATTGAAATTACCGGTGTTCGATTCTGTCGCACCGTAGAACTCACGTACTAGCGGTATGCGGAAACGCTTTTGAAAAGGAACCCATACCTCGGGGCGCATGCCATTCCCGAAGCAGAGCCGGAGCCTGTGCTCGGTCTCATCGGGGTGTTGCGTGGTATTCAGAAGGTAGCGGCAGAGTTCTCCGATATAGATAAATACCGTGGCCCGGAACTGACGGATATCGCGCCAGAATTCAGAGGCGGAAAATTTCCGGCGAATCGCCAGTGTGGAACCTGTGGTGAGGACCGAACCCCACCCGATCATCATCCCATTAGAGTGATAGAGCGGTAGCGCAACATACGTAACATCACCGAGTTTTGTCTCCAGGGCGATTTTGCCGACAATAAGTCCGGCTGCCAGCATCCGGTGGTTGGTAATAACGGCTGCCTTCGGCAGCCCCGTCGTTCCCGATGTGTATATGTAGCAAAATACGTCCTGTAATTCGGGAGATGTCGCTTTGAACTTGGGTGATCGGGATCCGATGGCTTCGTTAATGACCGTGCCGAAATTGGATTTTGCCGTCTCGATTCTGTCATCGTGAATGAGGAAATCGGTATCCGGATTGAGGGCCGGGAAATTTCCGATGATCTGGGAGACCCGGGCAGCATGTTCGACTCCGGCCAGTACTTTTTTGGGACTTACGGCACCAATCGCGTGGGTGAGCGCCGCGCCGGTTAGATTGGTATTCACCAGCGCTGTTATTGCGCGCAGACGGCTTAGCCCCATAATAGCGAATAGATATTCCGGGCGGTTGTCCATTATAAGTGCAACCGTATCTCCGGTGCCGATTCCGGACGCCTCGAAGTAACCTGCATAACGGCTCGCCCATTCGTCTACTTCCTTCCATGTATAACGCCGGTTTTCGAACAGAATAGCTGAACTGTCCGGCGCAGAATTAGCACGTTCGGAAAGCATTTTTGCAGGGTTCATCGGGGCGTTGGCCGATAAAATCCGTGCATACCTGACCAGGCCCAGGGCATTGTATGCTGCTTGTACAAATATTTTGACCGTATTAAGGGTAATCATGTTCAGCGATCTCGTATATTCCTGCGGAAGTTGGCGAGGATCCCCACCTCTGCGCGATTACGGTTGTACAGAATAGATAGACGTGTAGTTAGGGCAGCAGCCGATCCGGATGTTTACGTCTCATACTGTTTGTGATCCGGCCGACAAAGGATTCGAAATCGGCTGAATTGTCTGCCTGCCTTCTAGATTATCTCGCAGTTTTCAAGATCCACGGAATCGACATTGACCTCGATCTTCTGCAGTAGCGAAAGGTCATCGAACATCTGTACCTTGGCTTCTTCGTACTTTTTCCGAATACGGTCCGTGCCGACCAGGCCCACACGCACGAGCGCCGGCATCATCAAGTCCTTGAAGGTGTGGATTTGTCCCGGCAGAGCCTTGGGACGCCATCCGCTCATATACTCTTCCGCCATGCCCTTCATGAAATCTTTCGGATCGATTCCGCTGTCCCGCAGTACGTTCCCAAAAATACCCGTCGCAATCTGTCCTTGTCCGTTGCTGCTGCCGAAGCGTGCCTTACGCATCAGCGTCAGGGCCTCAAAGGCGAAGTCTTCTGCCTCGGCAAGACTGTCAGGATGCAGATCCGCGATAGCTTCTTTCACGTAGACGTTGCCATAAGCCACATGGCGGGCTTCATCTTTGATTACGTATTCGATGAGCTGGCGGAAGAGGGGTTCATTCGTCGCCTCCATCATGTTCGTGAATGATCCTAATGCCAGACCTTCGACGATCATCTGCATGCCGACGCACATGCAGATCCAGTTATCATGCGTGAGTGTCCTGTCGATGACTTCCTTGAGAAAGGTTTCGATCGGGTAGATCTTGCCAATCTTCCTGATATAGCGTTCAAACACTTCCACATGGCGGGCTTCATCCATGGTCTGCGTAGCCACATAGAGCTTGGCCTCATAATCTGGCACCGCGTGCGTGAGGGCGGCCGCCACCATTAATGCACCCTGTTCACCATGAAGGAACTGGGAAAGCGCGTATGCCGCATTATTGGCTGCGAATGTTTCGCGCTGCGACTTGGACAGCCGATTCCAGAACTTTGTTTCTTTGAAAGGCATCCGCTCGGTATCGAGGATGTCCGCCGACGGATCGACGGCACGACTCCAGTCGATGTGAACCTCTGCATCCCACTGCTGGCGTTTGGCCATCGAGTAGAGACGTCGCAGCTGGTCAATATTGATTTCGTAGCTGAACTGCCAGCACACATCGAGCGGCGTGTGATATCTCTGTGTTGTTTCAGGATTGGCTATGGCAGTCATTCGGATAATCCTTCTGGCAATCAGTGTAGTGGATACGGCATCTCGGCCGACATTCCCTTTAGTTAGGATAGTAAATAGTAATTATCAAAGGGTAGCTAAAAATATACTATATGTGAGAAAGGTAGGATTATGTTGATCTCTTCAAAACCAGTGCATATCCATGGCTTTAACCAGCGCATTCTTGAAACCAAATGTGATTCGTTAGGGCTCCTGTGCAATCTCGGCATTTCGGCAAACTGCTAATGCGAAAGCCGATAGATGGCACCCAGTCCCCGTGCGTAAAGCGAAGGCAGCAGACGCTTTATACGCCAAGTGAGCCGTGCATCGAACTGCGGCACAACATAAAGCTTGCCCGCGTCGAGGGCGTCGAGTGTGTTCCGGGCCACCGTGTCTGGAGAGATGCCGGTCCATCGCATCATTTGCCGGCCCAAGCGCATTTTTCCTTCCGGTGCCCGGGCACCCTCGAGGATATTCGTTTGTACAAACGTGGGGCACAGCACGGAGACGTTGATACCTGACCCAGCCAGTTCCGCCGCTAGCGTCTCCGACAGCGACATAACTGCGGATTTCGTGACATTGTAGGGCCCCATTTCGGGTGCGGCGGCAAACCCAGCAGCCGATGCCACATTGACAATGCCTCCACCCCCGTTCTTTCGCAGGCGGGGTACGAATTCATGACAGCCATGAATGACACCCCAGAGATTTATCCCTAACGCCCATTTCCAGTCATCGAGAGTTATCTCGCCTACGCGGCCACCTATTCCGACACCGGCGTTATTCACCATAAGGTTCACTCGCCCGCCGAAGAATGAGTCGGCGGTGTTTGCCAGATTCTGGACCTCTACCGCGCTCGCGACATCGCAACGGACAGATGTCGCCTCTCTGCCAAGGGCACGGATGAACTGCGCGGTCCGTTCTGCGGTTAGTTCATTGATGTCCGAGCAGATCACGCTGCCGCCGCGTCTCGCGATCTCCATGGCGAACGCCCTGCCGATTCCACTCCCGGCACCCGTGACGACTGCCCTAGCGTTTTTCGTGCGAAGGTTAGCTTGCATGGGTAAACTCATAGTGCCTCATGGGGAAGTGCTTGCTTCGCCAGAGCATCTCATAACTGGAAGCGGGCCTCAGGAACGGCGCATCGCCGTGCTGGTCGAAGTAGTAACTGTTCGCTCCGCTGCAGTTGTTGTTGAAGAAAACCGTGTTTTGCTGGCGTCGCAGCGTCATTTGGAAAAAATCGTCGTGGGCCTTCTGGCGGATCTCGACACAGGTCGCATGCCGCCTTTTCGCTTCAAGTATGCAGCGTAATGCATGCGTGGTCTGCGCTTCGACCATGGCAAACCAGGATGATCCCGAAAATGAATACGGTCCGAGAACTCCAAAGTAGTTGGGGAATTTCGGAACCGTCGCCCCTTCGTAAGCCTGGAAGCGGTGTTCTGCCCAGAATCCCCCAAGCTCCAAGTTGTCGCGGCCGATGACCTGAAAGGCTGGAATGTTGCCTTTTTCGAACGTCTGATAGCCGGTTGCGCAGATCAGCACGTCGACACCGCGTTCTTTGCCGTCGGCAGTGACTATTCCCCCCGGAGTTATCCGTTCGATGGGATCCGTCACCAGCTCGACGTTATTCCGTGTAAACGTACGGAAGTACTCGTTGGAGAACGTCGGCCGTTTGCAGCCGAAACCGTAATTAGGCGTCAATTTTTTACGAAGTCCCGGATCGTTCGGGATTTGCCGCTTGAGATTATTTTTGCCGGCGGCCTCCGCCCGCTTTATCAGCCATGGCATTTGCTTGAAATAAACAACCCCCGTGACCATCATTATTTCGGTAAAAAAATCTGTCCCGTGGCGGATCGATCGCTGTGCGACAGGTAAGGTTCGGAAAAGCATCTTCATCCATTCCGGAATCTCGCGATCGAACTTCGGCAGCACCCAAATTGGCGTACGCTGGTAGACGTCCAAGTGGCCGAGTTTGTCCGCGACTGCCGGTATGAGCTGAACGGCAGTGGCTCCGGTTCCGATGATGGCGACCCGTTTTCCGGTCAGATCATATTGGTGGTCCCACCGGGCAGCGTGAATCGTTTTGCCCTTAAAGGACTTGATTCCCTTAATATCGGGCAATTTAGGTTTAATCAGTCCGCCGGTCGCGGAGATGATGTAACGGGCCATTATGACCTGGCCGTCTTTTGTCTGGACGCGCCAGAGATGATGGGCAGCATCGAATGCGGTGCTCGTCACTGCGGTATTGAATTTCATATGCTCGCGGACACCGTATTTTGTCGCGCAATGCTGGGCATATGCCTGTAGTTCCGCGCCGGGCGCGAAAATCCGTGACCAGTTGGGATTTTGCTCGAATGAATAGGAATACGTGAAGGACGTGATGTCCACCGCGAGGCCGGGGTACGAATTATCGCGCCATGTCCCTCCCAAGTCGCCGTCTCTTTCTAGAATAATGAATGAATCTATCCCAGCTTCCTTCAGCTTGATACCGGCACCTATACCGGAAAACCCGGCACCAACGACCAGGACTTCGTAATCCGGCTTTTTCTGGCCACTGCGTCTGCGGAAGGTCGTCTGCGTGATTGCTGACCGGGTGCTCATGGTTTTCCTCTCCCTAACATGATGGGCAGGACATGCGGATATTTCTAATTAAGGACACTTTCGCTCCAATTGACATTAATGAGCTTTACACTGATCGGCGTCAATAGAATTTTCGATAATGAAGATCATTGTAAACAAGGCGAATATGATCGAAAGTAGTGTATAAGTAGTTATAAATACTAGGTATTTTAGTAAATTTACTAAGAGACTATATAATATAGCTATCGCTATTCTTGTCTTGACAGACTGAAGTTATTAAGACATAGCTATCTCTATGGAGTTTGGGTGGGGGTAGGAAAAGTAATATTTCCCCCTGAGTTCATCTCTTAACGCATAACGCAAGAGGACAAGAAAAATGGAAGTAACGGCTGGTTCCCCTAATCGTCATTCACAGCATTCACCTCGCAGAACACACGATATCCCAATCCGTAAACTCGACTTCCCTATCAAGCAGGAAGGAGATTATGCGTTTCCCGACCGTCCTGCAGAATCGCACTTTCTGCACATTCTGTCCCTGTTTTTCCCGGAGGGCGAGCGCTTCTTCGTCGACTCGGTGATGAATTACCGCGATCAGATCAAGGACGAGAAGCTTCGCCAGCAGATTCGTGGTTTTGCCGGGCAAGAGGCCCAGCACGCCAAACAGCACGCGAAATACAATGACAGAATTGCAAAGCCACGAATTCGGACGGATTGGCTGGACCCCGTTCAGGACGTACTGTTCAAACTCGCACGGAAGCTGCCTAAAAGGATTCAGCTTGCGGGGACTGTCGGCGCCGAACACTTTACCGCCATTCTAGCCGACAAGGTCCTTCGCAACCCCGAGATCGTCAAGGGCTCCGGGCTCGACCATCAGGCGTTGTGGCTGTGGCACGCGACCGAGGAGACTGAACATAAAGCGGTCGCCTTCGATGTATACCAGTCGGTCGATGGCAGCTATCTGAACCGGGTAGTGACTTTTACAGCGCTTTCCGCAGCTCTGGCGCCCGGCCTCGGGGGATTGCTGGTTTACTTCATGGCGGCCGACGGTAAGCTTTTCTCTGTAAATGACTGGCGGTCGTTCGGGCGGTGGGCGTTTGGGAAGGGCGGGATGTTCTCGGATTTTGTCGGGCCGTTTACGGCTTTCTATCACCCTGATTTTCATCCATGGCAACAGGACAATGCTGCCCTCTTGGAAAAATGGAAGGCGCTTCAGGGCTACCAGACATCGGGCGCAGCCACGGGGCAGGCACCGGCCCAGGCCTGAATCCCCGATACTTCCCGATACTTATTGACCGGCGAATAAATTATGCCAGTGGAGGGAAATTTGACACAACAGGAGCGGGTGGTGGATGTGACGGTCGGAATCGTCGGTTCGGGGTTCTCGGGGCTCGGCATGGGAATTAGGCTGAAAAAAGCGGGAATCGAATCGTTCGTCATACTTGAGAAGGCCGGAGATCTCGGTGGCACATGGCGAGACAATGACTATCCAGGTGCGGCCTGTGACGTTCCAACCCACTTGTATTCCTATTCATTCGAACCCAATCCGAACTGGGGGCACATGTGGGCGAAGCAACCGGAAATTCTTGAATATCTCAAGCATTGCGCGCACAAATACAAGCTACACTCGCATCTCATATTCAACAGTGAAATAACCGACGCCACTTTTGACGAGGCAGCGGGCAAATGGAACGTCCGCTCGAAAGACGGGACTATGTACCGGTTCCGTGCGCTGGTTCTAGGTGTCGGCGGCCTTCATATCCCGGCGTTGCCCGATATCAAAGGGGTGCGGTCGTTCGAGGGGAAGGTGTTCCACTCTGCTCAATGGGATCACAGCTACGATCTCTCGGATAAGACTGTCGCCGTCATTGGCACCGGGGCGAGCGCCATCCAGTTCGTCCCCGAAATTGCCGCGAAGGTTAAGAAACTGCATCTGTTCCAACGTACGCCGCCCTGGATATTGCCGCGTCCGGCGGCGATGAACCGCAAGATAGGTAAGCGCGAGCAGGCTCTTTATGGCCGTGTGCCCGCCCTGCAGAAGCTTCAGCGTAACGCCATGTTCCTTGGCGGAGAAGCCGGTGCGGTCGCGATGGTCTATCGACCGGAGCTCCTGAAGTATGCCGAGACGCTTTCCCGGCGCTATATAAAAACGGCAATCCATGATCCGAAAATCCAGAAGGCGGTTACTCCGGACTATCGGATTGGCTGCAAGCGGATACTGGGTTCCAGCGACTACTACCCGGCCCTGAACCGTGGAAACGTGGAGCTTGTCACCGACGGTATCGACTCAATTGGATTCAACGGAATTCGTACAAAAGACGGCAGTCAACGGGATGTGGATGCCATCATCTTCGGCACTGGGTTCGACGTGGGCGGTGGTCTGCGGAAGTTCAACCTGACTGGACTCGGTGGCATACGATCGACGGAGCTACTTCAAAACCGTGTCGAGCATTATCTCGGCATCAATCTGGCGGGATTTCCGAACCTATTCGTCCTGTTGGGGCCGAACACCGGTCTCGGGCAGAACTCTATTGTATTCATGATCGAGGCACAGACGAATTATGCGCTAAAATGCATTCAGGAGATCCGGCGTAAGGATCTTGCTTGGATTGATGTGAAGCGGAACGTCCAGAGCGCCTTCGTGGAGGATATCGGTGAGAGGATGAAAAGCACCGTCTGGTCTACCGGAGGCTGCCAGAGCTGGTACAAATCAGAAGACGGTACCAACGTGACGTTATGGCCAGGCTTCTGTACCGAATACTGGATGCGAACGCGCACGCCGGATTTCAGCGCATACCACATCGAGTCGCGCGTAACTAAGGCTGGAAAAGGGAACAACCTTTCTTAGGCAGCATAAGGAGCTGACAGATCATGGCGACCACGAAGAAAAACGGTATCTCAAAACACACTGCGGACAGAAGCCGTTGAAAGGACGGCTTGGCGTACGAGTCTCACCGTACCGTCGCCGTCACGGGGTCTTCGGGCAGCCTCGGTGAGGCTGTAATAGACCAATTACTCCGGAGCTTCCCAAAGGTGAAGGTCGTCGCGCTCGATATCGCGCAGCCGCATAGGAATCACAATCCGGAACGGTTCACGTTTGTCAAGAGTGATGTGCGTGATGTGAACCTAAAGGATTCGTTGAAGGGCGTGGACGCGGTCATTCATCTCGCGTTCATCGCGGACAAGACCGGCGGTCTTACGCCGAAGGAGATCGAATCGATCAACTTGGATGGTACCCGGAATGTATTCCTGTCGGGAGCGGCAGCCGGGAGCACGTCCCGAGTCTAGTTGAAAATTAGGATGGCGGTTCTTCCTTTCAACAACGCCCGGAGATTATCTTCGGGGAAAGGAACCGCCATCCTAATTTTCAACTAGGCTCTGTCTGAAAAGTGCTTGTACTTCCGGCACGAATCTTGTACCTGTGGCGGGGAGTGAGGGTGCAGGAAAGATGCACCGATGGCCCGCCGGTACGATTTGTCGGAAGACCAGTTCAAGCTGATCGAGGATTTGCTGCCCAAACGGGGGTTCGGACGCCCGCCGAACGATCCCCGGACGGTCATGAACGGGATGTTCTGGGTGCTGTCGGCGGGGACGCCGTGGCGGGATATGCCGGAGCGGTACGGCAAGTGGCAGTCGGTCTATCACCGGTTCAATTCGTGGCGGAAAGCCGGAGTTTTCGACCGGATACTGGAGCGGCTCCAGATGAAGCTGGACGGCGAAGGGAAGATCGAGTGGCAGCTGTTCTGCGTGGACGGGACGAATATCCGGGCGAGCCGCGCGGCGGCGGGGGCCCGGAAAAAGGGGGGCCCGGAGAAGAGCCGGTAGATCATGCGCTGGGCCGCTCGCGCGGCGGATTCGGCACGAAGATCCACCTGCTCACCGACGGACGGGGCCTGCCGCTGCGGGTGATGCTGACGGGCGGCGAGAAACACGAAAGCCCGTTCCTGGCCCCGCTGCTCGGCGGGTTCGAACTCAGGCAGCCGGCCGGCCGGCCCAGAAGCCGCCCCAAGGCGCTGGCCGGCGACAAGGGGTATTCGAGCCGCGAGAACCGCCGGTGGCTCCGTAAGCGCGGTGTCCGGGCGGTGATTCCCTACCGGAGCGACCAGGAAAACCAGATGAGGGATGTATTCGACTCGCTCACCTACAAGCAGCGAAACGTGGTCGAACGCTGCGTCGGCTGGCTCAAGGAGTTCCGCAAGATCGGCACCCGCTTCGACAAGCTCGCCGTCAATTTTCTCGCCTTCGTCAAACTCGCCATGATCAAGCGGTATTTCCGCAAGCTCGGCTTTTCAGACAGAGCCTAGACTCGGGACGTGCTCGAGGCCGATGCGCCGGACGAGATCATTTTTGAATGACCGGCCGGGCGACCGTGCCGCACGAATTATGAACTTCGATTTGACATATTGAATATACATTCATAATATTCGCAAATGGCTCGCTACAAGAGCAAAGCCCGCCAGGAAGCTGAAACCCTGCGTCATCGCCAGGAAATCCTGGCGGCTGCGACGCGTGTCTTCGCCAAGACCGGGTTCCACGAAGCTTCCATGCAGGACATCGCCCGGGAAGCCGACTTTTCCGTCGGGAAGATCTACCTCCATTTCCCGAGCAAGCAGGTCCTCTACCAGGAACTGCTTGAACAGTTTCTGGGCGTTCTGCTCCAGCGGGTCGAACGGGTGCTGGACGCGCCCGGACCGGCCATCCCGAGGATCGAAAATGGGGTCCGGGTGATCTTCGACTACTTTGAGTCCCAGCCACTGTTCGTGAATCTCTTTGTGAACGAGACGCTCGGGTTTGAATTCAGGATCAAGACAGAGTTCGGCCTCGGTGTCTTCAAAAAGTACCAGCGCAACCTGGAAGGGTTCACCCGGACGTTCCAGGCCGGAATCGATAGCGGCGAACTCGCCGGTGCCAGCGCATTCCACCTGACGCTCAAGCTGACGGGAATCATGAACGCGTTCCTGAGTGCCACGGTTCACAGCGGCGAACGCCACACGGCGGCCGAGGCCGTCAAGATCGTGCTGGATCTTTTCTACAACAGCCCGGTGGCCGGGCGTAAACGGTCCCCGAAAAAGGCAGGCTCGCATGCTTCGTAAATACGTGGAGTTCATCGTCCGGTACAAGATCGGCGTAGTCGTATTTCTGACGGCCGTGTCTGTTTTCCTGGGATCCCGTCTTGGCAACCTGCATGTGGAGGTCGATCCGGACAAGAACCTGCCGCAGGAACATCCGTACATACAGGCCCAGAACGAGATCAACAGCATATTCGGCGGGAAAAACGTCGTGCTCATCGGGCTGGCTCCGAAAGAGGGCGATATCTTCCAGTCGAAGCTTCTCGGGGCTGTCCAGCGGATCACGGACAAGCTGTTTCTGATTCCGGGCGTCGTCCGCGCCAACGTGCTGTCCATTTCCGCCAACCGGGCGAAAGACATCGTCGGTACCGAAGAGGGCATGATCGTCACGCCGCTGATGGAAACCGTTCCGTCGACGCCGGCGGAGTTCGCCGAGCTGAAGACGAAGCTCGTCCGCAACGACACCTTCATCAATTCGATCTACTCCCAGGACCTGCGAGCCGTGGCGATACTCGCCGACTTCCGGTTCAATCCGCAGCTGAAGGACTATCCGGCCATCCACAAGGCGGTGGAGGAGGTCCTCGAGTCGGAGAAAGACCCGGATATCGTCGTGCACTATTCGGGCTTTCCGGTGGTCGCGTCGTGGATGGCCCGGTATTCGGAACGGATGGCGATCTATTTTCTGATTGCCGTGGCCGTGATCGGGCTCGTTCATTTCGAGGCGTTCCGCACGATTCAGGGGCTGGTGTTGCCGCTTCTGACGGCGCTGCTGGCGGTCATCTGGGGTCTCGGGTTCATGGGATTATTCGGAATTCCACTGGACCCGTTCAACGCGACGACACCGATCCTGATATTGGCGGTAGGAGCGGGCCATGCGGTCCAGATCCTGAAACGATATTACGAAGAGTTCGCCGTTTATCAGGACAACGAGAAGGCGGTCATCGAGTCCACGATCAAGGTCGGTGTGGTGATGATCACCACCGGGCTTATCGCCGTCATGGCCTTCTTCTCGCTCATGACCTTCAAGACCACGACCATTCGTACGTTCGGACTGTTCACGGGTCTGGGAATATTGTCCGCTCTCGCCATCGAAATGTCGTTTATCCCGGCGCTGCGGGCGATCCTTCCGGCGCCCAGGCACGGGGAAACACAGGCGGAATCGACGGAGCGCAAGCTCCTTGACGGTACGCTGGAATGGCTTGCTCCGTACGTCAGCGGTACGGGCAGCAAGGCGATCGTCGGGTTCTCGTTCCTGTTCCTGCTGGCCGGCGCTTTCGGCACGTCGCTCGTTCATATCGACAACAGCGTCAAGCTTTACTTCAATTCGAAGGACGTCATCTCGATCGACGACCACTGGCTGAACGACCACTTCGCGGGTACCAATACGCTTCTGTTCGTGGTCGACGGAAACGGCGAGGATTCACTCAAGAACCCCGAAGTGCTCAAGGCGATGGAGAAGGTGCAGAATGCGCTGGAAGCGGAGCCGAACGTGGGCAAGACGGTTTCGCTGGCTAATTTTGTGAAGAAGATGAACCGGGCGATGAACGCGGACAAGCCGGAGTTCGAAACCATCCCGGATTCGCGCGAACTGGTTTCCCAGTACCTGCTGCTTTACTCGATGTCGGGCGGGCCGGACGATTTCGACGCGTACGTCGACAAGCTGTACACGAAGGCGATTATCCAGGTGTACCTGAAAAAGGACAACACCGCGTTCGCCGATCATCTGATTGCCAAGATCACCGACATGATCCCGAAAACGTTCCCTGCGGGTTACCAGGTCAAGATTGCGGGTTCCGTCGCCATATCCGACGCACTCAACCAGGTCATGGTTCAGGGCAAGATCCGTAACCTCCTGCAGATATGGGCCATCGTCATCATCCTGTCGGCGATCGTCTTCCGCTCGCTGCTGATCGGTTTGCTCGTCACCACACCGCTGATCCTGTCGGTGTTCGGGGAGTTTGCGGTAATCGGTTACCTGCACTGGCCGCTCGATATCGGGACCTCGGCGATTCTGCCGATGGCCGTGGGTATTGGCGCCGACTACGCGATATATTTCCTGTTCCGCCTCAAGGAAGAACTCACCAAGACTCCGGATTTTGACAAAGCCCTGCTGCTCACTATGCGGACTTCCGGCAAAGCTATCTTCTTCGTGTCGAGCGCCATTACCGCGGGATACCTTTGCCTGACCTTCTCGCCGTTCGGATTCCACCGCAAGCTGGGGATACTTGTCGCCATCGCCATGGTCATCAGTTCGCTGGGTGCGATCACGGTCCTTCCCGCTTTGGTCAAATACGTGCGCCCCCGCGGCCTGTTCCCGGATCCGTCGAAAGACGCCGCACCGGATGGCGCACAGGAAAAGTAACCAGCCTCTGACTCCAAACAGACGAAAGGTATAAAACCATGCACCGAACACTCCGAAACCCGAAAGCAGCGGCCGTCGTATCGCTACTTGCCTCGCTGTGGCTGGCCGGCCCGGCCCGTGCGGAAGGTCTCACCGATCCGGTCGAGATCATGAAGAAGAACTTCGTGGTAAATAAGCTCAAGGATTCCGAATCCACGATGACGATGAATCTGATCGACCAGCGGGGCACCAAGCGGGAGCGGAAGCTGATTTCGTATTCGAAACTGCTCCCAAACGGCAGCGACCAGGAACGGATCGCCAAGTTCCTGAGCCCGCCGGATGTAAAAGGCACTGCGACGCTCACGCGGGAGAATTCCGGCGGCGATGACGACATCTGGGTCTATCTGCCCGCGCTGAAGAAAGTCCGCCGGCTGGTGGCATCCAACAAACGGGACAGTTTCATGGGTTCCGACATGTCGTACGGCGACGTGATCCTTCCCCGGGTCGAAGAGTGGACCCACAAACTCCTCCGGACTGAAGCCGTCGACGGGGTGCAGTGCTACGTGATCGAATCAGTCCCCAATAACGACGACATAAAGAAGAACGCCGGTTACGCCAAGCGCACCGGATGGATCCGCACCGACAACTTCATGACGATCAAGGGCCAGAACGACGATCTGGCCGGCCGGCCTTACAAGGAGTTCCACGCCTACGATCTCTTCGAGGCGGATCCGAAGCTCGGGCGCTGGATGGCCAAGCGGATCGCCATGAAGAACCTGCAGTCCAACGGAATGACGGAACTGCACTTCGACGAGATCAAGGTGAACCAGGGAGTGCCCGACGACTTCTTTACCGAACGCTACCTGTCCCGCCCCTGAAACGGCAGCCCAAGGAGAGCCACATGCCCAGATTGCTTGCGGTCGCAGTGGCGATATGTCTGTGCGTTCCGGTGTCCCGCGTGATGGCGCAGGAGGCGCAGACCGGAACTGCGGTCCCTTCCGGGGAGGCTCCGGCCGAGGCACCTCCGGCCGAAGTGGCGGCGCCGGCCGTCCCCGACGAACTCCCGCCCGGGCCGGTCAACCGGCTGTATCAGCCGTTCAAGGACGCGGGCGTCAACGGCTATGCCGCTTTCTCTTACTTCAGCTCGGACAAGTTCCTGAACAACCAGCACAACTTCCCGGGACTGAACCTGATGCTGAAATCCCATCCGAGTTTCGGGAAATACGCAGGCCTGTACGTGGAAGCGCGCGCCATGGCGCAGAGTCTCAATCACGACGCCCAGTCCACGAACAACCGGACGCTGGCGGTGACCGCTCCGGCGATCTTTGAACTGCGGGAAGGTTACGTCGAGGTGTTTGCCGGAGACCTCGAGATCCGCGCCGGTAAGCAGATCACCGTATGGGGGCGGGCCGATGAAATCAATCCGACCGACTGGCTCTCGGCGCGTAACCTCACGCTGCTGTTCCCGGATCCGTTCGAGCAGCGTACCGGTGTCGTCTCGCTGAAGGCAGACTACTTTCTGCCGATGAAATTCCGGCTCACGGCGGCCTGGCAGCCGGTTCCGACGGCCAGCACGATCCCGCTGCCGAAAACGGTCCCCGTTCCCCCGGGTTCCCCGCCGATCAGCTTCAACGAAGTGATTCCCGATGTCGCCCTCTCAAACGGCGAATATGCCGTCAAGCTGGATAACTCGGGCGGCGCAGTCGATTGGTCGGTATCGTATTTTAACGGCTTCAACCGGACGCCGGAAGTCAGACCCGGCGCGGTCTCTCCGACCGGAGTGGAGCTGATACTCGGCCATTCGCGCATGCAGGGTGTGGGGGCCGACTTCGCAACGGCCGTCGGCGGGTGGGGGCTCAGGGGCGAGGCGTCCTATAACCGCACCAGGAACCCCGACGGAAAGGTGCGCGATATCCAGACGCCCTATCTGTTTTATGTGCTTGGCCTGGAGCGGACGCTGGGAGAAAATTTCAACATTATCGCCCAGTATTACGGCCGGTATGTATTTAACCGCTACCCGCTAAGCGTCATTACCGGGAGCCCCATGGACCCGGTCCTTAACCAGATCGCCACCTACAACGCACTGTTTACGTCCCAGCTCGATACGGTCCAGAACGGCGTCTCGGTTAGGGCTTCAAAAAAGTTCTGGAACGATACCCTGGAAACCGAACTGGCTTATGCCTTCAACTTCGAGCATCACGACTGGATGATCCGCCCGAAGGGCAGTTACGCCGTTACGGACGATTGGAAGGTGACCGTCGGCGGAGAAATCTACCGCGGCCCCCGGATCTCCCAGTTCGGATTCCTCCGTAAGAATTCAACCGGTTACCTGGAAATTCGCCGCAGTTTCTGAGCGTGTTCCCTGGTGTCAAGGGCGGTCTGAAAGTGTACCGTCTGGGCAGCGGGTAATCGTTAATCCCCGTGATCGGGTTCGGCCTGGAAATGGCTGGTTTTGAAGATCTCTGGGAGTAGTGGAAGGAAAAGGGGGCCGTACGGCCCCTTTTTCCTTTCACCGCCGTGCGGCTTTGGGGTTCAGGCCCGGCGGCGCTGGTGCATGAGCTGATGGAAGCCGGGACGAAAAACGGCTGCTCAGGCTCCAGAAACAGCTCGCAGGCTACAAGCTGCTGATTATCGACGAACTGGGATTCGTACCGCTGTCCAAAACCGGAGCGGAACTGCTTTTCGAGGTTTTCAGCCAGAGGTACGAGCGCGGGTCGGTTCTCGTCACCAGCAATCTCCCCTTCGACGAATGGACCGAGATCATGGGCTCGGAGCGGCTCACCGGGGCGCTGCTCGACCGGCTCACCCATCATGTCCACATCTTGGAGATGAACGGCGAGATGGGATGAAGCGGCCGGTGGCCTAGATCAAGCTCCCAGGACCGGCGAGGGCTTGGAAGAGACCAGGAGAAACCGCGATGGATTATATGGGCATGGACGTATACAAAAATGAAACCCAAATCTGTATTCTCACCTAGGCAGGCGAAGTCATCGAGAAGAGAATTCAAACCAGCCGGGAGCGTTTCTCGAAAGTTCTGGCCGAATACCCAGGAGCGCGCGAATTCTGATAGAGGCATCCACCGAGAGCGAGTGGACGGCGCGGTGCCTGGAAGTTCTGGAATTCGAGGTGATCGTTGGCGATCCGAACTTCGATGCGATGTATGCGACCCGCAGCAAGCGGATTAAGACGGACCGGCGGGACGCCCGCGCACTGGCCGAGGCGTGCCCGGTCCGGAACATTCCGCCGAGCGCATCGCTGAAGCGAGGAATCCCGGCGCCTGTCGGCCCGGCTTTGCGTGCGGGAGCAGCTCGTCCAGAGCCGGCTGATCAACACCGTCCGCGCACTGCTGCGGCAGGAAGGCCGCCGTCTCTGGCCAGCGGAGCTGCGGAGAGCTTCGTTAAACGCGTCAAGGCGCTTGAATTGACGGCCTCTTTCCAGGAGGAATGGATCCGCTGCTGACGATGATCGAGTCACTTGGGGCAGAGATCGTTAACACTACCCGTGTGCTCGAAAAGAATGCCCGGAAACATCCGGTGGCCAGCCGCTTGGGCAGTATTTCGAGTGTCGGGAGTCTGACCTCCTGATCCGTACCCTTCTTTAGGTCCGGTCTAAACTGAAATTACCGGCGGGTTGAACATCGTGCTTCCTTCAGTGTGGCTTGCCGCCCTTAAGGGCGGCAAGCCAGCGGCGAACTTCTCCGGGGTCATCCAGCCGAGCGATCCGTGGGGACGGTTCCGGTTGTAGTCCCGGCGGAACGCTTCGATCCCCGCGCGGGCGTCCTCCAGACCGGTCCACCAGTTCTCGTTCAGGCACTCGTCCCGCATCCGGCCGTTGAAACTCTCCGCGAAGGCGCTCTGGACCGGTTTTCCCGGCTCGATGAACGCGAGCCTTACCCCGGTCTCGAACGCCCACTGGTCCATGGCCGAGCCGGTGAACTCCGGGCCGTTGTCGCAGACAATCGCCTCCGGCTTTCCCCGTCCGGCGATCAGCCGGTCCAGCACACTGGCGACTCTGAGCCCCGGCAGCGAGCTGTCCGTCTCCGAGGCCAGCGATTCCCTCGTGAAATCGTCCACCACGTTCAGCACCCGGATGCTCCTTCCGTCCCACAGCGTGTCGCTCACGAAATCCGTGCTCCATCTCTGGTTCGCCCGCACGGGCGCTTCCAGCGGCTTTCTCTCGCCACGCGCCACTTTCTACCGCTTGCGGCTCTTCACCTGGAGCTTTTCCTCCCGGTAGACGCGCAGGACCCTTTTCAGGTTATCCCTCCAGCCTTCCCGGCGGAGTTTCTGGTGAAGGCGGCGGTGCCCCACCGGCGGCGCTCGGCCGCCAGGAGTTTCAGCTTCTCCCTCAGCGGCCCGTCGTTTTCCGGCCCTGGCCGGTAGCGCTGCACGCTCCTCCACTGGCCCACCAGCCGGCAGGCCCGCCGCTGCGGGAGGCCGTATTCGCCCTGCGCGAACCCGCACGCCTCGCGGCGGGCGTCACCATTTTTTTGCGATGATCGCCCGCGCCGCCTGAAGGTCCAGCGCCTGATCGGCCATCCGAGCACGTCCCGAGTCTAATTTTCAACTAGACTCGGGACGTGCTCGGTCGCCAGCGTTCAGGTGATTTCGGAGAACACAGGCCGCGTCAAGGAGGCCTCCGAAAAGACACAGAGGATTGCCGATAGTGGTGACGTGATTGTCGTGCAGACAGGGGAATACCTCAATTCGATCGCCGGAATCGTGACGAGCGCGACGCGAGAGATAGACGATCTTTCCAATCTCGCCGGCGATATCGGTCGAATCGTTGATGTTATCCGCCAGATCGCGTCTCAAACCCGGCTTTTAGCGCTTAATGCAGCAATCGAATCCGCCAGGGCGGGTGAGCACGGTCGCGGGTTTGAGGTGGTCGCCACGTAGGTGGGGAATCTTGCGCAGAAAAGTGCGAATTCGGTGGGCCAGATATCCTCCTTGGGCATCCAGGAACGTGTTAAAACGGTTCAGAAGTCGATGGCAAGTGTACGGGAAGTGGTCATGAAGGGAAATTCCCTGAGTTCCCAGCTTAGTGACTCGCTCAAGCAGATCATCGAGGCCGCGTTGGGAACGAATAGTCTGGTTCTCTCCCTCACAGAAGCTACGACGCAGCAGGCGGCTAGCTCTGACCATGCCGCTAGGAAAGTCGATAACATCTCTATCCTAGCCACCGATGTTGCATCCAGTGCCGAAGAAATGGCGATGACTGCAGGGGAACTCGCTCAAATGGCCGATGTCCTCGACAAGACCGTCGGCAAGTTCAGGCTTAGTCAGATAGAATTATAATTTATTGGGATTACCTACAGGAGAGCCTGCCGGCCCTCTCAACTTCTCTGGTTCCTCGAAGCCCGTATTTCGACGGAAAGTGATGTGCCGCTTAACACGCCGGCAAGACTGCGCTCGAGTTCGGATTCGGTAACCATGCTGGCTCTCCTGTATCCGGAGCGGCAGAGGGTTTTCCACCCGCGCTTTAATGCGTCCCATGGCCATCCCAAAATCCAAATGGAAAAGCGACTTAATCGATTCCAGATCGATTCCGGATCAATCAAAGACACTGTCGTTACGCGGCTCAGACCGGAGACCGTTACGGTCCGGCCCTTTGCGCCCGCCACCATTTGACCCGGCGCCGTTTGAAACGGTTACATTGTCCAAATAAGAACGCCGCATGGCCCCTGCTGAAACTCCCGGCCGAAACGATCCCTGTCCGTGCGGAAGCGGCAAAAAGTACAAGAAATGCTGCCTGCCGCTTCAACGGGACAACTCCCGCGAGCAGCGCGCGCCGGTCCACACGATGGATGAATCCCTCGTGGCGGTACTCAGGCATTACGGCGGCGAGCGTTTCGGCGATGAATGGGCCAAAGCGGAAGAATTCTTTGTCGATCCGGACGCCGCCATGCAGCTTTACCGGCCGTGGTCCGTCTATTCATATCCCGTCAGAGGCCGCCCGATCGCCGCCTGGTTCCTGGAAGAACATTCCCGGCGATTGGCGGTTTCCGAACTCCGGTGGCTCAAGGCCCAGCAGCAGTCGTGGCTATCGGTCTGGGAGGTTCTTGCCGTAGAGCCCGGCAGTTCCGTCACGGTCCGGGACCTTCTCACCGGAACTGAAAAGACCGTCCATGAAGTCAGCGGATCGAAGGGGTTGCGGCGGTACGACAATATCCTGGCCCGCGTGGTCGATTGCGACGGTGAGCCGGTCTTTTGCGGCGTACATTACCGGGTGCTCTCGCCGGCCGACGGCAATATTGTTGAAGGCCGGATCAGGGCCAGACTCAGGCGAAAGGGGGCGGTGGAGCCGGGGAAATTGCTGGAGTTGGGCGGTTTCATGATCCGGGCCTGGGAGGACATGATCGAGGAGCGGGAACTGTCGCTTCGGAATATGCGGCTGAAGAACACCGACGGGGAGAATATTCTTGTCACTGTCGATTACTTCGACCTGATCCCCGGCACGGAGAAGGAAATCGCCGGAAAGCTGGCTGAAATTCCGGGCACGGAACCCCCTGATGAAGACGGCGGCGGTTTTACCTTCACCAAGCCCGGCAACGCCCGGCACAAGAGTTGGTCAAACACGATCACCGGTACGGCGGCAATCACAGGCGGTTCGCTTCGGGTGGAAACGAACTCGGTAAAACGGGCCAACGCCTTGAGAAAGAAGATTAAGGCCGCCTGCGGGGATCTGGTCCGGCACAGAAGCAGGGAGCACGACGAAACGTTATCGGTGCTTGGCGGATTGAAACAGCCGCAGCCGTTACCTGTACCGCTTCCGGGCATTGAGAAAATACCGCCGGAAGAGCTTCAGAGGCTCACGAGGGAGTTCAAGCAGCAGTTCTACAGGGACTGGCTCGAACATCCGGTCCCGGCGCTGGGCGGCGCGACGCCGCTCGAAGCGATCAAGTCCCGGGACGGCCGGGGCCGGGTAAAGGTGCTCCTTAAGGAAATCGAGAACCGCGAGAGCGGGTTACCGGAGGGGGAACGGCTGGATCTGTCATGGTTCCGGAAGGAACTTGGGTTTTCCGGCGCGGACTGAACCCCCGGACGAACAACAAGACCCTCCTGTTTCCTCTGAGGCGACGTCGTGCCCGCCTGCGAGGCCGCCTCGGGATTCCCTCCGGCGTGGCCGCATTTCCACCTCGTGACGTACCTCCGAGGTGGCCATGCGAGGTACCTGCCTGAGGTACCTGCCTGAGGTACGTGGCGAGGCCGCCTCAATTCCGCGTGCCGAGGCGGCCGGATTTCAGCCTGCGAGGTGGCCACAGGCACCGCCACGAGGTGGCCGGGGAGTGTATCTCCTTGTATCTCCTCGCGTATGTCCTCGCCGGTGCCCACAGTGGCCACCTAGTGGACATGTGGGATGTTGAA
>CAZMGV010000031.1:0-19445 GCA_964565925.1 uncultured bacterium
TTCAAAGAGTTAGCAGAAAGGCCTGGGGTAGGGAGGGGGTGGTCACCGGGTAGGGAGTTGAGAGCGTCATGAGTGGTCAAAGCAAAAAGCCGATGCCCTAGGCCCGGCTCAACCAGAAATGCTTCAGCCCGAACAGGAACGCGGAGGGGAGAAACTCCGGAGCCTCGCCGTCAACCGGCTGGAGGCGGCCGATTTTCCGGAAGAAGGTCTCGAAGGCGATCTGGCCTTCGACGCGGGCGAGTGTGGCACCCAGGCAGTGGTGGATTCCCATTCCGAACGACAGGTGCTTGCCCGGCGGGCGGGTAATGTCGAACCGGTCGGGATCGGCAAAAACTTTCTCGTCCCGGTTAGCTGCACCCGCCCACACCATAAGCATATCGCCCGGTTTCAGGGTTTTCCCGCCAAGTTGCACTCTGGTTGTGCAGTAGCGGGGGAACCCCTGTATCGGGGCTATGAAGCGAAGCGACTCCTCGATCGCCTCGGGGATCGCCGCTGGCCGCTTGAGCAGATAGTCCATCTCGTCGGGAAACTGGGTCAGAGCGAGTGCCGTATTGCTGAGCAGGTTGGTGGTGGTCTCGTTCCCGGCGACCATCAGAAGGACGCAGGTGGCGAGCAGTTCGTCGGAACTGATTTTTTCCCCCTGCTGTTCGAGCGAGACCAGTTGGCTGACTAGGTCGTCGCCCGGCTCTTTTCGGCGCCTGGCGAAGACCTCAAGAAAGTAGTTCGTGAACTCCTCCCGCCAGCCTGCGGACGTGTCGCCGATATCTCCCGACATGATTTTCTGGATCGGCACCGAAACAAAACCGTCCGACCATCTTTTGAAATCATGCCGGCGTTCGGTATCGACACCCAGTATCTCCGCTACTACATGGACTGGTAGCGGAACGGCGAAGTCCTCCACAAAATCGAATGTGTCCTTCTTCTTGAGGATCTCGTCGATCAGTTCGTCGGTCATCGCCTGAATCCGGTCTTGGAGCCGTCGGACCGTCGTCGGGGAAAACGCCTTCGTGACCAGTCCGCGGAGCCGCGTGTGCCGGGGGGGATCGTTCATAAGCATCAGATTGTCGACGAATTCAGCGGTCTGGCCCATGACCGGAACGAGCCGCTTGATCCGCTCGTCGCGGTGATCCGGCGCTCCCGCTATCAGAAAAGACCTGAGCGGATTCGACGAATACACCTCGGAGTCTTTCAGGACCTGGCTGCACTCCTCGTGTCCCAGTATGTGCCAGACTGGGAAAACGCCTTGCTGATGGACCGGCCCGATCTCCATTGCGTCGCGGTACGCATCGAACCGGGAACAGCCTGGAGGGAGCATGAGCGGATTGAACTGCACCATTTTCATCCTCTTGTGGAGCTCCAGACGGGCGGCGATCTGCCCGCATCTAGAATACGAGCGAACGCTCGTATTATCCGCGAAACATAGCTACCGTTCAATTCGCATTCGGGAGGCCGCGCAGTGCCGGAAAACAGCTCCAAGCCCCGCAAAAGGCCTCAGCAAGCCCGGTCACGTGAAACATTCGACGCGATTGTTAAAGCGGCCGCTCGCATTCTGACGGAGTCCGGATACGACGATCTGTCCACCAACCGGATCGCCCGTACGGCCGGAGTCAGCCCCGGGTCGCTGTACCAGTATTTCCCGAACAAGGAGTCGATACTCTCGGCGCTGCTTGATTCGCTGCTCGAACGGTTCGGCGCCATTCTCCAGAAACGGCTCGCCGAAGTGATGAACGATCCGCTGGAGGCGGCCGCACACAAGATGATGCGGGCACTAGTTGAGATGCTCTCGACCGTGCAGCCCCGCCTGGTCCGCAATCTGGTGGAACAGGTGCCCCGGATTGGCCGGCGCGGAATGATCGGCAGAGTCCGGCAGCGCGGCAGGGAGCTGGCCCGGTTGTATCTGGAAGTTCACCGGGATGAACTCCGGATACAAGACCTGGAACTGGCCGTGTTCTTCGTAACGGCCCTGGCCGAAAACTTGACCTTCCGGATCGTTTTCGACCGCCCGCGGCACCTCTCGACGGAGCGCTGTGCCGACGAGGCCGCGGACCTGATCGTCCGGTATCTCGTCGCACGGCCCGCCTGAACTTCAGGCGTGATTGTTCAACTGGATTCGGGTTGCCCTGCAAATTTAAACATGTTTAAATGGTTTTACCTGTGAATGACAATGGGAAGACAGGTGATCTGGAGGTGAGACTCGATGAGTGAACGCAGCCGCATTTGCGCCCCCGCCAGGTGCGAGGGACAGACCGTCCAGCAGATACTGGACCGGGACTCAAAGCCCGTGCCGGAAGTGCTGCGCGAGACGGCGACCGACGATCTGGGATCGGACGATCTGCCGGTCGGGCGATACACCTCGAAGGCGTTTCACGACCTCGAGATGTCCCGGATGTGGAATCGGGTCTGGCAGATGGCCTGCCGTGAAGAGGATATTCCCCAGCCCGGGGATTTCATTGTCTACGAGATCGGCGACCACTCGGTCCTGCTGGTTCGAGCCCGGGACAAGACCGTCCGCGCCTATCACAACGTCTGTCTCCACCGCGGACGTCTGCTCAAGACCGGACAAGGCCATGCGCAGGCGATCCGCTGTCCGTTTCACGGCTTTACCTGGAAACTGGATGGTTCGATCCAGGATATTCCTTGTCGCTGGGATTTCAGTCACAAGGGCGACGCGGAGATGCATCTTCCCGAGGTGAAGACCGGGCTCTGGGGCGGCTTTGTATTCATCAATCTGGATTCTGAAGCCGGGCCGCTGGCCGACTATCTCGATGTGGTACCTGAGCATTTTGAACGCTGGGATCTGGAGAACCGCTACAAGTCGGCTCATGTCGGGAAAATCGTGCAAGCCAACTGGAAGGTCTGCGCCGAGGCATTCATGGAGTCTTACCATGTAATCGCCACGCATCCGCAGATTCTGCCGTCGACGGCTGATGCCAACACCCAGTACGACGTCTATCCGGACAAGCCGCATTTCAACCGCATGATTACCGCGATGGGTATCGCCAGCCCTCACTTAGGCGGCGAAAACTATCCGGACGAGAAGATCCTCGAGTCGATGATGACCGAGTACGCGGGACAGTCAGGCAGCAAGTTCACCTTCAAGCTGCCGCCGGGACAGACCACCCGCAGCTATATGGCCCAGATGCTCCGGGGTATGATCGGCGGCGGAAGCGGATGGGACCTTAAGCAGGCCGCCGACAGCGAGATGCTCGACGCCATCCAGTATTTTGTATTCCCCAACTTTTTCCCATGGGGCGGATTCTTCAACAACATCGTCTACCGGTTCCGTCCGAACGGACAGGATCCGAACTCCTGCCTCATGGAAGTGATGCTGCTGGCGCCCGTGCGAAAGGGCGGCGATCGCCCAGCGCCGGCGAAATACCGGCTGCTCGGGACAGATGAACACTGGGTATCGGCCAAGGAACTGGGGGTACTCGGCCCGGTGTTCGATCAGGACATGAGCAACATTCCGTTCGTCCAGAAGGGGCTTCGGGCCACCCATAAGCCGGGTGTGACGCTGGGTAATTACCAGGAGAGCCGGATACGCCACCTGCACCGGACACTGGACCAGTATCTGAACGACCGCTGACCCGGAATTACGGTTGCACCGGCCAGTAGGGCGCTTTCAGTTTCTTCTTGTTCACTTTGCCGGCGGCTGTGCGTCCCAGATCGGCCACGAAATCGACTGATCTCGGGCATTTGTAGTGGGCCAGATTCGCCTTGCAGAAATCGATCAACTCTTTCGCCGCTGGCGACGCGGCCGGATCCGCCACCACCACCAGCGCCTTCAGCTCTTCGCCCATCTCCGGGTGCGGCACACCGATACAGGCGACGTCGTCCACCTGCGGGTGTCGGATCAGCACCTGTTCTGATTCGGCGGGATAGATATTCACGCCACCTGAGACGACCATGTCGGAGAACCGGTCGGTGATGTAGACGAATCCGTCCTTGTCGACATAGCCGATCTCGCCGAGCGTGAAGACGCCGGGCGCCAGATGGGCCGCCGCCGATTTGGCAGCGTCATTGTGATAGACGATGCCACGTCCAGTGGAATCCCTGAAATAGAGGCGGCCCTCCGTCCCGACGGGGAGTTCAACTCCCTTGTCATCGGTCACAATGACGCTGAACGGCGGCACGGGCTTTCCCACTGACCCCGGATGCTTCAGCCAGTCCAGCGGGGAGATGGCGCAGGTTGTGCCCACTTCAGTGGCGCCGTACGCCTCAAAGAGCACCGGCCCCCACCATTCGAGCATGCCGCGTTTCACGTCGACCGGACAGGCCGAGCCCGTGTGGAAGACGAACTTGAGGCTGCGGGTGCTGTATTTCGACTTCGGTTCCGGCGGAAGCGACAGCAACCGGATGAAATGGGTGGGGACGAGTACGGAACTCTCCACTTTGTACCGGTCGATAGCGCTGATAACCGCCTCCGCGTCGAACTTCGGCAGCACGACGACCGGCTTTCCGCCGCCCAGAACCCTCACACCGGTCAGCGGCCCGGTATGATAAAGGGGTCCGGCGACCAGATGGGTTCCGAACATCGCAAACGGCGCGCGGGCGAGCCGTTCCAGATGCTCCGCCACCGTCGCGCCGCCGGCGAACATGGTCGGCGGGAGTTCGGTCCCTTTGGGCCGACCGGTAGTACCCGAGGTGTACATCAGATTCGCACGCGGCGGATGGTCGAGCGGCGGCGAGCCGGCCGAAACTTTCTCCAGCCAGTCATCCCACGGAGTGAGCCCTTCCAGTGAAGGACAGCGCCAGCCGATGACGTGCGGGACGCCGGCCAGTCGGGCCGCTTCGAGCCCCGCACGGACGGTCTCCGGACCGACGAACAGAAGTTTCGTGCCGGAATCTTCAAGGATATAGGCAAGCTCCGGGGGCGTAAGATGGAAACTTGCTGGAACCGTCGAGGCCCCGCCGACGAGGCCGCCCAGATGCGCCAGCAGGGTTTCGGCCGAATTCTGCGCGAACACGGTCACCCGGCGGGCGCCACCCAAATCCATGCCCAGCAGCGCGTTCGCGGTCCGGTTCAGGAGACTGTCTATTTCGGCCCAGGTGAACTCCTGGAGATGATCCCGGAGCGCGATCTGGTCCGGATTCGACTGGCTACGTGCAACAGCAAACGGCGGCATGGCAACCCTCCCCAACCGCAGAACTATTTTCAGGCGTGTCTGGATGAACTTCTGGGCAGTGTCCGGCCGACGGGCTTCTCGGAATGTGCTTCTGCCTGTACCGCCCGGATCCGCTTCTCGAGCACTTTTGCAGACGGACCGGTGGCCACCCCGCGCAGCATGAGGCACGATCCGCAGATCATGGACGCTTCAAGCCCTTTGTCGCTCAGATAGCCGCTCTCCCACTGGAGCGCGCAGATGATCAGATGGCTCGCAATCTGCTCGGACAGAACCCTCGGATCGGCCCACTCTTCGATTTCGCGGGCGGAGCGCATCTCATGAAGTGCATTTTCAATATCACGCGCCAGTGCCCCGGCGATCATCTCGGACACTTCCCGCATCTGGCCGGAGTTCACGAAAACATCGAGAACCGCGCGGGAATACCGGGACAGACGGAGCATTTCGGAAGAACAGCGACCGACGATCGAGAGCATCCGTTCGAGGCCTTTCGAACGGTTTTCCCGGTCGATGGTCTTGAGCAGGTCGGAGAACTGGCCCTGCATGGCCCTGGAAAGTAGCTCGCCCTTGTCGCCGCACAGGTTGTACAGGGTCGGCACGGAAACACGGCTCTGCCGCGCCAGATCCCGCATATTGACGCCTTCGTAGCCCCGCTCGGCGATCATGCGCCGGGCGGTCTCCATGATCCGATCGATTCGTTCCTGCCGTTGATCTTCCAGAAGACTCATTGATGGGCACTCCCCGGTTTTCGACCGTACCCCGTTAGAGGTATATTGCGTTTAACACTTTAAACGTGTTAAAGCCAGTGACGTTGGATCTTCACGGGAGGAAAACATGGATCTGAAGCTCAAGGGTAAGAAGGCGATTGTCACCGGCGCGACGCGCGGCATCGGCCGCGCTATCGCCGAAACGCTCGCGGCGGAAGGGACAGATATAGCCATCTGCGCCCGTAACGAGGCGGGGCTGAAAACCGCCGGGGAAAGTCTTTCGAAACATGGCGGAAAGGTTTTCACAAAATCTCTCGATGTGAAGGACGGCGCGGCACTCAAGGCGTGGATCGCTGAGGCCGCCGGTCAGCTCGGTGGAATCGACATTCTGGTGCCGAACCCCACCGGCGGCGGAAATCCGGGCGAAGCCGCCTGGCAGGCGAATTTTGAAACAGACCTCATGGGCAGCGTGAGGTGTTTCGATGCGGGTCTTCCGTTTCTGCTCAAGAGCGGCGAGGCGAGCGTGGTGTTTATCAGCAGCACGGCAGCAGTCGAATATTTCATGGCTCCGATCCCCTATAGCGCGCTGAAGGCAGGACTCATCACCCATGCCAAGGGACTTTCGCAGATGTATGCGGCGAAGGGGATCCGGGTGAACTGCATCTCGCCTGGGCCCGTTTTCTTCGAAGGCGGTCAATGGGAGATGATGAAGAAGGCCATGCCCGCGTTTTACGAACAGACGGTGAAGCAGTGCGCGAACGGACGGATGGGGGCCCCGGAAGAGATCGGCCGGGCAGTCGCGTTTCTGACGAGCCCGGCCGCCAGCCTGATCACCGGCATCAACCTTGTCGCCGACGGCGGTTTTACCAAGCGGGTCGCCTTCTGAACCACATACCGGACGGAGAACTAACATGAGCGAAACACAGGAGTTCACGCTGATCCGTTACGACTCGCCGGCCACGGGCGTCGCCCGGATCACGCTGGCCCGGCCCGACGCCCGCAACGCGCAGAACAAGAAGATGCTTTACGAGATCAATTCGGCCTTCGACCGCGCGGCGCAGGACAAGGACATAAAAGTGATCGTGCTGGCCGCCGACGGCCCGCATTTTTCCTCAGGGCACGACCTGAAGGACAGCACGCCCATCTCGGCATTCGAGCCGGTCTCCAACTGGGGCGGCTTCGATCAACCGGGCGCCGAAGGTTACATGGCGCTGGAGGAGGAGATTTATCTGGGCCTTTGCTGGCGCTGGCGGAACCTCCCCAAGCCCACCATCGCGCAGGTTCAGGGCAAGACGATCGCCGGCGGCCTGATGCTGATCTGGGTATGCGACCTGATCATCGCCAGTGACGACGCGACATTCTCCGATCCGGTCGTGGCGTTCGGCGTGAACGGGGTCGAGTATTTCGCGCATCCCTGGGAAGTCGGCGTGCGCAAGGCCAAGGAGATGCTCTTCACCGGAGATGCGGTTTCGGCGTCCGAGGCGAAGGCTCTCGGCATGGTGAATCAGGTGGTCCCGCGCGATGAACTGGAGAAGCGGACTCTCGAACTGGCCGTAAAGATCGCCGCGCGGCCGAGCATGGGGCTCAGGCTCGCCAAGCAGTCGGTCAACCAGACTCAGGACGCCCAGGGACTCTGGACCGCGCTCCAGGCCGCCATGTCGCTGCAGCAGCTCGGCCACTCCAACAACATGCAGGTGCACAAGCTGCTCATCGACCCGAGAGGGATGATGAAAGCGCCCTCGAAATAACGCCATGAAAAGTTTCACGGAAAAGGTCGCCGTCGTCACCGGCGCAGGCAGCGGGATTGGCGAGGCCCTCAGCGTCGAACTGGCCCGACGCGGATGCGACCTCGCGCTGGTCGACATCAATGAAACCGGCCTGATGACAGTCAGGCACAAGATCGAAGGGCTGGGACGGCGCGCTTCGGTGCATAAAACCGACGTCTCGCGGCGTGACGAGATGCAGGCGCTACCCGACGAGGTGATCTGCGAACACGGACATGCACATATCCTCGTCAATAACGCCGGCGTCGCCATGATCGCCGGGTTCGACGACCACACGATCGAGGATTTCGAATGGATCATCGGCATCAATATCTGGGGAGTCATCTATGGCTGCAAGTTCTTCCTCCCGTACCTGAAGAAGGAACCCGATGCCCATATCGTCAATGTGTCGAGTATCGCCGGCTTCATGCCGATCTCAGGGATGCCCGGATACGTGCTGACCAAGCACGCCGTGCGCGGGCTTTCGGAAACGCTCCGGGTCGAACTCGCATCGCAGAATATCGGGGTGACCTGTGTGCATCCGGGTGCCGTGCGTACGAATATCCCTAACGCCGCCCGTTACCGGGGTCGGGCGGAGACGCTCAAGGACAAGGGAATGAAAATGGTCGGCAGATTCGGTGTACGCCCCGAACGCGCTGCCATCCAGATCGCCGATGCCATCGGGACCAATGAACCCCGCCTGCTGGTCGGCGCCGATGCCCGCCTGCTGGATGCGGTATCCAGGTTCATGCCCAAGGCACCGGGAACGCTGATGGGAATGTTCGCGAGACGGTGATCATCCGGTAAGATTACCTTCGGAACAGCCCAACGGGATTCGAACTCTTTATCCAGTGAATTTTAATGACGAAATCCGGCGCACGGCATTATTCGCAACAAACCCGAGAAAATGTTCGAACTGCCACCTGTCTGAAATGGTCAGCAAAAGCGAAGAATTGTATCAGCGGACATTTTTGTTGAAAGTTGGCGGAGAGTACGGGACGAAGTACAAACTCATCTGTCAGATAATCGGGGTATGGACCCAAGGTTGTTCAAGCCGATCCGTCGTAAAGTGAAAGAATACGACCTAACCTGATTGGCATCGAATGACAGCGAGCGGATTGGATGAAGCGCCCAGTAGAACCACCAGTGAAACCTGTTCAAATAGTTTCCGTCCGGCCCTATCTCGGCGAATCGGCGCAGGATCGCGTCAAGGATCGTCGCCCTCGATTTCGAAATCTCCCCCGACAGCACGCCCGAAGAGATGGCCCGCGCGGAGGACTACATGGTGCGGCTCAGGTTCACCGATGCCTTTGAAAATACTCATGAGTTTATTTAATTGCTAGCTCACTAAAGCTGTGGCAGGCTGTTGGAGTTGAACTAAACGAACAGGTTTACCGATGTCCACTATTCCCCACCAGGATAAACAGCTCTGGATAGGTCGCCCGCCGAGCTCCAAGCGCGAGCAGATCCTCGCCTGCGCTCAGCACGTTTTTGCCGAAGGCGGCTTTCACCAGACGGAAGTCCAGTCCATTTCAGACCGGACCGGGATCAGCAAGGCTACGATCTACAAGATATTCCACAGCAAGGATAACCTGCTGGTAGAGATGATAAACGAGGTCATGAACCATCTCGGCGAACTGGCGCTACGGGCGGTTGCCGGCACCGAACCCCCTGTCCAGAGGCTGGAAAATGGTGCCGCAGCCATGCTGAATTTTGCTGAGAGCAACCGTGAACTCTTCGAGGTTATCTTTCGGGATGGAAGCCATCATCTTAAGGAAGTCAGCGAAGTTTACGAACAGTCTTTAAAGAGGTTTCAGCCGGCTATAGAGCCATTATTCGAAGCAGCCAGGGCAGACGGATATTTCAGGGGAGTGGATACGGGCATAGTTCTGGATACAGCCCTTGCATGCCTCCTAGGGCAGTTCAGTGCCTGGCTGTTGCTCCATAACGGCAGGGGCAAGCTGGTCGAAACTGGGATGCGAACCATGCGGGCTCTGGTTAACGGCATGTCAAAACCCGATGATCGGCTCGATTGACCCGCCTGCCTAAGATTCATAAATCTCTATAAAATTCAGCGACTTACGTGAAGAGCAATAGAGACGGCCCTTCGAACGTCATCAGTCGACTATCCCCGCATCTAAACTCATGCGTTTAATATTTTATTGAATTTAAAAATGAGCTGTGCTTAACTGTTTTAACTAAACGCATGCGTTTAGTTAAGCGCTTGAGCTGGTGGCAACCAGCTGGAACCGAAGGAGAACGGAATATGGCAATGGATCTCGATAGAATGGTGGAGAAATGCGAACGCGGGCAGTGGGACGTGAACTCTTTCGACTGGAAGCAGAAGCCGATCCCCCTTTCCCGGGAGAAGGAGATTCAGGTCTGCCAGTACTATACAGATATGTCTTATATCGAGCGTCTTGCCGGCGCACTTTTCCTGTCTCTTCATGAACGGATGGAAGACCCGCGGCTCAAAAAGATCTTCTGGTACTGCTATTTGGATGAGGTCCGTCACAGCCAGGCGGCGGCCAACCTTGCGGACTATTTCAACGTCCACAACTACAAGTTCTATACGCCGAACCAGTGGATGCTGCGGTTTATCCCCTCGTTCGTGAAGTCCGTCAAAACCCTTAACCCGGCGTTCGCCACAGGGGTGATTCTCGGCGGCGAGCTCATTCTCGACATCGCTTTGCTGCGGGGCCTGAACGAATATGTGGACGACCCGCTTTCGCGGGAAGTGATCGAACGGGTGAACCAGGATGAATCCCGGCATATCGCCATGGACTTCTACATGACGGAGTATTTCTCGAAGAATAAGTTTCAGCGCGAGTCGGGCGACCGGACCAACGCCACACTGAAGCCGGAATTGTGGGGCATGTGGATCTGGGGTCCGGGCTTCTTCAACGACGTATTCTTCCGTCCGATGCAGGTGGTCGATCCGACGAACATCCAGATGAAGGAAGTGGTGAAGCGGCTCCGCCGGTTCACCGACCGTGAGGAAGTGAAGAACAACCCGTTTGTGAAGAACTTCAAGGAAGCCTTCGAATTCTTCGAAAGCCCGGCTGGTTCGGCCATCGGCGGCGTGCTCGAAAAGACACTGCTCTGGACTACCGGAATCGACTTCTCGTTCTTCCGCGCTGCTTCAACGGAAAACATCCGGGGCATGAAGGAAGCCAGCTGGACGAGCGCAGATGGAACAGAAGCGAATATCCGGAACTGGGCTTCGGCCTGAATCTGTCTCGATGGCGTTCGTCGTGCCAGTGCTGCGCGGCCTGACTGTATGCCTATCGACCCTGTCTCACGAGTTATTAAGTATGGAGAGAGATCTGACGTAACGAATGCTCATCACCACCAGCTGACTGGCAACCGGTCAGCATCGATCCGCACTTCAGCAATGAAGAAAAGAGGACGAAATCAATCCATGGCAACCGCGAAGTCAGCAACAGTCATTCCAATATCAAAAACCAAACAGCCGCAAAAAAAAACTTCGGATCACGTTTATCTATCCGGATCGACGCCGCTACACGGGAAAATTTTCTACCCATCGGGCCTTCGGAATGGGGACCGCACATCTTGGACTTCAGTTGCTAGGTGAAATCTGTCAGCAGCTGGGACACGAAGTGACAATCGACGACGAACAGATCACGCCATTTGTCCCGTGGATGGTGGGAAAGGCGGATGCCGTCCCCGGTAGATTACAAGTCCGACGTTGAACTATTGCGTGCGGTCAGAGACCGACTTTTATACACATGGTCCGGAAGCGCGGAATTCCGCGTGGCCGTGGTAGTTTCAATCAACCCGGCTTCCAACTCTATATTTCAAATCTGTCTTCCAGCCTTGTCACCAGGTTTCTACGCCGAAGTTCGAACAATATTCTTTCGACGCTTTCCTCGACGGTTTCCTGGTGCGTCCTGCAGATGACGTCGGGATGCGCCGGCGGTTCGTACGGATCGTCACGCCCCGTAAACGCCTGGACGTTGCCGGCTTTCGCACCGGCATAAAGTCCCTTTACGTCTCGCTGTTCGCAGATTTCGAATGGAACGTCCAGGTAAACCTCGATGAACCGGTCCGGTCCGACCATTTCGCGGGCTTTGCAGCGCGTGTCCCGGTACGGACTGATGGTAGCGGCTATGGCACTGACACGGTTCCGCGTGAGCAACTCGCAGACCCACGCAACACGAAGCACGTTTATATCCCTGTCTTCTCTGGAAAAACCGAGACCTTTGGAGAGGTGGGTCCGGACAACATCGCCGTCGAGTATTTCCGATCGTCTCCCATAACCAGTGCTGAGCCGTTCCTGAAGCTTTCCCGCCAGGGTGCTTTTTCCCGCTCCCGAGAGGCCCGTGAACCAGACTGTAAAGCCTTGTTCCATCTGGATCTCCTTGCTGCCGCCAACCCGTTAACGGGCAGAAAATGCAGCCCGTTGGCGATAGCGATTGACAAAATGTAAATCTAGTTTTACATTTTGTCAATCGCGCCGGATCCACGTCCGTCGCTTTCCTCGCGGACAGGGTGGGGCCAAATGGCACGGCACAGACTCACACATCTTCAGCAGCTCGAAGCGGAAAGTATCCACATCATCCGCGAGGTGGCGGCCGAGTTCGACAACCCGGTGATGCTCTACTCCATCGGTAAGGACTCCTCGGTGATGCTGCACCTCGCGCTGAAGGCGTTTTATCCGGGCAAGCTGCCGTTCCCGCTGCTTCACGTCGATACCCGCTGGAAATTCCGGGACATGATCACCTTCCGGGACGAAACGGCAAAACGGCTGGGGCTCGATCTCCGGGTGCATATCAACCCGCAGGGTATCGCCGGGAACATCAACCCGTTCGACCACGGCAGCCAGAAGCACACGCAGATCATGAAAACCGAGGGGCTCATCCAGGCACTGAACGAAGGTGGCTATAACGCGGCGTTCGGCGGTGCCCGCCGTGACGAGGAAAAATCCCGCGCCAAGGAACGGGTCTACTCATTCCGCGACAGGTTTCACCGCTGGGATCCGAAGAACCAGCGCCCGGAGCTGTGGAAGCTATATAACGGGAAGGTGAACAAGGGAGAGAGCATCCGGGTATTTCCGCTCTCCAACTGGACCGAACTCGACGTCTGGCAATATATCCACCTCGAAAAAATCCCGATCGTTCCGCTTTATTTTTCGGCCGAACGGCCCGTGGTGGAGCGTGACGGCAATCTCATTATGGTGGACGACGAACGGTTCCGGTTCCTGCCGGGCGAGAAACCGGTCATGAAGCGGGTCCGCTTTCGCACGCTTGGCTGTTACCCCCTGTCAGGCGCCATTGAATCGAACGCGACGACTCTGCCCAAGATCATCCAGGAGATGCTGCTCGCGAAGCATTCGGAGCGGCAGGGCCGCGTGATCGACCACGACGAGCAGGGATCCATGGAGCAGAAGAAACGCGAGGGGTACTTCTGATGTCTCACCAGTCGGAGCTGATCGAAAAGGATATCGAGGCTTATCTCGCCGAGCACGAGCAGAAGGAGTTGCTTCGCTTTCTCACCTGCGGCTCGGTGGACGACGGCAAGAGCACGCTGATCGGCCGCCTGCTGCACGATTCGAAGATGATCTACGAAGATCAGCTCCAGGCTATCCATAAAGATTCCAGGACTGTGGGTAATGCCGGTGGCGAACTGGACCTTTCGCTGCTTGTAGATGGACTGAAAGCCGAGCGAGAACAGGGCATTACCATCGACGTCGCCTACCGATATTTTTCCACGTCGAAGCGCAAGTTCATTATCGCGGATACTCCAGGGCATGAGCAGTATACCCGGAACATGGCCACCGGTGCCTCTACTTGCGATCTCGCCGTGATCCTGATCGACGCCCGGAAAGGCATATCCACCCAGACCCGCCGTCACAGTTTCATCGTATCGCTTCTCGGAATCCGGCACGTGCTCGTGGCCGTGAACAAGATGGACCTCGTGGAATTCTCCCAGGATGTGTTCGACCGGATCCGGACGGACTACCTTGCGTTCGCCCGTAAGCTGCGAATCGGATCGGTGGATTTCATCCCGATGTCCGCCCTGGGCGGCGACAACGTTGTCGAGCGCGGAAGCCGGTCGCCGTGGTACGTCGGACCGACGTTCATGGAATACCTGGAAAGCATTCCCGTCGGCAGCGACGCACCGAACGAGGCATTCCGGCTCCCAGTCCAGTACGTCATCCGGCCGGATCAGACGTTCAGGGGGTTTGCCGGCACTATCGAATCCGGCAGCATCAGGGTTGGCGACAAAGTGATCGCTCTGCCGTCCCGCCGGACGTCGCGGGTGAAGTCCATCACCCTCTATGGCAGCGAGAGCGAGGGAGCCGTCGCTTCGCAGGCTCCGGTCCTTACCCTCGAAGACGAGATTGACCTGAGCCGTGGAGATTTGCTGGCGAAGGCCGGAAGTGTTCCCCGCATCGCACGGACGGTGGATGCAATGCTCGTATGGCTCGCGGAAGCCCCGATGGTCCCCGGCAAACAGTATTATGCAAAACACACCACCCGCGTCGGCAATGCCGTCATCGACCGGATCGATCATGCGGTCGACGTGAACACGCTCGAACACAGGAGCGCACCGTCGCTCGGCCTGAATGAAATCGGCAGATGCCGGATCACCTTCAGCGAGCCGATCGCGTGGGATCCGTACGAAGAGAACCGCAGCACCGGTTCCTTCATTGTTATCGACCGGATGACGAACGTGACCGTCGGCGCCGGAATGTTGCTCCCGCCGGACCGGTCCGGGGCCGCTGTGGAAATAGCTGACAGAGAGAACCGGCATACCCGCGTCACCGCTGCCGAACGAATGGCGAGGTTTGGCCAGATGCCAGCGCTGATTCTTGTGACTGGCATGTCGGACAAGGAACGTCAGACTGTGGCGGACGGACTGGAACGCGCTCTCTTCGAGAATGGACGCGCCGCTTACTGTTTCGAAGAAGCCGCTTCCTCAGGCGGTCCGGGGGGCTGGCGGCTCCGGCTGATTGAGCAGGCTCTTGCCCTTACCAAGGCGGGAAACATCGCAATCATCCCGGCGCCTGAAGGGACTTTACCGGACTCCGAGGGAACCCGATCCTCGCTCGGCTGTGTATTGCTGGAAATCAGGCTCCAGTCGGCGGGAAGCCAGGGGACCGGAGGTCATGTTGATCTCCTGCTTGCCGCCAGCAGCGGCCTGACGGATGAAACGGTCGACAAGATGCTGGCGCTCCTCCGGGCGCGCGGAATTCTGGTGGACTCATGAAGGCCAGCTCCAGGCAGATGGGCCACAAGGAGACCGGGAACCGGTGGGTCAAGCAGACCCGTCAGGTCCGCAGCAAGGAGACGCAGGAGGCGTTGATCCAGGCGGCGCTGACTCTCTTCAAGAAGTACGGTTTCGATCAGGTATCCGTCACAGATATCGCGAAGGAAGCTGGCTGCTCAGCGGCTTCCATATATCGCCGCTTCAGCGACAGGGAGGGGCTTAATCAGGCCGCTCACGAATATTTCACCGACGAAGCACTCAAGATTCTGCGTGCCTCGGCCCGAACCAACGCTTTCGACGGTCTGTCTCTTGAGGAACTGCTTCGCGCAATGGCTGGATTTCTCTGGAAGTTTGCGAAAGAGAACCAGGTGTTCCTGCAGGCCAGTTATGTCCGGGCGCTTTCAAATCCCCAGTTCGCCCGGCGTTTCGTGGAAGTTCGCCGCGAGGTATTCGCCTCGCTGCGCGAACACTTCCTGAGGCGGCGCGAGGAGATCACCCATCCCAATCCGGAGATCGCCATTGATTTCGCACTCCGGCAGGCGATGGCGACATTGACCTATCGCATTGAAGCGGTGCAGCTCGAGATCGGACTTGAACCGCTTCCAGACGGTGCATTTATCGAAGAGGTGGTCCGGGCCTTTCTCAGTTACGTGTCGCCGACGGAGCCGCCGCGAATTACAGGAGCGAGGAAACGCTGATGTCACAGGACAAGGCAAAGGAATCATGGGACAAATTCGTGAAAGGCCTCACCCAGGCCGGAGAGGTGATGGACCGTCAGCTCGCGAACGCGAGCTCCGAAGAACGGGCCGACGGTTACCGGGCGCTCATCCGGGCGCTCGCCGCCAATATCGACAAGGTGGAGGCCGACGGTGTGTATCCGCTGCCCATTCACGACAACCAGCCCAATCACAAATGGTTCCTGGAAAACCCGGATGGCTACTACCTTCATCTGAGGGTCGATCCGGCGCATAACTACAGACTGAGCGGACATCTGGGCGACGCCTGTTACACTTCTTTCACAGCGTATAAGGGTAAGGGCGATTCGCTGGTCACGAAAGTGACCGAGACTCAGACAGCCGACGATCTGCTGCTCAACAAGGACGGGTCGTTCGACCTGCACATCGGCGCCCAAAAACCTGAAGGCGCGGTAAACTGGTTCCCGCTCGCGGAAAAGACCGGCCAGTTCTGGATCCGCCAGCTGTTCGACGACATCAACAATCAGAAGACCGGCAGCTTCCGGATCGTCAACGTGGATCCCAAGGGGCCTCCGCCTTCCATTGTCGTCGACGACTTCTCGGAGGCGCTGGCACGCCTCGGGCTCGTTGTCACGACGGTCGCCAATGCCATGTTCATGGTTCACAGCATGCAGACGAAGCAGCACGCTCCGAATACCGTGCGGGTGTGGAGCGAGATGCAGAACGGCGCCGTTTTCACGAGCGACGATATCGACTACCAGATCGGATCGTGGGAGCTGGGCTCTGAGAACGCGCTGGTCCTGGACGGCATCCTTCCAAAGGCGAAGCACTGGAACATCGTCCTCTACAGCCGGTTTCTGAACTCGCTTGAGCATCGTTACCGCCCCACGTCGCTTACTGGCGGCAGGATGAAATGCCGGGAGGACAACACCTTCCAGCTGGTTATCTCGGCGAAAAATCCCGGTATCTCGAACTGGCTCGATAACGAAGGACGTCGCAGCGGCCTGTTCGTCATTCGTTCGGTAGGTGCGGACGCCAAAGCGCCGTTGCCTGTCGCGAAAGTCATGAATCTCAGGGAAGTAAAAGCCCTTTAGTCCGGCGACGCGGCATTACCCGACTCGATAGGAGAGTGAATATGGATAACCAGCTCTGGCAGCGAACCGAACGGGCCCCCGCCGTCGCAGCGCTCTATGCCCAAACGGAAAAGGAACGGGAAAAACATCCCGAACGGTTCCGTATCGACGCTGACGAAATCGCCGGGAAGGCCTTGAAGCGTTCGGGACGGTCCGGATTCGACTCCAAAGGTCTCGTGGAACGGCTGAAGTGCCTTGTCGATTCCATCAACAATGAGGGCCGGATGAACGCACTCGGCATCAAGAGCGCCGGCAAAGAGATGCCCGCCGACATGATCCGGGGATCGTTAGAGCTTGCGCAGATCAAAGAAACGCACCCCCGGATCTTCGAGCGCAAGATCACCCGGCCGATTTTCATCATCGGCGGCTCCCGTACCGGGACCACGCTGCTCCAGCGCCTGCTGGCGGCCGATCCTAACAACCGGTCCCCCCTCCTGTGGGAAATGAGCGCGGCAACCATCATTGCCAATGGTTCAAAACCCGAAATCGACGCGGCCATGAAGAAGGCCGAGATGGGACAGCAGCTGCTCAAATTCGTGAATCCAACCATGCAGGCGGTCCACTTTTCCGATGCCCATGAGCCCGAAGAATGCGTCATGCTGATGGGGACGGACCTTAGAAACTGGGCGCTCCAGTCCTGCATGAACGTTCCCAGCTACTGTAAGAGGCTCTCGAAGGACGACTTCGCCGAGTCCTACGTCCGTCATCGGGAGATGCTTCAGATGATCACGGACGAGGAGGCCCCCCGCCGGTGGGTACTCAAGGCCCCCTATCATCTCCCCGAAATCGATTCGCTCATCAAGGCCTATCCGGACGCCCTTGTCATCAACACTCACCGGGATCCGGTTGATACGGTGACCTCCACCTCAAGCCTGTATGCGGTCTTCCGCTCCACCTTCAGTGACAACGTCGATCCGTTAGAAGTGGGAGCCCAGCAGGTGGAAATCCTGTCGGACTGGTTCCGGCGCGTCATCGATGTCCGTTCCAGACTGCCGGTACAAGGTGACGCGAAATTTTTCGACGTCAATTACAAAGAACTGGTTGCTGATCCTCTCGGCATGGCCCGGCGTATATACGAGGCGTTCGGATTGGAACTCCCCGAGCGGAGCCTGGCGGCGATGCGGGCGCATCTGGACGCCAACAAGAAGGGCAAACACGGAAGTCACCGGTATACGCCGGAACAGTTCGGCCTGACGGAAGGCGCACTTCGCGAGCGGTTCGCATTCTACAGCAAGCACTTCGGCCTTTCGTGACCGCCAGTCTGATGTGGAAAGAGAAAGTATGGAAACGATGAGAAAACGGGTGGTTGTCGTCGGCGCCGGACTGGCGGGACTGAGCACGGCTGTTCGACTTGCGGGTGAGGGCGTGGATGTCACGCTCGTCGAGCGACGCAGCATTCTGGGCGGGCGTACGTTCTCTTACCGGGACAAATCCACCGACGACATGGTGGACAACGGCCAGCACGCAGTAACAAGCGCCTACCGGGAACTCCGAACATACTGCCGCACCATCGGCACCGAGGACAAGATGGCGTTCCCCAAGGGCGCCGGCGGCGTGTTCCGGGATCCCAAATACGGGGTCGTGGACTTCCGGGGGCCGAAGCTGCCGAAACCGCTCAAGCCCTTTCGGCAACTCGCCGGTTTCCTCCGGATCCCCAACGTGCCTCCGATGGACAAGCTCCTGTTCGCCCTGTCCATGACCAAACTCGTAAAGGCGATCCGGGAGATGCCCGCCGACCTCGACACGATGACGGCGACTCAGTGGTTCGACCGGATAGGCATGCCCAAAAGTATCCGGCGCACTTTCTGGCACCCGCTCATCATTGCGGCACTGAATGAACACCCTGACGTCGTCTCGGCTCACCTCCTCGCACGGTTGCTCCGCTGGAGCTACCTGGAGCAGCCGGGGAGAATGGGTTACGCGACGGTGGATCTGAACTCGCTATTTGTCGATCCGGCGGTCGCCTACCTGAAAAAGCACAATGCGGACATACTCCCGGACGCGATGGTCAGCGGGATTGAGCTGGACGACAGCGGCCGGGTTGCCTGCCTCCGGCTCAAAGACGGGAAAACGGTCACAGCGGATGCCTACATCGTGGCAGTGCACCCGTCGGCCTTCGCCACTCTGATCAAGGATTCGCCCCTCGCCGCCGATCCGTTCTTCGCCCGGGTCGCAAAGATCAAGGAATCTCCGATTACCGGCGTCAATCTATGGTTCGACCAGCCGCTCAAGATGGCCACTCATTACGAGGCGCTCCTTGATACAACCACCGAATGGGTATTCGATCGCAGCCGGATGCACGCAACCCGCCAGGGCAAAGGCTATTTCTATACACTCATCACCAGCGCATCGCAGATGCAGATCGCTCAGAGCAACAAGAAAGTGATCGATCAGGCGGTGGAGGAGATCCACGCAACCTATCCGGAGAGCCGAAACTTCAAGCTGCTTCACGCGAGCGTCATCAAGGAGCCGGTGGCGACGTTCTCCGGGCGGCCCGGGTTCAAGGATCTCCGCTGCACACAGAAGACTCCCGTCGAGAACCTGTTCCTAGCAGGAGACTGGACCGACACGAACCTGCCCTCGACCATGGAGTCGGCGGTGAAAAGCGGTCATCTGGCGGCCCAGGAAACGGAACGGTTCCTCGGGATCGAGCGAAGGAATTGAGTCGGTTCTTGTAAAAACGCCGGTCTGGTTAGTTTAATAAGTAAAAGGTTTAACTAAAACTGCAATTCAAAGTTGGCGGGCAGCGGGGGACGCCTATAGAACGAAATATCTGGATCCGCTGTTCGTT
>CAZMGV010000032.1:0-17609 GCA_964565925.1 uncultured bacterium
CGGTTGGGATCCTGTCATGGGCCTCCGGAAACGTCCCACTGGCCCGGGCACTCCCGGATCCCGAGGCCATCATTAAAAAGGCCGATATCCGCGAGCAACGCCGCACCGGAAAACCCCTCGCTACCTCCGTCGAATCCAAACCCGCGCCCACCAATCAAGCCAGCCCGAAAGAGAAGGAGTAGTAATTGGATCGACGGCTTACATACGCCATGGCTTTTGCTCTGTGCGTCATCGCATCAGGCGAAGCCAGTGCGAAAGAAATGCGAAAATCTACCGGAACAGCAGTGGTAGTAAACAATGTTTCATTTAAACTGGAGAAACCGCAGAAGAATCCCCGAATAGCGGGAAAGTCCGGAAAGCTGGCCCTTATTGAATGCCATAAACTCGCGGAACGCGCCGCGACCACTGCGGGCCTATCCCAAATTCATCCAGATATGCCTCTCGTATTTCTTGGAATTCTGATTGCCGAAAGTGGCTGCGACCCAACCGCGATTTCCAGCAAAGGGGCCAGGGGTATTGCCCAGTTGATGCCCCAAACCGCGTTGGAAATGGGTGTTCGGAATCCGCGTGATCCGTTAGAGAACGCTACGGCCGGCGCGCGGTATTTTCGTCAGCAGTATGAAGAGTTCGGTAGTCTTCGTCTTGCACTGAGTGCCTACAACGCCGGACCAAGCACCGTACGAAAATGGAGCAAGACCCCGCCCTATCGAGAAACTCAGTTGTACGTGCAACGAGTCTCAAGAGTTTATTTGGCACTCAAGAATCTACAAGAGCGCTCGGTCAAATCACATCTTATCGCATACAGGCGCCTCAAAAATGACCCGCAATAACCTGATAGTGCCAAGAGGCGCAGACGGAGTTGGCAAATGAAAGAACTGGACATACAGATGGCTAAATGGCGAGCTGCAGTGCTGACGACGCGTGAGGCCATTGCTACTCATGCGCTCATCAGCAAGCGGGCTATTATTGATTTCCGCAAGGCGGACAAACTGTTTCCGGAACGGCGTAATAAAATTCTTGAGGACATGCTCCATGACCTTAGGCAGCCAGCCGCACTCGTATTGTCCGGCATTCGCGACGCGATCCTCTATTCCGTATCGGCGGTCGAAGCGGCTGCGATAGAGGTTTTTCACGATAATTATCCTCTGACCCGTGGAGAGCTACAAGAAGAGAGCCTTGGGCGGCGAATCGACCTATTAGTCGCTGCCATTTCGGGATGTTCAGTAGATGACTGTGGCTACGGTCATGAAGCCGCTAATTTTGTAGAGCAAAGTAATGATATCTACCAGTTCGCCGGATTCGTGATCGGTCTGCCGGATATCCTAAATGCCGTACGGATCTACGATTCGTTAGCCTGGAACGTCCTGTTCTGGGATTGGCATCTGGATCCCGAGCGTGTCGCACCTCTGGTCAATAAGCTTCATGAAACAGGGTGTAGTAGATGGGAGTTCTTTCCCTTTATCCATGCGGCAGGAATCGTATCCGGTAGTTCAGGCGATCCGTTAGACAAGTTAGCTGGCAGTTGGGAGCGCGTCGTAGGCCCGGTTCATAAACGGCACTATGAGAACTGATGGCGTCACGCGTGTTCTTTAAGAAGAGCTCGGTAGATTTCACTAAAAGGTGGGGTTGCAGCAGCGGCCGACAGCTATCCGGAACTGACCGGCTGGCGTCTCTCTCTGTTCACGATGCGGTAATTGTTGAACCGTATCATTCCGCAACTGCGCAAAATACCGGTGGGCAGTTGTCGTATTTCCGAAAACTGTTCGCGAGTTAAAGATATGCCACACGAGGATAGCAAAAGCGAGATGAGGTCACGGGGGAAAGCGGTCGAAGCCGCGTGGAACAGGCTTTCGCCCAAGCAGCGGGAAATCGCATTCCATCTCGCGACTTCCACACGCCCGGTCCCCGCTCTCAGCCAGGAGCTTGGATGCAATCCGAAAACTGTTCGAAAGCACTGCGAGTCGTTGTTCCGGACACTCGGCGTCGCGAGCCGGCAGGAACTGGTAGTCACGACCATTCGATGGTGGGCCGACGAAGTCCTTCCGCCTGATCACGAGCCGTTCAGGGAGTGGTTGAATCGCAAGACATGCGAATGCGCACGACTGAAAGGAAAGACGAACCGTGGAACCTCATAAACAAGTCAGCCTCTCGGGAACCAGGTCGCGGATCGCCTTGAATGGTGCATCATCAGGCGGACTCGGGAGTCTGGAATGCGGCGCGTTCATTGTGAGGATAGAAGGCTGCATTTCAGAAAGGGCCAGCACATGAGCGGCATTGAAACCTGCGCTCGGGAACTGGAAGCCGCTGGCTGGGAACTTTGCGAGAAGCTGGCGCGCGCCCGGTCGATCTCTTGCGTAGATGCCCGTTTCGCCGAGTTTTTCGGCTCGGGAATCGTCCATGAGGCGCATCTTATGGCTGCTGAATCCCTCAAGAATGACGTCCAGCTCAAGCGCGCATGCCGGCAGGGGTTCTCCTGGCTCTACTCGGAGGGCAAGACATGGAACCACTGCCTTGCAAAGCCGTTTGGCTATCCGGGTGACTTCGCCGTCCTCGAGATGGTCTATGACCAAAGGCCTCACCCGGAAACGAAATCTGCTGCCGCCATTTTCTCCGACGTATGGGGCCTCAGCCAGGAACTCCCCCGTGCCGTCGCGGCCCGGAAAGACGCACTCCGGTCCTATCTGGAAGATGTGGCCGGTCAGACAAACGACGGCCGCCTTAAAGTGCTATCCGTCGCCGCCGGAGGTGCTCGCGAACTTCGCGATATGCTGCCGTCTCTGTTCTCCCGGCTAGATGTGACCCTTCTGGACTCGGATCCGCGTGCGCTCCGGTTTGCCGAAAGCGGGTTTACCGACCGAATAGAAGCCCCTGCACTTGCAACCGTTGTTGGAGACGCTGTCCGTGGGCAGGGCGGCTACGAGCCTCAACTGACTGCCGGCGGACCGTTCAACCTCATCTATTCGTTTGGATTGTTCGATTATTTGAAAGATGAATATTTGGTCGGCTGTGTTCGACGGTTTCTACCTTACCTCGCCGATGGTGGAAAGTTCCTGTTCTGTCTGAAGGATAGACGGTACTACGACGCCTGGGTGTACGACTGGTTCTACGACTGGAAGTTTGTGCCGCGGACCATAGATGACGGCCCCCGCTTGGCTGCCGATCTGGGACTCAAAGTAACGAAAACCCTTATCATCGAAGGCCGTACCATCGGCATTTTCGTGTGCGAACGGAGCTAGTTTTATGGCAACCCGTCTCAAAGGAGCAGACGAAAAATACGACGTCGCGCACGGTGTCGCGATGACCGGTTTCACCGGCGCCGCTCCGTTCCGGGGATCAGTGGGTGAGGCGGGTAACAGTGAAATTCAGCAGGTGTTGAGTGTGATCGATACTGACTCTTCAACGGGTTACGAGTTGCGCAGTCGTTTGCACATGTGGCTCACACCGATCTCAACGGTTCTTGCTTTGTGGGCGTTCGTTAAAACGGCTACTTGGGCCGCTATCCGGTTTATCGGCCATCCGGAACATCGTGATGAGGGAACGCGTTGGGTTTGGTTCAACCCCAAAGCGGGTATCCGGACTTGGTGGTGCATCCCGAATGTGAAATCCGGCGAGCAGCTACTTCCCCGTACAGCGAGTCTCTGGTTTGATGGCCTTTTCTCCGGTCCTCGTCGTGTCCGGCATGGCTCGGCGTCCTGGCGGGCGCTGGAGTTGATCTACAATTGGAAGTTTCAAGCAACGGCAGGGATAGTTAGTCGTTTTGAAGATTTCTGGTTCAGCAATAACAACTGCCGTGGAGTCCGGAATCGTCACCGCCTGATTACGAAAGAACTCTATCAGGCAGCGCTCAACATCAACAGGAAGGAAATCCGGATCCTGTCCGTGGCGTGCGGGAGTGCCGAAGCGGTTATACAGGTAGTGAAACGGCTTCGCGATGACGTGGGAGTCACGGCTCATGTGACGCTGCTGGATCTCGATTCGGAAGCTCTGGCGTATGCCCAACGGACTGCGGAGAAATATGGTGTCGCGAACCTATTCAACACGGTTAACGAGAACATAAAGAATCTCGAGAAAGTCATTCAGGGACCATTCGATATCGTCGAGATGCTGGGATTCCTTGACTACCAGCTCGAATCAAAGGCGGTATCCCTGTGCAGCCGTCTGCGGACGTTGCTAATTTCAGGGGGATATTTCCTAACCTGCAATATCCTGCCGAATCACGAGCGGTTCTTCGTCAGATGGGTCATTTCGTGGCCTATGATCTACCGTAAACCGCACGATCTCGCGCGAGTCCTGCTTGCTGCGGGATTCGCACCGGATGATATCCGCCTCATAGTCGAGCCGGCCCGTATCCACTGCGTTGCAGTGAGCAGAACCTGAATACCGCCATGCTTCCAGCCCGGCATGCCCAAGTTGTCGAAATATTCACAAACGGAAGTTGCAACTGTGGCCGACAATTATCCGGAACAGATTGGCCGCCTTCTTTCCGAACTGAAGCGGGTCGGGTGCATGAGAGGGCAAGCGAAGTCGGGAGACTACACGGTCTATGAAGTCTGCCGGTCGCCTCAAGACGGCTGCGATACCCGTCTGAAGACTTACACCCAGGTCTTGGATGGAAGGATCGCGCCGTTGCTCGATGCTCTCGCCAAGGTCCCCGACGGTTCCGGTCCCGTTGGACTTGATCAGACGCCTGACGAGGCGGGGTCTTGGTATTGGCTTCCGCAGTTCTGAATGTCCGGACTGGGTAAAAATCCAACGCGAGAATCTGAGAAATCGGTGAAGATGAGGTTCAGCTATGCCCCGGAACCGTGCAATAGGCCGAAATACGAAAACGGTACGGAGTCCTCGGGGTTCAGCTCCAGGATCCGTGCGACTTCATCGAACTCCGCAACGGCGTCAGCGCGATCTTGCCCGGAAATGACGGTTTCAATTTCGACGAAAGTGCCGAGCCCCTCGACATCATCGAGGTGAATCCGGGTATTGGCGAATAGGAACAGATGGCGTGTCTTTCTGACCGAACCCTTCGTGCCCAAGGCCAGTGCCAGGTTTGTCTTGAGGCCTTCCGGTGCCATTGAGTGGTAGACGAAATATTCGCTTTCCCGGCCGCCCGGGACGTCCGACCGTCGATAACTAATCAGTTCACCGCGCCCGTCACCAAATTCGCGTAACTTTAAGCGGGCAGGTTCCGCTTGGAAGAACGTGTCGCACTGGTGCAGCAGGCCCATATCCCGGGCTCCGATCTCGCGGACCTTCCGTTCAATGGCAGCTATGTCACCGCACCGAAACTTGGCTTCGATATTTTTCACTGACGCCTCGTTCGCGCCATCATCGAACGATGGCAATTGGCCTTGCAGTTTATTGTGGCACTGGCCCGAAAAACTGCTATAGTTACTTTGCTTCTCAGACGATGTCCGCTGCCGTATGGCAGCGCCCTACCAAACCAACGACTCGGCCTCCAGACCAATGGGCGCCGGGTCGTTCCATTAGAACCCTCAACGATTTTGAAATATGAACGTCTATTTGGTCAGACATGGGCAGACCCAATCGAACGCCGAAGGCCCGTTGGGTGTCGTGCAGGGGCAACTCGACATTAACCTTAACAGTGCAGGCGAAAACCAAGCAGCTCAGCTTGCAAAAGAACTGGGAGAGATCCCGTGGGACTATGTATACAGCTCGGCGCTAAGACGGGCGGTCCGGACGGCGGAGATTATCGTTCGCGGTCAGTATCCAGTTATTCAGGTCGCCGGCCTTAATGAACGGCATTGTGGCGAATGGCAGGGGCGGAAACGTTCCGAGCTTGCCCGCGAGCTAGGACACTCGGACTTGATGACGTTTTGGAAAGTGGCGGGGCCTCAATTTGCTCCACCGGGAGGCGAAACATTCGACCAGATGGTACGCCGATCCGTTGCCGCGCTCAGGATCGTCATTAACTCCCACCCAACGGGATCGACGATTCTTATCGTATCTCACGGTGGGCCGATTCGGGCGATAACCGGACACCTCAGCGGGTTATCAATCGAGGAGATCTGGCGAATGCGCGAGGCCGAAAATTGCGAGGTCATTCGACTCGCGATTGAAGTGTGAATTGATGGGAATAGCAGTTTGAGCATTGAAACCTCGCCATATTTCACCGTTCGATCCGGGTCCGGACCGGTTGTTTGCCACCTTCCGCATGCGTCCCTGCGGATCCCTAATATTTTTCGCAACGACTTCCTCATGTCGATCGCCGAATTACGGCGGGAGGCGAGAGATATGGCCGACCTCTGGTCGAACAACATGTATCGGCCCGTGATGAGACGAAGATCCTCGCTCAGCTCAAATATCAGTCGGCTGGTTATCGATTTTGAGCGATTTCTCACCGGCCCAAAGGAACCCATGCATAAACACGGAATGGGTGCCTTTTACACCCGGACCAGTACGGGAGAGCGGCTGCGGTTCATATCGGCGGACCGGAGAAAGGTTCTCCAGACGGTTTACAGGCAGTATCACGAGGCGCTTAGTGACCTGGTGGCAGACACCATAAGGAGTCACGGAAGAGCCCTGATTCTGGATCTGCATACATTTCCGTCCGAGCCTCGCTCATACGAACTTGACCGTCGAAAGCCACGTCCTGACGTATGCATCGGAACCGACTTCGTTCATACGGAGCCCGAACTCAGCCGATCGGTAGCAGCGGAGTTCAAAAGACGAGGCTACTCGGTGAAGCTGAATAGTCCCTATAGCGGCTGCATCGTGCCGGCTGCCTTTCAGAAGGATCCTCGCATCCAGTCAATTATGATTGAAATTAATCGCCGCCTGTACGTCGACGAACTCGCTGGCAAGCGGCATCCTCTGTTCAAGAATGTTCAGTCCGATATTGGGCAGTCACTAAACCATGCTATCGACGTATACGAGAAAAATATATGACCAGAAATTCTCTTCCAATACGAGTCGCCGCTATTCATGACCTCAGCGGTTTTGGGCGCTGCTCGCTCAACGTGATTATCCCGGTATTGTCGTCGATGGGGATCGAGGTCTGCCCGCTGGTTACCGCCGTATTATCGGCACATTCCGGCTTTCCGGGCTTTCGGATGCGGGATCTGACCGATGATATTCAGGGGACCGTAGACCATTGGAAAGAGTTGGGCTTGGAATTCGCCGGTATCTACAGCGGGTTTTTAGGGTCAGACAGGCAGTCTGCCATTGTGCGTGACATGATCCAGACATTTCGCAAGCCAGACCAAATCGTAGTTGTTGATCCGGTCCTTGGGGACGCTGGCAAGGTTTACACGCCCTTTAAAAATTCGCGGATGGTCGAGGAGATGCGGCGGCTTACCACTCTCGCGGACGTGATCACACCAAACCTGACCGAGGCCGCTCTTCTTTGCGGAACGCCGTATTCGCCGGATGTCTCCTTTATCGATATCAAAAAGATGGCGCGGCAGTTGGCGGATATGGGCCCGGCGCGCATTGTCATCACGAGTGTGCCGGACGGTCCTGGGCGGACGTCCGTTCTGGCTTACGAACGCGATGCTTCACGGTTCTGGAAAGTTGGTTGCACCTATGTCCCCGCGCAATATTCAGGTACGGGCGACACATTCGCTAGCGTATTGACCGGCGCGCTGCTTCAGGGAGATTCGCTACCAGTGGCATTAGACAGGGCGGTGCAGTTCGTTTCGCTTTGTGTCCGCCATACATTCGGACACGAATCGTTGGGAGGCATCCGCCTTGAGAAAGCATTACCGAGCCTCAATGCGCCTGTTCAACAAATGACTTACGAACTGTCCGAGTGACTGTTTATATGTGGGGCTTGCCAAGCGAGACCACTTAGCCAGGCGAGGCCACCATGTCAGAATTAGCCGAGAGTCATCCCGATCTGGAGCCCATCATACATTGGGTGACGCAGTTCGTTGCCGAACGGGAACGTACATTTGCTGAACTGGACGAGGCCGGGTGTCCGCCGGTGGCTGCGCTCGCCTTTATTTCGTTTTTATTGACTGGGTCGATCTCGATCCTCCTGCGGCAGGATCTGAACGACCAAGAGGCTCTTGCGGCGGTTAGAGCAGTGGGGGCATCTACCTTCGACGGGTCTCTCGGTGATCGCCTGTTTAAACCTCACGACGGTCCGCGCGAACCTCGTTTTGGCGAGGACCTGGAAACCATCGCGGCATTCAGGGAGAGGTGTGAAGATTCGCCCGTAGAGGAATCTGCCGAAATCTTCACGGTGATCCTTTCGGACCCGGACGGTTACTCGCTCCCGCGCGAAGAAGCATTTTCAGCGCTCGCTGAGGTCGGAGAAAGGTTCTTTGTTGGAATGAAGGCTGCGATCGCAGCAGCTTGGCGTCAGTAAATCTCCCGAACCATTTAAAACCGATGGGAAAAGACCGATCAATCTTAATAAGGAAACGGTGTAGAAGACGCAGGCGAGTAAAATGGCGACTTTTCCGGTAATCAGGCGGTCATTCCAAGTTCCTTGGTCGGCAATCTCATTGACGCGTCATATACGCACGAGTTCTCGAACTCGTGGTTCATGTAGTTGGCGAGCCAGTTGTATTTCTCGATCACCGGGTCCTTGTCCAGGGTGACTCCGATCTCCACGACCTTGCTTAGGTACATTTTCCATGCCGCCGCTATTTTCGGCTTGTTGGCATCGGTGACGTGTCCAAGTCTTTCTGCCAGAGGGTATAAAAAGCGGAAATAACTCCACCCGTCCGTGTCTTTACAGAAGAGGTCGGGCAGTTTCAGCGGGTCTGGTGCATGACTAATGACCGCATCGGCCGCTAAGGGATCAAAAATAATCCGTGGATACCGGGCGTGTAGCCGTTCCAGGTCGTAGGCCCGGATAAACGCTGGTCCGAATGAGACATTGCCCTTGTGAAAGATGTCGCCAATTGTGACACCCCCGCGCACTAGAATCCGTCGCTCCAGTAGTCGCTGAATCAGGACGGCAATAGTGAGCATGAAAACCACAGCGCCAAGGGTTGTCTGTGGTGCTGATAAAATAATTGAGTCGGACAGGCTCGTGATGGTGATGTTCTCAAGGAGCACCTTGACGGACATTGCTGCCTGCTCGTTCGTATTTTGTGAAAGCTGCTCGTCGTAATAGTTTTTGAGGAGCGTTCCTTCCGATATCCCGGTTAGAACCTCATGTAAATCGCGTTGACGTGCTGTATCGGATTCGCTCTGGCGGATGAAGTCCCTGAAACCCAGGATATCGATCAGACCAACGAACTTCGACTCGTACACTCGTTCTATAGGCTCGCCCGCCATTGTGGTGTACCGCGTCCCTCCGGCGCCTCCGAGGCTCCCGCCGTTGTGCCTAAAAAGGTTGACGGCCCCTTGCTGGGCCGCCATAGCCTGCGAACTTTTCGTTCTTGTTATGCGAAGCCCGCAGACCTCAGTCAGTTAGTTTGAAAACCGTACGCCGATACGAAATCCTTGTCAAGTAAATCGAAACGACAGGATGCGGGAACGATGGCGGCCAAGACTGTTCTGGGGCTTGATCTGGGTACGAACTCTATCGGGTGGTCACTCATCCGGATCGATGCGGAAAACTCTGCCGGTTCAGTGCAGGCACTTGGCGTTCGGATATTCCAAGAGGGCCTAAATCTGGAGAAGGGCCGTGAGCAGCCCAAGAATGCTACCAGACGGCGAAAACGCGCAGAGCGTCGTATTCACCAGCGGCGAAACCGGAGGCGGGCGAAACTGCCGACGACGCTCCAGAGCGCGGGACTTTTCCCGACCCAGGCGGACGAACTGAAGGCCGTCCTTCAAAGCAACCCATACCAGTTAAGAGCAGACGGCCTCAACCGTGCGCTGCTTCCGTTTGAGTTCGGACGGGCTGTCTATCATCTCGCCCAACGGCGCGGCTTCAAGAGCAACCGTAAGGCGGCGATCAAGGACGCCGACGAGGAAAAGGGAAAGGTTAAAGCGGGTATCAGCGACCTCGAACGGCGCATGGAAGAACGTAGCAGCGTCACCGTGGGACAATATCTCCATTGGTTCCGCCAGCAGCGGGAGCCACAGCATGAGCGGATACGCGTCCATTACACCCACCGGACAATGTTCGAGAAGGAGTTCGATCTGCTCTGGGAACGTCAGAGTCCGTCGATCCCCGCTTTGCAAGACGAACAACTCCGTCAGCGCGTGCGGGATGCCATCTTCTTTCAGCGTCCCTTCAAGTTGCAGAAAGACCTCATCAATCTCGTTTCTTCCCGGTCTCGCCGCTGAAGACTTCATCCAGCTTGTGCGCTGCTTCTTCCTGCAAGTCACTCGTAACGTGGGAATAGAGATCCATAGTGATCCCGATCTGCGAATGGCCAAGGCGCTCGCTCACGACTTTGGCATGAACGCCTTTCCTGAGAAGCATGGTCGCGTGACCGTGTCGGAGATCGTGGAACCGGATATCCGGTAGCCCGGAACTCCTAACGAGGCGTTTGAAGGTCGCGGTGAAGTGACTCGGCCGCCACGGCCGGCCATCCGGCATGGCAATGACGAGATCATTATCCTCGTACACAGGACCCAGCTTGAGCTTTTGAGCCGCTTGTGTCGCCCGGTGCGACTTCAACGCGACCAGGGCGAGTTTCGGCAGTGCGACCGGACGACGGCTGCTCCTCGACTTGGGTTCCTTGAACTGAACGCCTTCCTTGGATTCCTCAAGCGACTGCTCGACGGTGAGCCTGCCTGCCTCCAGATCGATGTTTCGCCACCTGACGGCGAGGATCTCCCCGCGCCGCATCCCGGTCGAAACGGCCAGCACAACGGCGACATGGATGTTCGTCTCCCGCGCCTTCTCAAGGAGCGTGCCCGTCTGCTTGTCGTCAAGAAGGGTGTGGATCGGTGGACGAGGTATGGGTGGTTCCACGGCATCCGCCGGATTCCGTACGGCAAGTTGCCAACGGACCGCCTGCTGAAGCGCTTCCCTCAGAACACGGTGATGAGCGAGTACAGTCTTGGCTGAGAGCCCGCCTTTCTTGTCGCTTCGGCCACTCTCCATCGCCGCCGTGTAGTAGGACTGAATCTGCATAGGCTGGAGTTTGAGCAGATTGATCGACCCGAGTTTCGGAATGAAATGTTTGTTGACGAGTTCGGAGTACCATTCGTATGTTCGGGTTGAAACATGCGACTTCGCGTAATCCTTTAGCCAGCGTTCCAGGTAAATAGAGACGGTGAGCTTCGTTGGCTCGACGTAAATGCCGGAGTTGAATGCATTGATCAGCTTGGCGAGTTCCCGCTCGGCGTCCCGCTTGCCGCCGTGAACAGTGTGCCACTTCTGCGTGCGTTTACCCTTGGCGTCACGGCCCAGTTCGATGATGACGGACCAGGAGTTCTTTCCCCGCTGCTTGATGTGACCTTTCATACCGGCACCGCCTCTCAGGTTGAGTAACCTCGTATTATATCCGATTCCCGGCCGTCACTGCGACTTCTTTTTCAGGTTCGCCCGGTAGACGCGGGCCTGGGCCGCTCGCCGGCAGGTGTAGCTGCAATACCGCGCCCTGGCGTGGCCCGTGACGATCAGTTTCCGACAATTCTCGCACGGCTGAAGGATACGGTTTTCGCTCATGTCCACCGTGGCCATCAGCGCCATGTGAGCAAGTAGCGATGGCGCGTTCCAGGTAATGGACCGGTCGCCCGTCTTGGGATCGGTCATCGGCCCGCCCGACGACGACAGTCGCGCCAATCGGTCCCGCCGGTCCACCTTCTGAAATTCCGACAGCAACTCCTCCGTGCATCCGGCAAGGCCTTTTACGGCGAGCATGAGCCATAGGGCCGAGTCGATGAACTGCGACAGCGGTTCGGCATAAAGTTCAAAAAACGCCTTCGTGTCCGGCAGCGGATAGCGATAGCTTTCCCGTTCTTTCTCCGGAATGTACGGGAAGAAACGTCCCCAGCCCTTTCTGATCGTCTCGGTATGGATTGCACCGTCCGAGACCGACCGGATCAGAGCTGTCGGTGGTTCCGCACTCGGGAAAACCAGTTCGTCCGGATCCTTGTCCTTCACCTGCTGCCAGTTACCGATGGGATCCACGACCTTGGCCGGATAGTCCCAGCAGTAGGGACCCCTGACATACTGGACCTGCAAAAAGTCGTCGGTCTGGCGGTCCGGTTCACGACGGGGGCTGAAAACAATCCTGACGGTCATCTGGTGAAGCAGACCCAGCAGTCCGAACCGGTTGCACCAGCCCAAGATCGCCTCGTTGGTCTTGGCCTCGTCCTCGGCCTTTATGCCGTGTTCCCACGGTTCAATCGCTTTGAATAACGACAGATAGGGTGGCTCCGTAATGCCCAGCAGTTCGCCCCGCGTACGATGAAACTTCCACGGATCGTATTGGACCAGTTTCGTGCCCTTTGCCGGGACGATGAAACCATCCCGGATTTCGTACCGGCTGTGCCGCCACCAGGTTCCGCCGCCGAGTTTCGGTGTCCTGATCAAGATGAAATCCTCCACATCCGTACCGGCCGGCTTGACGGCATAATCCGTACGTGTATATATAGCTACTAGTATATACTATTCAACGCCGCAAGCACCAAATGAGGAATTCCCGATGCCGAGCGATACCATCCTGAGCCTGAATCTCGACGCCTATCCCGAAATGCTGACCGTTGCCGATCTGCGAAAGATCCTGAGGATAGGCCGGAACGCCTGCTATGATCTGGTGAGAAAAGGCCTGATCCGCTCGATCCGGTTCGGCAAGAACATACGCATTCCGAAGTCCAGCCTGATCGACTACCTCCGCCGCGTTTGCCCGCCAGCGAACTGAATCGAACCTGGCAGGTTCTGATCATTCTCCCGCACTGTCCATCCATCGTCCCAGTACGTCCCATTTCATCCCTCCCGGTTATCACATTCAATCCAATCTCTAATCTATCGGTTCCGCTGTATCCGGAATCGCGTGCTAGTTCGGACCGCGAATTACGTACGCATCGCCGCCTGCGCGTCTTTTTCGTTCAGTCCCGGTCGAGAGTCCCTTCTATTCCCTTAGGACGATTCATCACCGCACGTCGTGAGTATCGGCGTGCGCTCGTCATGAAACTCGGCCAGTGTGCCCGGAAGATTTGTTCAGAATTTGTGGTGCGCTCGTGGTGGGACTGAGGCGAAAGAGGGAGCGGTCCGTAGCGGTGCCCTTACGCCGGTCGCCCGCAAATATTTTCCCACGAGATTCCTGTCCCCTGGTGTTCCATCTGATTCCGGATGATCTCCGGATTTTCCAGCGCGTACCGCGCCCGTGAAACGCGCCGCCGTACCGCAGTTCGGTTGACCTTGTCTGGAATTATTCCGGTCACAAATGACTCTCGTGACGGCGTTCGCCGTAGCGAGAACGGCGGCTCTTCTCCGCCAAAGGAAACTCACCATGAACGACACCAACGATCAGAGCCACGGAACATTTCCGGAATCATCGCCTCCGGACGAGAGGCCATATACCGGGCAGCAGTCCGAACCCGAGGTGGAGGAAGTCCCCGAACCCCCGAAGCGCTCCCGCAAACCTTCATCGCCAAGGGAGCTTCCCGAAGAGGAACGGGAAACTCTCGCGAAGATCATCGAATCACTTGGCGGCGTTGCCGTGGGACGCATCCGTCTCTCGGTGCAGCGTTTCACAAAGGGCGTCGGCTGGCGGACGCTTCGTTCGATCCAGATTGACGCGGCGTCAGTCGAGAACGGTCTCGACCCCGCTGAACTGATCGGCGAGGTTTACGGCGACGGCACCTACAAATGGCAACTCCGTTACGGCGGGAAATATCTGCGTCGTGGGGACGCGAACGTCGAAGGGTTCAGCGACGTTAATGACGAGAACCTGCCGCCGCCGGACAACGAGGACTACCAGCCGGTGGACATTTCCCAGGTGCTATCGGACTTCAAGAAGGAGCTGCGGGAGGAGTTGCGCTCGTCTCAGCAACCCCCGGCGCCCCCGCCCGTGAACCTGGGCGAGGCGGTCCGGACCGCCGTTGAATCGGCAATACGTGCGATCGAGCCCCGGGCCAAGGGGCCGGATCCCACGCTCGCGGCGATTCTTAGCCTGCTTGGCCAGCAGAATACGACCCTGATGCAGACGCTGGTCCAGCAGAACCGTCCGGATATGGTTTCGATGATGAAGGAGAGTTTCGGAGCGATGCGGGACGTCTTTGAAACGGCGAAGTCGATGGTGAGCCCGCAGCAAGTCATTTATGAACAGGATGAGCCCGAAGACGACATTCCGGAGCCAGCCGAAAGCGTACCTGCAAATACGCCAAGCGGTTTCCTGGATGGCCTCAAGAATATCTTCGAGGGTTCTGCCTCGCGGATCGCCACTGACCTGATGGCCATCGGGGAACAGAAGATCGTCACAGGCGCTTCGTCGGTCCTCGGCGGAACCCAACCGGCGTCACCAGCCCCCGCTGCACCGCCGGCCGCTCCTCCCGTCGGAGACCCGAAGCAGATGGCTGAACTTCTCGATGCATTGATGGGAAGCGTCACCCAATGCATTGAGAACAAACGCCCGCCGCAACTCCTTGCGGATTCGATCGTCGCCAACGCGCCGGGGAATCTGCTCGGAACCGTGGCCGTACTGACGACCGACCACATCGTCGAGGCGGCTATCCAATGCGGCCGACCGACCATTGCCGAGGCGTTCAAGAAGCCCGACTACCGGGCGTTCTTCGAGCAGGTCGTTCAACTCGTCCGGAGCCACACGGCCAAGGCCGCCGTCCCCAACTAACACGCCGCTTCGGTTACCGGCCACGCCGCCAATCTTCGAAAAGCCGTCGGCCCGGTTCCGAAAGGAGCCGGGCCGTTTAATTTCTAGCCGCCATTCCCCCTTCGCGGAGGAGGAGGCTGAAAAACACCTGAACGGCGTGAACAAAACTCGCGTAATAAGTTCGCAGACATCCTTACATGTTAATCCCTACGTATATGGATATTATTCCTGTCCAATCCAACGCCCGGTTCGTCCTGAACAATCGTATCCGGCCTCATTTTTATGCGCCCTCAGTTTCGAATCGCGCGTGGCGTGTCGGAACTCCCGCCCGCAACGGGTGCATTGGTACACATGGACCGGCCGTAGGTTCCATCCAGCTCTCACTGCTGCCGGACGTTCGGTGGGCGGAATGGGCTGGTAACCTGAAGGCGTCAACTCGATGGTGTATCTCGGTATAAACGTCACCTGAGTCGCTCTTGCACTGCGAATTTCGTGAATTTTAAACGATCGGTGCCCGTTGTCGTCCGACTGGATGGCGTGCAGCAGGATGTTCCCAGTCTTCGCACGCCTCAAAGAATAAGGCTCGATCTGCCGGGCTTTCCCTTGGTAGTCGATCTCCACGCATAGGCGATTTGCACCGCAGAACCGAATCAGCTCCAGGCTGTGACGATAGTCCCGGACACCTTCCAGGGACGCCGTGGGCATGTGGATCGTCTCGCCTTCGCCTTCAATTCCAGGCGGCGGTGCTAACGGTGTGGTTTCCGGTTGTTCCAGCCACGCGAAGAATTCGGGGAGCGCATCCCAAAAGGATTCCACTGGAGGGAGCGCGGGCAACTGGTGACCAAGCATGGTGGACCAGTCAGTAAACAGTTCTTCCTTGAACGCCTGGAGCCGGTCCAAAGCCGTTACCGGCACGTTCTTGAAATCGCACTTGCGGCGGAGAATATTCTTCACGGTTGATGCCGATGGGTGGAACTCTCCGTTCCGGAAGAGATTGATCACGTCGTACAGATCGCGAGGGCGGGCGCGCTCGCCAAGCGCACGGATCTTCTCACCGAATATCTCGTCGAAGGCATAGCAGTTTGCGTGGATTCCCCCTGCCGGTACGTCCGAATATGGGTGAGCGACCGGACGGCTTGCCGGTGCTGTTGCCAGGAGTTCATCACCTGTCAGATCGAGCTTGATTTTGGGAAGCGCACCGCCGGGAGCGACCGGGCCCCGGTAGTAAACCCGTCCTTCACCAGCCGGTTTCTTTCGGTAGTTCTCATACACCTCGAACCGCAACTGTTCAGCGGGTATCTCGACGCCGCTGGCTTCGTACACCCATCTTGAAATATCCGCAAAAACACGCATGAGGAACCCATTGTCCAGGTGCGCGGGCTCGCTGATAGTGAAATCAAGGTCTTCCGAGAAGCGGTAGGTTTCGAAGTAGCATTTCTTGAGACAGGTTCCGCCCTTGAAGACCCATGAACGTGCCAGTTCGGGGTGCTGATAGATGCCCGCCAGCAGCCAGCCCAGAACGTAGTCCTTCTCGACCACTTCCGGACGGAGCCCGAACACACCGGAGAGTTCCCTGATTTCAGCGGGGGTTATCACGGGTTTCCTTCCAGTTCTGCGGGACGCATAATTTCCAGCGGGTCACGATTCGCGGACATAGCATTGAGGGATCGAGTTTGGCATTTCCAGGGGCAAGTCGCTCCGCACATTGCTTCTGAATGGCGGGGCTTTCGTTCATCCGTTCCAGCAGGAAACCTAATCGCTTGAATATCGCGCTGTTGCCGAGCTTCGCTCCATATTCAACGACCTTGGGCAAATCGGCCTGCGGTAGCTTGAGGTAGTTCTTGAGACATTCCTGTACATGACGGATACCGCCGCCACTCGCCGGCTCGTCAACCATGTCGACGATCGTCCGGTGGGGATCGGATACCTGGATATTCACGTTTCCCCGCCACACAGGAACCGTTCCGAACAATGCGCCCTGCGCTATTTTTTTCAGGCGGAACGTATTTCCCTGAAGCGTCTGCTCGCGGGGCCGAATATCACGACTCGTAAACACGAGCACGGTGTTGAAAATCTGTTCGGTCAGATCCCAGTGCTCAGCCGCCGACCAGCCGCCGACGTACGCTGGTGCAAAGAGTTCCGGTATGAGAACCCAGGGGTCCGAGATTACCTGATCGCCGGGCCGTGCATCGATTGGAACGGGGGCGTACACGCCCCGCCGGATATGACGGAGCCATCCCTGGCGGGTCCATCGCCAGAGCACCTTGGCTGCGTCGGTGGTTGGAAGTCCGAGCGTCTTGGCCGCGCTTTCAAGCGTGATAACCCCTTTTGAACTTCGGGCAACCTCGGCAATCCGCTGTCGCCGGGATCGATCAGCCGGCGCGGAAGCTTTATGGTTTATTAAACGGCTCATTATTCCCTTAAAACGTGAATATATAACTTATAAATATACCTTAACTGACATGAAAGTATACTAAAGCGTATAATATTCACTACAATAGTGAATTGCAACCACTATAGTAACCTAGCTGAGGCCCATTGAGAGCCATCTCCAGACCCAAGCCCGATCCTGCAAACCGTAGCAACTTCCCGGCATGGCTTGCTGTATATTTAGCAGAGTGACCTTTGAGAAGCAGTCAATCGCCCCGAGCAATTCAGACGAAAACCTGGAGGGGAACTCGATCATTTTTTGCTACCCGATTTGCTAACCAACGCTCTGGCACGAGCCGGAATTTGGAGGGAACAGGAAAATGAGCTGGCACGTAACCTGTTGGAATTACTCACTCGGTAACACGGAGCGGTACTGCTCGGAAGTCGGTTTACCGACTCGAAATCTGGAGTGGCTTCACGGCCACCGTGGGTTCGAATCCCACCCTCTCCGCCAATCTTCTTTTCCCCCATTTTTTGCCCACATCCAGAACGGAAACCGGTAGTCCTTACCGACAGTTGCGCCGTTCAACG
>CAZMGV010000033.1:0-17079 GCA_964565925.1 uncultured bacterium
GCAGACGGTACAAACCCTTATAGCATTACGATAACGGGGTCGGGCGATGACTTACACCGTTCGCACTAGTTGCAGCATTTGCGTTTATTGTACGAACTGCGCCATTGGTGCGAATATCAGCGCCTGGGTCAGTCCTGTCGTAGTTAATATCTGGGATTTCTATGCGCAGCGAATTCACACCATTTGCGCCAGCGTCCCTTCGATAGATCAGTGTAAATTTGGCTACGTCGCGAGTATGATTGTTATTGCCTCTATCTATCCGCGCCAGTGTAAATGCTAGAGTGCCTTCTGAAATCTCATCCACACGAACACGCACTCCCAAGAGAGGGACCTCTTCGGCCGTGCCGCATCCAAAATATCCTTGTGGAATCGACCATACTGGGTCCCATCTACTTGGCATAACTTCTCCCCATGCGTTTTTACCTGAATTGGCATGCAAGATGAAAATACAAGCGATGATGCAGCTGACTGCCCAACGGCGCTGACTCCTCCCATCGGAACAACTCATCTGATGCCCTTTCTGAAGTGCTATGCTTCTTAGAAGGAAAGATCTGTTCGCCGTCAATCTACACCAGCGGTGGAATTGGAAAACCGGAGGCTCACCTCACTTCGCATCCTGTGCACAACGGAAACCGCTGTTGGCAGAACGCTCAACTGGTAAACTTTTAAACTGCGTAGAAACCATAAAAAATTCACTGTCTGCAGGAAAATCCCATGCACCCCCGAGAATTATCCGTCTATCCTGCTTGTCGTCGTACCAGTCGGCTGTCCACTCCCAGACGTTTCCCGCCATGTCGCACAGACCATACGGCGAGTTGCCGTTCGGCTTTGAGCACACCGGCCAGGTTGCGATTTTACCGCAGCCCAAACCATCCTGACTCATGATCGTCCGGTCACACGTCGGCTCCTGCTCGCCCCACGGATAGGTCCGGTCATCTGCCGTTCCTCTCGCTGCTTTCTGCCACTCCCACGCTGTTGGCAGTCGCTTCCCTGCCCATTCACAATAGGTTTTTGCATCTCCCCAATTGACGCAGTTCATTGGGTGTTTTTTTCGATTTTTCTTACTCCAGTTACATTTTTTTGAATCTTCCACGTCGATACTAGAGATATTGAGACCCTTCGACTTGCATGCGCCACTCCGTACGCATCGCTCGAATTGTTCGACCGTCACTTCTGTTAAATCAATTTTGAACGTCGGTAACCCAATCAGCTGTACACTTTCTTCCCAAATAGGATTAGGACGGTGATAATAGAATTTGCCCGCCGGGATAGTTGCCATCTCAATTATCACCGCCTTCTTCAGCGTCGCACTGACTGACAGCCCCGACCCCGGAATGACTCGGGCCATCTTCTGCTGCGGTTCGTAACCGTCAAGCAACAGGTCGATCGTCGCATCCCCAGCATCAACTTCGCCGGTCCACGGTGTCTGGCCGACGTTCTGGCCGTTGACGGTGACTGATGCGCCGGACGGCGAGCTGTTGACGGTAAGTGTGCCGGGTAGCCCTTCAAGAGCGGCCGACACCTGCGCCAAGGCACCCGCAGCGACCTGAACAGTTTCGGAATAGTCCCGGTATGACTTCAGGGTAATCTTCACCTCGTGAACGCCGGTTTTGATCGCTTTCACCGCCACCGGGGTCTTGCCCGCATATTTGCCGTCCAGAAACGCATTCGCCCCGCCCGGTTCCGAGCGGATCTCGATCTGTCCCTGCTGCTCCTTAAGGGTTTTCGCGAGCGCCACAGTCTGCCGCGTCTTTACGGTCACAATGGATTCGACCGGCTCGTAACCTTCCAGCGACAGCGTCACGACGTGGTCACCCGCCGACAGTCCTGGAACCGTCCTGGGCGCGTTCCCGTACGGCGCATTGTCGATATTGATTCCCGCACCCGGCGGCGTTGAGGCGATCTTCAGCAGTCCGGTCGCCTGGGCTGCGGCCACAGGTGCGTCAGTGGTTTGTAACTCCGCGAACTCCGCACCCGGCTCATCGTCACAGTTCTTCCCGTTCAGGCACTCCACCACGTCGCGGGCCAGGTCCTCCACGCCCTTCATCAGCATATCTTCGTCCTGGTTCACCGTCCGCTTCCCGTCGAACACGAGTTTGCCGCCGTCGGTGGTCTCCAGCCGGATCCGGATGATGTACCGGGTGCCGATGGACGACACGCTGCCCCGGATCCGGTGGGTGGTTTTCTTCTCGCACACCTCCATGCCGCAGCTCTGGATGAAGGCGTCGGCGTTGAGCGAATCGCGGGAGATGGTTTTCTCCACCGCCGTCGACACCTGCGACTCCAGTTCAGCCGAGATCACCTGCGCGACCGACTTCTTCACCTCGCCGATCGCCTCGAACGGAACGACCGTTACCGAGACGCCTTTGGCCGGCTGCGCGCGGGACGGTGTGGAAAGCGCACAGATGGCGATAAAAACAATCGATGCAGAGATGGAAGTAAGGGTCCTGGTGCTCATGGCTTCTTCACATCCTGTGCGCAACGAATGCCGTAGCCAGTGCGACGGTATTGCGGACTGCTGAGATGACGATAATCAGCGTGTAAGCCCTTTATACCGTCGAAGTCCCACGAAACTCCACGCACAACACGATATTTCTGGCTGCTATCATACCAATCAGCCGTCCACTCGAATGCATTGCCAAACATGTCGCACAGCCCATATGGCGAATTCCCGTCGGGCTTGGAGCACACCGGCCAGATCGAACCCTTACCACAGCCCCTGCCTCCCTGACTGATCACAGCTCGTTCGCAATTCGGTTCCTGCTCGCCCCAGGGATAAGGCCGCCCGTCTGTACCTCGAGCCCCCTTCTCCCACTCCTGATCCGTTGGCAGCCGCTTGCCCGACCATTCACAGAAAGCCTTTGCATCGCTCCATGAAACACAATTTACTGCGTAATCGCTCTTGAACCATCCTCCATACGTGCAGCCCTCGTCCGTACGCGGTTCGCTGCATTTCCCCGTTTTTACGCACTTCTCATATGCCGCCACCGTCACTTCCGTCTTATCGATCCTGAAGGCGGGAAGGTCTATCAATCTCTTGTCATCGCCAAAAAGGAAATTCCCAGCGGGAACAAACATCATCCCGCTTTCTTCACGAATTTCGTATTTGTCAGGCTTCCAGTCACCGCCTGGCACTGGCAACGGTCTAGTTGTTTTAGTTGAAGCGACGGGGGGTGGAATATCAGGCTTCATTGATGGTTCTGGCAGGGCCGTTGTCGGAGTCGGTCCGCCGTTCCTGGACGCTGCCCCCGCCTCGTCATCACAGTTCATCCCGTTCAGGCACTCGACGATATCGCGGGCGAGGTCTTCGACCGCGGCGAGCAGGCTGTCGTCGTTCTGCGGCAGCTTGCGGTTCCCGTCGAACATGATCTTGCCGCCGTCGGTGGTTTCGAGCCTAGCCCGGACGATGTATTGGGAACCGAGAGCCGCCACGCTCCCTCGTACCCGGTGCGTGGTTTTCTTCTCGCACACCTCCATCCCGCAGCTCTGGATGAACGCATCCGCCTGCAGTGACCCCTGCGAGATCGTCTTTTGCACGGCGGTCGAGATCTGGCTTTCCAGCTCCGCCGACACGACCTGGGAGACCGTCTTGTCCACTTTACCGACTGCCTCGAAGGGAACGACGGTCACGGAGACGCCCTTGGCCGGCTGTGCGCGGGACGGTGTGGAAAGCGCACCGATAGCGAAAACAATGATCGCACAAACAACCAGCCCTTTTGTTTTCATACCGTCATCGCCCGCAGTAATCTATGACGCCTAAGTCACAGGCTCTTCTTGCGTAATGTACGCTCAGCTTTTCATCCGCTTGTAATCCGTCATATCCGGGCGACAATCGGTACATGTTAGATGCCGTTTTACAGGAAATAGTGTCTTTCACTTCGCATATCGCCGAAAACATCTCGCGGGCAAGGCCTGGATTTTTCACTCTGCCGTGTTCTCCATTCAGGTACTGAAATGCGATAAGCCTGCAAATATCAATATTGTCACGAGGGCAAATATTTTTGAGGTATCGAACAGCTCTATTCGTATCTGGCTGTACTGATGTCCCCTCCATTAATATGAGTGCCGCATCTATGCATTCAAGATCGTCAATATTTGCTAAGCAGGCGTAGTCTAGCGCTTTCTTCGCAAACTCTTCTCGACGCGGGATCTCGTCTCCGGACCTTAGATAGGCGATCCCAAGTAATGCGCAGCCAAATCTTGTATCAATATTTATTTTGTCGTAGCAGATATGATCAAGTAGTGGGATCGCGTCCCCGGCTTTTTCCCCTTTAAGTTTTCCATCAAGAATCAATTTCGCTGCATCTTTACAGGAATATGGATCCAACTTATTACAGCCCTCTACGTATACAGCATATGCTTTATCGTAGTTGGGAGATATAAATATCCCCGTCTTATATATTTCACCGGCAAAATTACAGCTCTGTGAGTTAAACACACATGATCGATCTAACAAATATGTTAATGACTCAGGGGGCTTTGGGAATACAATATTCCGGGATAAGCTTCCTGACATACTCCAACTCAGTGCGAGGTTGGCACAGGAAGATATATCAAATAAATCGCAACCAGCTACAAAATAACTAACGGAGGCATTCTCATCCGAGATGCCGCCATACTTATCGGCTGTCGTATAGTATAAGCCAGCGATTCCGCACGCTTCCCCTATTGCTTCATTACATTGTTCCCGGGCCAGGCTAAAAGCGAGACCATAGTATTCTATTGCTTTACTGCCGTTCTTTTGAACCCCAATTGCCTGGCTGCCGGTACTGAATAAATGGTTCAGTTCATAACAAGCCGATGCCTCGCTCTCGGAGCACTTGGCGTGAAGCAAATTTAGCGCTTTGGGGCCCCATTCCCTCGCCTTTTTTCGATCTTTCACCGTTTCATGAAAATAGCTAGCAAGTGCCGAGCAGCTTTTCCAAAAACCAAGATTACAGGCCTTAGTGAAGAAGGTTACCGCCTTTGCAGCTTCAATATTCTCTCCAAAACTGTGACACGAATACGCATCATTCAGCTCGCAGCCACTCTGAAACATCTGCTTTGCCGTCCGTACGCTCCGGCCGACGTTCCGCCCCAGAAAATAGTCGTCACCTAGTCGATGACACTCATCCGCCGTATTGCACGTAATCGGACCGGATCGGCCGGAAGTAGTCGAAGCATTCGATTCGGGCGTGGATTGTGCTCCTTGGCCCGCTTGCGTGGAGGCAGAAGCTGGCTTTGCGGGAGATGAGAAACCTTCGCCCGGTTCGTCCTTGCAGTTCTTCCCCTGAAGGCACTCGACGATATCGCGGGCGAGGTCCGAAACCGCCGTCCCTAATTCATCGTCATTCTGCGGAATCTCCCGCTTGCCGTCATACAGCAGCCGGCTTCCATCGGTCATCTCGAGTCGCGCCCGCACAATGTATTTCGTGCCAAGGTTACCAATGCTGCCCCGCACCCGGTGGGTGGTTTTCTTCTCGCACACTTCTTCGCCGCAGCTCTGGATAAAGGCGTCGGCGTTGAGCGATCCGGTCGAAACGGTCTTCTGGACCGCCACCGAGACCTGCGACTCCAGTTCCGACGACACTACCTGCGCGACCGACTTCTTCACCTCGCCGATCGCCTCGAACGGAACGACGGTGACGGAGACGCCCTTGGCTGCCTGAGCCGACGACGACGCCGGGAAGCCAATCAGCAGTGACGCGGCGACGGCCGCCGTTACTAGAATCTTCATTTGGCGTCCGTCCCCGCCCGGCGGATCTGCTCCAGCCGCGTTTTCAGTTGTCCCGTCACTACCGACGCATCTGTTTTGACCGGGAGCGCGTCCTCGAACCACACCCGTCCGGAACTGTCCGCCAGCCGGACCGACGCCGACGCGGAGGACCCGAGCGTCGAAACCGTTCCGGATGCTGTGAACGGGGCCTTTTCGCGCCCCTCGCACTTTCCGGCCAGTTCCGCCTGGATCATGCCGGCGACCTCCGCCGCGCGCGGGCTTTTTGACGACGCCTCGACCGTTCCCGGCCGCACCGCCGCCAACGGCATGCTGCCGATCCGCCGGGCGAGGTCTCTCATCCGCTGGCGGCTCTCGGCGATCTTTTCCCTGATTTCGGACAGGACCGCCGGGGTCATTCCGTAGACGGTCCGGACGGCGTTGCCGCTTTCATCAATGAGCACCGTGGCCGGCAGCTTTTTGCCGATCCCGAACCTCTGCTTGAGCGTCTCGCCGGGATCAATGGAGACCGGATAGGCGTAGCCGAAGGACTTCGCCGTGGCGGCGGCGTCCGCGACGCTCGAAGCCTCCGTGTCGATCCCGATCACGGAGACTTTCGCGCCCAGCTCCTTGTAAAGCCCGTTCACGATTGGTGCTTCTTCCTTGCAGTTGTGGCACCAGCTGGCGAAAAAGGAGAGCAGCACGGTCTGGCCCCGGTGGCCGGCGAACGAGAAGTTCTCGCCGTTGCTCAGCGCGATCTCGAGTTCAAGGGCCGTGCCGGCAGTCTCCGCGCGGAGCGGAGAGGCAGCAGTTAGTACCCAAAGCAGCCCCAGGACGGCCGCCGTTAAACGGGCGGCAAAAATGTTTCGACTAATCATGGTCGCCTAACCTAGCCGAACTCCGGTTTGTCGAAAAGCGACGTTTTCGGACAATTTCGGATAGCGCCTTGTATTCAGGCGCTGTGATAGTGCGCACACCCGGCCGTCGATTGACAAAACGGTTACCCCACAGTCCCAATAGCTTTCCTGCTCGGGCCAGGTGCCGTTTCGCTCCAGCAGCCAGTCAAGTGATTTCTTGCTCTTGGCGAGGCTGTAGCTCTCGCTGTTCATCTCCAGCATGGGGATATGGTGGGTGAGGCGATCGAGCAGCGCCCCCACGAGCTGATCAGTAACGAACTGCGAGACCGTGGAATCGATACCCTTCGCGTCCGGCTCGACCACCGTCACGCTCGCCTAGGAGCCGGCAGCCGCAGCGGATGCCGCTCCGGCGAAAATCACGACGGCTGGCAAGCTGCCATAGCCCCTTGATACATCTGTCGTCATTTGCTGAGTCCCGTCACGACATCACCCATCATTTCTGATACCGCATCAATGTAATACCCATACGGCTCTGAACCGGTCTCATACTGAAAAAAGAAAATGGGGAAACCCCATAGAGTTCTTTCCCGTTGGATCTTAAAAACCAATGGACGGATTGGTTCGTTTTTTATCTGGCGATTTTCCACGGCCAACGAAACAGACAGGTCAATGCGCTGACGGCCGGTTGGTATCGGCAGCAAAATTGTCGGGTAGAAAAAGTCTAAAATACTTTTCCAAGAACGCACTTCGCAAGATATCCATAATCCATCCCAATCGGGAAAACGCTCACGAGCGGCGGGGAATACGACCCCCTGATAACCTGAATTGCGCCGGATTGTGCGTGCCAACCTAATTGAAATATCCGTGATCAGACTATCTTCATCCTCGCGACCGGAAGTGCCAATAATTACACTCCCTGCGGCGTGTTCCGCCCTTTCGGTGATATCAACATTCTCGCGTCGGTCGATACATTTTTCCATGGCGACAAGTCCGTCCAATTTGTTGCCAGGCCGGAGCGATTTGCCCGCGTACCACGAATATATTTCGCTACGTAAATCGCTCTGTTCGTAAATTGAACGTGCAACACAGCCTGAAAAGCTTATTGTGACGAAAAGGGAAAAGCTGACCAATATGGTTCTTTCAAACACAGAGTCTCACCGCCAGTCGCTCAATTCCAATAAAACTATCCGATCTCTCGCGATATTGTCCCTAAGTGATGCGACTGCAGTTTGCATAAGCGAAGCATTTTGAACAGCTCCCAACTTTGGCTTAAACCAGTCCATACGATCCGAAAATTCCGGCCACTTCGTTTTGCGGGTGAGGAGAGCCTGCCCGGTATAGGGACCATAGGTACGACCGTTCCGAATACCCAAAAGCGATGCAGATATCTTCAGTGTCCCTTCTGACTCGGTTATATCGACAAACGGCGGGAGACGGCCATGTGAAAAGAATGCCATCCACGCAAACCAGTTCCACGCAGGCAATGCCCGGTAACGAACCTTATAGTCGTGAACCCGCCCCGACATTACGGCATCATATAAAAGTCCATCAGTCTGAGGCGAGGGGCGCTTATCGAAGATCGTATAGGTAAACAATCCGGAAAAATTGAAGTCCTCGGATACTAAGCTTGAAATTCCGTTTGAAGATACATCTTCTACGCCGTTAACCAGAAACCAATTGACTCTGACCCGTATCGGAATCGTCACTTCTGGTGCTTCGATCGGCAGATAGAAGATATCCGACTCGACGTCTTCAGCCTTTTTTCTCGCCATGCGGTGGAAGCACAACTACTTGCGAGCAGGCAAAGCAATAGAACAAGCGGTTTCATCTGGAATACCACTACCCGTTTAATGCCTATTTTACGGCAGCAGCCTGACCACCGTAAAACCATCCGTTGCGTAGGCGGAGAATACAATCTTGCCGTCGGGCTGAAGTACAAGGCCGGTGGCCGAATCTATACCGCCTGCACTGACATCGACGGCGAGAATTCCTGCTGTTCCAAACCCGGCGTCCAGGCTGCCATCCGGCCAATATCGCGCAAGGGTCGTGTCCGGGAAAGGGATATCGCCTCCGGCGGCGACGATCTTTCCATCGGACTGGATTCCCATGCCCCGTATGCCGCCATCCCCGTAAGTGTCCGCTGCGATTTTTCCGCCCGAACCAAAACTGTTGTCGAGAGTGCCGTTTGGGAGATACCGGACTAGGGCGAACCGGGTGGAATACACCCCTCCTGCCACAATCTTTCCGTCGGCCTGGATCACCACAGCATTCGCCGTTTCAGGGAAAGCTGCCGGACCCATATCGGTGGCCGCCACACCAGCCGTGCCAAATGCGGAATCCGGCGTCCCGTTACCGTGGTAACGGGCCACGGCGAACTCGCCGCCCTGTTCGCCGGCGACGACGATTTTGCCATCGGACTGAATCGCGGCTGCGAGAATGGTGATGGTCGAAGTCAGTATGCCGCCTGAGCCGAACGCGGGATCAAGTCTTCCGCCGCTCAGATAACGGGCAAGCCGGTTGTTTCCGCCCGCTATGATCTTACCGTCTGCCTGGATCGCCACTGCTGACGCCATGCCGCCCATGCCGCCGAAATCGGTCAGCACACGGCCGCCGCTCCCGAACGTGTAGTCCAGGCTGCCGTCAGCGAAATACCTGACCAGTGCGAAGGCGTTCCGCCCGTAATCGGCCTCCGCGAATCCGGCGGCTACGAACTTTCCGTCAGGCTGTACCGCTACAGCCAGCGCTCCGTCTCCGCTCGGTCCGAACGCGGTCGCGAAACCGTCGGAACTGAAGCCGGTGTCCAGTGCGCCGTTTGAATCAAACCGGGCCACGGCGAACTCCGATTCCGGACTGCCGTTAAAATAGGCCCGGCCTGAAGCGACGATCCGGCCGTCGGTCTGGATACCGACTCCAACGGCGAATCCGCCGTTGCCCGCCGCGGCCAGTTTCACGCCATCGCCGTCAAACCCGGAATCCAAGACGCCGTTGGTATTGTAGCGCGCCAGTGCGAATTTTTGTTCGAGGCCATCGTACGCGTACCCGGCCGCCACAATCTTGTTATTGATCTGGATGGAGATGTCGACGATACCGGAATACCCGTCCGCGCCGACCGGGGTTGCCACCAAACCGTTGGTGCCAAAGCCGGCATCCAGATTTCCGTCCGAATCGACGCGGACCACCGCGAATGTTTGCACAGCGCCGTCGTCTGAATATCCGGCCGCAATAATATTCCCGTCTGCCTGCACCAATACCCGATTTAAAGAATCGAGCGTCGATGGCCCGAAGGTAACCGCCGACAATCCACCTGTGCCGAAGGAATTGTCCAGAGTTCCGTTTGACTGGAAACGGGCGATCGCAAAATCGCTTCCTGCCGTCATACCGGCGACTACAATCATTCCGTCATCCTGGATTGCCACAGAATTACCCGCATCGTGACCGCCGAAATCCGTAACCGTTATACCGCCGCTGCCAAACCCTCCGTCAAGGCTGCCGTCGGCGCTGTATCTCAAGAGAACCAAGTCTAAATCGGGTCCCATCGTCTGGCCGGTCACAACAATCTTTCCATCGCTTTGAAGTGCAATTCCAAACGCTTGATCATCAACTATTCCGATGTCGGTGATAACTCTTCCCGCAATTCCAAATGAGGTATCCAGGCTGCCATCAGTATTGAAACGGGCCAGTGCGATATCGTCTCCAGTTCCACTATTTGACGAACCGGCTACGACGATCTTTCCGTCACTCTGGATTGCCAGGTCATTCGCTGAACTTCCAAAACCGGTGAAGGCGACTCCCGTTATGCCGGTAAAGTTAAACTCAGGATCAAGTGACCCGTCCGTTTTGAACCTGGCCAGGACCATTTGTGACCCGCTAAACGGTAATAAGTCTCCGACCACAACGATTTTGCCGTCGTCCTGTATCGCCATCCTTTTGCCTCTCGCTTCGCCGGTTCCGAAATCCACCGGAAAAGAAGCCGTTCCGTTGCCGTTTGGGTCATAAAGAGTGAAGCCGAAATCGAGCGCTCCGCCTGCCCACTCCTGGCCTACAACTGCAATAGTACCATCGCTTCGTATGCTGAGTGCCTCGCTGACGCCCTGGACGATAGGGCCGTGAACGATGCCGGTCGTTCCAAAACCGGTATCCATGGTGCCACTCGGGGGATCCACGTCGATTCCGAACTGGGAGCTATTCGAGCCGGCGCGGTTGTCCGACACCGTGACGGTCAGCGTGCAGGTTCCTGCCAGCGGCGGCGCCGTCCAGATCGTCTGGTAAGCTGCCGTGTCGGCGAAGCTCCCGCAGGTCGACTCCCAAAGATACGTGAGCGCGTCGCCGTCCGGGTCCGTCGCCGACACCCGGACCGATATTTCTCCGCCCGCAGGCACCACCATCGACGGCGCGATCACCACCGCCGATATCCTGGGACGAAAATTCAGTTCACCGTTGACGATCACGCCGCCCGTATCCCCGCCGCCGCTATCGCACTGCAGCACCAGGTGGACCGTCACCATCTGGTCCGCGACGACGTCAGTCGTGGCCGATCCGGTGCAGATCAAACTGGCGCCGGCGAACGCATTTACCGTCACCGTCCGATCCAGGCCTGCGGGAACCTCCACTATCACGCCCCGGGCCGCACCCGAGTCGATTGCCAGCGGTTCGCTGATCGTCCACTGAGGGACCTCGCTCACCGGCGGTACAATCACTGCTTCCACAGACGTCACATCGGCTATCGACAGCGGAACCTCCACTGTCATCCGTCCGGTCAGTGCCTCAGGGGAACTCTCTGGCTCCTGCGTACAGGCACCCATAACGGCAAATAACAACATCAGCATTGCCGCCGGAACTCTTGTGTGATTTGCCACTGGTTTTCTCCACAGCCCGAACCGGCTGATTTCTACTGCCCGTCAGCTCCAGGTTCCGGAGGCGGGATTCAGGAATTTATCCACTTTAATTCTTGTATCGAAATACAGAAGGAACGGTCAATGCATTTTCTGTATTCAGGCAGATTTTCAGTTCAATTCTATGACATGCATCTTTAAACTTGCTTTCAGCTTTAATTCCCACTGGTTATGGCTTCCGATATGAGAGCTGTCATATTGAAAAGGTGTCAGCATAATGACGTTTCGAGTGGTCCGAGGCCGAACGGAATGCATTTTGCGACCACATGAGCCCGAAGTATCGCCATTAACTTCGATATTTGAACGGGATTCAGAGATTGAGCTTTCCCGTGGTGCCGGTTACTCAGGCCTCATGCCGAGAAAAGTGACTGGCAATGTGAAAGCAACCCGCACGCCTGCGAAGAAGATCGAGAAACTCCAACGCGAACTTTTCGAGCGGGTCTGGAACGGGCGGGAACGTACTCTCATCGGAACGCTGTTCGCGCCCGAAGGCGCCCATTACGGCCTGCGCGCCCGTGGACTGGTCTCCCGCGGTCCTACCGGTGTCGAAATGATGTTCGACGAGTTTACGGCGGCCTTCCCTGACCTGATGATTACCATCGACGACATGATCAGCAACGGGAAAAGCGTTGCCACCCGTTACACGCTGACCGGCACCCACCGCACGAAACTGTGGGGGATCCCCGCCAGCGGAAACCGCATCTCCATAATGGCAATGAACATCAGCCGGTGGGAAAAGGGCAAATGCGTCGAATCCCGCACCATGTGGGAGCAGCAGGGGTTGCTCGTCCAGATGCAGAAGGCCGGGGCGACAACTTCGCCCGGCACTAAACCGGGGGATGCCGCATGAGAAAAAAGCCTGTGAAACCCGCCCGAAGGCCCCGCCCAAGCACCCCGGCCGGACGGCAGAGTTTTCCGACCAAGACCGAGCGGATGGCCCGGAACGAGCGGATGTTCCGCCAGTGGATGGACGAACTCTGGAACCGCCGCAACGTGGAGGCCGCCCGGCACATGGCTCATTCGGACGGCACCGTGCGGAGCGTCGCGACCCTCAGCGACGACGCGAAGGGTTTCGAGGAGTTTCTCGGCATTTACCGCCTGTTCACCGCTGCGTTCCCCGACCTCAGGGTGACCGTGGACGAGGTCATCTGCGTGAACAGCAAGCTGGCCTCCAGGTTCACTTTCAGGGGTACGCACCTGGGCGATTTCCAAGGGATCCCGCCTACAGGCAACAAGATCGAGTTCGAGATATTCGGCTGGTCCTACATGACCCGGGGGAAAGCCAGGGAATCGTACAATCTTCCCGACCAGTTCACCCTGCTCCGGCAGATCGGGGTGATGACGTAGCGCAAATGACCTTACCGTGGTGCTTCGTTTTTTGTAGAAACCCACAGGAAAAAGAGTCAGGACCAGTATCCAGAACTTCAGAAAACAGCATTCAGAAGAGCGTTTTTGCCCATCCTGTCTAAAAAACTACTGGGCACACCGGAAGCCGAAGCCGCTGAAACGGCCCGCCGGATTGTCGTCGAGGCGGCCGGCGGCGCGGAAGGGCGACGAATCGACGAAGTTCCACGAGCCACCGCGCAGCACGCGCGTAGAGTTCACCGTATACCAGTCGGCCGTCCACTCCCACACGTTGCCCGCCATGTCGCACAGGCCGTACGGTGAATTGCCAGCCGTCTTCGAACAGACCGGCCAGGTTCCGTTTTTACCGCAGCCTTCATTCTCATTTCCGAAATCTGTGTCCAAATCCATTATGACTCTATCGCACGTCGGCTCCTGCTCGCCCCACGGGTATGTTCGTCCGTCTGTGCCCCTCGCCGCCTTCTCCCACTCCTGCTCCGTCGGCAGCCGTTTCGCGGCCCATTCGCAATACGCTTTCGCGTCGTTCCAGTTTACACAGTTAATGGGGTGGTCGTTCTGGTCGCTTTTGCCCCAGTTGCAATACTGACCGGTGCCCGGTGAGCTGCACTTACCCGACTGCACGCACTTCGCGTATGCCGCCACCCTCACTTCCGTCTTGTCGATCTTGAAGGCGGGAAGGCTTACCTGCTTCTTGTCGTCGCCGTACAGGAAGTTACCGGGCGGGATCTCGATCATGTCGCCTTCCGCCGATTTCCCCTCTTCAAGCTGGAAATCCACCGCCGCGCTCTGGCCGGGACGGACCAGTATCTCCTTCTCGCCGTTCTTGAAGCCGGGCAACTTCACGGCCACCTTCCGCATTCCGGCCTCCGCCGGACCTGTCCACAGCGTTTTCCCCTTCTCGCTACCGTCCACATATACCGCCGCACCGTCCGGTGTGCTCGTCACGACCAGCTTGCCGGGCAGGCCTTTCAGGATCAGGTCCACGCGCTCCGTCCGGTTCGCGGCGACTTCGATCTGCTTTTCTTCGTCCTGGTAGTTCTTCAGCATCACCTTCACCGTGTGGCTGCCGCTTTTCAGCAGCGGCTGCCGGTACGGCGTTGGTCCCTTGAACTCCCCGTCCACATACACCTGTGCGCCGTCGGGCTGGGTGTTCACCTCAAGACCACCCGACAGTTCCGCAAACGCCTCCGCCACGTCCACCGCCCGGCCGTTTTCCACCGTCACAACCTTGTTGATCGCCGAATAGCCTTTGAGCGACAGTGTCACCGTGTGGTCGCCGGCCTCCACGTTCGGAATCGTGATCGGGCTCTTGCCCTTCGGATCGCCGTCCACCAGCACTTCCGCGCCCGCAGGCCGCGTGTTCACCCGCAGCGTTCCCGATCCGGTGCTGTCAGACGGCGCGACCGGTCCGGCTTTCGTCCTGGCACCGCCTCCCGCTACCATTGGCATCTGCCCGTCCGTGCCCCACGGCTCGTCCTTACAGTTCTTGCCCTGCAAACACTCCACGATGTCGCGGGCGAGGTCCGAAACCGCCGTCCCCAAGTCATCGTCATTCTGCGGAATCTCCCGCTTGCCGTCATACAGCAGCCGGCTTCCATCGGTCATCTCGAGTCGCGCCCGCACAATGTATTTCGTGCCAAGGTTACCAATGCTGCCCCGCACCCGGTGGGTGGTTTTCTTCTCGCACACTTCTTCGCCGCAGCTCTGGATAAAGGCGTCGGCGTTGAGCGATCCGGTCGAAACGGTCTTCTGGACCGCCACCGAGACCTGCGACTCCAGTTCCGACGACACTACCTGCGCGACCGATTTCTTCACCTCGCCGAGCGCCTCGAACGGAACGACGGTGACGGAGACGGCGCCAGGCGACGAGCTTTTGCCGGGATCGGCGGCTGCGGGACCCGAAAGCGCGAGCGGAAACAGGGAAAGAACGGAGTAGAAAACCCTGCGGATATTCATAGTCCTGGAAAACTAGCTCCCCGGCTATCCGATGAAAAGCCGGCTCGGGGCACGGCCAGGGATCGTTGCGGAACTGGGCCACAACGCTTTCCAGTTCAACATGACGCGCTCGAGTCCCGGCGATAGGGTTCTATGAGTGGCAGAAACAGGAAACCGGCCCGAAGCAGCCTTATCTGATCGGTATGAAGGCCGGCGGACTGTTCTCGATGGCCGGCCTGTGGGAGCACTGGCAGGCTCCGGACGGCAGTGAACTCGAAACCTGCACGATCCTGACAACCGGAGCGAACGAACTCATGGCTCCGATCCACGACCGGATGCCGGTGATCCTGCCGCCTGTCGACGCAAGGAAGTGGATTTATCCTGAGAGCAAGCCGGATGAACTGAAGGCATTGCTGAAGCCGTTACCTGCGAACGAGATGGATGCGGTGCGGGTCGGGAGATGGGTAAATGATCCAAAGTACGACGACAGGAAGTGCCTGGAACCGGAGTGAAAAACCGATATTCAAACGACCTTGTTGAACCACACTATCTTCAAACCGCTCACTTAAAGTGGGGCGGTTGTTCCGATTGATCGCCTATTTGTGTGCTCAGTAATTTTCGATTTCTCCATGAAAGCCACATATTCGATTTTCGATTTATTATTCCTGGCGGGAATTCAGCAACTGGGCATTCTGGCGGTGGCTCATCGAGTGTCATATAACAATTTTCGAGCGGGGGACCCCCATGAATAAAAAATTTGTCCTCATTAGGTCGCTCCAGTTTGTCGTCGCAATCCAGCCACGTTTTAATAGCGATTTGCGTCAGCCCATTTCCGCAGTCCATCGCGACAACAGGAAGTTTCGGCCATTCAACTTGTTTCCATATTTCCCACCATTTAATTCCGTCGCTTTCGATCACGATCTGCCCGTAATTGACAATCGGTCCCCACGATTTGTATCCAATGGCTGTGATCCAATGTCGATAGGACACTGTTAGAACAAGTGGTATATACTGTTTTTTGAACTGAACGATAATGAAACCGTAGACTCCTTTGCTCCTCTGTTCCTCGGAATACGTTGTAGGGGGCTTAACACCTTTCGCATTGAGTAAGGCTCCAGCATAACCTCTAAAATGAATATTAGACTCCAGGAAATCAGATATTTGACTGAAAACTATAAGCAGGCGTCTGAACGCATAAACTAAATCTGATCCAGAGAATCTATTGGGATCTTCCCACAACTGAGCCCCATGATCTGTAGGTACTATCGTGCGGTTCCGGACTATCAACTGCTCCTCGCCAAGTTGCGACACAAGTCCATTTCTCTGGTGAAGTTTTTGGATCGCCCAGACAAAAGCTTTGACGAAAGATCTATTGACAAATACTGGTCGTCTGCTGCTCAACTTCCTTTTAATAATGGTGGAGCTGTAGTTTCCATTTTTAAAATCGGGATATTTCTCGAATTCTTTGGCCAAATTATCGGCTGTGAGGCCAAAACGGGCCATTTCTTTTTTGACTAGATCTGTATTGATCTCAACTTCGTCGCGGCTGCGCGCCATGAGATAACTCCAGCGATTGAGTTATTACCCTACCAAACCTCCCATTATCTCGCAATCACCTATGTGCTGAAAATAAATCCAACTCCGGTTGGGACTTCATTGATGTTTTTCAAGATGATTAAGGCGGACGGCAAGTGGCCAAAACCAAGGAGTCAGAAAATGAGGACACCAAAACGCATCAAAAAGAAACAAGAAGGAGTGGCAAGAATGAGAATCCACAAAATAATGTGTGTAATCGTTGTGTTGATACTGACGACCTCAATCGTGGGCTGTGGGGAGCAGAATCCCGGATCGAATACAACATCGACAAATGTCGAACCGGAAAAGGAAGTTGTGTCGTCAGGAATCCTCCTAATTCCGGGGGAGCCGGAAGCAGTGCTGTTTGCTCCATCGTGTGATGGAATCAAAGTCGGCGGTTGGCAAAATTACCGAATCGAGTGGGACGGCGGCAGTGCAAGCGGGCAGCTTGGAATCTACAACCTTGAGTTCAAAGCGCCGCCAGGATCCGAGGTGACGATCTCAATTTTTGGAAATGGTCGAAAAGCCGATGCTGACGGACGACTGGAATTAATTGGAACAGCTTCGATTCCCGAGCATGGTGGTTTTATCCATAGCACGTTGGATTGCATTTTCACGCCGAACAAGGTGAATGTCGGAATCGAACTTCCGCCGGAGGGGATGTGCCTTTCAGGAATTTGTGTTTCGACACCGACACCGACACCGACAGCCAGAACTCTAACTAAACCGAAAGCAAAACATGGCGATAAAAAGCGAAAAAAAA
>CAZMGV010000034.1:0-15580 GCA_964565925.1 uncultured bacterium
CATAGTCTCAAACAACTAATCCATATTACCCCGGCTGCTTTTGTCATGTTCCCGGCAGTGATGACGCTAACGGCCTGCGGTGGCGGGCATGGTGGTATGGACGCGAATGGCAAACAAATGATGACCAGCCTGTATGGACATGCTGCGGACCTGGAGAACGAACTGGACGCTCACGCTGCCGGGATCACAGCAGCCGCAAACCTTCCTGCCGTCATGACCGAAGAAAACAGACACGATGGCGCGACTTCAGTTCACATGGGCAGTATGTCCGGAATGATGGGGATGATGCCGGTGATGTGTCAGCATATGGGTTCCGGAACTGCTATCGATACCCTGGCCCTGGCGGCCGTGCTGGAAGCGTTCGCGACTGAATGCGAGCGCCACCGGGGAGCCATTAGTGCCGCCGCCGACATCGGCAATGCGCAGGCCGAGGAAATCCAGCATCAAGCCAATATGTCGGGAGCTATGCCGGCGATGCAGGATGCGATGGATGACATGATGGCCCAAATCAATTCCATGGATTGCGGGATGTGACCTCAAGCCATGGCGAAACACCGTTAACCAGGCGCATGGGCGCCGGAGGATTTAATTATGAACGCCAGCTCTTCAGGTGGGGTAATGGTTGCCTTGGCGGTAGCCTTTACTCCGATCGCTTGTCAGAACAACCGCTCATCCGGCAGTCGAATGGACCCGTCGGTGTCCGCAGAATCGTTCCGCGAAAATCGCCGGACCGACGCTCAGCCCGAGAGTCCGGCGTCAATGATGCCGTCGCAGGCACAAACGAGCGAAGCTGCTGGCGAACTCGCTTCTTATCGAGCCGATGGGGATGTCGTTTTTGTTAATAACCACATCTGTGCCGTCAGCGGCTCGCCGCTCGATCCTCACACATTGGGGAGATTTGTCAGTCGTGTCCGTTACGATGGGCCAATCGAGAAGTTCAGGGGAAAAACGCTGGTGTTCAACCAGTGTTGTGCAATGTGCATTGAGTCCTTTCCTAAAAAATGGGCGATGGAGCGGGACCAGATCATGCGGTTCCATGGACTCGCTCGCTGAAGTTCGCAGATAGCCCCGGCGAAGGAGTTGCAACGCAATCATTCGCTTGGTTGATCTGATAATTTTACCAACAACAAAAGGAGAAATAGTCGTGCCGGCAAAAACGTTAATCATCGTTGCAGCAATAGGAGTTGTCTTTAGCACTCGATCGGCATTGCATGCCGAGGCGCAGCCCAAAACAGGCGTTACTGTCGAAATGACAGTTACCGACAAAGGGTTTGAACCCAACCGCGTTAGCGTCAAGAAGGGCGAGGCTGTGAACCTCATCATTACTCGCAAGAGTGACCGCACCTGCGCGACGTCGATCGTGATCGATGATTACGGCATCAACGCAAAATTACCTCTGAACACGCCGGTCACCGTAACCTTAACCCCGACAAAGAGCGGCGAAGTCAGATACGGCTGTGCATTAGGGAAAATGGTCAGCGGAATCATTCTTGTGGAATGAATGCGATTTATGGCTGCACGGACGAGAGATAATATCTACAGGCCGTCCTGGGACAAGGAGCACCACCATGGACCAAACACCTCCGGCGATATCCAATCCAAGAACTGCATCATCAAAAGACGCCACTTCGCTAACGCGGCGGCGGTATGACCGAGTAGCCAGATTTTATGATTTTTTTGAGGCCGGGATGGAGCTGTTCGCACGGCCGTGGCGTGCGCAGCTCTGGTCCTGGATAACCGAAGGCCGGGTTCTTGAGGTGGGGATTGGCACCGGGAAGAACATGCCTTTCTATCCCAAAGGTATAGATATTACCGGCATTGATCTTTCGCCGCGAATGCTGGAACGGGCGCAAAAGCGAGCGGCACGTTTAGGCATAACTCCAGAACTTATTGTAGCCGATGTGCAGGCGCTTCCGTTTCCCGATCATTCATTTGACACGGTAGTAACAGCTTGCGTCTTCTGCTCGGTACCAGATCCAGTCCTTGGTCTCCTGGAGATCCGCCGGGTGCTTAATCCCGGCGGGCGACTACTCATGATGGAACATGTCTTATCACACCGTCCGGTGATCGGACGATTGATGAATCTTATTGATCCTATCCCGTTTCATTTCTGGGGGGCTCATATCAACCGGGATACGGTACAGAATGTGAAACTTGCCGGGTTCACCGAACTCGTCGACGAGAACCTTGTTCTCGATATAGTGAAATTTATCCGGGCACGGGCTCCGTCATGATGCGATATTCAGGACTCCACCGGGAATATCGCGCGAGTTTTTGGGAATTTCTAATCTGGAGCTTGCTAGTCGGAACCGTTTTTGCGGTTGGCTATCTCGGTATCCCCAGGATTCTGGGAGACCGCCGGGGCTATGATCTGTCGATTGGCATCGACGCGGCGATCCCATATGTAGGCTGGGCTGCAATACCTTATAGTTTAGGATACGTGATCATTTTCGCCCCAGTATTTCCGTTCCCGCAACCCAGTTACATGCGGCGCGGAGTAGCGGCTTATTTGTTGGCAATGGCGATTTCCTTCACTCTGTTCTTGCTGGTTCCCGTCAGGTGTATTCCTCCACTCGTCTCAGGCACGATTGATTCGTTTCTGTTGCCCCGGCTCCCATGGTTAAACGACATGGGATGGAATGCATTCCCGTCACTCCATGTCGCTATGACGACGCTCGCGTGCCTGTCGCTCTTTAAGGTATCGTTAAAAGTATCTGTGCTCTCGGCCGTCATCTGGGCCGCAATATATGCGAGCACGCTGCTACTCAAGCGCCATTATCTTGTAGATGGTATCGCCGGCGCGGCACTGGGCGTGACGTTGCACTACTTCATTATTGAGCCGGAATTCCGGCGGCGGGGTGTGTTGTGGGCCTTCTGATACTTGCCTACCTGTTCACCGCTGCCACAAATGGACCCACCATGACCGCCAATCCTATAGAACTTACCCGGACCCGGATCTTCGATCACGTCTCGGTCGAGATATCCGATCCGGGTCCGTGGGCGCTTCGAACCCGCAAGGGAAACGAATGGATTGATGCGGTCATCGACACTTTTGACGGCGGGGCGAACGACCGGCGTGATCTCCACTTTCGAGCGGGCCGCTTGGGTCCTGCCGGTACAGATATCCCGGGTGGTGCTCGCTGGCGCGTCAGCGTGCGGAGCGACGACGAATCTGAACACCGCGAAGGCTTTCTCGTAAAGACTGAACATCCGGTGACTGGAACCCTTCGGATGAGCGCAGGTTCGTTTCGAGGACCTTACATGGAAGTGGAGTTCCCGGATGCTTCCGGCTTTTTCACGAATTTTTGCCTGCCGGACACGAATGTGAACCTTGTGAATGCACTCCGGCTTCGGTTTGACGCGCTCATCTTCGGTATCTTGCGAACCGGACGGACGGAAAAGGATTTCAGATGGGTTGCGAAATCGTTCCAGAGCGGGAAATCCTGCGCACTTCGACGTTCCGAAGCATCGGTCCGTGCACTTATCAGATATGTTGATCCTCACGAACAGAAACTTTTGATCTGCGACAATCTGCTACTACAGGACATTGATCTTGCCGTCCCGAGCATCGTCATGAGTCTGGGCTCTGGAATTTCATTGCGTAACGGTTTTGAAGTCTCCGCCAATACGGAAATCCTCCTTCCCGGTTCTATCGCGCTTCAACCTTTGACCGACATCAGATCCGGCGCATTTTACGAATGGATTGTCCTTGCCAATCCTTCCGGTGTTTTCCTTCACTGGCTCGAATTGAATGGAAATGCCGTCAGCCTAAATCCTCGGCTGTACACACAGCGGGGAGAGGCCGGTGCCGTCATTGGGTACCGAGTCGACAACATAGACAAAACCTGGCATGAAGCGACTGGGGGTAAGGAAATGATTTCGCTGGGACAGAGAGTTGCCGTGCTAGGTGGCGCGGACTGGTATGAAATGGTTAAATCTCCAGTGTTTGTCGCATCCCTTGCGAAGTCGCTAAACCGCCCGCCCTCCCGCTGGGCGGTCAGGCTGGAGCAATTACCATGAGTTCGCCGATGGAAACCCTGCGGACACTTCATCGGCTTTCGGTCATTGCAGGAGTCACTGGAGTCGTCGCTGGCGTGGCGAGCACATTCTTTGCAGCAGGAAAAACTCCCGAATGGGGGTACGAGCATTTGAGCCTACACTGGTCGGGCGGAATCCTGCGTGGCTGCGGGATTAGGGCCGAAGTCCGTGGGCTCCATCATGTCAATCCGGGGACACCCTGCATGTATGTCTCCAATCATGGAAGCGAATGGGACTGGTACCTCTTCACCCAGTTCGTCAGGCTCGACTGGCGGGCGGTCATCCGTGCCGATCTGAGAAATTTCCCCTTGGGCGGAACTATGTCGGCGAAGACCGGTCAGCTTTTCCTCCCGCCCCGCGCTTCGACCACCGATCTGATCGACATGTGCCGGCCGGTGTTCGCCCGGGGCACTTCGATACTCATGTACCCGGAAGGGAAACGCCCCACCGATGGAAAGCTCGGCGATTTCCGCCGCGGAGCATTTGAAGCCGCCGCCGCCTGCCATGTCCCGGTCGTTCCGGTAGCCGTCGTAGAACAGTATCCCGCCTCTAGGCCCGGCCCATTCGGCCGCGGTTACGGACATAATCCTGGCAAAGTAAAACTGACGGTGCTTCCGCCGCTTTTACCGACGAGCACCGATTATGCTTCGGTCACGAAATTGCTGGAGGATGCACGTAATTCGATATTGAATGAGATAAGAACCGTCTAAACAGCTTCTCCCAAAAGGACCCTTCTCCTTTTTTTGACTTTCCTGTTCCGCTTGGGCGTGCTGCCACCTCAACGCGGCGCCTGCGGATCAAATGGCATCCAGTCCCCCGATCCAAGAGCCACATTCTCGATCCCCGTCCAAGAGCAACGACGACTTCGAATGTCGCCTCTAGCCTGTCACAGGAGTAAATTGCGCTTCTAATGGTCGATCGCCATCCGGACAAGTCCTAGCTTGATCGGGATTGCCAGCATGGCGATGCGCCCTACGGCTTCCACGCGCGATATAGCGACAACGTCCCGAATATCGTCATTTCCCGATGTGTTTCCTTCACGTTCTCGAACCCGGCCGCCTCCATCATTTCGATGAGTCTGCCCTGAACATTATCACGGGTTGTTTTAAATCCATCTAAAAGTTGGATTCCCAAAAATGCGACGCGCATTAATGGATTCTGTGCACGTCCCCAGTCAGCAATGTGTAGTTCTCCGCCCGCCTTCAGCAGCTTTCGGATCTTAGACAAAACGTGCCTCTTGGTCTCTTTATCCATGTGATGAAACATCAGGCTGGAAACGATCCTATCAAATGAGCCATCTGCAAACGGAGGGTTGTCGGCAAGGGCGTGATAGAGTGGGATTTTGACTCCAGCCTTCTCAATCTTTTCGCGCGCAATTGCGAGGATGCCTTGGTCGCCATCCAAACCGACGACCTCAGCCTCGGGAAACTCTTGCTTCAACAAGACGGCAAGCGTGCCGGTGCCACAACCGAGATCCAGCACCGTCCCCTTGCCGGCGGCCACCTGTCCAACAAGTAATTTTTTGAATTTTTCTTATTTTGTTGTCCAACGAACTACCGGGTCGTAAAGACGGTTGAGCCATCCAAAACGAAGAGCATGGATATAATTCGGCTGCTCGGCCATCGTCATTTTCTCCAGTCACTTTAATATCAATGCAAACGGACAATTTCTGCGAAAAATAGTTTATCCTGCCATATTTCATAGGACCAGCTTCGACGTCGAGCTGCCCTCATATAGATATTTAATGCTCGGCTCCCACCCGTACTCCGCGAAAACCCAATCCGGAATAATCGTGAAAGGAATTCAGAGAACAGAATGGGAATTCCTATGTCGTCTGAATCCAGCCGGGGCCAAAATCAGGATTTCAGATGCGGGCGTTGAGTTGAAAATGAACGGGAGAAAATCCGAGCAGCGAACCGGGAACAGTTCATGACAGACAGGGAAGGCATGGGATCAAGCTGCACTGGCGCGGCAGAGCGGGGCGAAATTCAAATTGAGCCACTAGCTGACCCAAGGGTTCTTGATTTCTACTAACCCCCATCATCATAATGCCCGCGTGCTTCGATCATTAAAAATATTTCTGATCACAATCTTGATTGCTGCTCCGGTTCTGACACTGTCTCCCGGGATCGCCGTGTGCTGGGAGCCGGACGGTTCCGTCCATGTGGAAGCTGGTCTCGACGGCCGCTGTTTTGATGTGATTGCCCGGTCGGAACAGATAAAGCTGGACAATACCTCTAGGGAACGCTGTGGCTTAGGGTCGAGTTCTTGCGTCGATGCGGGTACCTCTATTGGCCAGGCGGATGCAAAAGGCCGCCCGGAATTCATCGTTGGCCACAGTATAGCCCTCTTTCCGCTGATGCTTCCGGCTCTCGCAATGCCTGTGCAGATGCCGAAGCATACGTCCCGGCCACAAATTCCGATCAATTTCTTCGCATCGTCCCGTCTTTCCTCCGTCATTCTTCGTACGTAACTCCGTCCACATCTGAAGTTTCGCCGTGAAACCGTCTGGGTTCACGGCTGCTGTCTGTATGTTTTGCGCCGTCATGCGGCGCTTTCAGAGGTGAATCACTATGAATACAATCCTGCTGGCGATTGCCGCCGCGCTTATAACTACGCCCGTGCTGGCTGCCGAACCGGCGAGCCGGACTTCGGCTCCAGGGCTGACCATCGAAGAGGCCTGGCGGCGGACCGAAGCCGCCGATCCGGAACTGGCCGCCATGGCCTCGGAACTCCGGGTTCTGGAAGCGCGACGGGAGCAGGCAGGGCGGCTCGCCAATCCCGAACTGTCGGTCATGGCGGAGAATATCCTTGGTACCGGCACCGTGAGCGGCATGAAAGGGGCGGAAACCACCATCGCCGTCAGCCAGTCGCTCCCCATGACCCGCCGCCTCAGTCTCGCTTCCGGTTCGGTGGAAGCGGAACAGGAACGGCTGAAGGCAGAAATTCTGCTCCGTAAACGGGCGATTGCGGCGAATCTCATCGAAACCTTTGTGGAAGTCCTGGGGCACGGAGAACATGTCGAACACTCCGGGCAGACCGTACTGCTGGTGGAAAAGTTCGCGCGGGCGGCAACCGAACGAGTCCGGGCCGGTGCCGCCCCGGCCGCCGAGGAACTTCGGGCGGAAACCGTTCTACGGGACGCTCGTGTGCAGCTCCGGAAGGGCGAACTGGATCTGGAGGCGAGCCGGCACCGCCTGGCTCTTTTCTGGAGCGACGGCCAGACAGATACAGGCCTTCCGGTGGCGCCGATTTCGAAACTGCCGGATGCACTTCCCGGACTGGAACCCCTCATCGCCCGTCTGGGTACCGTCAGTGTCGACCCGATCTGGGAAAAGGAACGGGACGCGAGGGAAAAGAAACGCGATCTGGAACGAAGCCAGGCTTTGCCTGACTTCCGGCTTGAGGCGGGATACCGGCGGCTGAACGCATCCAACGATCACGCGGCGGTTGCAGGAATATGGATTCCAATCCCGGTATTCAACCGGAACCAGGGTGCCGTGCGGGAAGCCGGTGAACGGCTGGAAAGGATCCCCCAGGAGCAGTCGCGGATGCGAAAGCGTCTCACCGGCGATCTCATTAACGCCTATGCGAATCTACAGGTCCATCACGAGGAAGCCGTAGCGCTCAGGGATGAACTGTTGCCTAAGACCCGGGAGGCGCTTGATCTCCTGCTGGACGGATACCGCCGCGGACGCTTCGGGCTGATCGACGTCACTGATGTCGAGCGGCGGCTCTACGAGCTGCTGGAACGCTACCACGACGCACTTGTGGGATTTCACCAGGCGGCGGCTGTGATCGAAAGCCTGACCGCCGAGCCGCTTTATCCTGAATCCATCACTTTCGTCGCCACTGGAGAAATACAGCCATGAAAATCCGGTCCGCTTGTCTGCTGACTTTTGTTCTGTTTTCGATCCCGGCCTGCAAAAGCCGGAAGGAGCCCCGCGATGCCGAACCTGTGAGCCAGCATGAACAGGAACACGGCGAAAACCGCACAGAACAAACTGAAATTCCTCCCGGTATCGCGGAAAAATCGGGTATCCGGACCGCCAAGGCCGGACCGGGGGAACTCCGGGAAACGGTCCGGCTGCGGGGACAGATCGTTCCGGACAGGGAGCGAGTCGCGCACATGAATCCCCGCTACGCGGGGATTGTCCGGAAAGTCCTGAAAAACATCGGAGATCCGGTCAGAAAAGACGATGTGCTGGCCGTAGTCGAGAGCAATGAAAGTCTCTCCGGCTATGAAGTCCGCAGCGGCATTTCCGGAACGGTTATCGCCCGCGACGCAGCCATCGGTGAATTCGTCCCGACCGACCGGCTGATATTCACGGTATCCGATCTGCGTGAGGTGTGGGTGGAACTGGCGGTTCCCGGCCGGGATCTGGCCAGGCTGAAACCGGGACAGGCGCTTACGGTTCAACTGCCGGGTAACTCCGCTTCCACAGATGTCCGCCTGAACTATGTCTCTCCCACGGTGGACGAAGACACGCAGTCGGGAATCGCACGATCCACTGTTCCGAACCCGAAAGGCCAGTGGCGGCCGGGACTCTATGTGGATGCGACTCTGACCACAGGCATTCGCAAGGTCCCGCTTGCGGTGAAGTCCGCGGCCCTCCAGTCCTTCCGTGACGGGACCGTGGTGTTCCGGAAATCCGGTGACCATTACGAAGCCGCTCCGGTGGAAACCGGGGCGTCAGACGGGGAATGGACGGAGATCACCGGCGGGCTGGAGCCGGGCATGGAATACGTGTCCGAGGGCTCGTTTGTCCTGAAAGCCGACATTCTCAAATCCGAAGCCGAACACGACGAATAACCGGAGATTATCATGCTGGAAAAACTACTTTCTGTTTCCATCGGCCGGCGGTGGCTGATCCTATTTGCAACAGCGGCCTTCGCGGCGGTCGGTGTTTATTATCTTTCGCAGCTACCTGTTGACGCTGTTCCTGACATCACCAATGTCCAGGTCCAGATCAATACGGTGGCTCCTGGCTATACGCCGGTGGAAGCCGAACAGCAGATCACGGCCGTTATCGAAAGAGCGATCTCCGGCTTGCCCCATCTGGAGCACACCTGGTCTTTATCCCGCTATGGGCTTTCCCAGGTCACCGTCGTTTTTGCTGACGGCACGAATATTTACTTTGCCCGCCAGCTTGTCGCCGAGAGGCTCCAGTCCGTGCGGCAACTGCTCCCGGGCGGATTGACGCCGGAGATGGGACCAATCGCCACGGGGCTCGGCGAAATCTTCATGTGGACGGTCGAGGCGGATGAGGCCTCACGCAAACCGGATGGTCTGCCATATACGCTTGCCGATTTGCGGACGATTCAGGACTGGATAGTAAAGCCGCAGCTGCGCATGGTCCCGGGTGTCAACGAGGTCAATTCTATCGGCGGCTACGAGAAGCAGTACCACGTCACGCCCGACCCTGACCGTCTCGCCGCATACGGTTTCAGTCTCCACGATGTCACCGAAGCGTTGGAGCGGAACAACTCCAGCGCCGGAGCGGGTTATATCGAACAAAACGGCGAGCAACGGCTCATTCGTATCCCTGGCCGCCTTGAAACCGTGGAGGAGATTTCTGAAACAGTCATCGGGAGTCGGCGGGGAATTCCCGTTCGCGTACTAGATGTCGGGCAAATCGAATTCGGACGGGAACTCAGAACAGGAGCGGCGACTGAAAACGGCCGCGAAGTAGTCATCGGCACGGCCTTCATGCTGATCGGGGAAAATAGCCGGACGGTAGCGCGTGCGGTGGCCGGGAAACTGCATGATATCAACAGGTCGCTTCCGCCGGGTGTCAGCGCCGTGCCGGTGTACGACCGTACCGCGCTCGTGGACCGGACCATCGCCACAGTCGAGAAAAACCTGACCGAAGGCGCGCTTCTGGTAATCGTCATCCTGTTCCTGTTTCTCGGCAACTTCCGTGCGGCGCTCATCGCCGCCTTGGTGATTCCGCTTTCCATGCTGGCGACCGCTGCCGGCATGGTGAAAACGGGAGTCAGCGCGAACCTGATGAGTCTTGGGGCGCTCGACTTCGGCATCATCGTGGACGGAGCCGTGATTATCGTTGAGAACTGCATCCGCAGGCTGGCCGAAGAACAGGCGCATCACGGGCGGCCGCTCGCACTCGAAGAGCGGTTGAAGATCGTCTTCGAGGCGTCAAAGGAAGTCCGCCAGGCAACCATGTTCGGCGAACTGATCATCATGATCGTTTACCTGCCTATCCTCACGCTGACTGGAATCGAAGGCAAGATGTTCACGCCGATGGCTATCACTGTGATCATGGCTCTTGCGGGCGCAATGGCGCTTTCAGTGACTTTTGTTCCTGCGGCCATCGCCGTCTTCCTGAATGGTCCCGTCTCCGAGAAAGAAAACCGTATCGTCAGCATCGCTAGGCGAATCTATGAACCGGTGCTTGGTTGGGCAGTCTCTCACCGGAAGACCGTCCTTGTCGGCGCGTTCTCAATGATTTTTGGAAGCGTCTGGCTCGGATCCGGACTCGGCACCGAATTCGTTCCTTCTCTGGACGAAGGCGACCTTACGATCCAACCCATACGAATCCCTGGGACCGGGCTGGAGCAGTCTGTAAATATGCAGTTTCTGGTCGAGGAACAGATTCTTCGTCTACCGGAAGTCGAACGGGTGTTTTCAAAGATCGGCACCGCCGAAATCGCCACCGATCCGATGCCGCCGAACGTGGCCGATGGCTTTATCATTCTCAAACCCAGGGAACTGTGGCCTGACCCCCGTAAAGCTAAAGGTGAACTGGTCAGTGAGATAGAGAGAGTTGCCGGAACCCTTCCTGGCAATAATTACGAATTTGCCCAGCCGATTCAGATGCGTTTCAACGAATTGATCTCCGGGGTCAGAAGCGATGTGGCGGTCAAAATATATGGCGACGATCTCGACACGCTCAGGGACCATGGCGATACGGTAGCCCGGCTGCTCAAGACCATTCCCGGAGCGGCGGATGTGAAAACAGAACAGGTATCGGGGCTGCCTTTTGTAACTGTCAGCCCGAACCGCCGCGAGCTTTCCCGGTTCGGTCTAAATATTACTGACGTACAGGAACTTGTCCGGGCGGCAATTGGCGGCGCCGAGGCAGGTCTCATCTTTGAAGGCGACCGCCGTTTCCCGCTGGTCGTCAGGCTCCCGGAAACGATTCGCGGTGATCTGGCAGCCGTATCCCGTCTGCCAATCGCCGTTCCGGTTGCGTCCGGCGGTTCAAACCGGCGGTTCGCCGAAAGTCTCCGTAACCGGTTCGTACCGCTTTCACAGGTCGCAACCGTCGAGACGGTCCTCGGTCCCAACCAGATCAGCCGGGAGAATGGCAAGCGGCGGATCGTTGTCACCGCCAATGTCCGGGGGCGCGATCTGGGCGGTTTTGTTGAAGAAGCCCAGCAGGCCGTACGGGACCGGATCCGGTTGCCTTCCGGTTATTGGCTGGGCTGGGGCGGCCAGTTTGAAAATCTTCTCTCCGCGTCCAAAAGACTTGAGGTTGTCGTACCGCTGGCGCTCTTCCTGATATTTCTCCTGCTCTATCTGACCTTCGGCCAGGTGAAAGACGCACTGCTTGTGTTCAGCGGCGTGCCGCTAGCTCTGACGGGCGGCGTGCTCGCCCTCTGGATGAGAAATATTCCCCTTTCGATTTCGGCGGGAGTGGGGTTCATCGCTCTTTCGGGAGTCGCCGTGCTGAACGGGCTCGTTCTGGTCACATTTATCCGCCAGCTCGAAGCCAACGGAAAAACGCTCGAACTTGCTGTCACGGAAGGTGCATTATCCCGCCTGCGGCCAGTCCTGATGACCGCACTTGTTGCTTCGCTGGGGTTCGTCCCTATGGCGCTCTCCCACGGAGCGGGAGCCGAGGTCCAGCGGCCGCTCGCGACGGTTGTTATTGGCGGAATTGTCAGTTCGACGCTGCTGACGCTGGTGGTGCTGCCGGTCTTGACCCTGATTGTTGCGGGAAAGCCGCTGAAGGAACAGTAAGATTATGGCGACCCATAAGATTGGGCAAATAATCATCCTAGTCAGATTTAAGCCGAGGCCATTTTCAAAGGATATGAAAGTAAAGGTGCTGGCGTGTGCAATGGTAACCATGTCGCCGCTTTCGTCCCGGCTCAGCGCCGGGGAAGTGGTGCCTTCCGAACTCCCTGCAAAACAAACCGCGACACCGGAAAACGGTAAAGCTCAGATAATCGAAACGGAATCCGCTTCAATCTCCGGCGGATCGACGTCTGAAGGGGCCGGCCGTATTTGGGTCGACTCACGAGAGCTGTCTGACGCGGAACGACGTAATGGGCTCCGGTTTGACCGGGGTTGGTTCCTCTTCGGGCAATTGGGTGGAGGCTTCTGGCGGGGGCGGTATCTCACCCGACAGTCGCCGGGGTCAGGCTTCGGCGGCGGGACACCGGAAGTGGATGCCGTCTATAGCGCCAATGCCGGCATCGGTCGGTTCATGACTCCAGACTGGTCAGTTGAATTCAATTTTTCAGCATCTGTCGGGATCAAAAACGCGCAAGGCAAGATCACTTCGGGAATGGCTAACCCGCCCAATTCTGGAACCCGCGTCAGCTCAAACTCCTTTTATCACATTCGTAATCGCTTTTATTTATACGATTTCGACCCCGAGCGCCGTCTCTTCGCCTTTTTCGGGGCGGGAGTAACCCAATTCAATGACGCATACTATTTACCCGATCAACCGCGGGTTTTCGTGCCGGATGCCAAGGCAACGGTCTTCGCACCTTCTATTTCTGGTGGCGCGGGTGTCACCCTTTTTGATGCGTCCTATGCCAGGTTCTACTTCGAAGCGGGATATTATCATACCTTCAGTGTCGATCGGCTCGACTCAAACCAGATATCGACGCTGGGAATCGGATTTTCCTTCCCGCTCGACGCGCGGGTGTACTCCGAGGACGATGTTCAGACATTGTCGCCGGGACCGTCCAGCCCGGAGAAGCAGGCATTTATCCTTGAAAATGATCAGTTAGCTCCCGTAATGCCCGCCATGAACCATCCGAAAACGATTACCTCGGAGGAGCTACGTCTGATCGCATATCAGCAGGCAGCACAAGGGCCGCCGATCCCCCGGGACGCCTTGGAGCCGCCTAGCCGCAATGGTTTAGATTTCGCCGTCGACACAATGCTCCTCTCCGGCATGCTGATGGGTTTCAAGCGCGCGTTGAATGTCACATCGGCGCGTGGACTCCTGAAGGGTGGTTACCAACTGTGGCCGCACAACGTGAGCCAAGTCCCTCCCATACCCGATGGCAACCGGTTTTATACCAATTTCGTCCTCCATCCGTACGTCGGGGCGCTGTATTATATGTACTACCGGGACCGGGGATATTCGCGAGTCGCTTCCGGGGTCGGCTCGTTCCTTGTGTCCGCCGTCCACGAATTCCTGATCGAAGCGGTGTATGAGCCGCCCTCGGGGGTCGATATTATTGCAACCCCGGGCTTTGGCGTTCCATTAGGAATATTGATGGACGAGACGTCAGTCGAGTGGGCGAGATCCGATTCGACACTAAAAAAGATAGCGGCTCATTTTATCAATCCGATGATAGGGATGCCTTTTGCCCGGTTTCGCCGCGGTCCGTACTATAATCCGGAAAATGACAAAGTATTCACCCTTCAATGGAACTGGAGATTCTCCAGCGGTGACGGGAGCATTTTCAAATAAAACAGGAACAGATCGAATTTCAGATTGATGGATTAGCGGAATAGTCAGCTCGACGCTGATGGTGCTCCGGTGCCGTGCACCATATTGGGCCGTCAGGAGCAAGAAGCAGGCTGAAAATCCAGATTGCAGGCAGAGCGAATTTGAACAACCTCAATTGGAAAGCGAGAGGCTCAGAACATGAATGACAAGGCGACCACGCTGCGGGTGTCTGGAATGGATTGCGCTGACGAGGTGGTAGCTGTCGAGCGAGCGCTAAAAGCGATCGGCGGGATCCGCGAGGTTCGGGTAAATCTTATGGGAGGGAAAGTGACCATCGCTCACGAGCAGGCGGTGCCAGTCTCCCTACTGATCCAGGCCATCGCGAAGGAAGGTCTAACGGCATCGCCAGACGAACCGGAAGCTGACTACGCCAAGGGCGGTCAACAGCAGTCGCGTCTGGTTGCGACGATCTGCTCGGGCGGGCTGACTTTTCTCGGGCTTGTGCTTCGCTGGATCGGCGCTGTTCCGCCGAAACTTAATATTGTCATTTTCGCTTGCGCCATCGTCGCGGGTGGCTGGTTTATCTTCCCGAAGTTTTTAGCCGCGCTACGCCGCTACTCACTCGACATGAACGTCCTGATGACAGTCGCCGTGATCGGTGCCGCGGCTATCGGCGAATGGAACGAAGGCGCAACGGTCGTATTCCTGTTTGCGCTATCTGAACTCCTCGAATCCTACAGTGTATCCCGGGCGCGCCGGGCGATACAGGCGCTCTTGGATATATCTCCGGAAACCGCGTGGCTACAAGAAGGAAATACCTTCCGAGAAGTGCCCGTCGAGCAGGTACGGATTGGGAATATCATAGCGATAAAATCAGGGGCTAGATTGCCGCTGGACGGAGAAGTCATTCGCGGAGCGTCCGCCGTCAACCAGGCTCCAATCACCGGTGAATCCATGCCGGTTGAAAAGGGGCCTGGCGATCCGGTGTTTGCAGGGACGATCAACGGCGAGGGTTCGTTGGAAGTGCGCGTAACAAAAGCATATTCCGACACGACGCTTTCACGGATCATCCGACTCGTTGAAGAAGCGCAATCACAAAAATCACCTTCACAGAAATTCGTCGATAAATTCGCCCGGATATACACGCCTGCGGTTTTCTTATTCGCTCTGCTGGTATGGCTAGTTCCTCCATTGATGTTCCATGCCCCATGGCATGTGTGGACTTATCGTGCGCTGGTCATGCTTGTCGTCGCGTGTCCCTGTGCGCTCGTCATATCAACACCAGTGTCAGTGGTCTCCGGTTTGACCGCGATGGCCAGGCGCGGTGTGCTAATTAAAGGGGGCACGTTCCTGGAGGCCATCGGGAAGCTGCGTGTCCTGGCAGTCGATAAGACCGGCACGATTACCGAAGGCCACCCGCGCGTGACGAAAGTGATCCTTTTCAACTCGAAATCTACCGGAGAAATGATCCGGGTGGCAGCGTCCATTGATGCTCACTCGGACCATCCGATTGCCCAGGCAATCGCTGCTTATGCACGGGAGCAGAACATCGAGTTCTCGCGCTGCGATAATTACCAGTCTCGAAATGGCAGAGGTGCGGAGGGGGAGATCGATGGACATCACTATTTTGTAGGAAACCACCGCTTCGCTCACGAACTTGCGGTGTGTTCGGACGCGCTGGAGAAGACGCTGGCGGAGATTGAATCAGAAGCACAGTCTGTTGTCGTGGTCGGACACAAGCCACATGATAATTGCACGGGTGATATTCTCGCCGTTCTTGCCATCGGGGACACCATCCGTCCGAATGCCGCGGATGCCATCCGTTCTCTGCATAACGCCGGATTACAAAAGGTCGTCATGTTGAGCGGCGACAACCAGCGCACTGT
>CAZMGV010000035.1:0-14842 GCA_964565925.1 uncultured bacterium
CGCCCGCCGTTCCCGACGAGTTGTAGTAGGTGTAGTTCGACACCATATGCGACGGTAGCACCGAATCTCCATCGTAGAAGACATCCTTGAAGTAGATCGGCAGCGACAGCGGGACCGTATTGCCGAGTGATTTGGCGGCAATCGTCATCTTCTCGTCAACCGAATTGGCGGCGAGATAACTTGTGTAATATTCGCGCCAGTTCGTACCGCCGGTCTCACCCGAGCGCTCCGACATGGCCAGGAACATGCCCGTCCGGGACCACACGTTCTGGGCGGCCGTTGCCCCGCTGAAACTTGCCTTGAGGTAAGCAGGACTTGTGCCGTCGCCCTGCCGGACGATACGCGTATGCACATTGTTGAACCCGCCAGCCCACAGCGGACGCCTCGGGATACCGATCACTCGCCGAGCGAACAGATCGATCCTCGCCGGGTTTGTGAACCACGGAACGATGTCGCTCGTCCGCACGTTTGCGTCCGGACCTCCGACCCCCATGATTACGTTGTCTCGTACAATACCCGTCGGCGACGGCTCGCATACTCCGCTGACCCCACCGCCCACCAGGGACTGGCAGATCTGGGAGTTGTAAGGATTCACCCAAATCATCGCCGAATAGTCGGTAATCCCTGTTCTCAGGTATGTCGCCACCGTATGGTTGTTCGTACTGTCGCCGGGGAACCAGCCGTCCACGTTCAGGTTCGTGAGCATCATACCCGAGAAGTCCGCACCCATACGGCCCACCAGCGGCTGCTGTCCGCCCGGACGGCTCGGTACCATGATGTCCTGGTTGATGAATCCCGGCACCAGGTTGTAGTCCGCGTCCAGTGTCAGGTTTACCAGTGCAATCGTAAAATTGTAGTGCTGCTTGTTACCCGCCCCGGTGATACCCGAACCGTTGTCGGCGTAGTCCAATCGCGCAGCGCCGATCTGGGTCGAATACCCGGTCTCGTCCACGTTACTGGCTCCGTTGTTGCCAGCCGCGCTCGGATTCCAGTAACCGACGGCATTCAGACCCGTATTCAGGTCCCCCGGTGTCGACACGGGCCAGTAGTTGTTCCGCATGCAGGTCCGGTACCGGTCGGAGTTCGTCCCGTCAGCCGCAATCGAAGTATACAGTACCACATGGTTCCAGGCGCCGTCGGGACCGCGATCGAAGTTTCCGGACGAACAGTTAAGATACACGTCGTCTGCAAAATTGCCCGAAGAGGTTGAGTAATCGAACTGGCACGAGTTCGTCGCCTTGGGATAGGTCCCGCCGCCGTTCGCCCCGTTCACGAAGCAGAACTTGTCGTCGTTACCCGTATTCGGGTTTACATACACGATTTGCTCGCCACTGACGTCTACAGCCGTGCCCGTGCAGGTCACGATCCCCGGTACCGAGTTATTGTCCGTCACGCTCGTCATATCGCACTGCTGCGACAGGTAACGGATATCGCCGAGCTCCAGCCACTCCCTGTACGTTGCCGGCGCCCCCGAGTCCGGAACAATCGTCACCGCCGTTACCTGAGCCGTGAAATCCTTGTTCACCGTGCTTGCGGCCGAGGTCGTCGCTTCGGCATACCGCAGAATCCGGATCCGGTCGCCCGGCTGGAAGCCCGCCTGCTGGTTAAGCACCACAATGTTGTCGCCGTCGGTATTCTCCCCATTCTCCGTCGCCCCGCAGGCCGAACACAGGTTGATCGCAGCCAGCTGATCCCGCTCGTCCGCCGGAGTTGCCAGCTTGTCGTAATACACCACCGGACGCCGCACGATACCCGAGTTCATCCGGAGTCCCAGGTAGGCGCCCGGCATCTGCGGCAGGCCGCGCATGCGGATCGCGTTCTTCGGGCTCTTGATCTGGAACGTCACAGGGATCGGATTCGTCCACGGACGCCGCGTCGTTTCCGTACCGGGCACTCCCGGGGCAACCCCGCCGCCAGTCCCCGTTCCTGCGTTTACCGGCGAGAGGACGGCGCCGTATGCGGTGCAACCCGTAGGCAGGGTCGGCGCCGTCACCCAGGTCCCTACGCCTGTGTCCGGAGGATTGTTCTCCGCAAGTACCAGTGCCGAGGCATCCGGATTACTATTGATCATGTTGATGATCGCCGTCGCCGTCTGACCCGACACCAACGCCCATGGTATCAGGATCTGCTTGTTCACCACATCGATCGTAGACAATGCGGTCACACAGTCGGATTTCGTGGTCGATATCCGCACTGAAATGCCTGTACCCGCATCCCCGGAATTTCGCGCCGTGAACCGGATCCCGTTATTCGCTCCGGACGGATCAACCACCGCACGGTTCACCGTCGGGCGGTCATACTGAGTATAAATCTTCACCTTCATCAGCTGCGGTGCGTCGGTCGTGTTGGCCGCCGTCAGGTTCGTCGCGAACGACGTTCCCGCCGTGCTCAACTGGACCGGCCCCGCGACCTGCGGAAGTCCCGGTGCCGCGCCGAACATCGCCGCATTCGTGCCCACCAGCGTCGCATACACCAGATCCTGTGCCGCCGGATCGTTGTTGATCAGGTTCGCCACATAGGTGCCCGTCTGGCTGTAGAGGACGTTCACCGTGATCGAGGAACCGCTCACGGACACCGATTCCGCCCCGGAGTTGATGATATTGACATTCACCGCCACCGCGGCTCCCGCCGCACCGCTGCGGCGCGCCTGCAGGCCCAGGTCGTTGATCGTCGAGCTTGTCGGGAAAAGGTCTAGTGTCGCCGACGCATAATCATTGGCGAACTCCATCTTCGACGGTGCCGGCGGCGGAATGGCATTCACATTCCAGGTGAACGCCTGTACCAGTTCTGCATACGGCTCCACCTTGTTCACTACACACGCCACGCTGCGACAGGAATTGCCCGCATTCGTCCGCACGCGCACCATCACCTGGTGCACTCCGGAAGCAGGACTCATTGTATAAATTGCCCGGTAACGGCCGCCCGTATAACCCGCCACATAGGGTGGATTCAGAATCACCTTCGCAGCCGTCGCATTCACGTCCCCGCTGAAATCGGTCGCCGCTGCACAGCGTGCAGTCCCGTTCGTGCAGAACCGTGCCGCACCTACGGCCGCGTTCGCACCGACGACGCTGTCGGCTGCACCCAGGTACCGCATCGTCGTGCTTCCGTATGCTGTAGTCGACGGACTGTCGTCAGCGAATTTGCACGATTGCTTCGCGCTTGAGCGTCCCAACTTGCAGTTGGTCTCGTCGTTCCAGTCCGGAAGAGGGATCAGGGCCCCACCGCGGAAATCTACAGCTGCCGGTGCCGCGGTGAACAGGAGCTGCGGATCCTTGTCCGCATTCGAGATCACCCGCACCCGCGTTCCAACCGTCGTCGCCACACCAGGCGCCGTCGAACTGAATACCAGTTCCGTCGTTCCGGGAGTCGTCGGAGCCGGATTCGTCAACACACCATTGTTATAGTTCGGTGCCGTCCCCGTGTATTCGCTGTCCGCGAGGATGAGGGCCCGGCTGTTTGCCAGCACTCCGGATGGCGCCGCCAGAATCAGTCCGTTCGCAGGGCAGTACGATATCTGTGCCGCCGGCAACCGTGTGCCCGACCAGTCGTTGCAGGGGCTCGCCGAAATGCGCACAACTTGCGTCGCGTCCCAGACCTTCTTTTTCGCCGTATTACCGCTGCCAATCTGGATGTTGCGGATGTAGGAGTGCACCGTACCACTCGTGCTCCAGGTGTTCGTCGCCGTCGTCCCGCGCCATGCCATCAGGAACATGCGGCTTGCACGCGCGATGGCCGGATCGTTACCGCCCGCCGCCGCATCCGCCACGTTGTCGTTGCCACGTGGATTCGAGTCATTTGCACTCAACACCATCCCGGGCGGAATCGGCATGCGACGGAAATAGAAATTCTGAGTCGGCTGCGGGGATAGCGCGCCCAGCGGCAGCGGAGACGTCGAGCCCCACTGCTGCACCGGTGAGGCCGAATTGAAATGGATCTTCGGCGCACCCGGCACGCCGTTCTGATCCATCGTGCGGTGATCGATTACCGGGGACGTACAACCCGCATTCCCATTACAGGAGAACCGCTGCATCGTGTAGCCGTACTGGGCATCTGGCCCCGCCGACATGCCGAAGATCGACTGGCTGCGGAAATCGTTCGATCCATCCTTCGGCAGATACGACTGCATGTCGATCGTTACGCTCGGCGCGTTGGGTTTGCCGTTTTCGTTCGTCGACAGGTTCCCATCCACTCCCGGATAGTAGATTTCATATTCGAGATAATCTCCGGGCGCCCACACGTACGAACCGATACTCTTGTTGTCGCCCGTCGCTATCACCGTCTGTGCCACTTCAGAGCGGCCTATCCCGTTCCAGCCCGTATATTCTGCCTTCAGCATTCGCGGCATCAGTATCCCGTATTCCGCATTGATCGGCTGCGACTGAGGCGCTGCCGGGGAGGCGGGATCGGTATACGAAGTGAAGAGGTTCCCGTACTGGTCGTAGATCGCCATGTCCAGATTGAACGCGTCGTCTTCCTTGGGCTCCGAGGCCGGTGCCGTAGTATTGTTCACCACCGCCGGATCATCGATCGCCGGTATACGGAATACCGGACGGTTCTCTCCCGTCGGCGTCGTATTTTTCCACTGCCACGGACGCGCCGCGTACCGCGTAGTCAGGCCGAACGTGAACGGACCCGAATCGCCGCTGCGACTCATGTAATCATTGCTTACCGGATCCGTCTGGTTCGGACACTGCAAGCCTACAATCTGGAGTGCGTCGCCAGCTGCGGGCGTTGCTGTCAGCGCTGCCGACACGGTAATCTGGTTCGTTGCCGGGTTATATGCACTGATGGTCCGTGTCCCCGCCCCCGAGTTCGCCCCCGAGGTGAACTGCATCAGCTGGCCGACCAGGCTCCCTGAACTGTAGTACGTGTTCGCCAGATAGTTCGCCGTAAATACCGTCGTCGAAGTTCCCGTATTGACCACGAACGACGTGTCGCCGCACCGGATCTGCATGTTGATGTCGGTAGACATCGGCATTTCGGACGGGCGGATCGGATACTTGATCTGTCCGTTTGCATTGTTTGCCTGGATTTCCACCCGGTCCCCCGCCGCCGAACGGTTGACGACCTTCCCCAGGGCTCCCGCCGTCGAGATATTCGCTCCGACCGGACAATCTGCCAGCGGACAGATTGTCGCCCCGTGACGGATATACTCCGCATCCACTACCGACGCGAAAGCTGCGGAAGCCGTTGTCTGCTCGTTCAGCCCCGTCCATACGGCTGCATTCGGATAGCATCCCGTATCATTCGGAGAGCTCGTCGCCGTCGTATCGCAGATCTCGACGCCCGACTGCCGTGTGGCCGAGCCGTCGTAGATATTAACTTTCACCTGGTTGCCGTTAATGATCCGGACATACGACAGGTACGCTTCCGCGCGGCCGGGAACCTGGTCCGTCGACGCGTCGAACACGAAATACACACCGCTCATCGTGTCCGCCGGAGCGAGGGTCTCGCCAATCGTCAATCCCGAGTGGGATACCTGGCTGACACCGGTATTCGTTAACGGGATCTGGCGTATCAGCCACTGATCCACCGCCACATCCGAAAGATCCAAATTGGTCGGCATACCGATCCCCGCGAGATCGTTATTATTGTCGTAACTCAGGGTCAGATACTCCAGACACCTCCGGTCGCGATCCGACATCGACGAGAACCGCGAGCGGTTATCCGGACTGAACGGGTTCAGGTACGTATCCGCCGTATTCGGCAGCGCCGTCGGAGTTTGGTATTCACAATGATCTGTTGATGCCTGCAGGCCACCGTCTTTGCCTGACGCATTAAACGTGCCTGAAAGCGCGCCTTTGAACCCTGCAAACAGCACTTCCACGCCCATCCGGCGCACATGCGATGTCGACGGGATCAGGATTCCGTACTCCAGCACGTCCCCTGCCGCGATCGTATACGAAACCCGTGCCGGTGCCGCCAGTTCGCTGGTATTCGGCCGGTTACCACCTGCGGGCGTCGAGAACGGCGGATTCCACAGGTAGTACCACAGCATTCCGTTTTTCGTCTTGCCCGCACTGTTCCATGCTGAGAAATGCAGTGCATTGAGGGCACTCTGCGTCGGATCGGTCCCCCGGCTTACCGTGATCACGGCATCCTGCATGGATGACGATCCGCCCGATGCCGCCCCGCCCGGATCGATCCCCGGCAGCTGGCCCTTGCGGGCCGCCGCGCCCACGAGATATTTGCACGACGCTATACTTGCGTTTCCTTCTGCGCACCCCTCCACCGCGGCCGGCGCACCGAATCCGTCGCTCACCGAAACCGTCGTATTCGTCTGCGTGCTCGTCACGCGCGGAGACAGCTCGCTCGGTGTAAAACTGAGCGGCTGCTTGGGCTCCACAAAGAATGCGCTTGTGAAATCCTGCAGGAGGCGGATCATATCGGACTGCGTAGTCGAAATGCCCGTCGTCATGTCGGTCCGTGTCCGAACGCGCGTCAGCGTGCTCACAAGATCGAACAGGTCGATCGACTCCACACACGACACACTCGTCAGCGAGAATGTGTCGCCTATTCCCATATTGCTCGGGAGCGCCGCACTCAGCGTGAGCATATGTGTGGCACCGACATAACCGGTAACCACCCGGGTCTGGCCGGCATTGCCCGCCCCGCCGCTTGCCAGGACCTTCAGCGACCAGCCGACATAGGCGCCGTTGGTCCCGCTCAATGTCCCCGGACCGGCAAACACCGTGCTGGCCGGCGCTCCCACCGACGACACCGCCGCCGACGCCACCGGCGCGAGTGAGGTCGCGCCGCACGCCGTCTTTCCGATCACGCCCGGGAAGAAGTCAACAAACGGAAGTGCCGGATCTGCCGACGCCACCACCAGGGCCTTCGCCGCCTGGAGTATCCGGTCGATGGGCGCCAGCATTGTCCCCGTACCCAGCATCGTTTCTTCTTTTGACGATAATGGCGGGAACTGTGTAATGATCAGGTTAAAGAACGGCAGCGTGTCGAACAGGATGATGTCGTTCGATACGCTGTCCGTGGTGTCAGGGTCCGTATAGGTCGTCAGCATCAGCCGGCGCGCCAGCGGCACAAACAGTTCAAACGGCGTCGCATTGTCGTTCGGGTTTGCCGCGTCGTTGCCCACGTCCAAATCGATCGGCTTCATTCCGCGAATCGTATGACTGCACAGGGCTGCCGGATAGGGAGCATTCGCATCATGGTTGCCGATCGTATCGAGGGTATCCGACGGATTCTGGCAACCCAGGCCGGCCGCCGCTTCCTGGCATGTCTGCAGACTGTAAGGAGAATCTCCCAGCCGGGGCAGGTACACGTAGTCGCCGATCTCCGGCGTCAGCGTGCAGTTGACCGGCACCACACCTGTCTGACCCTTGATATCGATCGGAATCAGCAACGCCAGCATCGCGTCCATGATCGGTTCCGCCGGACGCAGCCGCTGCGGATTGGTTACCGTCGCAAGACTCGGCGTGTTGAACAGCAGCTTCAGGATCGGCAGACCAACTTCGAAATCCGTGCTCTGCTGCGGACGGCTCTGCGGGAGCCCGTACCCCAGGCGGATCATAGGGATAGCGTTCACGCTCGCCCCGTTGACCGGGAAGTTACGGACCTGTTTCCAGTTCGTCCCGTTGATCGACACCATGTCCATATGGTCGGGCGGGCCCGCCGTCGCCGTCGCGCTCACATCTGCCGCATTACGCTGCAGGACTTCGAACATCGTCAGTTGCGGTGGCGTGGACGACGGCGCGCTGTACTGGCTCGCCGGCGCGAAATAGTCTGTCGTGTCCAGGCCGATCTCGATCGGCTCTGCCCCGGTCTGCTCGATGTAAATAAACGCCACCGTGGCACTGCCCACGGCAGGCGCCGGCATCGTTACCGGTGGGTAGATTCCCACCGTCTGGAAACCCGCCCTGGGGCGCACATAGAAGTCCACCGTGCGTCGCGCATACACCGGCGCCGTGCACGCCGCGGTCCCATACTGTGCCTGAGCGGTCGCGTCCGTATCGCAGTTGACTGCCGGGAAGAAATTCCCGGTGGGCGTCCATCCGCTTCCGTTCATGTTCGTATACGACCAGCCCGCGGGCTGCTCAGCGTTGTAGATCACCACATGCGCGCGCGCCCGGCGGTCGGCCACCGTTCCCGCATTGCCTGCGCGTCCGGACTGGTAGAACGATGCGCTCGTGACCTGCAGCGGAAGACTGGTCCGGTTCCAGAACGCCATTCCAGCTCCGAAGAACGGGTCCGACGTACCGCGGGACAGTGAATAGTCCGGAATCCCGTCGTCCCACCTCGATACGAGGTCGGTGTAGCTATCCGGCACCCCGCCCGCGCCGTCGCAATCGTCCGCAATACCGTCAGGCGTCGGCGTCCACGCGCCTGCGGAAATACTCGCCGGAGTGCAGGCTCCCACGCCTGTTCCGTTCCTGCGGACGTCCAGACCGCTGATCCCCGAACCGCCATTGATTTTGGACAGCATCGACTTGAAGTCTGTTTTCCCGCCGTTGTAGCAGGGATTCGGTCCGCCATTGAGATTGGGCGGATCGGCAATTCCGCCGCCAGACTTCGGACACTCTGCAGTTACCGGCTCCGTGCCTGTCGAACGCACATACGCGTTTGTCGAATTCAGCAGCCCGAAAATATCGAGAAGCGGGTCGATAAAGGCCACACACGTCGAGGGATCCGTGCCGTTCAGGCAGGTTGCCGGAACCGGTTTCTTGTTCAGACGTGCATTGGAGGTCGTATTATACGGATTGACGATATCATCGACCGTCCTCTGAAGTGCCAGCTGTTCGGTCGGATCGATCAGGGCCCCGGACCTCAACATCGGGATCAGGTCCGCCAACGGTGCGCGCCCTTGAACGCCCAGATATGAGGCTCCGCCCGTTGCACCCAACAGGTTACCGATCGCATCGATCATACCGTCACGAACTGCGGGTTGGGGCTTCAGCGAATAGATCGCGTTTCGAATGCGCCGGATATCACCGTTCGAGCTGCTGCTATCCAGATAGTAACTGAGGGTATCGAGCAGCAATCCTTCTGTATCGCAACGGAGGAGATCGGCAATAATTGAATCCAGATCCAGGACATCAAAGCCCGGAACATCGGGGTCCTGATTGTAGTCATTCATGATCGTACGGCCGATGGACCGCATGGCACGCACTACGCTGGAGCGCTGGCCGGTCTGAACTGAGAACTCCACGTTCCGGTTCAGCGTAGCGTTGGTCGGGGGAGCCTGAATAATAATGCCTGGGTCGTCGATCGCCTGCGCATTGATAATCACCTGGTCATTACTCAGCCTCTTGACGATCTGATAGATATGGCCCGTGTGCGACCGCTTGTCGGTGGCGTTAAACGTCATGTTGGATGACGTTCCGTCTTCCGATCCGACCACGCAGGTGCCACCGGTTACGGCGTTCCGCGTACAGGTCACTCGAATAAAGTCCGGATTGGCCGTCGGGTCGCAGACACCGGAACCATTCGGATTGCAGTCAACGATGCCGTCCGTCTGGGTGGTCGCGTTATACGGCTTGAACTGGCCAAGCGAATACACCTGAGCGAACGCCGCAGTGTTGTATGGCGCCGCCTGCGCGGTGCATCCGTTGGCCGCGCTGGAATAGTTGCAGATGTATCCGTTGCCGCGGGATCTAAGACCGGACATCTGGTACAACGCCGGCATGAGCGGATAAATGAACGGTTCTTTGTATGGATTTGCCTGGCTGTCGCTTGGAACGGTCGAACCGTCTGCCGGGTGCATCATGTTGTCGACGCCGTCCCAGAATACGTCATAGCCCGTCTTGCCCGGGGGCATACGCGGATCGAGATCGGGCGAAGTCGCCCGGAAATCCCCCAGGATTTCGAAGATGGAGTCGAGGACCTCCCGGTCGGGACCGTACTCAAGACTGACAAACGTCGCCGTGATAGCCGGCGAGCCGAAGCCCATCGCTTCGATGCCGGACAGGGTCCCGAGGATAGCCGGGGACTGACCCCAGAGCATCGTATTTGTACTGCAGGTACCGTTCGTGCAGTCGGGATCGCATTTGGACTGATAGAGACCCGCCGACTCCGTTCCAGCCGCCTGCTTGGGATTCGTCGTGCCCACCATTTTAACGAGCATTCTCTGCAAAGCGGGGAACGCGTCATCCTTGATAACCGGTTCCAGAGCTTTGGTCCGGTCGATGGAACCCGCCAGCCGGACTTTGGTATCCACCGACAGCGTCCGGTTTCCGGTCTCCGCCGCGACGAAACCTGTGCACTGAGGTGGCTGTGCCGGCGGGCCGAAATCCTCGGAATCGTACCGGACGAAGGCCGACAGACCGCCCGTCAAGATGCCGCGGGAGCCGAACAGCGCGGCGAAGAGAGCCAGGATCTGCTCCCGGTCCACCGGCGCCGTCAGGCCGAATATCTTGTTCGTTAGGTTCACTGTCGGCATGAGCGGCGGGTCGGGGAAGCCGGCCACACCGGAAATCAGGTCGTTGGCGTTCAGAATGAAATCCAGGTCGATATATAGGCCGAGAATGCTGATACCCGCACCCAGGTCCACACCGACGTTGGCGCGGTTGGCTTCGTCCAGGGCGCGCAGGAGATCCGGCGAATCGTAGCAGTCAACCGGGGTGTCCGGCAGACCGGTGCTCGGCCAGCCCTGTATGTCAGTCTTCCAGAGCCCGCCGGGGGTCATACAACCCAGGTAGGGATTCGGAAGCTTCTGGGTCAGTTTCGCCGCACAGGAAGCCGCATTGTTTACAGCCGCAGTCGCCGGAACGCCTCCGGTCCCGCCGCAATCCGATGCATCGCACCGGTAAGCGTCCGTGCCGCCTGAACAGCAGTTCAGGTTATCGCACATGTACGCATCGTAGGGGTTACGTCCGTGCGTCCGGATTCCGCCCGTACCCGGATGCATGTAGCCGGCATCGCCGCCGGTCGGCATCGGATCCGCATAAGGTACCGGTGTACCGGTTGAACAGGCTCCTGCAGTCCAGAGCGCGCCGTTAGCGCACATCATCGGACTCGGGAACGCGCGGTCCGGCGGCCAGGTCTGCGCCCAGCCTTCCGTGCGGTTTGTCGCATTCGCGGCATCCCAGTAGGTCGAATAGTAACGCTCATTGGCGGGACCCGGCCTGGCGGGCGAATCATCAGTCCCACCCGAATTGACAAACCACTTGTAAAACGTATCACGAGGGCCAGGAACGAACCGGCGCGGGTTTGCAAGCAGATTTCCCGCGGGCGAGTTTGCCCCCGTATGAGTCGCCGAAAGTGACGGAATGGCCTCCATGACGGCGTCGCGCTCCGACTGGGAGAGTTCATCGTTCATAACGACTGTAAGCAGCTGCCAAAGTGAATGCTGGGGATCGAAATCCTTGCCGCGCAGCGCCTGACAGGCAGTCACTTGCGCGCCGGTGGGGGCGATCCACCCGCCCGAACCGTTGGGCTTCATGCAGGTGCAGCACGCCGGCGGATTCTTCACCATCAGTTCGTCGAGCGTATCCAGTAAAGCGGCCATCGGGGTGTTTTGGGCCGAGACAAAGCACGGTGGAGGGCGGCCCGTCGTCGCGCAGTTGCCCAGCCCGCTTCCCACCGGGTGGAAGGGCGCCTGCGGCGAGGTCATCGTGTCGAACACCGAATCCATGATCACGTCCGCGTTGGCATTACCGGCAAGGCGGCAGGCCGGTGCGCTGGACGGCGCCCCGGGAGTGCCGCATTCCGGTATCTGCGAGCGCCGGCCGCGCTGGTCGAGATCGAATATCTGACCAAGGGTCGTGAATATTCTTTTCGTATTTCCCTGATCATGTGCCGCAATCAGCATGTTGAGAAGATCGCTGGTGTCCGGGAACTGCAGGATGATCCGGGTCAACTGGTTCAGCACCACCGGATCCGTAAGATATTCCATGGCCGGATACATGAGCGACAGGGCGTCATTGTCCGGGAAAATCAGTTCACCGGACGTACAGTAATCGGCCGGCGCCCGGCCCGGAGAAAGCGTGATCGTGCCTTCAACCGCGCCCGTACCGGTATTGCGGCACTCCATGCGGCGGAAATCATTGACTCTCCGCAGGCTGGCAGTAGATGAAGTGCAGGTCGCATAGCTCGATGTGATTGCCGCAGGCTTCAGTTGGCCGCCCAGCGTGCATTCGGCGCCGCTTCGCGTGCCGGTCTGGTTCACCAGCGCAGCCACTGTCGGCACTATCCGCGCAATCGGGCTTTCGCGCACGCTGCTGGAACCGTCATCGTACGGTTCAAGACTGCAGGTGATCACATCCTTGAGGGCCGTCAGATCCGACACGCCGGTCGAAGGATCGGGAGCCAGTATCTCGTGTATGATCGTGCGAAGCGCCTTCAGCGAAGTATCCTTGTAGATTACGCTGGCATTACAGGCAGCCTGATTATAGCCCTCGGCGGCACACGCATCGTTCATCAGGATATAAAGACCACGTCCAAGCGCACGGCTGTCGCTGTTGGGGTCGATCACGACGTTGGCGGAATTGACGCAGTAGGCGGGGGCGCCCGACACGCCGCAGAAGCAGTCGGTAATCTTGTCCTTGCCCGCGCTGGTCGTCAGCGAGTAGTCGCTGTTGGCGCACACCACCTCGCCCAGCCCCTGCTCCGGCGCGATGCCGTTGGCGTTCGCATCGTACACAAACGCCGAGTTCCCCGTCACGCTGTCGACGTAGAAGGTCGTATCGTACAGATCGACTGATGCTTCGAGGAGATCGTACAGAAGCGGCAGAGTTTCCCGCTTCTGAGTCGTTGATGCGCCATTGGCGACAATGGCGACATCCATAACCCGGAGCTTGTTAATAACGTCTATGGTGCTTCTGAGATCGGAGAAGTTCAGTACGTCCAGTACGGCGGGGGTGGCGCGCATGAAGGGGGAGCTGGACTTGTCCTGGCTGGAGGTCGAGTCGACGCGGAAACGGCCGCCGTCGAGCGACAGCAGCGTGCGGAAATCGGGTTCCATCGCCTCCATGCCGTCGGCCGTCCGGGGATCGTTGTCGGGGTCGTAGACCGCCCCCAGCGTGATCAGCGGGAGCTCCTTGAAGATCTGCCGGTCGATGCCGTTCTTGAGCAGGTTCAGGAACGTCACGATGTCGCTGTCGGGCGCACCCCCATTGAAGAGGCCCGGGAACAGGTCCTGGAAACCCCCCAGCGCCGTCAGCGCCAGCGGGTTCGTCGACACATCCCCCGTCCCCGCCGACGTGCTGCCGGCCGCACCCAGCACGAACGCGAACGCGTCGAAGAAGGAGTTGAGCAGGTCCCCGCCGCCCCGCACCGCCGTCGGATTGTCCTGCAGCGTCGTGAAGGCCGGGTCCATGAAACAGTCGATCAGCGACTGGCTCCGTCCGAAACGGTCCGGAGGACAGCTCGCGTCCACGTTCGCGAAGATCTGCACGAAATCGTTGACCGTCGCCTGCTCCGACGTCAGCACCACGCCGAAGTTCACCGCCAGCGGAGCCGCCGACGTCGCCGCCACGTTGGGCGGCACCGCCGTGTCCTGCGACCACACCTCGAACCGGTAACCGCCCCGCTCGTTGTCGTTGTCGCCCAGCGTGTAGTTCACCAGCTGCAGGCCCGTCAGCTGCGGGAAACTCAGTGGATTGATCTGGCACAGGCGCCCTCTCGTCCTCACCACGAACGTGTCGCCGGGATTGGGCGGCGTCGCCATGCCCGGCGTCACCGTGAACCGCCGTGCGTTCGTATACCCCGTCACCGTGAACGCCAGCCCCTTGTTCACGCCCGACGTGAACGTCACTTCCTGGCCCACATACAGGTTGTCGGAAGCCGAAATGTTGCTCGTCCCCGAGAACTGCGTCGACGAGAAGATCGTCCCCACCACCGACGCCACCGACACCGGATTGTCCCAGTTATACAGCAGGAAGTTGTCCGACACCGCCGGAAGCCCCGTATACGCCGGCGACACCGTGATCGTCCGCGTCGCTCCCACATACTGCGTGATCGTGCTCTCCGGTCCGCTCAGGCTCGCGTTGCCGCTGATGAACTTGATCTTCCAGCCCTTGTAGTAGCCGTCCTGGTTCACCAGGTTCGACGAACCGTTGAACACCGCACGCGGCGTGATCGACACGCTCGCCACCGAACCCGTGTAGTACGTCGGACTGTTCGGATCGTCGATCTTGAAAAAGTTCGCCGGATAGCACGCGGGCGGAGATCCCGGCAGCGGATTGGCCCGCGGTGAGAAGTCGTAGTTCATCTTCCCCACCGTCTTCGACGGGTTGGCCGGATCCTGCAGCACATAAACGCCCTCGTACATCCGGAAACCCGTCAGGCCCGTCGACGGGTTGCCGTCCCCGTCCACCGCCAGGTTCTGGTCCGAGATCGTCAGCTGCGGCGACGCCGTCACGTTCGTGAAACCTTCGCTCACCCCCAGAATGCCGATCGACGGCGCCACCCGGTCCGTGTTGAAACCGTTCTGCACGTTCGTTTCCGGATACGGCGCCGGCACGTTGTCGAACACCACACGCACCGCGTCCGTCTGCACCCCGTCCTGCGCCAGACGCACCGCGTCCGTCAGCGTCGAGCCCGGGCCGCCCGCATACACCGTCGCCGGAATGCGCACGCACGTCTGACCCACCGCCAGCGCCATGCCGTTGCACGTGTCCGTGCCCCCCGTCTTCTGGAACACGCCCAGCGTCCGGATCCGGTTGCCGGAATTCAGCAGCGGAACCTGGATGTAGTCCCCCGCCTTCATTCCCCCGGAGGTCACATACGTCCCGTCCGTCACCATCCCCGCCTGGATGATCAGATACTCCGCCGGCGAGGGCGACTGCACCGTCACGTTCGGGCGCGGACCCACCAGCAGCGTCCCGTACTGCGGCACGTTCACCGTATACGTGAAATGGAACGCCCGCGTGAACCCCGCCGG
>CAZMGV010000036.1:0-14339 GCA_964565925.1 uncultured bacterium
CCCGCCCTGCGCCGTAATCCGGTATCCCCGGCCACCTCGTGGTCGTCCATGTGGCCACCTAGAAGGCTGAAATCCGGCCGCCTCGGCACGCGGAATTGAGGCGGCCACGCCACGTACCTCAAGCAGGTACCTCGCATGGCCACCTCGGACGTACGTCATGAGGTAGAAACGTGGCCACGCCGGAGGAAATCCAGAGGCGGCCTCGCAGGTAACCCACCGGTCGCTTCATAGAAGCCGAACACCATCACTATACACGCAATTCCTTTCGATTGGTTTGCCGTCACTATTATCCGAACGTCATATCCGTATCCGGTACAGCACCACCGGCTTTTCTAAACCGCGGATGGCGATCTGCCCGAGATCCTCCATCGGGATCCTATCATCGACGCAGCGGACTACGTCTTCGCTCGCCAGTATTGCCGCATTATAGGTCTTGGTTAGCGCTTCAATCCGTGAAGCTAGATTTACAGTCGAGCCAATTACCGTATAATCGCGGAATGAACCCCCGCCCAAATCTCCCGCGACCACTGGGCCGGTATGGATACCGATTCCTACCTGAAGGTGGCCGAAACCGAATTGTTGAAAATTGAGCAATCGTATACGATGGACCATCTCCAGCGCGCAGTTTAACGCGGCCTGAGCATGATTAGGCAGCGGAGCCGGCGCACCGAATACCGCCAGCAGACCGTCCCCAAGTAGTTTGTCCACCATGCCGCCGTGCTTGAAAACAATATCCATTGAGTGCGTAAAATAATGGTTCAGGATGTCCAGCACCTCTGCCGGATCGCGATTTTCTGAAAGAGCGGTAAAAGACCGGATATCCGCGAACATCACCGTCGCATTCAGCCTGGTTGGAATGCTCTCCGTAGCGCCACGGCTAATGAGCATGTTACAGACTTGCGGGGAGAAATACCTGGACAAAACCGCCCTGCGGCTTTCTTCCTCAATGGCCTTACGCCGTTGACGGCATTGTTCGATTGCCACTGCGGTGACTGACGTCAACCCGCAGAATAGTTCCAGATCCACCTCCTGCAATGAATCCGCCGGGCGATTGATTCCGATCAAGCCAGTTATCGAACCGCCTATTTCGAGAGGAGCGAATGACCACTCCCGAAGCGGGTGGCTGGCAGGGTCGACTCCCAAATCCGCGACTGTAATGGCACGCCGTGAATGGACGATGCAATGCGTATCCAAATGCCCGATAGGCAGAGCAAAAAAACCGCTCTCCGCGCCGTCTTCTCCCCTAATCGTTCCAATCGCTTCCGTCCCATAATCGTCCGGAGAAACCAGAATAGCAGCCTCTGATACCTCCATGGATTGGCGGACACATTGGAGCGTCATTCGCACAACGGCCTGTTCCTCTGTCAGTCGTCCGATACTTTTTGCGGCATTGTGCAGCGATCTGAGGCGAAACACCGGCGGCATCGCTCTTACTTGTACGGGCTCCATAATATCTCGACCTCATATTTTATGAACAGGAAATAGACGGCGCCGGACAGAACGCTCGTGCAATTTCACAAACTAGATTTTCGTTCAGGGTGGTATCTGGCGACGCTTAACGATTCGGCGACAGTCAGGACGGAATCGAGCAGACGCCGACTTTCCTCCGGATGCATCGGTCGAAGTTCTTTGGCAATATCCCGGATTTCGGTCAACGCCGCGACCGATTTCTTCATCAGCTCTCCAGAAGAATCCGAAAACATCCGGTTCCGCATATTCTGGATACCCTCCTCTATCTTCCGTACCTCTTGAATCCTCGTGTTCAGAGAAGGGAAATCCGTATCTCCGGCACCAAGTCGGTAGAGGATTGCATTTATCCGCCCGATTGGCCGGCCGATTTCCCGCTGGATAAGACCGGTTATGGCAATCGCGATAGCAATCGACAGAATCAGTACATGCAAAAGGTGGAGCCCAAAGATTTCTTGGACGCTCCCCCGTTTCAGCAGGATGTCTATGACCGCGTTGGCCAACATGATACCGAGTGTTATCCAGGTGCAGTGAAGGGAAATAATGACAGCCAGAGGCCAGGTTTTCGGTGTATCGTATGCATCGTTCGACATGATGACTCCTTTTTACTGATAACTATTTATAGCCGGTCATGAGTGTGCGCCGGTCGCGAATGCGTATCGTAACTCGCCGTATCTGGTCGGGACCCGCCCGCCTTTCCAACCGGGGCTACCAAAACGCCCACGCGCGTACTCTGCGACATACCGGGTACTCCGGATACAGTTATTTCTTATCGTCACGCACAGCGTCCCAAAGCCCGCGTCCCTTATCGTCGCGAAGCTGGAACATTTTCTCTCCTTTCGTGAGTGAGGCGGCCATCAACACAACTTCCTTTTCCCCTTCGAACATGATGCGGGAGCCTGAGACTTCGATCTTGTCTCCTTTGGAGATGACTATGTCCTGCCGTTCCATGAACCAGACCGGCCCCAAATGTACCTCACGGGTTGCGTCACCGGTCTTCAAGGTCAGGTGCGTACCGGGCTCCATGCCCTCCATATGAACCTTGGCTGTTACGTCAACGACTTCGCCCTTCAATGTTTCAATCGAAGCCGGATTGTACATGCGGCAGTACTTTGAATGATTGGACCAGCCGCCGCTGCCACGCCACTTCATGGCGTTGATGTCGCCGCCGGCATATACTGAAAGGGGGATTAAGAGCAGTCCTAAAATTATGGTTAAGAGTTTCTTGTTCATAAGCATTTCTCCCTTTTCTGTCGTTTTGGGATTCATCGGTTAAGACGATTTTTATGTTTCTAATCCCATCCATTGCGGACGAGAACTATTCCAAGACCGTTCTCGGACGCCCAAAGCCTTTAAGGAATCGGTAATATCGCGTAGACAGTGGGATTCGCAGCTATCAAGGGGGTCTTCAAAGTCGTTTTTATGCCTGATTGTTATGACGAGTTCGACATCATTCCGGTAGCGTCTCGATTTTGACTGATGAAGCATATGGTCAAATGGCTCAACCCTGGAAATGCTCATCCTATTATCTTTTGGAACTACAGCCGTAGCGATACTTTCCAGATCTCTCCACACGCTGACGCAATGCGGGCAACCGGGATTTACATGCGGAATCTGGTCGCCATGTGTACCGTACAGAAATAAGTCGAATCCTATTTGCCGCCGTACGGTACCTATGAAGGTGGAAGCAGGAATTACTTCGTATACGACTTTACGTCGCTCGATAATCTGTTTGAGTCTTGATGCGTCGGTTTCGGCTGCTGGATTATTGGTCATGTGGACTTCTCCTCCTGCCAATGTGATCTTGAACCGTTGCAAAGATGTGTCTCCGTTGAACATGAGTCGGCGCTGTTGAGGGCCATTTTGGCCGCCACCTTCGCATTCGGTTTCGCTTGCTCCGGATTCCCAGAAGCGCGTCGGGATACGGTTTTAAAATGGCGCGATCGTCTGTCCCAGACCGAAAGGACTTCAGCCTGGTTTCCAGGAAAACGGATCAGCAGGTCATTACGACGGTTGATGCGTAAAACAGGGAGGGGGGATCGGTGTGATGATCGGATAGAATCGCCGGTAAGAAGGATATCTGAGCGCTGGCGAACCGCGTTGGGACCAAAAATGCGGTCCATAAAGGTCTGATATTCGATACACGGAGGATCTTGAAAGATTCCGGTGCGTTTGAGTTCAGATCATTGTCGCAAAATTCACGCCGGCATCCGCCGGAACCGGTGGAGCCTGACGGGTTATCTGTTTTTGCGTGTCCATGGCAGCCGGGGTGATTTCCCCGGACGATGTGCATACGCTTGTGGCCGGGTACGGTATTCGCGCAATCCGTCCTGCAAACCGCACCATAGACGGATACGGCGTTCAGAAGGACGAGGAGACTGGCGATAAAGATGCGGCGCATATCACTCTTCGAAATCATCATTCGAATGGATAGGTTTCGCTATGACAAAGATCAGGTGGCTTGTTCTATTAATATATAGACATGATAACCTGTTGATATTTAAGACATTTCAGATGAGGCGGCGATGCGGAAATGTAAGCAAGTGTCATAACTAGATGGATCGTACGAGCCGTGCCTCCAGGATTTAGCCATTCCGATAAGCTGTGGCCGGCAGGTTACGGATGGAGATAGCTGGGAATAGCGTTCCCAGTCAGGTCAATCTGCGTGCAATGGATTTGACGGCTTTCAATCCCTCTCCGAAACGTCCCATCGATTCACGGTGATTCGCCAGTTCTCCATACGGCAGGTAACTGACGTTCAGTTCTTTGACATGCCGGAATGCAGGCCGGGCAAGCTGCGCCCGTACATCGTCTTCTCTGTCATCGGGAGCCACGAGAAAGAGCCCCTCGACCGTCCGGGGGGCGCCAATCGCCAGATCCAGCAGCCGGACGATTCCGGAATAAATGGAGGTTGTATGTTCGACCTCGAAAGCCGCGATGACATGATCGGCGGCCGCATCGAACCACAGGACATCGATCAGGCGAACGGTGTCAGCCGTGTCCGGACCGGCTGCGGATTCCGGGAAGCAATCGAGACATCCGTCGGCAAGGCGACCGCTTCCGAATAACCTGTTCCGGTCGTTGGAGGCCACCCAGACTTGAAACCCGAGTGCTCGGCCCAAATCGCGGAGCCACCCCTGGACTTCTGTATGTGAGCGGTCACTTTCTTGAGCCGTCTCCATGAGTTTTCTGGTCTGTTTCGTCTCTTCACGAACTTTCGCCAGATCGGCTTCCCATGCCGCACGGGCGCTCTCGCTGTCTCCAGGTTTCGGCGGCGGAGCGTACCGACCGCTTCCAATGTCGAACATCAGCCCGGCAATCGCCCCTAAATCGTTTGATAGGATCTCTCGGAAACCGCTGTTGATACGGATCAGACCGGACCGCATTGCCAGATAATCTTCCCAGTTTCCGAGCTTCACATTCGCGCCCGTAAGGGCGTTATACCCCTTTACAATTGCCGTGTTGAAAGGGGTGACTAATGTAGGATGAAGAAAATAGAGAAGATTGGCTGCGGCCGGGCCGAGTCCTTTGATCTTCTGGCTGTCCAGTTGGTGGATCGCCGTAATCAACGCCGGCTCAGCCGAACAGCAGACGCAAGTATTCAGGAATCGCCCGAATGCCAACTGGTTCTCCCGGCTTTCGTAAATGTCGGGAATCCGCAGCTTCGGTTTCCAGAGAAACGCATGATCGGCACCGCGGAATATTTGCCTCTGCTCTGCGATAGATGAAACGACGGTTTCCAGGGAAGAGTCGCGGTACTGGTTTCCGAATTCCCCGGCTTCAATCTCACGAGCCACTTCCTGAATTCCGCAGCGAATGGAACGGAAGTTTTTGATCCGTTCGTCCCAGAGGAACCAGGACCGATAGGTCCCGCCAGTATCTCCCTTCCAATGACTTATCATTGTTTGGAAAGGCTCGGGGTCCGGAAGGATTTCCATAAAAGTCACGCTCCCCGTTACTCTGGGTAAACTAAACCTCCTTTAAGATGCCCCAACAGTCGAGACAAGTGGCAACGCGGGTCCGCCAAGCGATTGACCAAACGGCTCGAAGCCGGTATAAGTTCCCCTTGTGAAGCGGAACGCCGTCATTGTGATGATCGCAGCGCTTGTGGCGACGAGTGGTGCCACCAGTTACTGTTCTGCAAAATGTGCGGCCGGCCCAGTGCAATTCCGACTGAACGAATACAATTCTGCTGGAACACTTGGAGAGCATACCGAACATTGCGGTGGCGAACATCAGCGCGAAAAGGAATCGCCTAAGCCGTGCAATGATCGGGCATGTTCGTTACAAAACAGCGCGATACAAGTCGAACTTGAAACTGGCCGCCCTGTGTCGTTTCCTCCAGTTGGATATGTAGCGAATCTGTCGGTAGCAATAATTGATACTGTCTACCTGTCGAATTTGCCTCGTCGCTTTGTCCCTTTTTCGTCCTCATCTCCCCCAATAACAACTGTCGTAATCCGTATTTAGCCAATCCGGCTTCGGAGCGTAACGGAACCGTGTACTCGGCCGTTGCGTATTGCCGTCTGGACCGGATTTTGCCTCAATCTTGGGCTTTCCTCAGTTCTTATGGGAGACTTATGTCGAAATATATCATCACGGTTTTATGCTTTGCTTTTGCGGTAACTGGCGTTGCCTACGCGCACGGCGACGAAGCGCACCTTTCTTCTTTCGCGCTCGCGATCGGAAATTTCCACCCATTCTGGGTTCATGTGCCGCTGGTGCTACTACCATTAATGACGGTGGTCGCGATTACAGCTCTGGTACGTACAACAGACGAATGGCTCTATCTGCTCGTTTCCGGCACGTTCATTGCTGTGGTTTTTACATGGTTCGCCGAGCAGAGCGGGCATTCAGCAGGCGAGATGGCTGAACATGCCGGCGTTTCTGGCATTGCAATTGGTGCACACGAAGCCGCCGCCACCTGGGCCTTCCCGATCGCGATGTTGGCATTTGCCGCAAGTGTTGGAGCGCTTTGGGCTCGGCGGAAAAACCGCTTTCTGATTCCCGTTCTTTCAGTCATCGTAGTTTTACTGGGTTTATCCACAGCAATCGTCATCCGAGCCGGACACCTAGGAGCGATATTGGTCTACGGCCACGGCGCTGGTGTCGGTAAGGTCTTTGAGGCAAGTCCGCAAAGTCCGGCTGCCAGGATGTCGTCCGGCCACCTGCCGGAAACATCCGAGAATGCTGACGTCGATGGCCGTGAAGCCGTCTCGAACGGCGCCGCGCCTGCTGAAGTGGGGAAGCATGAACATAAGGATCACGCTGGCAACGACGAAGACCCAGAGACCACCCCTCGCGATCATCCAGAGAAACATGACCACGAAACAGAACAACATACTCATTCCGGTCATGACCACTGAAAGGCAAAACCCGCTCCGGACGATTAAACCTCTTTGAATGAGGAGCACCTTCCATGAGAAGGCACAAAGTCAGCGTCAAAGAACGCGATATCAGGGTTCGTAGGTTTCTGATCGCGTGTGCCGTCACGTTGGTAATTATCGGTGCGGTCGAAATATATGTACTGCATGTCGCTTCACGGGCTCGTAGCTATGACGCACGAACCGAAGCATCCGAGGAGACTGGAGTTGGGGAACACGCCCCTTACGTCATTGACGACGAGATGGTTTACGTCAACAACCAACTTTGCGCTGTCAGCCATTCAGCACTGCTCAAGCACGAGGTCGGAAAATATTCCAGCCGCGTCGAATATGACGGAGATTATCCTCTGTTCAAAGGGAAAACCCTGATATTCAATCAGTGCTGCGAAAAATGCGTGAATGCTTTTCCGGAAAAATGGAAGCGGGAGCGCGACCATGTTTTACGCTATCATGGACTAATTCCATGATAGCCAACCCCATATCAACCCGACGGAGTTCATCATGAGATCGATTTCATTATCTGCCTATCGCCGGCTCCCGTTCGTTATGTTCGTCGGTCTTTCCTGCTGTTCATTACTATTTGGCAATGCATTCGCCCAAACCTCCTCGCCAGCTCCGCTACCGAAAACCGGCGTTTCGCAATCGGAACCGCCATCCGACTCAGGGTTATTCGCACTTCCGACCGATCAGGTACTGGCGAATCTGATTAGTGAAACCCTTTCCGTTCGCCCGGAACTGGCAAGTACACGCGCGGCAGCGAGCGCAGAGCGGGAGAGAGTTCAGCAGGCGGGTGCGCTGTCCGATCCGATGATTCAGGTGGGGATACAAAATGATGGATTTAGCCGAATACAGGTCGGGAAAATGGAAACCAGTTTCGTCACGATAATGGGAACCCAAGCTTTCCCTTGGCCTGGTAAACGCGATCTTCGCACTGATATCGCCAGTTTCGGAGCCCGCCAAGCGGACGCGGTGGTCGAACGCGTACGGCTTAGCACTGAAGCCGATGTCCGGCGGACTTACCTCGACCTCCTTTTAGCACGGGATAAAGTAAGTCTTCTCGATCAGCTTGAATCGATTTGGCAAAAATCATCGGACATTGCGCGTGTCCGGTACGAGACAGGCGAAGGGGCGCAATCAGATGTGTTGCGTTCTCAACTCGAATTAAACCGGATTAAACAGCGAAGATGGTTTTTGCTCGCGGAAGAATACACCAGTCTTCAAACATTGAACCGGTTTCGCGCGCACCCGCTAGACGAACCGATCAATACCTCGACGACGCTCAGCAGTTTTGGCAAACCGGAACTGGGTGATGGTGAAGCTGTGCTAAGGGAATCTCTTGCACGTAGTCCGGAAATCTCTGCCGCTCATCTCGGCGTTTCACAAGCAGAAAAATCCGTAGCCCTCGCCCGTAAAGGCTATTACCCCGACGTTGCCGTGATAGCAGGAATCATGCCCAGAGGCGGTCAGTTCCCGACGATGTGGCAAGCCGGACTGGCGTTCAGCGTGCCGTTATATGCGGAGCGAAAGCAAAGCCGGGCAGTTGCCGAGATTGAAGCGCGGGTGCTGTCGGGCCAGAAGAATATCGAGGCGGCCGAACAGGTTTTGCGGTTGCGTATTCGGGAACGGCGAACCGCCTTTGCGGCGCTCCTCGACACGATACGACTATACGACGAAGGTCTGCTTGTTCAGTCAAAGGCCACTGCGGAAACAACGCTTTCACAGTATCGTGTCGGACGGGTACCGTTTGCGGCAGTACTCGAGGCGAATATCGGTTACATCAACGATCAGGACGGCTACCTCCAGGCACTTGCCGAAGCGCACCGGCTCGCGATCGCATCCGCTGAAATTTCTATGGACCCGGTCGTCCTGTCACCTGGAGGCGGAGGCATGGGCAATGCAACGCTTTCAGGCGCACGTATGAGTAGCAGTGGCTCCGCCAGCATGCCGAAAAGCACAGCCGGAGCAAGCGACGCAGCACCCGAATCGTCACCTTCAAATTCGAAGATGTGAGTGTGGAGAATATTATGACGCAAGAGACCTCGAATCGCGATATTCCGGCCAGCGGCAGGCACGTAGGACTTGCGGCACTATTTATATCGGTATTGCTGAGTGCCAGTGCTGCCGGGTTTGGCGCATATTACGCAACGCGCGGTTCCGTGGCTGCACACGGTAACGAACAAGCCAAGGCAGACGCGGCAGAGCTTTACCAATGCCCAATGCACCCGACGATCACCCAGGACCATCCAGGCGAATGCCCGATCTGCGGGATGAAGCTGGTTAAGGTCAATTCGGGGAATACATCCAAAGGAGGTTCGGCGGGCGAACGGAAAATATTGTACTACCGGTCGCCGATGGATCCTAAGCAGACCGCTCCTGCACCTCGCAAAGATGAAATGGGAATGGACTACGTGCCCGTGTATGAGGACGAAGTAAGCGGATCCGTGTCTTCGGTTGAAGGACTCGCTACCGTAAATATCGATCCGGGACGCCAGCAACTCATTGGCTTGAAGACAGTCGAGGCAATACGCGGAAATATCGGGGGCACCATACGCACAGTAGGCCGCGTGACCATCGACGAAACCCGCATACGTCATATCAATCTGAAAGTGCCGGGTTTTGTCGAGCGAGTATTTGTCGATTTCGTCGGAAAACCCGTTCGTAAGGGAGATCCGCTGTATTCCATCTATAGCCCCGAACTTTTATCGGCACAGGAAGAATATCTTCTGGCGCTAAAGAATAGCCGCCGGTCGGACACCGGCGACGGATATTCTCAGGATCGAGACGAACTTGTCGCCGCCGCGCTCCGCCGCTTGAGGCTCTGGGATATTCCCGAGTCCGAAATTGAACGTATTAAAAGTAATGGAACGGCCACTAAGGTGCTTACAATTCATTCTCCAATCTCGGGGGTGGTGACGAAAAAGGATGTTGTTGAGGGAATGAAACTCGATGCGGGGGCGATGCCTTATGAAATTGTGGATCTTTCTCTGGTTTGGGTCCTTGCCGACGTCTACGAGAGTGAACTTAGGTACGTTAAGGTTGGGATGCCCGCGAAGCTGACGCTGAATGCATACCCGAACAAGCAGTTTAGCGGGAAAGTCGTTTTTATCGCCCCGCTCTTCGAATCAAGCACCCGGACCGTGAAAGTCCGCCTTGTTTTCTCCAACCCAACTGGTGAACTCCGTCCGGAAATGTTCGGAGAAGTACTACTTGAAGGTTCACCACGAGAAGTGCTCCGAATCCCAACCGACGCGGTCATCGATTCCGGCACTAAAAAAGTAGTTTTCGTTGCGTTGGGAGAAGGGAAATTCCAGCCCCGAGAAGTTCAGCTCGGCGAATCCGATCGTACCTTTGTAGAAGTCGTTTCAGGGGTTGAAGAGAGCGAAAAAGTAGTAGTTCGCGCCAATTTTCTTATCGATTCGGAGTCCCGCTTGCGCGCTTCTCTTGCCGAGATAGCAGGCAGCATGCCGACGCCTCCTCCAAATCCAGAGGCTTCATCGGATATCCCGCCCCCGCCAGATGAGGGACAGGCGAAAGAGAACACCCATGCCGGTCACGGAGGCGGGAAACCATGATTACGCGGATCATTCGTTTCTCGGCAGAAAACCGTTTTCTGGTCATAGGTGCGACGATTGTTGCGCTTGTTGGAGCGTGGTGGACCATGCAAAACATCCCGCTCGACGCCTTACCCGACCTCTCAGATACCCAGGTCATCATTTACTCGCGATGGGACAGAAGTCCAGATATTATTGAAGATCAGGTCACCTATCCCATCACCACAGCACTGTTAGGTGCTCCCCGAGTAAAAGCGATTCGGGGGTTTTCCGATTTCGGGTTCAGCTATGTCTATGTGATATTCGAAGACGGCACGGACCTCTATTGGGCACGCACCCGGGTGCTAGAATACCTGTCAAAAATTACTTCTCAGCTTCCACCCGAAGTGAAAGTGGAACTCGGGCCCGATGCGACGAGTGTCGGCTGGATCTTCCAATACGCCCTGATCGACAAAAGTGGCCAACATTCTTCCGATGAGCTTCGTTCATACCAGGACTGGTTCCTTCGTTACGCCATACAAAGCGTCCCGGGGGTAGCTGAAGTTGCCACAGTCGGGGGACAGGTCCGCCAGTATCAGGTAACGGTAAATCCCAATGCGCTCGCCGCCTACAACCTGCCGCTGGAAGCTGTCATCAATGCTGTTCGGACGGGAAATAAAGACGTTGGAGGACGCCTTGTTGAACTCTCTGGCCGTGAATACATGGTGCGCGGTCGAGGCTATGTGAAAAAAATAAGCGATATTGAGAATATCGTCCTCAAAGCCGAGGGAGGCACGCCTGTCACTATCAAAAATGTAGCCACAGTCGCTTTCGGCCCGGAAATGCGGCGTGGTATCGCTGATTACAATGGACAAGGAGACGTAGTCGGTGGCATCGTCGTGATGCGGCAAGCGGAAAATGCGCTCAACGTCATCAATCGGGTAAAAGCAAAACTCAAAGATGTTCAAACCTCGCTGCCTGCGGGCGTCGAAATAGTCACAACCTACGACCGCTCCGATCTCATCGAACATGCAATTGACACCGTGAAGGACAAATTGATCGAGGAAATTATTGTCGTATCGATCATTATCCTGATTTTTCTTTGGCACATACCATCGGGAATTATCCCAATCATCACAATACCGGTATCCGTCGGGCTGGCGTTCATTCCCATGTATATGATGGGACTAAATGCCAATCTCATGTCGCTTGCCGGAATCGCCATATCCATTGGCGTTCTCGTTGATGGTGCAATTGTCGAGGTCGAAAATGCATACAACAAGATCTATCACTGGATTCAAGACGGAAAGAAGGGTGATTTTCACCATGTCCGGCTAGAGGCGCTCATGGAGGTCGGGCCGGGAGTATTCTTTTCTCTTCTCGTTATAGCAGTGGCATTCATGCCCGTATTTACCCTGGTGGATCAGGAGGGCCGGCTTTTCCGCCCGCTGGCATATTCGAAAAACCTGGCCATGGCGATTGCGGCGGTACTGGCAATAACACTGGACCCGGCCATGCGCATGCTTTTCGCACGCATTGAGCCGTTTACCTTCCGGCCCCGGTTCCTGGCCTGGATGGCCACGCAGGTTTTCGTGGGCAAATACTATTCCGAGGAAGGACATCCCATCAGCCGGCTCCTGCATCATCTCTATGAGAAACCGTGCAGGTTCGTGTTACGGCACCCGAAGGCTACGATTGCGTGCAGTATTGCACTGGTACTTACGACAATTCCGATTTACATGCGGCTCGGTTCCGAGTTCATGCCGCCACTACGTGAAGGGTCAATCCTGTACATGCCCTCTTCGGTGGAGCCGGGTATGTCGGTTGCGGAGGCGCAAAAAGCTCTCCAACTCCAGGACAAAATTCTCATGACCTTCCCCGAAGTCGAACGGGTGTTCGGCAAGGCAGGCCGCGCGAATACATCCACTGATCCGGCTCCATTCACAATGATGGAAACCACAGTCCTCCTAAAGCCCGAAAAGGATTGGCGCGAAGTGCAACGCTGGTATTCATCCTGGGCACCCGGCTGGCTGGAATCGGTGCTGCGGCCTTTCTGGCGCGACCGCATTACCGAGGATGATCTGAAAAACGAGATGAATGCGGCATTACAGATTCCAGGGATGTCTAACGCATGGACGATGCCCATCAAAGGACGCCTCGACATGCTCTCCACCGGCATACGAACTCCGGTAGGCATCAAGATCATGGGTGCGGACCTAAGCGCTATCGAAAAGCTGGGACGAGAAATAGAAGCTACCCTTACTAAATTGTCGGGAACCAGAAGTGTCTATGCCGAACGTGTTGCCGGCGGATATTTTCTCGATTTCGTGCTCAAACGGGAGAAACTGGCACGCTACGGCCTTTCGGTAGACGACGCGAACATGATGGTGATGACGGCTGTCGGCGGGGACAACCAGAGTATCACTGTCGAGGGACGCGAACGATACGGTGTGAATGTACGTTATGCACGCGATTACCGTGATGATCTTCAGGCTCTTAAGCGGGTATTGTTGCCACTGCCTAACGCGCAGGGCCAGATTCCCATGGACGAGATTGCAGACGTCGTAATGGCGCACGGCCCGTCCATGATTCGTGATGAAAACGGACTTCTTGCCGGATATGTATACGTGGATTTCGACACCTCCAAGATCGATGTCGGCAGTTATGTCGAAGAAGCCAAGAAAGCGGTCGCTACAAGCATAAAGTTGCCAACCGGCTATTCGATGATATGGAGCGGCCAGTACGAAAATATGCTGCGCGTCAGAGAACGCCTGAAACTGATTATACCGCTCACGCTCGTCCTCATTTTTGCACTGCTCTATATGAATACAAAATCAGCCTTTAAGGCAGGCATCGTAATGCTGGCCGTCCCATTTTCGGCCGTCGGCGCAGTCTGGCTGCTTTGGATGCTTGACTATAATATTTCGATTGCTGTGTGGGTCGGAATGATCGCCCTGATGGGTCTGGACGCCGAGACAGGCGTCTTCATGCTTCTCTTTTTGGATTTGTCGTATTCCGAGTATTCCAAGAAGGGCCTCCTTAATCAGGAGAGCGATCTTATCGAAGCTATCATCCACGGAGCGGTTAAACGAGTCCGCCCGAAGGCAATGACCGTATGCGCGGCGATGATCGGGCTTCTGCCGATCATGTGGTCCACCGGGACTGGGGCCGACCTTATGAAGCGCGTAGCGGCTCCTATGGTAGGTGGGCTCGTGACGAGTTTCTTGATGGAGTTGCTGGTTTATCCGGCCATTTATTATCTGTGGAGGCGAGCAGAGGTGAGCCCAAAACCTGTTGTGGCTGGTCATTAATGTCCCGGCTGTCCGTGTATGCGATGCGAAAAGTGACGGTAATCATATGACAAGGAAATCCAAATCGGTTATGTTTAAACTGATGAAGTCGTCTATCGCACTGCTCGCCGGCCTGTTCATCTGCTTCTCTTCCGTAGCAGCAGGGGCCTGTTGGGCAACGTGTGTTCACTCCACATCGAGTCGTGAAGTAGGCACTTACGTTGCATCAGATACGGCGGCTACTGACTGTCACAATAATAGCGGACAGATGTCCGCACACCACGAGAACGATTCCCCGAAACCGCCGGAGAACTGCCCTAAACCTCTGTGTCTGTTGCCAACGGCAGAAAATCCGCAACTGATGGTAATTCAAGGGCCCCGCTTAACGGCTCACGTTTATTCCAGTCTCTTGGACTTTACGCGTTTAGCCAGCTACCGGTCGACGGAGCACGTTACTCTCGCGCTGGCAGCCAGCCCACCACCAAATTCTGCCGTTCGTACCACAGTCATTCGTATTTAGCGCCGTTGTGCTTGTAACACCGCACCCCTTTCGGGCGGGCGGTTACGCTCTATTTTCATGCCTGATTTTGACGGGTGACCCTGGACTCATGCTCCGGATGTCACCCACCCATAGGAGCGATTTCAATGAACATCTTGGTGCATAGTCT
>CAZMGV010000037.1:0-8369 GCA_964565925.1 uncultured bacterium
CTCGATAGTCCGCCTCCTCATGGGGGGCAAGCGCCGTTAATCTGAAATTTCCGGCGTATGGCGGGCAAAAAAGATAGGGCGGCCTCTGAGGGCCGCCCCGGTCGATGGCAGCAGATTATATCGACCGCTCAATCGCAGCCGACGTAGACGTCGAAACTTTCCGTCTCGACGATGTAGAGCGTATTGTAGCCCTCGGTAGTCCACCGTGAAGCATTGAAAGTCTCGTCGCCGATATCGATGGAGAACGGGCCGCCTTCATCGTAATAAAAATTGGCGCCCTCGCATTCGTCTACGTACAGGTAGTCGTAGCCGTCACCGACAATGGCCAGTGCCATCGAGGTCGTCGACATCAGGGAAATAAACCGGTCAGTCAAATGGACGCCGATATCTCCATCGCCCCGGAGATCGATCGCTTCGATATCCCGGACCTTCACGCCGCCCCTCACGTCGCCTTCCGAGAAATCGATGTATTCGCCCTCCGAGTCAGTGATGATCTGCCACACGTCGTAGCCCGAGCCGCCGTCGATGCGCCGGGCGTCCGTCCGGGCCCGGATTGCGTCATGACCGGCTCCGCCGAAGACGGCATTGTAGCTGTCGCCGTCCAGCACGTCGTTGCCGGACGTCCCGACGAGCTCCGTCCCTTCCGTCGCCCGGCCGAAGATCACCGCCGCGCCGCTGGCGGCGCCCTCGCCGCCAATGGTCGGGAAACCGGCGATCACGTCCGAGAACCCATCGCCGTTTACATCGCCCGCTCCAGCGACGCTATTCCCGAGCCGGTCGTTATCGTTGACTCCGTTGACGACGAGGCCGTTCTGACCGTCCAGATCCGACGGCGAGATGGTGTTGCCGCCGGACCAGTCGGCCTTGCCGAAGACGACGTAGGCAGCACCGGTGGTGCTGTTCACGCCCGAGGCTCCGATGATCACGTCGTCGAACCCGTCGCCGTTGAAATCCCCGGCACCGGCCACGCTGACACCTAGGTAGTCCCCTTCGCTCTCGCCGCTGACGATCACGGCTTCTCCGTAACCCTCATCGCCGTACAGGTTGCTGTCGCCGCCTTCGGAGCCGCCAAAGACGATCCACGCCCGGCCGCTTCCGGCGTTCGTATTGGGGTTACCGATAATTACGTCGCTGAAACCGTCGCCGTTGAAGTCGAAATTTCCGCCGAGTGCGCTTCCGATCGAGCCGGAACCGGTAGTGAAACGTGTATGGTAATATTCATAGACATCGTAGGTGCCCTCGCTGTAGCCGCCCCGCATCAGGAACACCTGTCCGCCTTCGGTGCCCCCGGCGGCGATCAGGATGTCGGACCGGCCGTCGCCGTCAAAATCGCCCGCATCGGCGACATTCCATCCGATACCGGGGGTTCCCTCGGATGAAGCGGTAAACGCCACGCCGTAACTGTTGGTCGAGCTGGGCAGGCCCTCTCCGTTGTCAAAGAAAAGAGTAACCCGGCCGTCATAGTTGCCGTAATCCGGCTCGCCGATCACCAGATCCGCAAGCCCGTCGCCGTTGAAATCCTGGACAACAGCGATACCGGCGCCGGCGCCGGACCCGGTATATTCGTAAAGTCCGGAATATTCTTCATACACACCATCGACAATCTCGCCGTAGCTGCCTTCCGAAAGGTCGCCGTAGCTCTCGATTACGGCATTGAACCCCTCGTCCGTGCCGCGGAGGACGGCAACCCGGCCATAGACATAGCCACGGTAGGTGTAAGTGCCGGACTGGTATTCATAGTACTCATCCTGCCAGAAGGTATCGGGGGATGAAGCTGCTGCATCGGCAAGTCCGTCGCCATTCAGGTCGAAGCCGCCGGCGACCCGGTAGCCGAAGTTGTTATCCCGGTCGAAGTCCTCCAGCGAAAACGGGCCATAATACCCATACCCAAAATAGGAGTCATAACGATCAAAGCCGTTCACGCGGAAACCGGCATCACCGTTCAGTCCGTCCAGGTCGACATCCTGATTCGTGTCCGGCTGGGGCTGCAGGCCGAAAACAAAAAAAGCCGCTCCGCTTCCGCCAAAGTAGAGATTGGCATCGGGCGCTCCGAGCACAACGTCGCTCAGGCCGTCGCCGTCGATGTCGCCCGCTCGAGCCACGCTGTATCCAGCGCGGACATCCTCGTTGTCATTACTCATGGTGATCAGGAAGCCGTCGCAGGGGTCGAGGTCGCCCGCTTCGAGGGAGGCCGTGGCCGTGCGCTCACAGGTTTCCTCGTCCGGAGGGCCGGGCCGTATGGGACGCTTGATCGGCAGGCCTTCGGGGTCGTAGTCGCAGGCGGCGACGATGAAGAGGAGCACCGACATGAACATGGCCGGCCAGGCCTGCGGCATGACGGTGGCGAAAGCGCAACCGGTCAGAAACAGCGACGAAGTAACAACAGACAGCGCCAGCCAGTGGTGGCGGTTCGATGAACGGAACATGGCGTAGGCTCCCCCTGAGAGACCCGGAATTATCCTTACTCGATAGTCCGCCTCCTCATGGGGGGCAAGCGCCGTTAATCTGAAATTTCCGGCACAATTAATGGGGTTCTGTAATCTGCGTCCGTTTGCCCTTGCGCCCCTTCCGGCGCTATGGCGGGGGCCCCGGCAGAGGTCTGCCGGATGGCACCAACTGAGGAGTTTCCCGTGACCGAAGCCCATAAGCCCAAGAGCCGTTTGACGACCGAAGGTATTTCCCGCGCTCCGAACCGGGCCATGCTGCGGGCCGTCGGTTTTCTGGACGACGATTTCTCCAGGCCCATGGTTGGCATCGCCTCGCTTTACAGCGACATCACGCCCTGCAACGTGCATCTTCATGCTCTTGCGAAAAAGGCCTGCGAAGGCGTCCGGGCTGCCGGCGGCGTGCCCCAGATCTTCGGTGCTCCGACGGCCTCCGATGGCATCCAGATGGGCCATCAGGGGATGCGCTACAGCCTCGTCTCGCGGGAAGTGATTGCCGATTCGATCGAAGTGGTCGTCAGCGGCATGAACCAGGACGGCCTGCTTGCGCTTGGCGGTTGCGACAAGAATATGCCGGGCTGTGTCATGGCCATGATGCGGACGAATGTGCCGTCCATTTTCGTGTACGGCGGCAGCATTCTGCCCGGCACCGGCGCCGACGGAACGGATATCGACATTGCGACCGTGTTCGAGGCGGTGGGCCGCCAGCAGGCGGGGCTTCTGTCCGAAAAGGAAGTCTACCGGATCGAGACGAACGCCTGTCCCGGCGCCGGGTCCTGCGGCGGCATGTACACGGCGAACACGATGAGTTCCGCCATCGAGGCGATGGGACTATCGCTGCCCTACGACGCCAGCTATCCGGCGGTCACGGCCGACAAGGAACGCGAGACCTACCTCGCCGGCATGGCGCTCGTGAACCTCGTGAAGAGGGACCTGCGGCCCCGGCAGATCGTGACGAAGAAATCGCTCGAAAACGCCTACACGCTGGTGCTTGCGCTCGGCGGCTCGACGAACGCCGTGCTGCATCTCCTGGCCATCGCCCGCGAGGCCGGCATCGACTGGACGCTGGACGACATGGACCGCCTCGGCGACAAGGTGCCGGATCTCGGCGACCTCAAGCCCGGCGGCCGTTACGTGATGTTCGACCTGCACAAGGCGGGCGGGACCCCGGCCGTGCTCCGGGCGCTGCTCGACAAGGGAATGATTCACGGAGACTGCCTGACCGTTACCGGCCGGACCATTGCCGAGAACCTCAAGGACGTGCCGAGCATCTTCAGCCGTCCTCAGAACGTCATCAAGACGTTCGAGAAACCCATGCACGACAAGGGGCACCTCATTATCCTGAGAGGGAACCTCGCCCCCGAAGGCGCCGTGGCGAAGGTCGCGGGGCTCAAGGCCGAGGCCCGCAAGATCACCGGCCCGGCCCGCGTGTTCGACGGTGAGGAGGCCTGTTTCTCCGCCATCCAGCAGCGGCAGATCAAGGCGGGCGATGTCATCGTGATCCGGGGCGAAGGCCCGATCGGTGGTCCCGGCATGCGCGAGATGCTCGCGGTGACGGCGGCGCTCGTGGGGCAGGGGCTCGGCGAGAAGGTCGGTCTGCTGACGGATGGACGGTTTTCGGGCGCTTCGCACGGTCTTGTCGTTGGCCATGTGACGCCGGAAGCCTGGACCGGCGGGCCGATCGCCCTCGTCCGGGACGGGGATCGCGTCACCATCGATGCCGACAAGAAGGTTCTCGCCGTGGATCTTTCCGACGCGGAACTGGCGAAGCGCAAGGCGGACTGGAAGAAGCCGCCGCTCCGGGTGGAGCGCGGTGTGCTGGCGAAATACGCCCGCACAGTTCGTCCCGCTTCCGAAGGCGCGACGACCTCCTGAAGCCTTTCGGCCGGAAGGTTCTCAGTAATCGTACGTGACAGGCGGGTTCGCGGTGTGGGCGAGCCACGCGGCCAGCAGCGGTGCGGGCAGGCACAGGATGCCTGTGGCGGTCACGCGCTTCCAGCCCGTGAGGGAGCCGGGCAGGAGCCGCCCGGCGAGGAGCGCCTGTGCGGGCGAAGCGGCGAGGATCAGCGCCGCAGGCACCGGCAGTTCCGAATAGAAATACGCGTTCGCCGCCACCATCGCGGCGACGAGCCCCGCGGGCAGGGCGAAAGAGCCTGATTTCGGGCCGCCTTTCAGAAGCAGCAGGCAGAGCGTGCCGCAGACGGCGGCGAGCGCGCCCGAAAGCTGGGCCAGCATGGCGCTGCCGGAGAGGCCGAAGGCGGCAGCACCCGCCCCTGATGTAGCCGCAAAGGCGGAGAGTCCCGTGGCATCTCCTTCCCGCATGGAGACGGTGCGCGCCAGGATCACGTAAAGGGCAGACAGGCCGAACGTGGCGGCGGGGAGCATCCACCGGCTGGGGCCTTCCCAGGAATTATCTAGGAGCGGCTTCACCGTGAGGTAGACACCGGCAGCGAGAATCGCTGCACCAGCACCCGCATGCGCCGGAGCGCCAGTCTCCGGTTTCATGAATGCCGCCAGAGTCGCTGATGCGGCCGCGGCGCCAAGGGCGGCGAACGGAATCCACTGGGCGGCGATCACCGGCGGCCACGGCGGCACCCCGTTAATCCCGGTCCAGGCAGCAATGAACCCCAGCGCGGCGGCGAGGGGGAGGGCGATCTCTGCCGCCCGCTCCCGCGCCTCTCCCGTCCGGCCGCGCACGGCGCCTGTCAGCACCGCCGCAGCCAGCAGGGATGGAAGCAGGACGCCGTAGAGGACCGCGTCGAGCAACATCAGTTCTGGATTGCTTCCATGGAGATCACGAGCTCGACCTCATCACCGATGTTCGGGATGCCGTAGCTCACGCCGAAGTCGCTGCGCTTGAACTTGAAGGACGTCTCGCCGCCAAGGATTTCCTTGCCGGCCTGGTTCTTGCCCGTGCCGACATGATTGAAGGTGAAGGAAGCAGGTTTCGTGACGCCGCGGATCGTGAGATCGCCCGAGATGTCCCAGGTTTTCTCGCCGGTCTTTTTCACGGTCTTCGACTTGAAGGTGGCGGCGGGGAACTGCTTGGCGAGGAAGAAGTCCGGGCCCCGCAGGTGATCGTCACGCTTGGAGTTGTTCGTGTCGACGCTCGCCGTCTTGATCGTGAACTCGACGGAGCTGTTCTCCGGCTTCGCGGCGTCCAGGGAGATCGTGCCGGAGAAGTCATTGAAGCGGCCCCAGTTGTACGAGGCGCCGAGGTGCAGCACCTTGAACAGGACCGACGAGTGGACTGCGTCCACCGTGTGGGTCGGGCCGGCGGCGAAAGCCGGGACGGCAAGAAGGGAGAGGGCGAAGACAGGGAGAAGTCTGAAATTGCGCATGAAGCGGAGTCCCTTTGCTGAAGTTATGTGCCAACAGGATGGAGTGTATTAGACTGCATATCCTGATCGCCATTACAGAAGGGCGGAAGTTGCTATGTCCCTATGGAAAATCTGCCACACATTAATGATAGGGGGGGCTTTTGCTGCGGCAGTGAATGCCGGTTGCGACAGTGGCGGCGGACGGGCCGTGATGGACCTTGAAGTCGTATGGTCTATCGAGACCGACGGCGGGATGGAAGGTTCACCTGCACTGTGCGATCTGGACGACGATGGAAAACTCGAACTTATCTATCCGGTGACCGACGAGATCATTCCTCTGTCAGAAATTCTTGCAATCGATCCCGTATCCGGTGTGATTTTGTGGACTAACTCAGACGACCTTCGGGCGTATGCTTACCCGTACTGTATCGATGTGGATGACGACGGAATCCGGGATGTTCTGGTTGCGGGACGGAACGGCGATGTGGTCGCACTCTCGGGCATTGACGGAATGGAAATATGGAAGTTGTCTGGACTGAACCCCGAATCGTTCCCCGACGTCACCGAGAACATGCATTCCATCGCCGGGACATCCGAAAATGCGGGAATTCTCTTCGTGTCGTTTCGCGGAGACCGTGACATACCGGCCCCCGGTGGCGTAATCGCCTTCGATTCCGACAGCGGAACAATCCGGGCGGTCTGGGAAGAGCCCGATGGCCGGGAGATTTACTCATCGCCGGCCGTATATGTGGACAGCCCGACGCGCACCCTGATCGCGATCGGATCCGGAGGGGAGTCTCTCCCGGGTGAACTGTTTGTCCTGACATTCAATAGCACGACCGATACCTTTTGGGTCAACGGCTCTGTACCGGCGTATTGCGATGACGGCGGCATCGTGTCGTCGCCGGTGTTCGGCGATCTGGACGGCGACGGGGAGCCGGAAGCGGTGGCTACCGATTTCTGCGGGCGCATATTCGTGGCCGATAAAAATGGAGAAGAGATCTGGACTGTGACGACCGGAATGCCAATAGCGTATGCGAACCCGTTGCTAGTGGACCTCGACCGGGACGGGCTGCTCGATGCCGTCGGTGTATTCAGCCGGGCTGCATCCAGCAGCACAGAGACCCAGGTCGTTGCCGTGAATGGAAGCAACGGCTCGGTTTTATGGTTGAATACTATGCCGGCCGTCGTGGTCAGCTCACTCATTTCTTATGACATTAATTCAGATGGAACCGAAGATATCGTGATTGCGGAAGCGGGAATGTATTCGCCTGATTCCAGTGCGTCACGAAACGGTATCACCATTCTCGATGGGACTGATGGACGGCTGATCGCCCGCTCGCCGATGGGCTCCCAGATGGGTACGCCGGTTATCGGGGATGTGGACGGTGACGGAGCGGCCGACATTTTCATGTTCGAATCCGGGGTATCGTTCAGCGACGAGGAAGCGAGTACACCGTCGCGTATTCTAGGCGTGAAGTCGCCCTCGGCACCAGTAACCGAGGGAAATTTTTGGAGTGGTTTCCGTGGTCAGTTCGTTCATGACGGTAGTAGATAGCGACAGTACCGGAATCTATATGGGCTGACATGCTCTGAAATTTGTAAATTTTCTACTCCAGTTTCCTCTCGGCAGGTTTTCGGGGCCTTGCGTCGTGTCACACGTAAGATGTGTGTCGGATCACCAGCGGGTTTTGGGCCGCATCACAACGGACGGTAAGATCGCGGCGAGCTGAATACGATTTTGCCAATGGTTACCGTTGTTTGCACAAAGACTGGGGAAAAGGCGCGACGCGTCAGGCGCCGCACCGCGTCGCGACGGAAATCCCAACGCTTTCAGTCACTTCCATGCGCTTAAACACCTGGCTTCCCTTGTTGAGTACAAGGCTCTGTGATAACTTGATTAAGCCTGTATAACAAAGTTTTGAACGTCAGGAACAAGTCCTCTGTTCGAGGGAGATTGGCCGTGAGTTTTTGGGTACCCATTGAGTTACTGACGCGGATTCGCAACGCGGGGTTGCGGGCGTTCTCTGGAGTCGCCATTGCGCTGCTGCTGGTCGCCTGCGGCGACGGTTCCGGCGAGACCGGGGCCGGCACAGGCGACGACCGGGATCTGGTCAGCTCGTACGCGGATGGTCCTTCCATCGGCAGCGCCGCCACCTTCGGCGGCGGCTCCGGAGCGACGCTCGGTATCGGTATATTCACGGCCTACCCCCGTTCGGTGACGGCGGGCAACCAGGTTTACCTGTTCACGGCCAATGCCAGCGATCCGAGCCCCGGCTCTACGCTGCCTTGTGAAGTGGCGTTCACGGCCTATCAGGAGCTGACGCTCAAGGCGGATGGTTCGATTACCGGTTCCGGTCAGGCCTTCCTGACCCAGTTCCAGAACGGCGACCGGTTCAGCGGCTACACGCTGACCAAGGCGCCGACCTCGAACAACGCCTTCCCGACGGCCTCGTTCACTCCGTCCGTGGGCGGCGACACGTTGATAACGAACCCGTTTGTTTACCGCTATTGCCCGGCCGGCGTTTTCGGTGCCGGAGGCTCCGCGTTCACTTCCGGCGGACATGAATGGGGCGGGTTTTACCCTCTCGCCGACACAATCTAC
>CAZMGV010000037.1:8469-13381 GCA_964565925.1 uncultured bacterium
TGGAACGGTTCGGCGAACACCTGGAGCCAGCCGGGCAATACCAATGCGCCTGCTGCCCGCTGGGGACACCAGATGGTGTGGGACAACAACCGCGGGCGGGTCATCATGTTCGGCGGCTGCGTCGGGGGCGATGCGGACGACGACACGGGTTCGGGCGAGTGGCTGGGCCGGTGCATCAATGCCGGCGACCTCCGCAACGATACCTGGGAATACGACCCAAACGGCGGCTCGTGGGCACAGATGACCACGACCAACAATCCGACCGCCCGGTACGGCCACACCATGTATTACGACCAGATTCGCCGTCGCGTGGTGATGTACGCCGGTTGCGACAACACCGGCAACGAATGCAACAACAACGGCCAGCTGAACGACACCTGGGAGCTGGACCCGCGTACAGGTGCCTGGCAGAACACGGGCCAGGCAGGGCCGAGCGGGCGGTATTACCTCGCCAGTGCCTGGCACCCGGCCCGCAAGTCCGGTTTCATTTACGGCGGCGAGCGGGCAGGCACGAATGGAACCGAAACCAGCACGGATCTCTACGAGCGCATATCCATCGATTCGAACCAGCTGGTGAACTACAACCTGACGACCACCTGGATTGCCGCCGGGACTACGCCACTGATCACCCCGACCTGGACCACGGTGGCCGGCACAAATCCCTGCTCGATCACGAGCGAAACCAGCGGCTGGGCCGCTTCCATCAGCAGCGGCACGGCGGTGAACCTTGACGGTTCCGGCGGAGGCTATGACCTGCGCGTACGGCCGAACAACAACATGCTGGTGGACTGTGGCGGCGGCGTCCGGGGCGACATCAACGTACGGCGCGAGGTGGAGATCCGGTCATTTACGGGGACACCGAATCCGGTGGTCACGTCACCGTCAGACGTGACACTGAACTGGGAGATCCGTGCGGCGAGCCAGTGCCGGATATACTCGGTAGTAGAGCCAGGGCCAATTTACACTCTGCTCGGTACGTATAATTACAACGTGAATGGCACCAGCCCGTTCGGGAGTCATGTGCTCAGCCAGATCAGTCCTCCTGAGGATGGCCTCAAGTACGAGATCCGGTGCGATGGATACACCAGTGTTGGCGGAGGGATCGTAACTGCCGCCAAGACACGCCAGGTAACGATCGCCCGTCCGCCGCCCACCTTTGGCGGTGCCCCGAATACACAGGTCGGCCTTGATCAGCTGGATATTAATCCTATGGCGGTAAACTCTGCCGGCGAGACAATCACCGTCAACTGGGCCAAGAGCACCAAGACAAACTACTGCGACATGCGGTATTCCCATACGACCGCCTGGACCTACACCAATGTTGCCGATCCGGACGGTGCCGGGCCGAAAACTACTTTCCGGATCGACTTCGGGGCGGGGATCAATGCGACGCAGGACCTCCGGGTAGGCAATACAATTGAGCTCTGGGCCAGTGCCTGGACCACATTGCGCGGGTCGTTTACGATTGCCAATATCGAATCGGCTACGCGTATTTACGTCAACGCGGCGCCGTCCGCTGCGTCGGGCGGCTGGGTCCTGAACTACTGGCGGCTGGCCGTGAGCCCCTACACGATGACGCCTTCGGAGACGAAGGATTTCGAATTCATCTGTTACGACAACGAGGGGATGCTGCTCCTGGTGACCCGGCAGGTGAGGGTCAACGACCAGAACTGGGGCCGGATTTACGAAACAGGACCGTCGGGCCGGAACGGCCACAAGATGGTGTTCGATGCCTACAACAACCGCGTGCTGCTGCACGGCGGATGGGACGGTGCCTATAAGGACGACACCTGGACTTTCAATGGACTCAAATGGACCCAGCGTGCATCGTCAGGTGCGGCAAGGGCACAACATGGGCTCATATACGATTCGAGCCGCCAGCGGGTTGTAGCCTACGACGGCGAGAACCAGTCGGGCGGAACCTATGAATATAATGTGACCAATAATACCTGGGCGAATGCCGGGCAGACCATCGGCGATGACCGGGATTTTCTGGGAATGGCATTCGACGCATCCAGAAACGAAACCGTCATCCACGGCGGGCATAACTCTAACTCATTGGGCAGAACCTGGAGGCGCTCGTCCGGGGCATGGGCGGAAGCCTGTCGGCCGCTGGCGAACTGCGGGCCGAGCTACACGGTCAATACCATAATTAATAACGGTGACGACGAATCCGACATGGAGACTGGCAACAACACATTCGAAGGCGATTGTGACACGTTCGGCATTTGCGATGCTTGGAGTCCTTTCCCGGCAAACGGCAATATCGTGCAGTGCAATACCACGTATGCCGTTGTGGAGCAGTATCTGAATAATCACGGCGTGCTTCTGACCTATAATCCGCCGAGCGAAGATTGTAATAATACTGATAATGCTGCGATTCGTGGTAATTGGATCCCGGCCACGACTGGACCCTCTCTGACCTACGATTCCGCCCGCAGCCGGGTGCTGGCCTTTGGCGGCGTGGACTTGGACGGCGCGTACTGGAATTCGGTCTGGGAGTGGAACGGCGCTGCCAATAGTGCCAATGGCAACTGGGCCTCGAAGGCGTCGTTTACGACCGCCCGCAGGGACATGGCGATGGCTTATGACGCCGGCCGGCAGCGGCATGTGATGTTCGGCGGATATAACGGCGGTATCCTTGGCGATCTTCAGGAGATGGACGCAGCGGCGAATACCTGGGCGACTCGGGGGATCACTCTGCCTTCCGCCCGGTACCGGGCGGCGATGGCTTATGACAACTATCGCAAGGCGCTGGTGCTCTATGGCGGCAATACCGCGGGAACGGGAACTGACAGCGAAACGTGGGAATATCCGCGACGGGGCGCCCTGATTACGGGGTTCAATGCCGAAAGGGTCTGGATCCCGGCGGGTTTTTCCGGGACGGTCAACTTCAGCTGGACGGCGTCGAATGTGGGCGCATCTTATTCCTGCCAGATGCAGCGCACCAGGGACTGGGCAAGCTGGACGGCACTGGGAGGGACTGCAAACGGCGTCAATGCGGGGTCAATTACTGTGGCGGAACAGACAGACCCTGCCAACTACTATCAGCTGGCCTGTGGACACGAAGTGGCGACTGCGACCGCATATATGGAAGTCCGCCGCGAAGTCGATATCCAGACGCTTACCGCCACACCGGCAGTGGTTACTAGCCCCCTCGGAGACCCAGTTACGTTGAACTGGACAGTCAAGGCGCTCAACCCGTCGACTGGCTGTACGCTCTGGCAGGTGGATCAGAACGGTAACGACATTGGTCAGCTCGGTGGAACCTTCACAAGCACGTCAGGATCTCACAATTTAGGGACCGTGAACCCTCCGCTTGAGGGCAACCGGTACCAGCTCCGCTGCAACGGGTATACGGCTCCCGGCACTGCCGGGGTCGCAATCCGGGAAATCCGCGTCGGTCGTGCTTCTTCCCTGTCGCTCTCCAGCTCGACCGTCTTCGCGGCACCGGGCGGTGCTGCAAACCTGACCTGGGCGACCTCCTACGTGACGCCGAACAGCTGCGCCCTGGGCACGGCGGCGGCCGGCTGGATGTGGTTCGCCTACAATACCCAGCCCACCGACGGTGACCGGGTACTGCTCTCCGATTACCAGAGCCCGCCCTACCGCGTGATTTTCGAGTTCGACAGCGGCGGCGGCGTGGGCGGCGCCCCGCCGGGCGTCAATCAGGTGGTGGCCGTGACGATCGGCGGCAGCGCATCCGCGACACGGGACAACTTTGTCGCGGCGATCAACGCCAACGCGCCGCTCAAGATCCAGGCGGCCAGTTCGATCGGTGCTCCGCTCAGTCTCAGCGACTCAGGCTCCTCGCGATTCGCGCTCTGGACTGACGATGCCGGAGCGGTCACGAATCTTGCCGCCATCACGATTTCCCAGACGGGTGCCGGCCGGTTGATGGCCTCGGGGACCAATCTGTCCGGCGGCATTGATGAGGACGATTATGGCGGAACCCTGCCGGTCAACTGGGTGACTCCTGCCCCTAATCCCCTCCCTTTCCCCTACGACATGGGCGCCGTCCCGGCTGTTCCGATGCTGGTGTGCAGCGGCTTCGATGCCGCCGGCAATTATGGCCGCATGGCGGCCCGGCTCGCGACACGGATGATCCATCGCAAGGTTGAACCGCTCACCTTCGCCGCCACTCCGTTCGCGGTCCCGGTGGGTACGAACTCCCTCAGCCTGAACTGGAACGTGGTCGGCGCGATTCAGGGCACTAGCTGTCTGCTTTCCGGACCCGGAGACAGCGGCGGCACGATCACAAATGTGCAGTCCTACCCATTCCCGTTCCTGTCTCCGCCGGCATCCCCGCCGTATAACCCGCCGGTCACGTTCACCGATGTAAATCCGGTTCCAGAGACCAAATACTACCGGCTTTCCTGCACGGGTGACGGTACGGGCAACACGTTCGCGACGTCGTCGACGCCGCCTGTGATATATGAGGACGCCCAGATCTTCCGGCGTGCGGAAATCACCTCCTTCACCGCCACTCCGGCGACGGCTTATCCGGGTTCCAGTCTTAACTTTGCATGGACGACGGCAGCGATCTCTCCCGGATCCTGCTCCATCAACAACGGGGTTGGAATCGTGGCGGACAGTTCCGCAGGCTACCCGGTCACGGTCAATAGCCCACCCACGACCTATACCCTAACGTGTAACGGGGACGGCTCGGCCTATGCGACCCAGCACGGTGGTCCTGTGACCGCCGAGTTGACGATCGACCGGAATGTGGAGACGACATCTCTGGTGGCAGAGCCCGTGGCCGTTTCTCCGGGCGGGCAGAGCACACTGATCTACGAGACGGTCAATGCGATCAATTGTGCGGTCGATGATACCTATCCCCACGCCGCAGGCGGTATCATGGCCCCAGCGACAGTTCCTGTACCGTCGGGTTCCTGGCCGACGCCGGCGCTTC
>CAZMGV010000038.1:0-1145 GCA_964565925.1 uncultured bacterium
TCCGATTTCTCGCCTGCTGGGGCTCGTTTGTAGCCATGTTGTAGCCATTTATCCGAGTGGAGACCAGCCAAGAGACCGTCGCCCCGGTTTGCAGCATCTTCCTGCATCGTCGGGATTACGTGGGAGTATGTATCAAGAGTCAGGGCAATTGTCGAGTGCCCGAGACGCTCCTGGACGACCTTCGGATGAACCCCCTGGATCAGGAGCTGGGTCGCGTGGGTATGCCGCATGTCGTGGAACCTGATTCGTTTGATCTTGGCCGCCTCCACGATCACATCGAATGACCTCTGGGTGACGTTGTTCCGGTTCAGGTAGCCGCCTTCAGCTGTGCAGAACACCGGCTTGGCGATGAAGCCCGAGGCGAGCATTTTCTCGCGATGTTTCCGGAGCAGCGCGGCCAGATTCTCAGGAATCGTGATCGCCCGTCTGCTCTTCCTGGTCTTGGGTTCGCCGACCACGAATTTTCCTTTGATCATGTTCACGGTTCTACGGACCGAGATCATACGTCGTTTCAGGTCTATGTCGTCCCAGCACAGGGCGAACAGTTCCCCTTGGCGCATCCCGGTAGCCAATGCAGTCGCATACAACGGGAAAAAACGGTCACCCTCGGCTTGCTCCAAAAACTTGCGGGATTCTTCTCCAGACCAGAACATCATTTCCTTCTTTACCGATTTAGGTTTATCGATCCGCTCCCAAGCCATGGGGGACATCAGTCCGGCTCTGGCCGCGTCGGGCAATATCCGGCGGAGGATCGTATGAACCTTCTGGCAGGCGTCGTTGGATTTACCGGCCCGTTTGAGTTCGGCGTAAAGGGTCTCAATATTTTCGGGTCGAACGCTCTTCAGTTTCATTCCGCCGATATAGGGCTTGATATATTTTTCGGTCTGCCATTCCCAGAGGTCTTTAGTAGAGGGCTTGAGGCGAGCCTCCCCTTTAGATTTGAGCCAGGTATCGAGATATTGGCCGACTGAGATGCGGCTTCCCTCGATTGGTGTTCCCGCGGTTATCTGCAACTTGAACTCGTCGCGTTGTTTGATGGCCTCCGTTTTCGTTTCGGCCCTAAACACCCGCCTGCGTCGCCTGCCGTTAAAAGCGAGACCCGTTTCTAGCGTCGCGCACCAGCGTCCCAACTTGTCCTGAAAGAC
>CAZMGV010000038.1:1245-2914 GCA_964565925.1 uncultured bacterium
GCGAGACCGGCGCGGACCAGTTCGTCAAACGCCTGGCCGAGCTCATCTCCGGAGATTTCGTATCCTTGGCGTTCGATCGCGCCCTTCAGGTCGCGGATAAATAGCGATGCTTGGGGGATCATCGTGGATCTCCGCCTGAGCCGGGCGAACACGAAACGGGCAAGCGGAGAAAGCTGGGAAATTGTATTCGGCGGTTCCATTCACGCGCTCCTTGCTCAAATCAGAATGCGGCCAATAGGGGGGTAAATAAAATGGCCAAAAATTATTAATTCTCTTAACCGTCCGAGCGCCGGATTAAATCTGGCAAATCCGTGACTGAGCAAAAATGATCATTCCTTGTGCAAGCATTTGCCGTCTATCGCCGGCCGTAATCTGACGATCCCGGAGTTGCTCAGCAATGCTCCTTTTGGTCGGACACTTGGCAGCCGGTTCTCTGGCATCCGATCTAATGAGCGATGTCCAATTGAATGAGAATGGGCAGAACGTGCGCACCTTCGGCGTGGTGCGAATAATTCACGGTGCGCATGCCGGTACGGCGGGAAAGGGAGCCATTTTCACGGAGGAAAAGCCGGGGGTAGCCGCAAAAGCGAGAGGAATTCCGGCACAGCGGCGAAAGCGCCGTGCGCGATCCGCGCGCAGCGGGCACCTTGCGGACTGTGTTGCCGGAACCTCAGGGCACGCTGAACGCACCCCAGCACCACCGCTGGAGGCCCCCTGGAGCCGCGCGCGTACCGCGCCGATTTTTTGTCCGGCCGATCGTAATACCGGCTCCTATGCTTCGTCTGCAGGAACTCGCAAAGGCAATACTAGGGCTGTGAAACGGCCTTGCTTAAATCCACACCACCCAGTTTGGCGGCGACCCAGTCGCCGGCATCTTCTGGAAGATTCGAAATCAGCTTCACGACAATGGTGGCCCACCATGGAACCATGTAGCGGGCTTTGGGTGTGGTGGAAGTACATGCTTCATATATCGCTTGGGACACAACATCTGGTGGAACCGCCAGCTTGTCATACTGCTTGTGATCGCGGGCAATTTGTTCGCTGGTGAAGAAGTTCCCCCATGGTGTTTTTGAGAAATCGTACTTCGTCAGGGTATCGAACGCAGTGTTCGCGAAATTCGAACGCACCAGCCAGGGCTCAATGATTGAAACTTTGATTCCGAAGGGCGCACATTCCTGTCTCAGTGAGTCCGAGAGGCCTTCAACGGCATGCTTGCTAGCCGCATAGGCGCCCCAGAATGCAGGTGCAACGTGTCCGACAATACTGGCGATATTGATGATTCGTCCGGAACGCCGTTCTTGCATCCGCGGAAGATATGCACGGGTGACGGCCATCAAACCGAATACATTGATTTCAAACTGCCGTCGCAACGCTGCATCGTCCACCAAGTCGAGAGGGCCCACTTCCGCGTAGCCGGCGTTGTTTAGAAGTATATCCGGACCGCGACCGCCTGTAAGCCCATCCAAAACGGCGACTGACTGCTTGATAGAATCCTGGCTGCATACGTCCAGATGAACCGTATCCATCGGCATTCCCAGAATCTTCGCTTCAAGCTTGAGCTTCCGGAGTCCTTCTTCGTCCCGGTCGCTGGCTATGACATGGATATTGCGACGCGAAAGATAGAAGGCTGTGTTCTTGCCAATTCCGCTGGCAGCTCCTGTAATAAGCA
>CAZMGV010000038.1:3014-12921 GCA_964565925.1 uncultured bacterium
GCAGGGATTCTTCGCGACAAGACATTCAAGAATATGACCCCTGATCTTTGGGACAATGTTCTCAAAGTCCACTTATACGGAACCTATTACTGCTCTAAGGCCGCGTACGACCGGATGGTCGAGCAGGGCCGCGGCGGGCGTATTATCTGCACGAGTTCCGCGTCCGGGCTATTCGGCAATTTCGGTCAGACCAATTACGGAGCGGCAAAGGGGGGGATTGCCGGGTTCGTCAGCTGTCTCTGCCTAGAAGGGCAAAGATACAAAATAAATGTGAATTGTATCGCGCCAGGGGCATTTACCCGTATGACGGAAGGCTTGCTGCCGGGCGGCAAGGATGGCGATATGGCAAAACGCTGGCGTCCAGAGCATGTCTCGCCGGTCGTCGTCTGGCTGTGTTCGGATGAAGCGGACGGAGTAAGCGGACGGATTTTTTCGCTCCACGGCAACGACGTCACACTGATTGAACCGTCGCGCCATAAGATTGCCGACCGAAGCGATAACATTGAACCGTGGTTACCCTCGGAGATTGGGCCGCGAGTCGCCGAGTTCCTCAGGAAAAGGGGGCCCCCGCCTCGCGCGATGGGATAAAATGGACCCCGATAGTTCATATCATGGACGTGTGGTGAGCAGCGGCTTTGACCGGATATCCAGTCCGTCTCCATACGTGGATTTTGGGGGTAGTTACCGGAGAATGCTTGAATCCTTGCGGCGGGACGATCTCGGTGACATACGCTCAGCCGATTTCTATCCCGATACCTGCGGTAAGCCCGCCGTCCACAACAAGCGTGGTCCCGGTGATGAAATCGGACAGGGGGCTTGCGAGAAAGATGACCGCGCGAGCGATATCATCGGGTGTGCCAATCCGCTTGAGAGGAGTCTTCTTCAGTATCGGATTGCGAATCATGTCTGGCAATTGTGGCAATCCCATGCGGAGCATTGGCGTGTCGATCGCACCCGGGCATATTGCGTTCGCACGGATTCCGTGCTGGGCCACCTCCATGGACAACGCACGGGTAAACCCGATCACACCATGCTTAGAGGAACAGTAAGCCGTCAGCAGAGGTGACCCAAGGAGTCCTTCCACGGACGCGATGCTGACGATCGCGCCTCCCTGCTTCTTCAGTAGCGGAATCGCCGACCGGCTACAGTAGAATATCCCGTCGAGATTTGGACCTATCACTTCTTTCCATTGTTCGTCGGTCTGGAACTCGGCGAGATTGCCTTTCCCGACGCCGGCGCAGTTGGCAAGCACCTGCAAGGAGCCAAATTCCCTCGCTATCTGTTCCGCCGCTTTTTTCACGTCGGCGGAGACGATAACGTTCAAGACGCAGGCGACAGCGCGCACCGCCGGCCTTCCGAACCGTGCAGCCTCCACTGTTTCTATAAGCCCCTTTTCATTCACATCGGTAAGAAAAATATTAGCGCCGTGCGCCGCTAGCCGCAGCGCAACTGCCCGTCCGATGCCTGAAGCCGCGCCTGTGATCCAGGCGGTTTTTCCGGAAAAATCTGTCAGGTTAGATTCCATACTCCCTCCGCGATTCTTGATTTATCATGGAACTTGTTTTGAACGTCGGGATACCGGACGCTGTATTTTCACGGGCTCCGCTTCGTGGCGCACACTTTCCCAGGCGAGTCATTACATTTCAGACTGGGTGTTATACCGGGTAGTACTTCCTGGATCGGTGAGGAACCGCGCGCCTATTCATCTAACAGCATAGCGAGTCCTCACTCCATGACATCCCATTCCATAGAGTGCCTTCACTAGGCCCCTTCCTGACGTTTGGAGGGCGACCAGTTTTACAAATGCCTTATAACACTCATTTATAGAATAGTAAAAACTATACTAATAAATATAGTTGAAAATATACTGCTGGTCTGGTAGCACGTTAGCTCCATTTGGTAGCGCAATGCTGCGGAATTTGGGAAGGGAAGGCGTGAAATGAACTTCGATTTTTCTCAGGATCAGAAGATGCTCCAGAAGGCGGCACAAGCGTTGCTGAAAGAAAATGCTTCACTGGATCGAGTCCGAAAAATTATGGAATCCGGCGATCCCTTTGATCGCGATTTATGGCAAAAGATGGCGGCTGCCGGATGGCAGGGCACTGCAATCCCGGAAGAGTTTGGCGGAGCCGGCTTCGGATATCTTGAACTCGTTCTGCTGGCCGAGGAACTGGGCGCGTCGCTCGCGCCAACTCCGTTTTCCTCCTCTGTCTACCTTGCGACCGAGGCGATTCTTTTGGCGGGTAGCCCGGGGCAAAAAAAACGGTACCTACCGGCGCTCGCGAGTGGAAAAGCGATCGGGACACTGGCGTTCGCCGAAGGTCCAGGGAATCCGGCAGCCTCGGTGATTCAGACCACGATCAAAGCGGGAAAGTTGAACGGGGTGAAGGTCCCTGTTTTGGATGGAAACTTCGCCTCGTTTGCAGTCGTAGTTGCAATGGGTTCAATGGGGCCATCGTTGGCAATTACTGAACTGGATCAATCCGGCACCACGCGCACCTTAATGAAATCATTGGATCCCACCCGGCCTCAGGCGACGATAGGGTTCAAAAACTCGGAGGCGGAACTTCTAGGTGAAGACGGTCAGGGCGAGGAATTGCTAGAAAAATTATTCGATCGGGCAGCCGTCCTTATTGCGTTCGAGCAACTGGGTGGCGCGGTCCGGAGCTATAAGATGTCGCTCGACTATGCCAAAGCGCGCTACGCATTTGGCCGGCCGATCGGGTCATTCCAAGCCGTCAAGCACAAGCTCGTTGATATGCTTGTGACATCGGACCAAGCACGGTCACATTGTTACTACGGCGCATGGGCGCTTCAGAACAGTACCGACATACCGGTGGCGGCAGCTGCAGCCCGGGTGGCTGCGACGGATGCCTACGAGATGTGTTCTAAAGAAAACATCCAGTTGCACGGCGGTATCGGATTTACGTGGGAAGCCGATCCGCAACTGTTCTTTAAGCGGTCGAAGCTGCTTGGATTGTTTCTGGGCGGGCCGTCATTTTGGCGTGACCGGCTGATTCAAAAGCTTGATGACAAACACGCTGCGTGACTTGGCGGCTAAGCCAGTCACCTTGCCGAAACCGGAGAAGGATCAAGAAAGATGGATTTTAACGATACGGCCGAAGAAGCGAAATTTCGTGCTGAATCCCGCGCATGGCTTGAGGCGAATTCAAAGAAGCGCGATCAGTCCCAAGACTCGATGAGCATGTTTTCCGAGCGGGATGATGCGGGCATGGTTCAGGCGGCGAAGGCGTGGCAAGCCCGCAAGGCGGATGCAGGCTGGGCCTGTATTACTTGGCCCAAGAATTTTGGCGGTCGTGGGGGTACACCCATACAGTCGGTGATCTGGAGCCAAGAAGAATCGAAGTTCAGTGTCCCACCGAATATCTTTGCTATCGGGATCGGTATGGCGGGGCCGACGATAATGCTGCACGGCACGCAGGAACAGAAGGACCGATATCTGCCGTCAATGCTGCGTGGCGACAAAATATGGTGTCAATTATTTAGTGAACCGGGGGCCGGTTCTGACCTAGCCGGACTGAAAACCCGCGCGGTAAAGGATGGCGATGTGTGGGTTGTCAATGGTCAGAAGGTCTGGACATCCGGAGCCCACTATTCCGACTTTGGTATTTTGGTGACCCGCACCAATGTCGATAACCCCAAGCACAAGGGTATGACTTATTTCATTGTCGACATGAAGTCGCCGGGGATCGAGGTAAGGCCGATCAAGCAGATATCCGGGGGTGCGAATTTCAACGAAGTTTTCTTTTCGGATGTTCGCATACCCGACAACAATCGGCTCGGCGGAGTAGACAAAGGGTGGCCGGTCGCTCTCACCACGCTGATGAACGAACGCTTTACGATTGGCGGCGGTATGGGAATGGGCGGTGGTTTTGGGTTCGAAGATATTATTCGGTTGGCAAAAAAATCTCCGCATGGAAATGGCGTAGCGTTCGACGATTCATCGGTCCGCCAGCGTCTTGCGGATATCTACTTGCGCTCCAAGGGTCTTCAGTACGCCGGATACCGGGCGATCACAGCGCTTTCCCGTGGTGCGATGCCGGGTCCGGAGGCTGCCGGCGGAAAGCTCGTATTCGGTCAAATGCTTCAGGACATGGCCGCGTTGGCGCTGGAACTGCAAGGACCTATGGGGGGGCTGCTCGACAAATCCGTCGTTCCGCAGGACGCCGCGTGGCAAGAGGCTTTTCTGTGGGCGCCAGGCATACGGATTGCTGGCGGCACCGACGAAGTGCTGCGAAATATTATTAGCGAGCGGGTCTTGGGTCTCCCCGGCGACTTCCGTGTCGATAAGGACATTCCGTTTAAGGATATCCCGACCGGTAATAAAAACTGAATTACTATCGCTGCAATTTGCTCCCGTAATATGTGCATGGCCAAACGGCTGGAGGTAAAATTCAATGAGCCAGCTTCATCCAGTAGGATTTTGGACTTGGGCGCTGAAATATCCGAATAGGCCCGCCTTGGTTACCCCGGATGGGAAACAAATTGCCGCTGGCGAACTTCTGGAAAGAGTAAACGAAATATCCAACGGGCTTCGGTCCTTGGGCCTGAAAAAAGGTGATGGCGTTGCGATACTCCTTGGCAATGGTGCCCCTTGGATAGAAATCGCACTGGCCACCTCGCAGATAGGCCTGTATCTCACGCCGATCAACTATCATCTGGTCGGGCCCGAGGTGGCCTATATACTGGACGACTGCGAAGCCAGTGTGTTTGTCACCGAGCCGGCCTACGCCGAAGAAGCCAAGATTGCGCTCGTCGAATCGGGTTTCGACAGATCCATGGCCTTTTCCGCTGGCAACATACCCGGTTTCCGGTCTTACAGTGAAATTTACGTCGGCCAGTCGTCCGATGCGCCGGCCGACCGATGCGCTGGCCAGAACATGAACTATACGTCCGGGACCACCGGGCGTCCGAAGGGTGTCCGTCGGCCGATCCTTCCGTTGGCGCCGGAGCAAGCAACCCAGCTTGCAAGCATGCTGGCCGGTATTTTTGGAATTCAACCGGGTCCCGGGGCCCATCTGTGCGCAGGTCCTCTATACCATACCGCCCCAGGTGCGTTCGGTCTCATGGCGATGCATATGGGGCAGACCTTGGTGGTTACTCACAAATGGGACCCTGAAGAAACCCTGGCGTTGATTGAACGGAATCGCGTGACGACATCGCATATGGTTCCGACGATGTTCCACCGGATGCTGGCTTTGCCTGACGTTGTCAAGCGCAAGTACAAACTGGACAGCCTGAAAACGGTCATTCATGCCGCGGCGCCTTGTCCGGTGGACGTCAAGAAGCGCATGCTGGAATGGTGGGGACCGGTGATATTCGAATACTACGCCGCTACCGAGGGAGGCGGCACGTCGGTGTCCCCCAAGGATTGGCTAGAACACCCCGGTACGGTGGGACGGGCGTGGCCCGGTTCGACGGTCAAGATATTCGACGACGAAAGTAGTGAATGCCCGCCGAATGTTCCCGGAACCGTCTATATGTCGTCGCCGGTCGGGACCTTCGAATACTTCAAGGACAAGGAAAAGACAGAGAAAAACCGTCATGCGAACCTGTTCACGGTCGGTGACGTGGGATATTTGACCGAAGATAAATGGCTGTTCCTCTGCGACCGCAAGGCCGACATGATTATTTCCGGAGGGGTCAATATCTATCCAGCCGAGATCGAGGCTGTTTTCCTGTCACATCCGAAAGTGGCCGACGTCGCTGTTTTTGGCGTGCCGGACGAAGCTTGGGGCGAGTCGGTCAAAGCGATCGTGCAGCCGATCGACGGAACGGCCACAGGTGCCACGCTGGCGGATGAACTCGCCAGATTCGCGTCCGAACGGCTTGCAAAATACAAGCTTCCGCGGTCCATCGATTTCCGCAAGGAACTGCCGCGGGAACCGAGCGGCAAGCTGTTCAAGAGAAAAATTCGCGACGAGTATTGGGCGGGTGTGAGCCGTAAAATATGAAAAATGACCGAATGGGTTTCAGGGGGAGGGCAGCGATTGTAGGTGTAGCCGACGATGCGTCGCCGACCGGCGAATTGGCGGGGAGCGAGCGGGATCTGGAGATCCGGATGATTCGCGAGGCTTTGGACGACGCAGGCCTCAAGCTTTCCGATGTAGACGCAATATTATGCACGGGGACCATGATGGCCTCCATGGATCTCGCCGAACATCTCGGAGTTACGCCCCGGTATACCGATACGACGATGACCGGCGGTTCGAGTTTCGAGGTGTTGACCGAGCACGCGGCGATCGCAATATCGGCAGGACTGTGCGAGGTGGCCGTCATCGTTTATGCCGCACGTCCGAAGGACAAGAAAACGCAGCGGAAGTTCGGCGCGATGATGAGCGCGATGCTTGATCCGCAAGACCCGTTTCCGATGGTCGAATGGGAAATGCCCTACGGGTTATTATCGCCCTCCGGTGCATATGCACTGGCAGCTAGCCGCCACATGGCGGTGTATGGAACCAAACCCGAGCATCTTGCGCAGATCGCGGTCAGTACCCGTAATTGGGCAAGTATGAATTCCAAGGCGAGGCACCAGGATACCATTACCGTTAATGATGTCCTCTCATCGCCACTTATCGCGGAACCGCTGCACCGTCTCGACTGTTGCCTGGTGACCGACGGAGCGGGTGCCATCGTGGTAGCATCCGCAGACCGTGCGAAAAGCCTGAAAAAGGCGCCGGTATATATCCTTGGCGCCGCATCGGCGCACGACCACGGCATGATGATAAGCCAGATGCCGGACATCACTACGACGGCAGGCGCCATTTCGGGTCCCAGGGCGTTCGCTCTCGCGGGGATAAAGCCCTCGGATGTGGATGTTTTCCAGGGCTACGATTCCTTTACGATCACGCTGCTGCTGCATCTTGAAGATCTGGGTTTTTGCCGTAAAGGAGAAGGCGGTCCTTTCGTTGCGGACGGCAAGCTCGGACCGGGCGGATCTCTTCCGACCAATACCAACGGCGGCGGGCTGTCCTACACCCACCCCGGAATGTACGGAATCTTCCTCCTGGTCGAAGCGGCACGGCAGCTCAGGGGCGAATGCGGTCAGCGTCAGGTCAAAGATGCTCGCATAGCGGTCGCCCATGGCTGCGGGGGGATACTGTCGTCGGCCGGGACTATCGTTCTCGGCGCGGGGGACACGCTATGAGCAGATTATTGATGGGGTGTTCCGCAGTCGCCGAACCGTTCTGGCTCGCGACGCGGGAAAAGAAACTGGTGCTTCAATGGTGCAAGGATTGCCGCCGGTCTATTTTCTATCCTCGGAAATTCTGTCCGAAGTGTTTTGGAACCAGCATTGAATGGCGCTCCTCGCCCGGTAACGGGACCGTGTACGCGGTCAGCACCATGCACAAGCCGGGGAACCCGGCGATGGCGGCACGGGTTCCTTACACTGTCGCTCTGGTCGATTTGGCTGAAGGTGTACGGCTTCTTACGAATATCGTCGGTTGCATGCCCGGAGACGTCCAAGTCGGAGCAGCGGTTACAGTTGACTGGGAAGCGCTTCCGGACGGGCGTCACCTCCCGGTTTTTAAGCTCTAGCTCAAAATATTCGTGGATATCGGCAAGGATCGACATTAATTCTATAGACCGTAAAGCATAGTTAATGGTATCCTTTATACTCCAGTGACAGATAAAAGATTGGGAACCGCCCTATGGCTACGAGATAGGCGGCCTACCTGAGTAACAAAGAGGAGATTCAGACGTGGGTACCGCAATTGACGCGAATGTGGATACGAAAACAAGTGAACGGGACGTAGTCGATCTGGACCGTTTGCTCAGAATCGTAAAGGATACGCAATGGTCGATTCATCAGTTCGACTGGAACCAGCCCCTTCAGGGAGCTGATTCTTTGACGGGTAAACAGAAAAAGCAGCTGGCCATGATGCTGCTCTTTACTGCCGGTCTCGAGTATCAGGCGGCGGAGATTTTCAGGCTTTGCGCACGTTACGTGGAAGACACCCGCGCCAAGCAGATTTACGAGCACTTTTATGTCGACGAGTTACGGCACGCCAGAGCAGAGATCGAGATGGCGAGACGCTTGGGCGCGCGCTGGAAAGATCTCCCCCTTGTGACCCGGATGACTTTCCGTGCGTTCCGCCGGATGTGGGAGTCGCCGAGCCGTTTTTTGCACGAAGTGACAGCGTCCCAAATACTGCTCTTCGAGATCGGGCTGGACGGTCTGCTGATCCCGCTGCTTAAGGAAAAGATACAGGATCCGCTTCAGTCCGAGATATTCAAGCGGATCGATGTCGACGAATCCCACCATCTGGCCATGGATTACTGGCTACTCGATCGAAAGGGAAAAGGCACGGAACCCGCAAAGCTCAGTATCAAACTGTCGGATCTTGTCGAGATGGTAAGGATCGCCCCGTTGGCTCCTCTGGGAATGGCGGCGGTGTCGCGGGTGGCCGGCGAAATGCAAAAGGAGCTGGGGCGGCCGGAAAGGATCGCCCTTTATTGGGATCGGGTTAAGGCGGTTCCGGCCAAAGCTCCCGGCGCGATGAGCTATCCGGTTTACCGGCAAGGCCTCAAGGGGCAGAAGCTGTTCATGAATTTTCTGAACTGGGCCGCAGCAGCCTCGAATTGAGTAAGCCGATTGAATAGGTAAACATTCGAGTGGCCAACATGTCAGCGGTCGTTTGTAACGGCGCCGATTCCGGACTCTTGCCGTAACGGCTCGTTATTACTGAGTCGGAACTTGGCGACTGAATTATCGAGGGTGTCTGCCAGTTTGGCGAGTTCGACCGCTGTCGTCGCCATTTCTTCGGCGCTTGACGCGCCCTCGGCGGCGAGCGTAGCGATGCTCTCTATTTGTAAGCCGGCCTGATCAGAACTGGCCGCCTGTTGCATAGTGGCTTCTCTAAGCGAAGCGACCAGTGCGTTTGTTCCCAGGGTGGCTTCGATAATCTGGTTGAACGAGTCGCTGAGCCGGGAACTAAGTGAGTTGCCCGTCGCGGCCGCTGCCCGCACGGTCGCCATTGACCCTTGGACCGCTTTGACACGTTCCTGAATGGCCATGAGCTGGTTCGAAATCTGGCCTACCGAACTGGCGCTTTGCTGCGCGAGTTTTCCGACTTCCGATGCCACGACTTCGAACCCGCGACCGTGCTCACCTGCCCTGGCGGCTTCGATTGCGGCGTTGAGCGCAAGAAGCCGGGTCTGGGATGCGATCTGCCGGATGGCGTCCACAATCCGGCCGATGTCATTGGCGAGTTTGGAAAGATCGTCGACTTGGTGCGTCACGTCCTCCACGATCCCGGTGATCGAATCAAGGTGTTCACCGGTCTGTTCAACAATCCCACCGCCGTCGATACAAATCTGCTGCGTCTTCTCGGATGCCTCTTTGACACGGCCAGAGTTCTCCGAAATCACCCGGGCGCTTGCGATCGTTTCTTCGGCCGATGCGGCTATCTCCCGCGAGAAGTTAGATTGCCGTGAGGCGCCCACCGCTAGGCCTTCGGCAGAGGCCGATATCTGGGTCGCTGCCGCCGTCAGATTGCTGCTGGACACCCGGATCTCGGCTATCAGTTTGCCAATCCGTTCCACCATGTCCCGCATGGCCAAAAGCAGCTGGCCCGCTTCGTCCCCCGCGTCGGTTTTATCGACGGTCACGCCGAGATTCCCACGGGCCAGTTCGCGGGCGACGTGAGCGGCGTGCTCCAGGGGTCCGGTGATCGAACGTGTCATAGCAAGCGAGAGACCAACGAGGGCGATAACGGCGGCCAGCGCCACCGCCGTCGTAATTCGCAGGGAATTGACGGCCCTGGACTCGACCTGATCGAAAGAGTCATGCGCTCGCGCCTTTGCCTTGGTCAATAAGTCCTTGATCAGTCCCTGCACCGCCAGATGGCTTTTCTGCATCCGGTCGAGAGAGTCCAGCAAGAGA
>CAZMGV010000039.1:0-11175 GCA_964565925.1 uncultured bacterium
GAGAATCAAAGAGTTAGTTAGAAATGCCGGGGTAGGGAGGGGGTAGTCACTGGGGGGGCACCGGGTAGGGACGTGGTGGGGAGGCGAACCGGCATACTCTGGTCCACATCAGTTGATCCGAATGATTTTTCCAGGGATTTCCGGTGGCTACATTCGAATTGGCGGCAGGGTAGTAGGGGTGGCCACCTAAAAATTCATCTGGCCCCGTACCGAAGCCTATTATTTCGGCCAAACGCCCGCATGGAGCACGGTTGGAGTCAGGCATGACTGAAAAGTGGCCCGGATAGAGCACGGTGGGGTGTGCCGTTGGCGCGGTTAGCGCGCGGTGCGAAGGATTTCGGCGCGGTTAGAGCGCGGCTCGAAAGTCCCTTTTGAGACGAAATTCAGTACAAGGCGCTCCCGATCGAGCTCTATTAACAGGATTATTTGAAATCCCGGCTCCCCACCCGTTCCGGCTTTGTGCGTAATCTCGGTTCCCAGAGCCGTTCGACAACCAGGTGAACGACTCGGTCCTCGGATTGGAGCGTCCCGGTTACTCCCATGAGGGAAGCTGACTTGGCGCTAACGGAATGGCGTTCGAATACTGACCAACCCTACATTTCCGAGCTACTCCGAGTGTTAGTCGGGTTGCACGTGTCTCGGGAAGGGCCCAATTCCAGAATAGTCGGCCTTGACAATCGTCTCACAAAATAGCATAAAAGTCTCATGAAGTCTGACGTTATATTCATGAATGAGCTTTTCCGTATCGTAAGCGGTGCACTTCGTCTCGATATTGACAAGGTGCGCAACTATACGATTTTCCTCGCGGAGAAACTGGAAAAGGCTGGCGATACAGCATCAGCGGGACGACTGCGCAAGATGCTTGAAGAGAGCGATCATCAGTTGCGACCTGCGGGAGCAGCGTTTGCGAAGATAATCCCCGTCGACGAAGACAGCAGGTTTCCGCTGATCGAGCAGGTGAACCTTAATACCCTATCCGAGCCTCCGGTTTTCCTAGGACAGGAGCAATGGGATACCGTTAACGAATTTTTGAGCGTCGCGAAAAGTTACGCACAGGCAAACGTCGGCGGCGCGACAACGTCGCTGAGTTTCTTGATGTACGGTCCCCCGGGGACGGGAAAGAGCCGTCTCGCGCGATATATTGCCGCGGAGTTGGGGCTTGAGCTGTACATTGCGCGCCTAGACGGTCTGATCTCATCGTTTCTCGGGAGCACTTCGAAAAACATACGCGCACTTTTCGATTTCGCGGCTAAGACACCGTGTGTTTTGTTTCTCGACGAATTCGATGCGATCGCTAAGCTGCGCGGCGACAGCCAGGAACTAGGCGAATTAAAGCGGGTCGTGAACAGCTTCATCCAGAATCTCGACACGCTGGGTAGTCACTCCATTGTGATTGCTGCGACTAATCATCAGGAGCTACTCGACTCTGCGGTATGGCGGCGCTTTAGCTACCGGCTGTCGCTGGATTATCCCCCGGCGGAATTGCGCGAGAAGATGTGGACCGCGTTTAGCGAAGGATTGGATTTCACAGAGCGGGAGATAGGGCTATTGGTAGATCTGTCCGAAGGTTTTTCCGGGTCGGACATTCATGAAGTCTGCGTGCGGCTCCGCCGCCGTCAGGCCACAACGCAACAGAAACCTGAGTTAAAGGACGCGTTCCAGGTTCTTCAGAACATGGGAATCGGTGAAGGCGAGCACCGGCGTTTCCTGTCGCGTTTACGTGGCAGAGACGTGCAAACCGTTGCAACCCTGCTCCGTGAAAGAAGCGCTAAAATCTATAGTCACGCTGCTCTCGCCGATTTGTTGGGCGTTTCAAAGGCGACGGCGCATCGCTGGGCAAAGTGATGGAGTAAGGAGACATGGTTAAAGTTACCAGATCGCTACGACGGGATCGCCTTCTGATCAAGGTGATTATGCCCAAGCAGTATACAGAGCGGAAAGTGCCCGGCGGCAGAACCCCGCCCAAGCCATTCCGGCCGGTTGATCAGAAATATCGCACGTCGTTATCGAACCAGATTTCGGCGATCCATACGGCGATAGTTCCTCTGATCAGGACAACCGGCGCCGCACCCGTGAGGGTGAAGCTTATCGCGAAGGCGGCTGCCAAAAGTCACAGGCCGGAAAATCTGTTCTCGGAGAACACATGTCCAATCGTGGGTGGAGGAAGCCTCGGAGAATTGTTCGTCAAGGCGACACCGGAGGGATTAAATCACCTGACCGATATCATAGAACGCAATGTGTCCGACCAGATGACAAAGGAATTATCCTGCGTTGAGACGATCGAACCAGTGACGGCTTCCTATCGGCGTAGCGGCCTAGATGCGGCCGACGTGCTTCGCAAAAGTCCGCGCGGGAAGAAAGGCTTCATCACACGTGTAGGTCTGTTCAACTTCGGTACGGAACGGGACCAGCCGAAGCTCGTCGCGGACTTGGAGGCAGCCTGCAAACGACGCGATATCACCATGAGTACACGTGGATATTCGCCCTCAAGTTTTACATTTAAGGTCGAATGCCGGACAGTAGACGATGTCGAAGCGCTTTCCCGGGTGATCGGAGTGCGGTCCATCGCGCCGATGCCGCTTATCCGTACTATTCGTCCCCATATGTTCGCAGCAAAGTCATTGCCGACACTTCCGACTTCAGCTGATGTGACGGGAGACTACCCCGTCGTTGTAGTAGTCGATAGTGGCATAGCGAGTAATATTCCCGGTCTTGAGAGCTGGGTCGAGGGTCGTGAATCAGTGGTCGCACCCGCTTATCGGAATCCCGACCACGGCACCTTTGTCGCGGGACTCATCTGTTGGGGTAGTCAGCTAAATCCGAACATAGCGGGCCTGGACGACAACCCATGCGGAGTTTACGACCTCCAAGTCATTCCCAACGACGATCCGGCAAAAGGGAGCATACTTCCGTTGCTTGAATCGGAGTTCCTTCAGACGCTTGACGAAGCGCTGCAGCAGCATGCCAACAAATACAAGGTCTGGAATCTCTCGCTAGGTACAAGCGAGGTGTGCTCGTTGGATAAGTTTTCCAAGTTAGCCGAGGAACTCGACAACCTTCAGGAGAAATATCAAGTCTCGTTTGTCATCAGTGCCGGGAACTACGATACACCGCCACTGCTGGACTATCCACGCACGAGCAAGCAGTTAACGGCTGGAAGGATCACGACGCCGGCCGACAGCGTGCTCGGAATCACGGTAGGGGCAGTATCGCATGTGGACTATAAGACTAAAGGTCCGAAAGAGCATCATCCGTCAGCGTTCTCGCGGCATGGCGCGGGTCCGAATTACATCATCAAGCCCGACGTAGTGCATTATGGAGGCGCGTGTGCGAGTGATGCTTCGCACATTTCGGGAATTCGCTCGATCAATGGTACCGGCTCTGCGGAGAACCTCGGCACAAGTTTCGCAACGCCGCTTGTCGCACGAACCTTAGCACAAATCTACCATCAGGTGACGCCCACGCCATCTCCGGTGCTAGCGCGGGCGCTACTCACGCATCACGCGCGCGATCCCCGGACGAAGCAGCGTGTGCCAGATGGTGATGAAAACTTCTTCGGCTTCGGCCTGCCTGCACCGGTGCCATACTGCCTTGAGTGTACGCCGCACACTTCGACGCTGGTTTTCGACGACGTGCTCCGGCCCGGTTATTTTCTCGAATGGGACGACTTTCCCTATCCGCAGTCCCTCAAGCGCGACGGGAAATATTACGGCGAGGTTTGGATGACAATGGCCTTCGCGCCAGCACGCGGCGCACGTTGGGGCACGGAGTATTGCGAAACGCATATCGACGCTCACTTCGGAGTTTATCGAAAGGAGAAATCACGTGAGACCGGTCTAGTAAAGCCAAAACTGAAGTTCGTTGGATTAGTACCACCGGAACATAAGAACGTGCACGTGCTTTATGAATCCTATCAGGTAGAAAAACTTCGTAAGTGGGCGCCGGTGCGCACTTACTACGGAAATATGGAAAACGGCGAGCGAGGCGAACGCTGGCGTATGATGCTTCGACTGCTCACGCGGCATGGAATAGAAGATGAGGATGCTTTCAAGCCGCAGCCGTTCTCGCTGATCGTGACGATTTCCGATCCGCAGAAGAACGTGCGCGTGTATGACGAGATGGCACAACTCGTGCGGAATCGTTTCCAGTCGCAAAATCTCACGGTTCGCATGGCGGCGCGCCTGAAGGCAAGGACATGACTTTATTCCAGAACGGAACGGGGGCGAAGAACGATACGAGAGAGGTTGACTGGTATTCCGTCCAGGAGGTTCATCGCTGAAATTGTAGCTTCGGAAGTGTGTTTCAAAATTTAAGGAGAAGGCTAATGTCTGGACACGAGCACGAACACAAGCATGAGGTGAGGATATTTATCGATCAGCATTCATACCATTCGCCGAACCCAACGACAGGCGCAGCATTGTATGCATTGGGTAAGGTGGAACCAGGCCATGTGCTTTATCGCGAGATGAGAGACGACCGTGAAGACCCTGAAGTGGCGAATAGCCCAGAGGCCATTCATCTGAAAAATGACGATCATTATCGCAGCGTGAAACCTAAGGCCTACACGATTTACGTAAATGGGCAGGTCAAGATAGTTACAACTAAGATGGCCACCTACGAGCAGATCGTCGCGTTGGCGTATCCTAATCCGGTCACCGGACCCAATGTAATTTACACAGTCGGATACCAAGATGGTCCACACGAGAATCCATCAGGCAGCCTCAGGCCTAACGGAAAGGTCTACTTAAAAGACGGGATGATCTTTGATGTCACGCCTACTGATAAGTCGTAGCGCTGATTTGCAAAGGTTGCAGAACGATGGCTACGAGCTTGAAATAAGAGCCGGTTATTTGCTCGTGAAAGGCATACCGTATGTAAATTCTCGCAAGGAGGTTCAACGCGGCACACTCGTCACAAAGCTGACGTTAATCGGCGACAAAACAACGCGGCCGGACGATCATGTTGCGTATTTCGCAGGCGAACATCCGTGCAATGAAGATGGAACGGAGATCGTACAGATAAAGCATGCCAGCCGAGAGCAAACGCTCGCAGCAGGTGTGGTAATCCAGCATTCCTTTTCCGCGAAGCCAACACCACTTGGTTATTACCCTAATTACTATGCGAAGATATCGAACTATGCGGCGGTCCTTGCCGGGCCAGCACAGCAAATAGATCCGAAAGCCCGGCCGCAAACCTTCAAGGTCGTCACGCCCGAGTCGGAGCAACGGGAAACTCCCTTCAACTACATCGACACTGCTTCAAGTAGGGCCGAAATAGATGTTGTCACGGCAAAGCTAAAGAAGCTAAACCGCGTAGCAATTGTCGGCCTAGGTGGAACTGGATCCTACGTGCTGGACTTCGTTGCGAAGACGCCCGTCTGGGAAATTCATCTTTATGACGGGGACATCTTTCTACAGCATAATGCCTTCAGATCGCCGGGCGCTCCGTCGAAGGACGAGCTAGAAACCCAACCGCCTAAAGCGACATGGTTTAAGAACATCTATTCGAAGATGCATTCCGGTGTGGTGGATCATCCGATCTTTATCAACGAGAACAATGTTGGGGAACTGTGGCGCATGGATTTCGTCTTTGTTTGTGTGGACAGCGGAGAAACAAAACGATTGATCGTCGACAAACTCGAAGAGGCCGACGTGCCGTTCGTTGACGTGGGTATGGGCCTCCGGTTGAATGACGAAATGTTGGCTGGTACTGTTTGAGTTACCACGAGCAAGCCGAACAAGCGCGACCATTTCGACACCCGGGTGTCCTTCGGAGACCTCGGCAACAACGAGTATAACCGCAATATTCAGGTCGCCGATCTCAATGCGCTGAATGCCGCGCTGGCCGTCATCAAGTGGAAAAAGTTGTTTGGCTTCTATCAGGACATGAAGTCAGAGCACCATAGCCAGTTCCACACTGCCACTAACAGCCTCATTAATGAAGACCAGGCAGAATGAAGCAGGAGATCACCGTCAAGCACGAATTCGTCCAGTTCATCCCGGAGGAGCTGCAAGAGCGAACGATCTACATCTCCATCCACTATGCTACGGTCTCGCACCTCTGCGCCTGTGGCTGCGAAAACAAAGTGGTTACGCCGCTGAAGCCGACCGATTGGAAACTCACTTTCGACGGCAAGACGATTTCGCTTCATCCGTCAATCGGGAATTGGAGTTTTCCGTGCCGGTCGCACTATTGGATCAGTAACAATAAGGTGCAATGGGCGGAGGAATGGTCTCAATCCCGAATCGACGCGGGTCGGGCTTACGACCGACGCTCCAAGGAGCGATATTTTAGCGGTGAGGAAATCGCCGAGGAATCCGCATTACCGCCGAAAGCGGTGGAACCGACGGACCCAGCGCCTGTGTCGGAGGCAAAGCCTGCGTGGTGGAAAGCTTGGTGGCCGTGGTGACTATTACGTGACACGATTACCGAAAATCCCTGCTCCCCACCCGCTCCGGTCTGATCTTGAGCTTCGGTTCCCACAGCCTTTCAGCGACCAGATGAACGACACCGTCATCCGACTGGAGCGTTCCGGTCACTCCCATAAGGGACGCAGATTTGGCGATGACGGAGTACCGTTCGAACACCTTCCGCCAGACGATAAGGTTCACGAAACCGGTTTCGTCGTCGAGGGTATAGAACGTCACTCCATTGGCAGTTCCCGGATGCTGGCGGCATATCACGATCCCGGCGTAACGGATCCGGTCCCCGTGTTTCATGCCTGAAAGGGTGCGGGCATCGGGGAGGCGGAGCCGAGTAAGTTCGTCCCGAAGTTCCGATAGCGGATGTGCCTGGGTGCTGTGGCTTTTCGTCCGGTAGTCCCAGGCGATCTGCTCGAAAGCGTTCAGGGGCTGAAACCGTGGACTGACGGCAACGGTATCAAGCGGCAGCGAAAACTGCCGGCTGTTCAGCAGTCCTCGGACCTCCCAGAGCATCGCCCGCCGGTCAGACCCGAAGGCATCGAGCCCACCGGCTTCCGCTAGGGTATTCAGGGCATTTTCATCCAGCTTCGTCCGGCGGATGAAATCCGGGAGGGACTGGAATGGTCGCCCCGTGCTGATCTTCTCCCAATCCTTTTGACCAAGACCGTTCACGAAGCGGAGTCCCATCCGGACGGAACCATCCTCGATGGTGCTGCCCCAATCGCTCCGGGTAACATCGGCGGGCAGAACGCCTACATCGTGTCGCTTGGCGTCGTCGATAATCGTTGACGGACTGTAGAACCCCATCGGCTGAGCATTGAGGAGCGCACAGGTGAACTCCACTGGGTAATGGGCCCGGAGCCAGGCCGTCGCGTAGCTGATAAGGGCGAAGCTGGCGGCGTGGCTTTCGGGAAAGCCGTATTCCCCGAAACCCCGGATCTGCTCAAAGACCCGCTCGGCGAATTCCGGCGCGATCCCTTTTGCCTGCATCCGGGAGACAATCTGCTCGTGATGCTTCTCGATCCGGCCGGATTTACGCCAGGCGGCCATGTCGCGCCGGAGCTGGTCGGCCTCGCCGGGGGTGTAGTCGGCAGCGGCGACGGCGAGCCGCATCACCTGTTCCTGAAACATAGGGACACCAAGAGTCCTTTCCAGAACAGGTCTGAGAAGTTCATGAGGATAGGTGACTGGTTCCTTTCCATGCTTACGACGAAGGTAGGGGTGTACCATTTTTCCCGTAATGGGGCCGGGACGGACAATGCTCACTTCTATGACAAGGTCATAGAACGTGCGCGGCCTTAGACGCGGAAGCATCGCCATTTGCGCCCGGCTTTCGATCTGGAAAACGCCGACGGTATCGGCCCGGCACATGAGGTCATAGGCAGCCGGGTCTTCGGACGGAATTGTCGCCATGGAAAGCTCCACGCCCCGGTGCGCCTTGAGCAGCCGGAAACAGATGTCGAGCATGGTCAGTGCGCCAAGGCCCAGCAGGTCCACCTTGAAGAGCCCGAGGCTTTCCACGTCCTCCTTGTCCCACTGGATGACCGTCCGGCCCGGCATCGTCGCGTTTTCAATGGGCACGAGGTCATGAACCGGCTCATGGCCAAGCAAAAAACCGCCGGGATGAATGGAAAGGTGCCGGGGGAAATCGATGATCTCCTCGCACAGCCGGATGAGATGCCGGCAGGCTGGCGCGTCGGGATCAAACCCGGCCTGCCGGAGCAGGTCCGGTGACGGCGGGCTGTAGTAGTCCATGAGCTTCGCTACCCGGTCGAGGGAGGTTTCGGGGAAGCCCAAAACCTTGCCTATGTCACGGACGGCTGAGCGGCCCCGATAACGAATGACGTTGGCGACCATCGCGGCGTGCGTCCGACCGTATTTTTCGTAGACGTGCTGGATCACCTCTTCACGACGGGCGTGGGAGATGTCCAAGTCGATGTCGGGAGGCTCCGCCCGTTCTTTCGAGAGGAACCGTTCGAACAACAGCCCCATGCGGACCGGATCAATCGCCGTAATGCCAAGGCAGTAGCAGAGCGCCGAATTGGCGGCAGACCCCCGGCCCTGGCAGAGGATTCCGTTCGCCCGGCAGTATTCGACGATCTCCCACATGGTCAGGAAGTAACCGGCGTAGTCCAACTCCTCGACGAGCGTGATTTCCTTGTCGAGCTGGGCCGTTACGTCGGATGGAACGCCATCTGGATAACGTTTGGCCGCTCCCTCCTTTGCCAGCGTCCGCAGCCACTCAATGGTCGTGAGACCGGACGGTAGTTTTTCGTCCGGATAGCGGTAGCGGATCTCTGAGAGCGAGAACGTGCATTGATCGGCAATATCGACAGTCCGGCGGACCGAGCCGGGATCGTCGGCGAACAGGCGAGCGAAACTATCTGGCGGGAGCAGCGCGTTCTGGGCATTGGGCTTTATGCACGTTCCAGCCGTTGTCAGAGTAATGCCGTGCCGGATGCAGGAGATCACGTCCTGTAGCTGTTTCCGCGAGGTCTGGTGATAGAGGACTTCCACCGTAGCGACGATGGGGATTTCATGTCGGCCTGCCCACTCTTTCAGAACAAGCTCGTTGTCGCACTCTTCGGCGACGCGATGCCGTGCGACGAAGGCGTATAGATACGAACCGAAGGCTGCCTTCAGGTTATTCGCCACTCCGTCAGTTTCGATTGGAGACCGGCACAGGCAGAAAAGTCCGTCCGCGTGTTCGCAGAGTTCAGGTAGCGTGACTTCCGACGCCCCCTTGGCTTTGCGAAGCCGCCCCTTCGAGATCAGGCGGCAGAGGTTCGCGTATCCCTGACGATCTCGCGCCAGCAGAATGACCGGCAGGAGTCCCGCCACGGTGACTTCGGAACCGCCGATCAGTTTGATCCCCAGGTCTTTCGCCCGGACATGTGCCCGGACGATCCCGTACAAACCGTCACGGTCGGTGATGGCGACAGCCGTAAGCCCCAACCGATGGGCCGCCTCTACCAGTTCTTCGGGATGGCTCGCCCCTTCCAGAAACGAATAGTTCGTCTTGCACCAGAGCGGCACATACATGGTCAACGAACCTCGCCATGCAGGAACCAGCGGGACTGCTTGCGGTCGTAGAAAATCCAGACGATCTCGCCTTTGACGGTTTCGACCAGGTGGTATTCGCGGTCCGTGTCCCGGTGCCACCAGCCGCCCTCGAACAGAAACGGGCCGGCGGTCTTGGTAATCGCGCCGTCGATGAATGCCCGGAGCAGGTTCCGGGTGAGTTCTCGTCCGGGCAGAATTGGGAGCGCAACCGGCTTGTCGTAGATGCGGCGAATGAGTGCCGGATCAGCCTCGGGCAAATCCTTCGGCAGCGGTAGAGCATGCAACGGCTCCAGCGAATAGCGACCGTCCGGCAGATGCCCGTTACGAAGAATGAGACGCGAAACCGTACCATCGCCGTATTCAGCCCTGAGTCTGGCAAAGGCCCGTGCAGCAGCCCGGAGGTCGCGGCGGGGGTTCTCGTTAAAGAGCCGAAGCTGTTCCCGGTCCGCTTGGGTGCCAACGGCGGTCAGTTCCAGTTCCCTGACCGGCGCCGACAGCGGGGACCGTTCCAGCGTCAGCCGCACGAGATCGAGGATCGTCACGCTGTCGAGTGTTGGGAAGGCAGGGCGAAGGGTCTCCTGCCATTTCTGCTTGCGCTCAAGAGCCAGCAGGACAACGAGTTCGGTAAGCGCCTGGTACCGGGCGGCGAGTTCCGAGAGCAGCGGGTGAAGCTGGCGGCGGATGAAGAACAGGAGCCGGGTTGAGTCGGTCTCCGGGTGATCGAGTAGGACTAACGACCGAGGGACCTCCACGGGCGTTTCCGGCGCAAGCGGCTTCCACGCCTCACCGGTCGCCATGCGATGAAACCGCTGTGCATCGGGGCCGAATCGTTCGAGAAGTCCCGTAGACGGGAGCCCCAGGAAGTCCCTGACGGTCAGGACACCCAGCTTCGCCAGATGCGTCAGCAGTTTCGGGGCGAGGCCAAGGCGGTCCAGGTGGGCCGATCCTGCCACAGCCGTTTCGTCCTTCAGAGCCGGGAATACGGTAACACCGGGGCGGGTCTTGGCGGCGGCATAACTGCCGAACCGGCTAAAACCGACGGCGACGTTCGACCGGAACCCCTTGGCTCTCAGCATATCCAGAATCGACCGCGCCCATTTCCCGAGCGACGGCGTGACCGGTTCAAGGCCGGTGGCGTTGACCCAGAGGATGCCGGGTTCGTCATCGGCTGGTTCGACTTCAGGACTGAAGCGGCGCAACTCGCCGCTTACCAAATTCACCGCCGTCTCAACCTCCGGGCGACCGACTGGCCCGGCCCGAAGTTCTCTCGACTGCGACAACCCCGACGCGTACCGCATCCCAGGAATGATCCGGTTCCGTCTCGCGCTCTCGTTCACGGCGAGGATCAGCGCCTGCGGTTTGTCCGACTCGACGACCGCCACCGGCAGATTCCGCCAGTCGGGATGGGCGCGTACGAGGATCTGGAGCGGAAGCTCCGGCAGGTTCACGCACGCCCAGCGGGTTTCAGAGTCCGGCCGGTCCACGGCAGTCTGTCTCCTGGACCCAGCCCGGCCCCCGTCGCTTGTCCTTTATGGCTTCAAGCTCGCACCGGAAGCGACGGCGGCCAGCCGGAACTCTCCGGGTGGCGGCGCGAAGGCTGACGAGCGATCCGAGCGGTTTTGCCGTGATGAACACAACCGCCGTGTCGTGTTTCTGGGCGAGCCCGACGAAGCGGGATTGCAGCGGTAAC
>CAZMGV010000040.1:0-6796 GCA_964565925.1 uncultured bacterium
AAAGGATGCCTTGCATGCTCTGTCTCTCAAATCGCCGCCAGTAACCGCGCCGATTACCGAGGCGGTATTATCCGATCCGGACGTGACGGTGCGCCGTGAAGCCATAGAACTCCTGGCGGCGAAGTGCGATACAAGGACAGCCTCAAATTGCGATGTAAAAGTCGCCTATAGCCTAAATATCGCAATTGATGACGAGGATAGCAGAAATGGCCTTCAGGCTGCCGTCGCTACAATCCGGGTAAATGCCGTTCCTCCTGAACGTGCAATTAACAAGATCAACTCCATACTTCGAGGCACGGACATCGAATTGCGTAATTCGGCGCTCTTAGAACTGGCGGAACTGGGCGTGCGGGGAGAAGGGTTCATCCCTGCAATTACCCAGCTACTCGACGATAGCGACCGCGGAAACCGTGAGCTAGCGATCGGTGGTCTTTTGTTGATTGGCCAGGCATCTGTGCCTGTGCTGATCGACCGTCTGGATCACGAGAACGAGGACTTTCAGCTTGAAGCTGCGCTTGGACTGGCGGAACTCGCACCAGATTCGCCCGGATTGGTGGAACACTTATCAAATGGACTTCGACACAGGGATGCAAACTACCGGAAATACAGCGCACACGCCTGTACGTTTCTTAAGCCGGAAATTGCACAAGAAATGATGCCCGAACTGGAAGAGCTTCTGAATGATCCCGAAGAGGAAGTTCGTGACAGCGCGCGCAATACGATTCAGAAACTTTCGGATAAGAAATGATGTGCGCTAAAAGCGTCGAGAATTAGAGCATATCGTCTACATAGGTTCTTAAAACCTTAGCAGTTTCAGCCACTTCCGGGAACTGTGCCGCTACCTGACATAGCCCCCGGTTAAGCTGGGGCCGGGTGAGGGTTTGACCTGTCCGATACTTTCGGTTTACTTACGGCATCGGTAAGTGAGGTGGTATATGGGTCTCTCCGCCCAGGAGCTGCTGGCCGTTCTGCCGCCGGGTGTTACCCGTGGCGGCCTCATCAAGACAACGGGCGGGGTCTGGGACCGGGCCGAAACCGCCGGGCGGCTCGTGGAACTCTCCGGAGTCGCGGCGCTCACGATGGCGTTCCGGCTGATCCGGGATTCCCAGAAGGCGGGTGATCCCGCCGCCTGGGTCGGAGCGTTCGGATCGCTCTTCTTCGCCCCTGATGCCGTAGCTGGCGGCATCGATCTGGATTCGCTGGCGGTCGTCCGGCTCCGGGACTCACGCGATGTACCGCGAGCGGCGGAACGGGTTCTCCAGTCCGGCGCGTTCGGGGTCGTCGTTATCGATCTCCCCGCCAGCGCTGATGTTCCGTTACCACTCCAATCCCGCTTCGTCGGGCTCGCCCAGAAACACGATACAGCGGTTGTGTTTATCACGGCAAAACCGCTCGGATCGCTCGTCAGTCTTCGCGCCGCCACCCGGAGAGTTCCCGCTGGCCGCCGGCGCTTCCGGTGCGAGCTTGAGGCCGTGAAGGACAAGCGACGGGGACCGGGCTGGGTTCAGGAGACAGACTGCCGTGGACCGGCCGGACTCTGAAACCCGCTGGGCGTGCGTGAACCTGCCGGAGCTTCCGCTCCAGATCCTCGTACGCGCCCATCCTGACTGGCGGAACCTGCCAGTCGCGGTTGTCGAGTCGGACAAACCGCAGGCGCTGATCCTTGCCGTGAACGAAAGCGCGAGGCGGAACCGGATCATTCCGGGGATGCGGTACGCGGCAGGGCTGTCGCAGTCGAGAGAACTTCGGGCCGGAGCCGTCGGAAGCTCGGAGGTTGAGGCGGCGGTGAATAGCGTAAGCGGCGAGCTGCGCCGCTTCAGCCCGGAAGTCGAACCTGCCGATGACGAACCGGGCATCCTGTGGGTCAACGCCACCGGCCTTGAGCCCATCACACCGTCGCTTGGGAAATGGGCGCGGGGGGTTCTGGATACGCTGAGATCCAAGGGGTTCCGGTCGAACGTCGCTGTCGGTTTCAGCCGGTTCGGCAGTTATGCTGCCGCCAAGACTCGCCCCGGTGTTACCGTGTTCCCGACTCCGAAGGACGAAGCGGCTGTGGCGGGCTCGGCCCGCCTGGACCGTCTTGGCCTCGCCCCAAAACTGCTAATGCACCTGGCGAAGCTGGGCGTCCTCACCGTCAGGGATTTTCTGGGGCTCCCTTCCACTGGACTGCTTGAACGGTTCGGCCCGGAAGCGCAGCGGTTTCACCGCATGGCGACCGGGGAGGCGTGGAAACCGCTTGCGCCGGAAACGCCCGTGGATGTTCCCCGGTCGTTGCTCCTCCTCGATCACCCGGAGACCGACTCAACCCGGCTCCTGTTCTTCATCCGCCGCCAGCTTCACCCGCTGCTCTCTGAACTCGCCGCCCGGTATCAGGCGCTTACCGAACTGATCGTGGTGCTGGCTTTGGAGCGAAAGCAGAAGTGGCAGGAGACCGTTCGCCCTGCCTTCCCGACACTCGACAGCGTGACGATCCTCGATCTCGTGCGGCTGACGCTGGAACGGACGCCGCTTGCGGCGCCGGTCAGGGAACTGGAATTGACCGCCATCGGCACTCAGGCCGACCGGGAACAGCTCCGGCTCTTTAACGAGAATCCCCGCCGCGACCTCCGGGCTGCTGCGAGAGTCTTTGCCAGGCTCCGGGCTGAATACGGCGACGGTACGGTCTCGCGTCTCGTTCTTCGAGACGGCCACCTGCCAGACCGCCGCTACTCACTGGAGCCGCTGCACGCTCTACCGCTGCCGAAGGATCTGCCCGAGGCTGATCCCGCTCTGATTCGCCGGATCTATGACAAACCGGTGGCACTCCCGATTCTGCCCGGCCGGGAACTCTCCCGGAACCTGCTCCGGGCCTTCATCGACGGCGCGATTACCAAAACCGCCGGCCCGTTTCTGTTCGAGGGCGGCTGGTGGCACCGGGACACGGACCGCGAATACCACCTGGTCGAAACCGTCAAAGGCGAGATCGTCTGGATTTTCTACGACCGCAAGCAGTCCCGCTGGTTCCTGCATGGCGAGGTTCGTTGACCATGTATGTACCGCTCTGGTGCAAGACGAACTATTCGTTCCTGGAGGGGGCGAGCCATCCCGAAGAGTTGGTGGAGACGGCGCACCGGCTGGGCCTTCCGGCCGTCGCCATCACCGACCGTGACGGTCTGTACGGGATCGTCCGGGCACACGTCCGGGCGAAAGAGCTGGGGATCAAGCTCATTGCCGGTTCTGAAGTCACCGTGGCGGGACTCCTGCCGGTCGTTCTGCTGGCGCGAGACCGTCTGGGATACGCAAACCTCTGCCGCCTGATCTCGAAGGGACGGCTACGCAAACCCAAGGGCGAATCGGAAGTGACCTTGGCGGAACTCTGCGAACACTCGGAGGGACTGTTCTGCCTGTGCCGGTCGCCCATCGAAACTGACGGAGTGGCGGATGACCTGAAGACAGCCTTCGGCTCACGCCTTTACGTCCTCGTCGCTCGGCATCGCGTTGCGGAGGAATACGACAACGAGCTTGTTCTGAAAGAGTGGGCAGGCCGACATGGAATCCCCGTCGTCCCTGCTGTGGAAGTTCTCTACCACCAGACCTCACGTAAGCAGCTCCAGGACGTGATCTCCTGCATCCGGCGCGGAGTCACATTGGCCACGGCCGGAGCGTGCATAAAGCCCAATGCCCAGAACGCTCTACTACCGCCAGACACCTTTTCCCGCCTGTTCGCCGACGATCCCGGCGCGGTACGCCGGACGATCGCGATTGCCGATCAATGCACGTTCTCACTCTCCGAGATCCGCTACCGGTATCCGGACGAAAAACTACCGTCCGGTCTCACGACCATTGGGTGGCTCCGGGTGCTGGCGCAGCAGGGAGCCGCTAAACGGTATCCCGAAGGCGTGCCGCCCGACGTAACGGCCCAACTCGACAAGGAAATCTCGCTCGTCGAGGAGCTGGACTACGCCGGTTACTTCCTGACCATGTGGGAGATCGTCGAATACTGCCGGGCAAACGAAATCCTCTGCCAGGGCCGTGGATCGGCCGCCAACTCCGCCCTCTGCTACTGCCTCGGGATCACGGCGATTGATCCGGTTCGCATGGGATTATTGTTCGAGCGGTTTCTCTCCAAAGAACGGGCTGAGCCACCGGACATTGATCTGGATATCTCCCACGCGCGGCGCGAGGAAGTGATCCAGCACGTTTACGAGAAATACGGCCGTGACCGTGCCGCGATGGTCGCCAACATCATCCGCTACCGTGGCCGCTCAGCCGTCCGCGACATAGGGAAGGTTTTGGGCTTCCCCGAAACCTCCCTCGACCGGGTGGCGAAGCTCATGGACTACTACAGCCCGCCGTCGCCGGACCTGCTCCGGCAGGCCGGGTTCGATCCCGACGCGCCAGCCTGCCGGCATCTCGTCCGGCTCTGCGAAGAGATCACCGATTTCCCCCGGCACCTCTCCATTCACCCTGGCGGTTTCCTGCTCGGCCATGAGCCGGTCCATGACCTCGTGCCGATTGAAAATGCGACCATGCCGGGCCGGACGGTCATCCAGTGGGACAAGGAGGACGTGGAAAGCCTTGGGCTCTTCAAGGTGGACCTGCTGGGTCTTGGCGCACTGACCATGCTCGACATCTGTTTCCGACTGCTTCGGCAGCACCGGGGCGTTGAGCTTTCGATGGCGACGATCCCGCCCGAAGATCCGGCTGCCTACGATCTCATGTGCCGGGCGGATACCGTCGGCGTCTTCCAGATCGAGAGCCGGGCGCAGATGGCGATGCTCCCCAGGCTAAAACCCCGGACATTCTACGACCTTGTGATCGAAGTGAGCATTGTCCGGCCCGGTCCCATCACTGGCGGCATGGTCCATCCATACCTGCGCCGGAAACATGGCAAGGAAGAAGTCACCTACCCGCATCCGCTTTTGAAGCCGGTCCTGGAAAAGACGCTAGGGGTGCCGCTGTTTCAGGAACAGGTCATGCGGCTGGCCGTCGTCGCCGCCGACTACACCCCCGGCGAGGCCGACCAACTCCGACGTGACATGGCCGCCTGGCGAAAGACTGGACGGATCGAAAAGCACCACGAGCGGCTTGTATCGCGGATGCAGGCGAAGGGAATTGCCCCCGAGTTTGCAGAGCGAGTCTTTGAACAGATCCGGGGGTTCGGCGAATACGGCTTTCCCGAATCCCACGCCGCCAGCTTCGCACTGATCAGCTACGCAACGGCCTGCCTCCGGACCCATTACCCGGTGGAGTTCACCTGTGCCCTTCTGAATGCCCAGCCGATGGGTTTCTACAGTCCGTCCACGATCATCGACGACGCCAAAAGACATGGCGTGAGTATTCTGCCCGCCGACGTGACCCGGAGCGACTGGGACTGCACGATCGAAGACGGTTCCGTGCGGATGGGACTCCGCTTCGTGAACGGTCTGGGTGAAAGGGATTGGGAAAAGATCAGCTCCGGACGGCCGTTCCAATCACTCTCGGATTTTGTCCGCCGTACGAAGCTGGATGAAAATGCGCTGAATACCCTAGCGGAAGCCGGTGCGCTGGATGCCTTTGGGTCCGACCGGCGGGCGATGCTCTGGGAGGTCCGGGGGCTCCTGAATAGCCGGCAGTTTTCGCTGCCGCTGGATACCGTCGCCGTCAGCCCCCGGTTCCAGCCCCTGAACGCTTTCGAGCAGATCGCCTGGGACTACCGGACGAAAAGCCACAGCACCCAGGCGCATCCGCTCTCGGAACTACGGGCCGAACTCACCCGGCTCCGCCTCCCCGATGCCCGTACCCTCTCAGGCATGAAGCACGGCGACCGGGTCCGATACGCCGGGATCGTGATCTGCCGCCAGCATCCCGGTACCGCCAATGGAGTAACGTTCTACACCCTCGAAGACGAAACGGGTTTCGTAAATCTCATTGTCTGGCGGAAGGTGTTCGAACGCTATTCCGTCATCGCCAAGTCGGCCTCCCTCATGGGAGTGACTGGGACACTTCAATCCGAGGACGGCGTTGTTCATCTGGTCGCCGAAAGGCTGTGGGAACCGAAGCTGGGGACGAAGCCTGAACGGGTGGGGAGTAGGGATTTTAAATAATCCTGTTAACAAAGCCTGATCGGAAGTATTTAGTTCATCATTTCGCCCGAAAAGAGACTTTCGAGCCGCACTCTAACCGCGCCGCAATCCTTCGCACCGTGCGCTAACCGCGCCAACGGCACGCCCCACCGCGCTCTATCCGGGCCACTTTCAATCATGCCTCGCTCCAACCGTGCTCCATGCGGGCGTTTGATCGAAATAATAGGCTTCGGCACGGGGACAGATGAATTTTTAGGTGACTACCCCTACTACCCCGCCGTCAATTCGAATGTAGCCACCGGAAATCCCTGGAAAAATCTTTCGGATCAACCGATGAGGACCGGCGTATGCCGGTTCGCCTCCCCACCACGTCCCTACCCGGTGACCCCCCAGTGACTACCCCCTCCCTACCCCGACGTTTCTAACTAACTCTTTGATTCTCTTGAAAAAGAAGGTTTTAGGGTAGGGAGAGTGGGGACTCTTAAGGAAAATCATCGTCGTGCGACGAGTTCTATAGTGAAAAGTAACCCTATGCCGTTCTGGGATTAAAAAAGACCGAAAACCCGTCACCAGCTTAGATATGCCGATGACGGGTTTTCTTGAATCAGTGCGAGGAGTTGAGTGAGACTATGCGACGAGGAGTTCGGCGATCAGTTTTTCATGTTCGCCGGGAACGAACAGCGGATCCAGATATTTCGTTCTATAGGCGTCCCCCGCTGCCCGCCATCCACCGTCTTTGTTACCTTCGGCGA
>CAZMGV010000041.1:0-6772 GCA_964565925.1 uncultured bacterium
TATGCTGAATTTGCACGCCATCCTTTTATCCACAAGTTTTAGAGCTGATCATGTGTGGCCGATTTACCAGCAATGCCGACGATCTGACCTGGGAGGAGTACGCCGATCTCCTCGGCTTCGATCTCAGCCACAAGGTCGCGCCCCGCTACAACATCGCGCCGTCTCAGCCTGTGGAGATCGTCCGCGTGTCGCCTAGCACCGGAAAGCCCGAACTCGTTCCGGTGAAGTGGGGCCTGGTCCCGTCCTGGGCGAAAGATCCGAGCATCGGGAACAAACTCATCAACGCCCGAGCGGAGACGGCTCACGAGAAGCCGTCGTTCAGGTCGGCATTCAAGAAACGCCGGTGCGTAATTCCGGCGACCGGGTTCTACGAGTGGCAGAAACAGGGAACCGGCCCTAAGCAGCCATACCTGATCGGTATGAAGGCTGGCGGACTGTTCTCGATGGCGGGACTTTGGGAGCACTGGAAGGCGCCGGACGGCGGCGAACTCCAGACCTGCACGATCCTGACGACCGGAGCCAACGAACTCATGGAACCCATTCACGACCGGATGCCGGTGATTTTGCCGTCCGAAGCGGCGAAGAAGTGGATTGATGCCGAGAGCAAGCCGGATGAGCTGAAATCAATGCTGGAGCCGCTATCGGCGGAGCAGATGTTGGCTGTGATGGTGAGTCGTGTCGTGAATGATCCCAGGCGAGATGAGCCGGGTTGTATCGAGCAGGTGTAAAGCCAGTTGTGGAACGTGAGCGTCATAATTCGAGCCTGAAGCTAGATTTCACTACATGCCATGCATACGAGCGCTGTTATCCGAGAAGAAATAATTATGCGATTCCCAAATTTCTGATACACTTTAAATAAGCGATTTATCGTTTTTTAAGATTCTGCAATCATGGAGAGACGTTATGGTATGGAAACTCCGCATTAAACGTAACGGTCCGTTGAGTCCCCCAAAGCCACCGAAACCACCCAGTCCACCGAAACCACCCAAACCGCCGCAGCCGCCTAAACCCCCAAGACCTCCGCACCCACCCGCACCCCCGGGCAAGGAATATTATTGGGACGAGTAACAAGCAGATTGAACTCGAAAGACGTGATCGATGTCTTGGATGAACTGGGAGCCACGCGAGGCCTGCCTAGTTCGTCCGCAGAAAAGACGGACCGGAGTTCATCGCCGAGTCAGCTAAGCTCTTTCAGCAACCTTTGAGCTTTCTCCAGACGCGCCTTGAGCCTTCCCTTTCGGACGCCCTTTGCTCTGACTAGCTGTGCCTTAAGCTTCGGAATCGTGTTCGTATAGCGGGTAATTCTTGCCTGACGAATGGCCTTGGGATCTCTCGGACCGCGTTTCCGGCCGAGTCCGCCGCGGCCAGCCCCGGTTCCCGGCGCCAGTCCAAGCTTTTTGTCGAGCTTGGCAAGTTCCATTTCAAGCACACGGATTTCTTTTAGCACCACCTTGCGTCGGATTTTTAGCTTCTTGGCGTCTTTCCCGACACGGGCAGCCTTCCGCAGCAGGGCAGATCGCCTGACGGGTGACAAGGTGAGAAGCTGCTTGAAAAGGGAATCATCACGGCTTGGCCTGGACATCTGGTCTCCTCGAATTAGGATCATACACATCATCTGGATCGGCATCTAGTGTACGCCACTTCGTTTTCGTTCGGCGTATGTTGGGTGGTCTTTGAACCACACTTCAAGTTCGAATAACCGCGGTGTAAGACTTCCGAAATCAGGATGACTCTCGTCAATTCCATATTCATGTTTCAGTAAATCAATTGCTTTTACCGCATTTCCCAACGCATCACGGGACATAGGCTCCGATACACTAACTAGGATTTCCCAAGAATCGAGTGCTTTATGAGCGGATTGAATCAAGTATCTAGGTTCGTGGCAAAGCAGGCCCAGTTTGGCTAACATTATCGAATAGTTATTAGAGATAATTGCCCAATCCTGAGGAAATTGAACTCGTACCGGATCTTGCGTCATCTCCGAGAGTATGTGAACGGCCCTTCCGAATTCCTGAATCTTTCTATCCGGATCACTTTCCTCTTCAGCCATACGTGCAATGACGTAAGCCGTCCCAGTTCTCGCACTAATCCACATGTCCGGGTAAAGATCCCAACTCACAACTTCTAGAACTTCATCGAAAACCGATATGGCTTGTTTCATTTGATCGGGTCTGTGCTCGATAGAACCGCATAGATAAATCGCCTGAGCAAGATTTATCTGGGTATGTGCCCAGACATGGGGCATCCGTCCCCGCGTATTCTCTGTGAGAGCATCTCGAAAACAGGTGATCGCACGTTTAAAGAGTATGGGGTCCCCCGTCAGCTTGGCTTGAATCATAAGCGTCGTTCCATTTGCCAGTTTCGACTGCGCCCACATCAGAGGTACATTTTCTCGCGGGCGCAAAGATAATGCCTTCTCATGTAACATCAGGGCCTCGTCCAAAGGCGTCACATCATTCGTAAGCTCGGCCAGTTTCGCTAATGCGTTACCGAGATTCTGGTAAGTCGTGGCCTGGTCGAATGGACGTATCAGATTCTGAGTCTCGCTTTCCTGAATTGCCGCCCGGAAATTCTCGATGGCTTTAATCAGTAAAGCTGTGTCGGGCGATCTTTCCATATGACGCAATTGAGCAGTGGCGAGATTATTTAACACAGCCGGAAGCAGAGTATTTGATTGAGTAGCCTTCGTTAACTCAAGCGATTTATTCAATATATCTTCGGATTTCTCATAGTACGTAATATCTTTTGAATATTCGCCAACCGTTCGCAGTGTGCACCCCAGATTATTCAATACAATCTCGGGCGACACTGGAGACATTTCCGATGCGTCTTTAATAAGATCTTCGAACATCGTAACCGCTTCCGAAAGTACCGCAATTGACCCGTTTTGTTCTCCGAGAATTTGTAGAGATTCGGCAAATATATTTTTTATTAGATCGACTGATGTGCGCGTCCATCCTTTCGGAGTAGGGGTTTTATCAATAGAAATTAATAACGTCCGAGTTTTCTCGATATACGGTTGTATTTTGGACGCGACAAATATTCCTCGTTGACCGACAAACTGGCTGAGTGCAGACGCTGACAGCAGAGTTAGAATAATTGCCATATCATCCCAGAATATGTCCGGCAGATCCAAATCTTCGTTTAATCTATACTTTCCGGAAGTTGTGGACGAGGAGAAACGAGTCGATGGAGTCCAATGCAATCGTGGAATTTCTGTTCCATTTGCATGGAGAATGTTACCCCAGAGCAAAACGTCGGCATTGGACTCCATCAGCACATCTTTTGCCTTTCGGTGGCCATCCGACAGGGCGCTCCGTATGTCGTCACCTGATATTGTGATCGAACGATCAATAGATAGGATCTGAATGCCGTCGATTTGTGCTAAACAATCTTCGATGATTGCCTTTACGGCTCCCGAATCACCATTAAGGTCCGCAACTGCAATTGAAAACCGCGAGCCATCAGATCTTGGAATACCGTGTTGAGTGGTTCCAATTGTGTCCGCAGTCAACGCTGGTATCTTCCTATATTCCCTTATCGCCGCGATGGATGCCAATACTGCTGGGAGCAGTGTCAACAAAGAAGCCAGCGTATTGTCTTTATACCAATACACCAGTGCGGTCAGGAGGAAGACTAGCGCTACGATGAGTTCAATTAATGCAATCATTGAAGGTGTCGTACTTTTATCATGCACATGTGAGGTATTCATCGAAAATATTCGGGAAAATGCCCATTTTTTTCCCTAGGTAGTTGCCGCATCTTGTTCTCATGGAACGTGCGGCACAAACGATTCGTGCCCTCCAGATGGTCCGGGACCTCACCCAGAAGTAGGTAGCCGCAGCCTGCCGCATTTGGACCCGGCTCTTTGGCGGCATGGGACGGTCCCGGGACGGGAGATCAGATTAACCCCTCATCCAGGAAGCTGTAATAGCTCCCACCCGGCGCAACGATCAGGTGATCAAGCAGCCTGATTCCAAGCAGCTTTGCTGCGGCCCTTACGTCCTCCGTATACCGCCGGTCAGCAGATGACGGTGTCGGATCTCCCGACGGGTGATTGTGCCCAACGATGATCCCGACAGCGCCCGCAAGTAGTGGGACCCGGAATAGTTCCGCAGGATCGGACTTTACCGAGTTCGTACCGCCCACCGCCTCAATCGAGATCGCCAGAGGTTCGTTCTGCGACGAGAGTGAGATGACGACGACGTGTTCCCGGTCGGCGTTCCGGATGAACTCCAGTAGCTTCACCGCCGATTGGGAGTTGGAGAGCCGTTCGGCTACCGGCGGCTCGATGCCTTTCTGGCGCTCAAGAACGCACCGAACCCAGTAGACAGTTCCAGGGGAAATGGCGGCTTCCATAACGGACTCCTTCGCGACCTGACGGTTATTACCGGGGCGGATACATGGGCATGATGAGGATTTCGGTGGGGCCAGATGCGTCTAGGAAACTGACCGGCTTCACGAGGTAGGTATTTCCGTCGATGGACTTCGAACCGTCGTTCTCCCCGGCGAGCAGCATCGAGCCAGAGAGCAGCCGCAGCGCATCCTTCAGATACCGGAAGTTCATATAGAACCGGACCGGCCGGTTCTGAGTGAGTCCTGACGATGAGAGATCGGCTGAAAAGGTTTCAGGCGTTCCGGGGAGATCGGGCGTGATCTCCAGATGTGCCGATTTCCCTTCAAACACGAGCCGCCCGGAGGGCTCCTTCTTCCCTGACCGTTTCGGGCGCGCCTTTATCGCCTCGGACCATTTGGCATGAAGCTCGGACACGACGGATAAAAGCTCGCCGGAATCGACCGTTACGGTCCATTCCGGCCTCGGGAAGACGTTCCGCCAGGTTAAGAATTCGTGCTTCACGACAGGAACGTCGAAACGCTCGCCGTCGATGATGACGCCGCCGTTATAGGCATCCACAAGCGCAGGACCGTAGCTCCCCTTGAAGCCGTAGTTGTAGACGTGAGATGGCCCTTCATGGCCGGAAAGATCGAGCTGAAAGTCCCGGCCGGCTTTAAGCTTCGGCAACAGATTTTTCATCTCCGTGACCGGAATGATGGCGTCTGCCTTTGGGAAACGGCTCACCAGCTTCGCAAAGCCCACCAAGCGATGAAGCGTGAGACGATGTCCGTCTGTCGCCAGCATCAGGACGTCGTTTCCGTCCTTCTCGAAGGCGACGTTCGAGAGCCGCATGGCGCGGTTCGCATCCTCTTTGGAGTGAACCGCGCTGTGGATGGCCCGCTCAAGGGCAAGATGAAATGCCCGCGCCGGCGGCAGTGCGGGTGCCTGCCATCCGCCTCGCTCAATCACCGACCGGTAGGACTGCGCTGCCAGAGCGGCCCCATGACTCCCGGCCGGGACCAGACGAATCTTGAGATCGGGAACGTAGGCAACGGCCTTCCGGCGCTTCAGGCCGTTAATGCCGATCTCAACCTCGCCATCTGCGACCAGGGCGATGGAGCTGATATTTGCGACGATGCTTTTGGGTTCCGCCTGCGTGACCCCTTCCCAGGCGAACCTTATCCATGCCGAGGCCGTGTCGGCGTCGGTCTTGTCGGCCTTTTTGGCGAGAGTACCGCCCCACACCCATTCGCCGTTAATGACTTCATAGGAAAGGAGCGGGAGCGGTGGGTTCAGGGAAAGCATTGTCAGTCCTCCTCAGGCAGCATGACGGTGATGACGGGCTCCGCGTTGTCGCCGGGGCCGACGTTCAGCTTGAAATCGTAGAGTTTCTTCCGGCCGGCGCCGGTGATCGTGACGCGGGTGATGACCGTGTCCGGGGAGATTTGCCGCTTGTAGACCCGGCTCATCCAGAGGATGTCGTGGACGACCCCGGCCACGCTGTTCATGTGATGCCTATTGCGGACTGCGGCGTCGATGATCCCCCAGACGGCGGCGGTACAGGCGACAGGATGCTTGTAGTGCTGGCGGCATACATCCGGGACGATGGCCGAGAGATCGACCAGCGTTCCGTCGGCAATCGCCTGCGCCCGGGTGTAGGTGCTGATCGGCTGGCCCCAGAAGTTGTCATAACCATCGTCGCTGGACGGATTCTTTCGCCTCCTCCATTCGGGAGGCGCGTACTGGATCGCTTCGGCAAGGTGCGCCGGGCCAATGATCCGTTCCTTGTCGAGGGCGGCGATCGACCTGGCGACTTCGACGATCCGGGCGGCGTTACGGGCTCCGAACGAAAGCCGTTCCTCAACTCGCTCCATGAGCCGCCGGGATTCTTTGTCAGAAAGGGCAGTTTCGACCGACTGCAAAAATTCCCGTGCTGCCAGTATTTCCGCTTCGATTCGCGGGAGGTCGGGCCGCCGGGCCGGGACTCTCATTTCGTCGTCCTGGTCCTGATGTCTGGCTCTGGACACTTCGAGCCACAAATCGGGATCCTTGGCGCCATTCAACTCTCCGGCTGCCCGACAGGCCATCTCCATATCGAGGTGTGTGGCAGGAGATGGCTCGGTACTGGGGACGAGTTTCAGCCGGTGGCCACCCACATGAGCCACATCGAGACCGCGGCGGACATGCCACTGACCGTAAAGGGCTAGGTAGGCGACCCGCTGGCCGTCGGTAAAAACGCCGGAGCCTGATGGGTCTGTTCCGGTTCCCGCTGCGTCGGTACCCGCGACGACCGTCACGTCAAAGCCGTTCACGACGCCAATCCGGTCGTCTCCCCACGGGAGCCGCTTCGGCGCTTTCGTCAGCACGATCTGGAGCTGGTTCTTCGCCGGCAAAACCATCCGGTCCACGTTCTGGGGCATATTCGTCCACATGCCG
>CAZMGV010000042.1:0-5767 GCA_964565925.1 uncultured bacterium
CCTTCGGCAACGGGATTCACTTCTGCCTGGGTGCCCCTCTGGCCCGGCTTGAAGCCCGAATCGCCATGGAGAAGCTGGTGGCCCGCATGCCCGGGATTGTGCGGGCCAGCGACAAGCCGGTTCGTTTTCGCAAGTCAATCATGCTTTACGGACCTGACCGCGTTGATCTCGCGCGGCAGCGCAGGGCGGCTTGAAGGCAGGAATAACCATCGGAACCAACAATACCGTTTTCTGCTAGAAACTCCACTTAATCTCAGCAAAAGCAGTCGTGTTGTCCTCAAGGAAGCCGAGCTGGGAAACGGTCTTTCCGCCATATATCTCACCCCCAACAGATACTTTCCATTCGTCGGTCAGGTCGTAGGCGACCTTAGGCCGGATCAGCCAGTTCGTACGCTCGAAATTGACGGCACCCATAAGGTCCAGGTCCAGTGTGTCGCTCCACCACTTCTTGTTGAAGCGCACCGAAAGACCGTTTTGTACGGTATCGAGCTGGCCAGTAAAAAGTGCGTTGTACTGGGCAATCTGGTCGTCCGGAAGTCCCTGCATCGTGCTGTAGCGGTTAAACACGTACTTGCCGACGTACTGGACGATCACGTTCGTGCTGTCGCCAAAATCCCGTTCGATTCCGGCGACGTAAGAAACGAACGGTGTCTGAACATCACGCCGGGAGCCGTTCTTATTCTCCGTGTGGACATAAGCCGCCTCGCCCCGGAACCCCCAGCTCCCATGGATCATCACAAAGTCGGCACCCGCGCCGTGGATCCGGTGGTTTGAGAGGCCGATGAACGCGGGTGAACCTGGGAAGAGCAGCCCCGGAGGTGTCAGCAAGCTCACTTCCGGGAGCCGGTTGAAACCCGTGAAATAGGAGACAGACCAGTCGAATCCGCCCGAAGAACGGTCGAGTTTCACCGCATATTCGCCATTGGAGAAACTCACCTCCGGAGGATGGCGGACGAACGAAAGACCTGTTAATTCCGGAAGGGGGATGACCGACACCGTCGCGACAGGTTGCCAGACTGCCGTGAGCCGGAAGTCGGACGGCAGGTAGTAGTCCGCCTTCACAGCGAAAACACCTGTGCGCTGATCAAACGGCTCGGGCAGCAGCAGTGTCATGTTGCGGGCCGATAGCCAATCTGTCGGATTGATCTCGTCGGCACGGCCCCAGACGATGATCTGCTTGCCGGTTCGGATCTCGAGATCCCCAAAGAGAAGGGTCGCGTAACCTTCCCGGAGTTCCATGGTCACTTCGTCCTGAAGCATCTGGGTACGGGGGTCGAAATGGCCGGGGACAGGGGAATGGTTCAGATCCTGAGCCATGATGCGGGCTTCGCCGTATAGCCTGACATGGTCCCCATAGGACGGTGCGGACTTCACCACAAGGTTGAGTCCCGGATGATGGTTATTGTTGTTCAGCTTCTTGTCGGAACTGAAGTAATCGAACGATGCGGAACCGTGAATCCCCGCATCCCGGACCGGTTCCCACAGCTTCATGAACCACGTTTCCCGTCCTTCCGGCATGGGCGGAGCCTCTTCCTCCACGGCACCGGATACCAGCTCACCGGTGATAGCCCGACTGGTGAATTCCTTGGCCAGCACATCAAACGGAATTAGCATGAGGGCCGCCAGCACGGCCGCTTTCCTGGGGTTCACCATCAGCATCACCTCGCCAGATAACGCTCGGTAAACACCTCGTCCTTGACGCCCGTGTTCACTTTCATCTCGTCAAAGGCGATTTCCGTGATGCTGCCCGTCTGGACATTCTTCATGGTGATCTTCTTTACGAGCCATCGGTGCAGCGCCTTGTCCGCTTCCCAGAGATCGTAGGCGTGGAATTCCTTGAATGGTCGTCCGGCGAGGTCCGAATACTCACCCCGGATGGTCACGTAAGAAGCCCTTTCAATCCACTGGACTCGCTTGCCATAGCCCGAGTTGCGCTCCACGTCCTTGCTCGCGGGAACCGATTCGACAACGTAGCAGTCCTCGCTACCGCACTTCTCGGTACGGAGCAGCGTGTGCTTCCAGTTATCCACCTTGGGTGTGATAACGTCGCCGTAGGCGAAATCCGACCCCATGAAGCTGTCCTTCTTGTTCGAGGCCACGAGCCGTCGGATCTTCTTCATGGCCGGCAGGTATATCCAGATATCGTCGTCGCCGGCCGAATTCTCCCTAGTGAGCGTCGCCGTGCCGATCACGTCGGGCGGACTCAGGAAACGGGCGATGCGGGTCTGGTCGATACCGTTTTCGAGCAGTTTCGAATAGGATTCCACCTTCCGCTCCCGCCGGATCCCTCGGGCATCGATGAGCACCATTGTCATCATCTGAGTCGTGTCCCTCAGCTTACCGGAGACAAAGTTCCTTTTCATGATCTCGACAGCGTCTGGAGACGCTTCCTGTGCCTTCAGGGCGGAGGACGACTCAAACGCAGCCGCATACAGGAGGGCGGTAGTGAGCACGATTCGGAGGAAGTTCGGTTTCATGATGTTCTCCTTGCTTGGGATTCAGGCGTTCCGGCCGCCCTCTTCAGGCGGCATGAACGAGCGGGGGCGGATGTATTTGAGCAGTGCCGGCAGGACGGTGATCGCGCCGAGCGAGCTGATGACCATGGCGAGGGCCACCAAGATACCGAGTTTTCGGTGGAATCCGAACGGGGAGAGTGCGAGGCAGAGATACCCGGCTGTGATGGCGCTTGAAACGAAGAAGACTGCCTTGCCCGAAGTCCGCATGGCCGCAAGCAGTGCCTTGTCGAAATCGAGGGTTTTGTGCAGCTCTTCTTTCATCCGGAAAATGAAATACAGGGCATAATCAGCGCCAATACCGACCGCCATCGGAAGTATTGCCGAAGTGCCGATATCCAGATGCCAACCGAGGAAGCCTAATAGCGCGAATTCGCCCAGCACCGACAGAACGAGAGGCACGGTTACAAGGAGTCCGGCAACCACGGACCTTAGGACTACCGACGCCAGTACGATGACGATAAGCCATATCTGGCCGATGTTTCGGATTTTACCCTCAACCATGACCTGGTTCATGGCATCGGACGAAGCTACCGAACCGGCGATTTTCACCTGATAGCCCTGCGGGAACTCTTTCGCGATGTAGACCTTTGCCTTCGATATGATCTCTTCGGCGATGGAAGTATTGTCCTTCTTGAGGAAGGCCTGGACAATCGCCTTGTCGTAGGTCTTGGTTACATAGGCATCGAAGTCGTCAGGCCCGCCAGAAATAGAGTAGAGAAACAGGAACTGCGCGACAAGTTCGCGGGATTCCGGGATGACGTCATGGCGCGGATCGTCGGCATTCATCGCCCGGTTCATCTTCTTGACGAAATTGACGATCGACATGGTTTTGCCGACCGCATATTCCTGCTCAAGCAGTGACTGGAGACCCTCCATTGCCCTGAGCGCACCCGGATCCTTGAGCGAATCCTCGCCTGGCCCTTCAATCACGAACAAGAGCGAGTTCGTTCCAGCAAAGCGGTCATTCAGCCATGTATCGTCCTGAAAAAACTGGTCCTTGGGGCTGAAATAGGGCTTCAGGCTGTTGTCGATCCTGACTTTGGTGGTGCCGTATCCCCACAGCAGGACTGCCACCGCCGAGATTCCGATAACGATCCGATTGCCGCCGCCGCTGACGAACGGGGCGAGCCGCTCGAGCGCACCGTCCAGCAACTTTCGCTCTATCGACTCCGCGTTCGTCTCGGCCGTTTTTGGGCTGGGGAGCATTGCCCGCATGGCCGGTATTAGGGTCATCTCGATGACGAGCACGGCGAGAATGCCGAGTCCCGTGAAAAGTCCGAAAGTCCGGATCGTCGTTGTATGAAACGTCAGCAGAGAGAAAAACGCGAGGATGGCGATGAGGCCGGTCGTAATCATGACCGTTCCGACCTTTATCGTCGATTCAATCACGGCTTTCTTGTTATCCTTGTATATGGCGTACTCTTCGTAATACCGCTTAAGAATCTGGACTGCGTGGCCTGCTCCGACCGCAAGGATCAGGATGGGAGTTGTGGCATTGAACGGATCAAGCGCAATGCCGGCGAGCCCCATCAGCCCTAGTCCCCAGACGACGGCGAGAAGGGCCGTCAAGAGCGGCAAAATCAGTCCCTGAAAAGTCCGGAACGCCTCGTAATGCACGAGGCCGATCACCACGATGGCGATCAGGAAATAGATCGCCATCCGCTCGGAGTATATGGCCATCCAAGAGGCCGCGATGGGGAAACCCGAATAGTGAACCTCCACCGTCCCGTCTTTCTCGGAAGCAATGACGCTCTCAATGGTCCGGTGAATCGAGGGGAAATCGGGGATCTCCGGCGTGAAGCGGAAGTCCGCCAGGATCGCCGCCGAGCGCAAGTCCTTCGAAAAAATAGAGTTCTCGTACAGGGGATTCCTGAGCAGCTTTTCTCTCAGCGACTCTAGTTCTGCCGAAGATTCCGGCGCGTATTCCATGAACGGCGTCACCGTCATTCCGTCTTCCGTGCCGACAATGTCTTTCGCCCGGTTGGCTGACACCGACAGCACATTGGCCCGAATGATTCCTGGCTGGAGCAGCAGGCTATCGGTGATTCGCCGAATCTTACCGAGTATAGCCGGATTGAAAATATCGCCATCCTTAGGGGCAATACCGATCACCACCATGTTTTTGCCGCCGAAAACCTCGTCGATTTCGTTCTGGGCCATGATATAGGGGTGGTGCTGGGGGAGATTCTTGTCCGGATCCACCTCGACGCGAAGGTTCTTTAGGTTGAACCCAAGCAGCAGGGTAATCGCCACATTCGCCGCCACGATCCAGACCCGGTACCGGACGATAAACTCAACGTACTTACGGAGCATGTCTTCTTTTCCTTTGCTTTGAGGAAACTTTCACCGGAACCCGAACCCGGGAGGGCGGTACCGGCGACTCGGTGAAGAGCCGGAGAACAAGCTCGGCCAGTTCAGCCGGATTCTTTCCGGATTTCTCGATGACGTGGGCTGTCAGCACTGAATTAAGGATGCCGGACAGTTTGAGGGTCAGCTCCGTGGCGGAGAACCCGCAATAGTCGCCAGCATCGATTCCCTCCTGGAATGAGCAAACAAGGCGACCCTGGAACCGCCGGTAGAGGGCGAAAACGTCTTTGCCGAGCTGTGCCTGGAGCCTGAGCTCGAAGCCAAGAGTCTCGCTGACGAGCAGGCGAAGCAGAAGCGGATTATCATGGAAAAATTCTAGCTGTGCGCGAACGGCACCGGCTATCCGCTCCATCACGGGGTACGGCCTGTCCAGTTCGGCTTCAAGCCTATCGAGAAGAAGACCGAGAAGGGACTCGAGCAACTCGCGATAAAGGGCGTCCTTGCTTGGGAAATGAAGATACAGCTTGCCAACGGAAAACTTCGCAGCCCCGGCGATATCCTGCATGGTTGTATCGGCAAAGCCACGACCGGCGAACACACCCACTGCGGCCTCAAGTATCTCCTGCCGATGGCGCATTGCTTCCGCCTTCTGACGCTCTGTGCTTGAGTAACGTGGCATTCGGTCACAGTATTATGATTTAATATTCATTATGTCAATTTAAATTCACCCTATGCAGCTTCAAAGAACCTAAACTAACGGAGCAAGTAGAACCCTTGGCTTGCTAAGGCCATATTCCTGGACGGGCATACTCATTTTTCTGTTGCGGTGGATCTGGTTGTTACGGACATGACGGGACCGTCAGCATGTGCAGGTATCACTGGATATTTACGTACGCTCGTTAAAGTCCCCCTTGAGTTTTGATCCTGTCCCACATGGCGCACCA
>CAZMGV010000043.1:0-4218 GCA_964565925.1 uncultured bacterium
TCGTCAAAACTCACGAATTCATTCCCCAATGATTTCCGGTCGGAGCCACCTGGATGTGGACGTGATCGCCCTGGCCGACGTCGTGCCGTAGTGCTGTTTTGAACTTCGGGTTCCCTTCATACGGAAACGCTGTGTTCAGGTGATCCACGAGCCCGGAAACTATCTCGTCCGACAGGCCCCGTATTGAGATGTCCACTGCCCGCCCATCCTCGTGCGGCGACCGGACGGGCTCCTTAGCCCCAATTGAAACGGCTTTCTTGTAAATGCTCTCCTGAACCGCCCGGTCCCTGAGCAGACAGGTGATGGTGAGCGGGCAGTTCTGCCTAGCCAGATAGGCTGCCGCCTCGAAGATCAGGGCCTTGATACGGCCGTCGATCCTGGGGAGATCGGCCGCGGTTACGCTGTTTCTGAATGTGATAGTGATTGACATGTTTGACTCCCGTCGTGGCTGACCCGCGTCACTGGCGCGGATTGCCGTTCGACGACATGGAACGGTTCTCAAGGCGTTCAATCCGGTGGCGATGGTCGTCCATCGCCTCCTGGCCCTTGCGGATTTCGACGACGTCCCGGAGAACCTCGGCGATTTTCGCTTCGATCTGGTGGAGACGATCCAGGAGCGGTTTCAATTTCTGTTCGATCCGTTCGTCAGTGAAGCTCCGGACGTAACTTCCGACGAGAACACCCAGGATCGAAAAGAGACCAGAGAAAAGGCCCACAGCGACTTTCGAGTTCAGTATTTCAAGAATCTCGGTCATGGCGCTATCTCCTTTTCCAGAACAGGAATGCGGCGGCTCCGGCGCCCACGAGTGCGAGGGGGAGAATTCCGCCGGCCATTGAAGCCTCCGAAACAGCCGGGCCACCTGAGCCGAAGTCCTTTGCGTATTGGGCGGCCCAGTACTGGTAACGCTCCACCACCTTCTTCCGAGCGGCGAGAAAATCGGCTTCTTTCGTTAGTTTCTGGAGCCGAAGCACATCCGCATCGTCCTTCAGCGTGTCCACCATACGGCTGAACGAGTCCAAGCTTGAAAGTGTCGCGGCATCGGAACCGAACTTCTTGAGAAGCCTTACGGTGAACAGCGGCCCGGCGTTGTAGGCGAACTGGACCAGTTTCACCTTGAGTTCGGGATTGATCGGAACCTTCACATTGGGCGTGATGTAACGGTCGATGATCTGGGCGATGTATTTGGTTCCGGCCTTGATAGCTGTCTCCGGATTCACAAGTGACGAGTGCTCGACGCCAAGGGTCTTCGCTGTGGACGGAAGGAACTGCATGAGGCCGAGTTCGCCGCCTGGACCTTTCGCGTCAGGTTTGAAGCTGCTTTCGGCGTGAATCATTCCCTTCACATAATGAGGCGGGAAATCCGGCCGGTTGGCGTAAGTGCGAATCATGCTGTCGAACTGGTTGTTCACGGCTTAAAGCTCCCCAAAAGTCCGGAAAACGTCTCTCGGGATCCGGGTGCCGCGAATGCGGGCGTTGATGACAACGGAGTTTTCCCAGTCGAGCGGTGCTTCCTGGAATACGCACGACACCTTGAGGTTATTCAGGTTCGATCCGGTTCCGCCCTGAACCCTGAAAGCGAATTCGGCTATTTCCATACCGGGTGTGACCGTCAGCGTTCGCTCGCTACTGGTCCAGGGATTGATATTCGTGCCGATGACGGCCTCCGGCACAATGCTGTCGTTCGGAGGATTGGGGTTAAGAACCTCGACTGACGTGACGACGGTCGGATCGGGAGCGGATAGCGTCAGGTTCGCAAAGAGCGTGATGCGGCCTTTCCCCTTGAAGTAAATCCGCTGTTCCAGCGGCGGGAACGGCCATCCAGTCGGAATTGGTAGGCCCGGAGACCAATCGATGAGCGGTACGCCATCTCCAAGGGAACCAAGCAGCGGGTCATCGGCGTTATATATGTCGTATTGTGGTGTGAACCCCTGCGGAGTGAGCGGGGTGTAGCCGTATCCGAGCTGGTAGGGCTGAAACCGTGTGCCGAAAATCCTGAGGACCGTTCCGGGAGCCAAAACCCGGCGCATCTTCAGGGATACCTTCCGGTCTCCCGGATTCAGGACATGGACGCCCATGACGCCGTAGCTGCCAATGAACGCATACCGGGCCGGAAGCATCTGCTCCTGGTCGGCAAACAGGTCGATCCTGAAAGACTTGTCCCCCCGGTATGAGACTTCGATCTCAATGTCATGGCAGAACAGGTAGCAGTCGAGTGGCACGGTGAAGTCCAGGAGCTGAGTTCTGGCGCTGTCCTGAATATCGGCATAGGCATATCCCGACATCATCTCCGTATCGAGCCCACGGAGCAGTTTCCAGAGCGGACCGAACGGAAGCCCCTTGAACCGCTCACCCGCAATATCACTGAATCTGACCAGCGGGTTCTTCATGCTCGAAGGTGCTCCCCGACGGTGACTAGGGTGTGAGGGAAGTCGAACAGGGAGAAGTTGAGGAGACCGAACCGTCCGTCGATCGCCACCCCGGCTTTGGCGAAGATCGGGACCGGGAACCGGCCAAAGGAGAGATGGGAGGCGTAATTGACCTCCTGCATGTAGGGAGTCCGCCATTCTTCAGGCGGACAAGCCAGTTTCATGGGAAGTTCGATGTCCTGGAAGTGGCCGGCGCTGTCGAATACGCCGCCTGACCTCACTCCCGGCTCCATCGCATATGGATACCGGGTGGAGCGCCACGCCTTTGTTCCGTCTTCGCCGCCCACCAGGTAAGTGAGTCCGTCCCAACGGTAGTCTCTCTGGAAAACGAAGCGGGTCTTTCCGTCCACGGCGTACATGTCCAGGAACTGTCCGACGTAGAAAAACGTCTCGTGGTCGAAGTCGTCAGGGAGTTCGGCGTCCCGCCAGGCGAGATACAATTGAACCTTCGTTAGGCCTGGAACGTCGGACGTGATTTCAAGCGAATAGCCGCCCTTGATTGGGAGGTGAACGGGCTGGTTGCCGACGCCCGGCATTAGCATCCTAAGTCCGCCGGCGGGCTGCGTAAGAGCCGGCTTCCCGCCGACCGTGACCTCAGTGAACTGGAAAAAGTCACCGCCGGAGTATGGCCCCGCAGGCTCTGTCACCAGTCGGCACACGACACTGTCGCGGGGGAAATACAGCTTCCGCGTCAGCTTCTGGGCGAGAGCCGACGGATTGCTGAAATCCAGTATCTGGTAGGTGACTTTCAACGCGATGTTTCCTTCAGAGAAGGCCTTCCAGAAGGGAAACGCCGCAGAGAACAATCTCCGGGACGTATTCGTTTCCGCCGGGAAGTCCTTCCGGCATCTTGATATCGATCTTGAGAATGGAGCTGCCGGGGAGTTCCACCGGAACCATGAGCGGCGAGAAGAAGGCGGCCGACGAGCAGACCGACGGCGAGAAGACATAGTTCGGCAGGAGCGCTTCCTGACGGCTCGGATCGGAAACCTTCATCCGGAACGGATACTGAAGGAGCCGTTCCATGTTTGTGGTTCCGTACCGGAAACCGAACAGGATAAAGAGTTCCTTCTGAGGGATCGTGACGGCGTAGCTATGCTCGCTGCTCGCCGTAAAGGTCGCCAGCGCGTCCGTAAACACGGTCGGATGGAATGCGGGCTGAATGATCTTGCGTGAGCCGTATTTCGTCCGGATTCTCTCGAATTCGTCAACGAACCACTTGGGATACTGCTGCGTGAAGTCCATGACCGGATTCCTCTTGGAGGAGGGGCCGGGAGGGCAGCGGAACGCTGCACCCATCTTGGGCGGCTAGCGGAGCGTCCGCTGCCCAGCCCGGCAGGAGGAGGAGGGATGAGACCTGCTGGCTAAAGCCCCAAAGGTGCTTTCAGGGCTCGCCAGCAGGTGAGAGATGCGTCACGCATCACCCGGCCTGACGGATCCAGGTGGCATCGAGTTCCAGAACCGTGTCGAGCATGCAGTTCGTGTAGATCGGCACGCCCGCGTTCTGGAACGCCCCCGTATCGAGGTTCATCTCGATCAGGTACTGGATACCGCCCTCGATCACGACCGGACGCTTGAACGTGCGGAGGTTGTTGGCCTCCGGGTAACCGTTCGATTCATCGCGGATGCTCACGATGTTCGCTCCGCCCGCGGGAGGCAGGTTTTTCAGGAGCTGCGTCACGGTCGTCGACTGGTCCACCTTGTAGGAGACGGTCGCGTGGTGCAGGAACCGCTGAACCATCGGCAGGTAACCGGGAAGCGTCCGGTCGAGCGGAACGGCTCCGAGCGAGT
>CAZMGV010000044.1:0-3880 GCA_964565925.1 uncultured bacterium
CGACGCAGTTCTCCGGGACGAGCAACATCTCGGCCTCCGACAACCTGTATGTGGGCCAGGAAGTGACGTTCACGTCGGGCGTGAACAAGGGGCTGGCGTTCACGGTGACGGGTTATACGAACGCGCGGCGGTTCACGGTGACGCCGGGTATGGCGACGCCGCCCAGCCCCGGCGATACGTTCGTGGTGCGGACGCGGGGCCGTCTGTGCCAGATCAATCCCCTGAGTTTCCCGCAGCTGACGGGGTTGCAGCTGGTGAACTACACGCTGGGCGATAACGACAACGAGCGCGGCGGCTACCGGTTCGAGGTCTGGACGCAGGACACGGCGGTGCCGCCCAACGTGGCGGCAACGTCGGCGGCGCCGCTGGCGGTGAACTTCGGCGTGGTGCTGACGCCGGAGCAGGCGTCGATCAACGATTTCGTGCAGATATTCGCGAATGTGGATGCGAGCTGTCCGCCGGACCGCTACGGGCGGAGCCAGTCGCTGATCGACTGCTTCATGGACCCGGCTTTCACGACGCTGCAGGACAATCCGACGGCCGTCCGCGGCGGCGGGGATCTCTTGAACTCCTTCTTCGACGCGTTCGCGTTCGTGCTGGGGGGGGCGGCCAGCACGTCGGGGGGGACAGCGGAGGTGTCGACGAACCCGCTGGCGCTGACGGCGCTGGGCGGTTTGCAGGACCTTTTCCCGGGCCTCTTCAACGACGGTGCGGCCGACAGCGACATCGTGACGTTCCTGAACCTGCTCAAGAACGGCATCGACCGGCAGATCTTCCGTGAACTCCCGCTGATCACACTGGGGGCGATCTACGATCCGGACAACGATCCCAAGACGGCCGACGGCATCGAGGCGATGGCGCCCGATTTCCGGACGCTGCTGTCGCTCGACGGCGGACGTTTCCGCGTCGATGCGACCTCCAGCCAGGACAAGTCGAGTTCGCCCTTCATGCGCGCCACTCCCGCCGTGCTGGATATCCTCAACTTCTCCGATCTCCGCAGCACCATCGACGTTATTAACAAGCTCCGGGTCATGGACGTGGCGATTGTCGCCAATGGCGCCGCGACCACCGAGAAGCGCGAAACCCTGCCGCTTCTGTACGATCTGCTCGAGGCCTCGGTCGACCTTTACGATACGACCTTCTACGTCGACAGTGTGAACGGGAATTCGGCCTTCGTGTACGACGCCAACGCCAACGGCATCGCGCCAGAGCAGGGACTGGGCGAAGTGGTCTGCGCCGATAGCACCTATGCGAACTGGACCAGCACGAACAAGGACAAGATCACCGATTGCTTCTGCGGCGTGTCGGGAGCCCCCGCGTACTGCGTCAATTCGGGCAATGTGATTATCGATCCTTCCAGCGCCAGCCGGGCGCTCGGACGCGGGCTCTACATATTGATGAACGATGCCTGCGCGGCAGAGGGTTACAACCAGGCCGCCTGTAACGCCAGCGTGATCTACAAGGATCCCTCGCTGAAGGGGGTCCGTACGATCGTACACGAAATACTCGCACCGGATCCTTCGACGGGCGTATCCGACCTGACGGCGCTCAAGGAGGTCATCACCTGCAGTCTGGAGCCCTATGACGACGGTTCCAGCAGCGTCCGCGAAAGCCCGATCGCGAGAATCGTGCCGACGATGGCCGCGCTGGTGAACCAGACCGGCACCCGCAGCGGCGCCCAGTGCACGCTGGGCGGTCAGCTCAAGCCGGCGGCGATCACCGCGAGCTACGCGACCTGCACTTCATCTACCGCGGGTTTGCGCCGGGTCGACGACTTCCGCCGCATGGAGTGCCGCAATACCGGTACGGGCGCTGTCGAGGGCACGATCAGACTCGCCCCGGGCCGTGCGCCGGCAGACTACTGCACGACCGGAGAACTGATTTTCCCGGATAACGACGCCCTGTCGCTCATGTATCCGGCCATGGAATACATCACCGATCCGGTGGTCCTGAACCAGATGACCCGGATCATCCTGCAGTTCCCGGACACCGGCGACATCCTGAATACGCTGATTGCCGCGCATGATCAGGGAAATACGAAACGAATATTTACGACTGTCGGCCAGCTGTTCGATCTCGACCAGCGCGGCCGCCGTTCGCAGATACCGGAGTGCGGCACCCCCGGCGCCGCGTCCAGCGCGCCGGCCTGCCGTCTCGCCGGCAACGCCAACGCGGACGTGATTTTCGATTCGGTTTTCGACACGATGACCTCGCCCCAGGCGCCGTTCCACCCGGTGGGGAGTGCGCTTGGAAACTGCGCGACGACGGGACGTCCGCCGCCGTGCTTTGTCTCGGCCCAAAACACGCCGATGGCGAACCTGCTGGACACCCTCGATGAACTGATGGTGAAGAACCCGCCGTCCTGCTGCACCTGCATGAAGCCTAATGGCGCCGGCTGGATCGCGCCCACGCCCGCGCAAATTACAGCCTGTCAGGGGCTCCGCGGCAAGGATTTCGATCCCCAGCACTCCCTGTGGAGTCTGTTGATAAACTATATCAATGACGAGACCGGCCAGTCGGGCCGTGATGCAGCTGTCGAAATGGTTCCCATCATGTCATCGAGTCATACCGGGGCGAATTCACGCGCTGGTGACGTTTTAGCCAACTCCCGACGATTTGTCCCTGGTCCCAGGGACCCGTCCAACCGGTGGTTCTCTGCTGCAAATCAGGCCACATCCGGCCTGCTTTCGGACGAGGGGAGCAGTCGTCCCGCCAGTGGCGGCCAGCGGTATTTCTCTACATATTGGCAGGCAAATGGAGACAAGACTTTCGGTTGGAGTGCTAATTGGCCTCCGGACCGCGCGTTTCCGAGTCCCGTCATGTGCCAGAATGGTAAACTCTGGACCGGGACAGATTCTGCAAATACAACAGCGAATTGCCCGACTGGATTACCCGAGCCCTATCCTGCGAATGTTCCGACGGCCGGCGATGCAGGGTATATGCATCCCAATGGCGCCGGGATTCCTGCGGGAATCCGTACGCACGGCCGAAACCCATTTGACCCTTTCCTTTGCGACAATATGAATTGTTGTGATGGCGATGGGAATGTCCAATGCAACCAGTCGGGAACCGAATGCGGAGGTAGCGGGGATCCGGCTGTGAACATAGCTGACTGCACAAATAAGGGGAAATTCAGCCAGAAACTTCCCAATCCCTATTACGGTTGTTCGAATTCTATTGTGATCGGGACCGCCAGATGGCAGACAGACGTTTTTTTCGCTCAACCGGACGCGATGCCTTCGACCCCGGTGGACTGCTTCGATTCTCCGGATCTCTTGCGCGCATTCGACGAAGGGATGAGAGCTTCAATGGGCGTTGATCTGGGGGCTAGTCTGCTCGGAATCAGTTTGGATTTTCTCCTGAATGCGAATGACCTCGTATCGTCCGTCGCCGGGATCCCTGGTTATTTTCCGACGACAAACATAACCTATAAAACGTTCGGGGCGATAGCACCGCTAAGCGTGGAACAAATTCTTCAGCTCTTTGGGGCGTTACAGGGTGCCCGGACAATTCTGACAGGTGGATTGTCTTCGTTTATCCGCTGGGACTCTGAAGATTTCGCTGCCAATGGGGAAAACTCGCAAGCACCGGAGTGTTCGGATTTCGTCGCAGCCGAGTCCGGGAACCGTATGATGTCATCAGATTCGAAGCTCAGGCTTAGCGCAGTGATTGATAGGACTTCGGCGCTAGCGCCTCTGATTACCAATGAGGCCTTTTTGACACTAAAGGGCCTGCTTGTCCGGCTTGCGGGAATACCCAACGCGGTCGAAGCAACTCCCGCAAACGGATTATATCAAACAAGGTGCGATGCCGACTGTGTAGACACGGATTGTGGGACGGGCCAGCTGATGTGGGGACAGGGTCCTGCGGTGCTGGGGCT
>CAZMGV010000045.1:0-3453 GCA_964565925.1 uncultured bacterium
GTTGCTCGCTGCTTTCAGGGTGTGTCTGACCGAGTTGCCAGTAACGGTCGCCAAGACGACGCAGCAGTGACCATTTCTCGCCGTAATGCCGTGAGATTGAGGGCATGGGATTGCGGCGAGTGACCGACTGCCGCGCCGCCTGAAGTGATGCCGCACCCTCCTGGGTAGCGGCTCCGATGCCAGAGAGTGCCGCACCTGTTCCTCGAAGCAGTGGCATGAGGGACACCGCGACAATCCCAAGCGGGATAGTAATGACACCCCATTTGGCCGCCGAAAGAAGAACATCCGCTTTCTTAGACCACGGCTGGCCCGTGCGCTCCCAATCGGCCTTCTGTTCTTCCTGTTTCTGGACTTCTTCCTTCGCCTTCTCGACCGCACGATCGGCCAGCAGTTTCTTCGACTGTTCGACCGGCGACGTCAGCCAGTCCGTCACGCCGCCGAGATCCAGCGGAGCGGTCGCCGGTACCGAAGTCCGGGGAAGCAGATAGGTATCGTCAAAACTCACGAATTCATTCCCCAATGATTCCCGGGTGGAGCCACCTGGATATGGACGTGATCGCCCTGACCGACGTCGTGCCGGAGAGCTGTTTTGAACTTCGGGTTCCCCTCATAAGGAAACGCCGTATTCAGGTGATCCACGAGCCCCGTAATGATCTCGTCAGACAGGCCCCGTATTGAGATGTCCACTGCCCGCCCATCCTCGTGCGGCGACCGGACGGGCTCCTTAGCCCCAATTGAAACGGCTTTCTTGTAAATGCTCTCCTGAACCGCCCGGTCCCTGAGCAGACAGGTGATGGTGAGCGGGCAGTTCTGCCTTGCCAGATAAGCCGCCGCCTCGAAGATCAGGGTCTTGATACGGCTGTCGATTCTCGGGAGATCGGCTGCGGTTACGCTGCTTCTGAAGGCGATTGTGATTGGCATGTGTGGCTCCCGACGGGGCTGCGCCCCATCACTGGCGCGGATTGCCGTTCGACGACATGGAACGGTTCTCCAGACGCTCGATGCGGTGGCGATGGTCGTCCATCGCCTCCTGGCCTTTACGGATTTCGACGACGTCCCGGAGCACCTCGGCGATTTTCGCCTCGATCTGGTGAAGACGATCCAGGAGCGGCTTCAATTTCTGTTCGATCCGTTCGTCTGTGAAGCTCCGGACGTAACTTCCGACGAGAACACCCAGGATCGAAAAGAGACCAGAGAAAAGGCCCACAGCGACTTTCGAGTTCAGTATTTCAAGAATCTCGGTCATGGCGCTATCTCCTTTTCCAGAACAGGAATGCGGCGGCTCCGGCGCCCACGAGTGCGAGGGGGAGAATTCCGCCGGCCATTGAAGCCTCCGAAACAGCCGGGCCACCTGAGCCGAAGTCCTTTGCGTATTGGGCGGCCCAGTACTGGTAACGCTCCACCACCTTCTTCCGAGCGGCGAGAAAATCGGCTTCTTTCGTTAGTTTCTGGAGCCGAAGCACATCCGCATCGTCCTTCAGCGTGTCCACCATACGGCTGAACGAGTCCAAGCTTGAAAGTGTCGCGGCATCGGAACCGAACTTCTTGAGAAGCCTTACGGTGAACAGCGGCCCGGCGTTGTAGGCGAACTGGACCAGTTTCACCTTGAGTTCGGGATTGATCGGAACCTTCACATTGGGCGTGATGTAACGGTCGATGATCTGGGCGATGTATTTGGTTCCGGCCTTGATAGCTGTCTCCGGATTCACAAGTGACGAGTGCTCGACGCCAAGGGTCTTCGCTGTGGACGGAAGGAACTGCATGAGGCCGAGTTCGCCGCCTGGACCTTTCGCGTCAGGTTTGAAGCTGCTTTCGGCGTGAATCATTCCCTTCACATAATGAGGCGGGAAATCCGGCCGGTTGGCGTAAGTGCGAATCATGCTGTCGAACTGGTTGTTCACGGCTTAAAGCTCCCCAAAAGTCCGGAAAACGTCTCTCGGGATCCGGGTGCCGCGAATGCGGGCGTTGATGACAACGGAGTTTTCCCAGTCGAGCGGTGCTTCCTGGAATACGCACGACACCTTGAGGTTATTCAGGTTCGATCCGGTTCCGCCCTGAACCCTGAAAGCGAATTCGGCTATTTCCATACCGGGTGTGACCGTCAGCGTTCGCTCGCTACTGGTCCAGGGATTGATATTCGTGCCGATGACGGCCTCCGGCACAATGCTGTCGTTCGGAGGATTGGGGTTAAGAACCTCGACTGACGTGACGACGGTCGGATCGGGAGCGGATAGCGTCAGGTTCGCAAAGAGCGTGATGCGGCCTTTCCCCTTGAAGTAAATCCGCTGTTCCAGCGGCGGGAACGGCCATCCAGTCGGAATTGGTAGGCCCGGAGACCAATCGATGAGCGGTACGCCATCTCCAAGGGAACCAAGCAGCGGGTCATCGGCGTTATATATGTCGTATTGTGGTGTGAACCCCTGCGGAGTGAGCGGGGTGTAGCCGTATCCGAGCTGGTAGGGCTGAAACCGTGTGCCGAAAATCCTGAGGACCGTTCCGGGAGCCAAAACCCGGCGCATCTTCAGGGATACCTTCCGGTCTCCCGGATTCAGGACATGGACGCCCATGACGCCGTAGCTGCCAATGAACGCATACCGGGCCGGAAGCATCTGCTCCTGGTCGGCAAACAGGTCGATCCTGAAAGACTTGTCCCCCCGGTATGAGACTTCGATCTCAATGTCATGGCAGAACAGGTAGCAGTCGAGTGGCACGGTGAAGTCCAGGAGCTGAGTTCTGGCGCTGTCCTGAATATCGGCATAGGCATATCCCGACATCATCTCCGTATCGAGCCCACGGAGCAGTTTCCAGAGCGGACCGAACGGAAGCCCCTTGAACCGCTCACCCGCAATATCACTGAATCTGACCAGCGGGTTCTTCATGCTCGAAGGTGCTCCCCGACGGTGACTAGGGTGTGAGGGAAGTCGAACAGGGAGAAGTTGAGGAGACCGAACCGTCCGTCGATCGCCACCCCGGCTTTGGCGAAGATCGGGACCGGGAACCGGCCAAAGGAGAGATGGGAGGCGTAATTGACCTCCTGCATGTAGGGAGTCCGCCATTCTTCAGGCGGACAGGCCAGTTTCATGGGAAGCTCGATGTCCTGGAAGTGGCCGGCGCTGTCGAATACGCCGCCGGTCCTCACTCCCGGCTCCATCGCATAAGGATACCGGGTTGAGCGCCAGGCCTTTGTTCCGTCTTCGCCGCCCACCAGATACGTGAGTCCGTCCCAACGGTAGTCCCTCTGGAAAACGAAGCGGGTCTTGCCGTCCACGGCGTACATGTCCAGGAACTGTCCGACGTAGAAAAAGGTCTCGTGGTCGAAGTCGTCAGGTAGTTCGGCGTCTCGCCAGGCGAGATACAACTGAACCTTCGTTAGCCCTGGAACGTCTGACGTGATTTCGAGCGAATAGCCGCCCTTGATTGGGAGGTGAACGGGCTGGTTGCCGACGCCCGGCA
>CAZMGV010000046.1:0-2908 GCA_964565925.1 uncultured bacterium
CTTGGCAGCCTCATAAGCCGTAGGTCGAGGGTTCGAGTCCCTCCCCAGCCACCAAACTAACCGTTCAGGATCACCCTCACGTTCACGTTCGCGCCGGCTGCAGGGCACCACTCCCGCACCCGCCCGGGCCATGGTGATCCATTCGACCGGCTTCGCTGAAAACGAATTTGGATACGAACTTGAATGCAAATACCCTTAAGCCTTAGAAGTCACTCCGTTACCTTTCGCTGAGTCCGATTGTTTCCAGACCGGGGTTACCAGATGGCACGCCTGACGCGAGAAGAGAGCCGAGCGCAAACCATCGGCCGTATTCATGAATCCGCACGCCGCGAGTTCGCCCAGTATGGCATTGCCGGCGCGTCAATCGATCGCATCGCGGAATCAGCCGGGTATTCCCGCGGCGCCTTCTATTCCAACTTCAAGAGCAAGAACGAGATCGCACTGTCGGTTCTCAGGGAAACCACTGCGCTTGAAATGGAGCGGTTCGGTCAGTTCATTAAAGTCGCCAGCAATCCCATCGAGCTCTGCAAGGAGCTGGAGTCAACCTTCAATGAATACGCCTCCAATACCGAACTTCGATTGTTGAACGCCGAACTGCGCCTTGAAGCGGAGCGGGATCCTGAATTCGGCAGGGCTTTCGATGCATCCAGCCGCGAAATGCAGAAGCAGCTTCTGGATCTGATCAAAAAGCTGTGCGCCACTCTGGCCGGGAACAAAAGGGTTGATACTGCCTACGTGGCTTATACCCTTGTGACCTTTACCAACGGACTCGTCTTCAGGAAAGCGAGACTGCGGGAGTACAAAGGCACGCCCGGGCGCACGTTGATACGACTGCTCTACGATCTTCTCGGTCAGCCCGCAAAGCTCGCGCCGCTGTTCCCCTGATCCGCGCCTTTTCGCATCCGACACGGCGGAGTCCGGTTCCGTTTGATCGCAGGCCAGCCGCTCCGGTCACGGAGCCGGGCGCAGGCCCCTTTGCTTCCGGGAGAGTCTCTCCCTTCGCTCGTCCCGGACCCTGCCGATGTCCGTCGCATTCCCGATTCAAGAATCCGGTTGCACCCGTCGGGCAAAAGTAATATACAGTTTTATATTCAGATACATTAGTGTATCTGAATAGGGCCCTGCTTTCCGGGCGCCCGCCGATTTGAGGAGAACCGACATGGCAAGCCAGATTTCCCCGGCCCCGTCCTCCGTACCCGTATCGCCCACTGGACCGAAGTGGCGGCCGGCCCCGCCGCAGGCCCTTCACTACAATCCGGACTGGACTCCCGCCCGCCGCCGCCTGTTCGGTGCCTGGATCGATGTGGTCGACGGCATCCCCGGCGACGGCGACGAATACATGGCCCGGGTGAAGGACCGCCTGTGGGACGGTGACCGGCTCATGGATGATGTCGTATCGATGTTTCGCCGCCTCGGGCCCGGTGAAGGGCGACGGCTCTTCGAGCAGGCGCTCGAAAAAGGCATCGGCACGATCGAGGAACCGCCGGCCGAACTCGTGGCCCTTTTCAGGCAGCTCGAACGCGTGCCCGAGTGGATCGACCTTGCACAGGTGGACCGGGGCGCGCTGATAGCGGCGAATGTGTCCGCCGGCGGAAAAGCCGCGGGGATGTTCCTCAACACGATTCTCACCATCCAGGGCGGCACGGTCGGCGCCGCAGTGGGTGCAACGGGCCGGATGCAGCGTGATGCGCTCTACCGGGCGCGTGAAACAGCCGCGTTCTGGATGGCGCTGCCGGCTCCCGGCGGACTCTCCCGCTTCGGCGCCGGATTCAAGAATTCAGCGCGCGTGCGTCTGCTCCACGCGCAGGCGCGCCTGATGCTCCGGCGCCGGTGGGGCGACGAATGGTACGCACAGAACGGCATGCCGATACCCAATGCCTCGATTGCCGCCGGTGTCCCGACTTTCGGCATCGCCAACATGATGTACGACATGAGCTTCGGGAAGAAATACAGCCGCCGCGAGATGGAGGACATTCACGCGTTCTGGACCTACATCGGCTACATCCTGGGGGCCGATGAGGACATCCTTCCCCGGACTCCCGAGGAGGGGATCAGGATCCTCGATTACTCGCTGGCGGTCGCGCCGCCGCCTTCGCAATATTCCGATGAACTCAACCGCGTCTCCAACCTGCTGCTGAACGCCATGATGAACGCTGTGCAGATCCCGCTCATCGACGCGCAGGTCAAGCCATACATGCTCCAGGCGCTGAACGGCTTTTACTTCCACGTGGGCGGCCAGGCCCTGGCCAGCCGGATCACCGAGACCGGCGGGCCCACGTTTGTCGGCCGCCTCGTTCCGCACGTGATCCGGTTTCTCGTCACGTCGTCCAACTACGAGCGATTCATGCCCGGCCGCAAGCGCCGGCACGAACTCAACCGGAAGGCCGGAGATCCGTTCTGGGTGATGCTGGGCGAGCAGTTCGACAAGCTGGCCGCAGAGAAGAACGACGCGCGCAAGCCCCGGTTCAATACCCATGACGCATCGAAGCCCGAGGAAATGGGAGAACCGTGGCGGCAGGCATGAGCGGATCGTTCCGGCCGCTCCGCCAAGCTTCGCCGTAAACCGCCTCTACAGCCGTCTCGCACCGGCACGGATCCCGTAGCGGTTTCCGTCATGGTTCGACAGGCTCAGGGTAAACTCGGCTCACCACGAACGGAAATTCCTGACCGTTTAATTCTGCCCGTTCAGGGCGCGGGTTCGCCGCGTCCCTGACCGGGCCGGTACCCTAAACCCCTGTTGCCGGCAGCGGGTTCAAGGCTATTCAGTTTTCAAACATCTATCGCGGCATGCGGGATTTCAGGTCACCGAGCCGCCTTTCCGGTTTCCACCAATCGCCTTCGGCCGGTCGCGGGCGCCAGGTCAGTGCGCACCCCGGCTCGACGAGCGAGAAGGGGGGTGCGACAGCCG
>CAZMGV010000047.1:0-2773 GCA_964565925.1 uncultured bacterium
TGAGAGTTTTTGTCTTTTATGTATATGTTATTCGTTTTCGACACCGACACCGAGTGCGTGTTCACTACCTATACGGGCGGCAAACGTTGGCCTGATCAGTCGAATCGAATCGAACATCTTTTGTGCAACTGATCCAAGTGTTTGCACAGACGCTTGGTATTCGTCGGTGAGCCGCACGGTTCCCAGTGACGTTTATGTCGTTCCTGGCACAGGCCCATTTGCATTCAATGCAGTGGTAAATGGCCGGTGGGCTACCGAGACTAATACCGCGATACAAATTGGACCGTTCGTGACGTCTCAGATGGTCTCAAATGGTCAGAGCGGATACAACTACGTCATCAATATACCGCTCGATGCCTGTGCATGGGAAAACACATCTTCTGGAATGAATCAGCCATCTGAAGATGCGTGCGATACCGAGTGCGGCGGTGTCGTCAATCCGACTAATACAGTTGTCTATAAAGGTGTAACTTTCGGTAGTGAACAATGCGTGCCAGCAGCGCGAAATTTCTATGATGAAATATACCCAAATGCGTCGCTTCCGTATCTTGGGGTCAACGGCAGCGCAAAGTGGTTCTGGACCGATGAAAAATTCAGGCCGATAGGTTTCACGCGAATTGCTAACGAAGGGACTAACCAACCTCATTCGCATGACGCGCTGATATGGACGACCGGTATACACGGCCATATTGCAGTCGTTATGTACGTGGTTGATTGGTCCAGAAAAATCGTCCGTGTGGTCGATTCGAACTTTAACGGTGATCAGCGAGGCCAAATGCATGATGTCGTGATCACAGATTCAGTGGCGGGCTGGTACCGTCCTGGCAATATAGTTAGTCCCGTACCGTTACCTAGTGATTTCGACAACGACGGGGTTCCGGATGCAGAGGACTGCGCACCTAACGACGCGACAAGAGCTATTAATTGCGGCGTGCTGACACCGTTACCTATGTCCCCGTCGTGGCTGGTCACGCCGATGTTCGACAGCCCAACGACGAGTGTTTACATGTCCTGGCGGCCCATCTCAGGTGCAACACGATATGCGTGGTATTTCGGAACCTCAATGCCGGATGCAGTTAACTTCGCTTTTCGCGTAGAGACATCGTCTACAGATTATCTTCATCGTGTAGCGCATGGAATGTATTGCTATAAAGTTGCGGCGCTCGACGCCTCAAACCGTGAAGGATCATTATCAACGGGTCAGTGCGTAATCGTCCCATGACATTAATTCTGTGAACCGCCCCGCCGTCGAGAATGACGGCGGGGCCTTTTCTCGCAACACAAAATTCAGCGCCATGCAAGAAGGCGTTCAGTAGTGAATGTGATAGCTCAACTTACGATCAAAAATCCGGAAAAATGGCTATTTTATTTCCCTGGGTAGTTGCCGCATCTTGTCCTCATGGAACGTGCGGCACAAACAATTCGAGCCCTCCGGATGGTCCGGGACCTCACTCAGAAACAGGTAGCCGCTGCCTGCCGCATCCGGATCCAGCTCTATAACAGCATCGAAACAGGCCGCATCAATCCGTCTCCGCTAGAGGCGGAACGTATCGCCCGCGCCTTCAACCTCTCCAACGACGACTTTCAGACGGTTCTTACCGCCCAGGGCAACCGCCTCTGGGTATCGCCTGTTGCCAAAAGGGAGCCGTGACAATGAACGGAAACGAAGAAAACCGTGACGACGAACTTCCGTCGGAGGATGATATCGAATCCGCGGAGGATGGCGGTGGCGGTGAAACCGAAGATTCCGACGAGGAGCCGGTACCCGGAACCGGTACCCGGATGCCGCGCCATCCTGCCACCCGAGACGAACGCCTGACGATCAAGAAGATTCTCGAACGGGTCGGCGGCGCCGGGACCGGGCGGGTACGTCTCTACGTCAAGCGGATCGACAATAGCGGTATATGCTACAAGCTGCCGCCGCTGCATGTCGATCATCAGTTGACGGACCTCGGCATGGAACCCGCCGAATTGATCGGCGAGACCTACGGCAATGGCCATTATAAATGGGAAATCCGGCTGTCTGGCCGCTACGTCCACGGGGATAAGGACCGGGTTTCAAACTACCCAGACGTGAATCCGTCTGAAGACGCGCCAAAACCGGACATGAATTCCCTGATCGGCCAGTTAAAGGCCGATCTCCTGAACGAGCTGCGTCCGAAGGACGTCCCGCCGCCGCCTGTGGATATTGCAGGGGCCGTCCGTTCGGCTCTTGAGCCCATGATCCGGCTCCTTGAAGTCCGGACACTCGAAGTCGCGGCGCGGCGGCCGTCCAAGGAAGCCGACCCCGCCACTGCCGCAATACTTGGCATCCTGTCGCAGCAGAACCAGACACTTCTTGGCCTGGTGTCGAAGGCACTGGAAACGCCCAAATTCAGGCCCGAACCTGCCCCCGCTCCCATTCCGAACCCCGCTCCGGTCGCCCCCGTAGCCGACTCGCTCAAGAGCCGGGTTTCGGACCTCAAGGAACTTCTCAGCCTGTCCCGCGAAATCGGCGGTTCGGCGTATCCGCAGGTCGTCGCCTATGACGCGGCTGCCGGTGGCGACGATGGCGATGGCGATGGCGGAGACGACGATGATGACGACTCGGACGACGATTCGGGCGATTCGTTCGAGGGTATGGAAAACCCGGCCGAGACCGGCAACCCGGTCGTCGATTTCATCTCCCGCATCAAGACCCATTTCCTCGGAACGGCCGATCGGATGACGAAGGAAGTTCTCCAGGTCAGCGAAGAAAAGATGAAGACGGGGCTGCTCGCCGGCCTTTCCAAGC
>CAZMGV010000048.1:0-2596 GCA_964565925.1 uncultured bacterium
CCTCTCCAGCCCAATGAACTTCAGTGCGTGGTCTGCAACATCATCGTTATCGCCAGGCGCCCGTTTCAGGCAGGGGACAGGGTCTTCTGCCAGCCTTGTGGCACGAAGATGGTGGTGATCGAAAAGGAAGGGAAGCTCACTGCCGAGCCGATCTATTCGCCAGAGGCACAAGCCTCTTTCCGGACAACCGAGGGGCTTCAGGAACTGGCAGCAGTCTGACGAGCCGCCGGCCCCATGATGCAGGAGCAGTTCAATGAATCTCGGCACCCTTCTTGAAAAATCCCGGTCAGGTCAGTGGTCGGTAAAGGATTTCGACTGGGATCAACCTCTAGGCCCCGATGTATCAATCAGCGAGCGTCAGAAACAGCTCTTGGGCCGCATACTGCTCTTTACGGCCGGGGTGGAACGGCTGGGAGCCTACGCTTTCCAGGTCAATGAGAAAAATTCTACGCAGCCGACCGTGCGCGCCCTGTTCGAGATAATCGCTAACGACGAATTCCGTCATGCGGATGCCGAGACACTGCTGGCGAAGCGCCTCGGTGTCGAATGGACGGATCTTCCCTGGCTGTTACGCTATTCCTTCAAGATTCTTTCCAGAGATCTCCGGAAACTGAAGGGTGCCAGGGGCCGCATTTTCCACGAAATTGTGGGCACACAGATTATTCTTTTCGAACTCGGACTCGATTCCCTGTGGAGCCCCACCGTCAGGGAAATGCTCGACGAACCTTTCCAGAACGAAATCATTCGACTGATCGACAGGGATGAATCGCGCCATCTGGCCATGGATTACTGGCTGCTTGAACACAAGGGCTCCGGAAACGACCGAACCTCGCTCAGTATCCCCCGGATGCTCGCGAACCTTCCGCTCCGCCTGTCGTCGGCCGGACTCGCGGCGGCGGCATTCCTGACGTTTTTCTGGAGCGTCCGGAACCTGAGAATCCCGCCTGAACGGTTCGACGATTACTGGAAGAGAGTTCAGGAGATCGTCGAGAAATCTCCCCATGCGCGAAAATTCCCGCCGCATCGCACGACGGTCGGGCTCATTGACAGTTTCGTGAGCTACTTCGCCAATCACGACACTGCATTCAAGGGTTTCATGCTTATGCTCACAGGCAGGCGAATCTAAACGGAGGTTCTACGTCATGCACGCCAGCGACGAACTTTATTCGATCAAACCACGGCAGGCGCTCGATGCCGCAATGAAAGGGATGCGAAATCCGGATGATACCAAGCAGGCGGCGCGGATGGTCGAAGCGCTTCAGGGGAAATCACCCTTGCGGATGCTCCAGCGTGTCCGGCGCAGCCGAGCGGGACGGCACCTGCTAAAGGAAAAGCCGGACCTGCTATCCGCCCTCAAGGACGCCCAATGGCTTGCCTCCCTTCCGAAAGGAACCCTGGGCCGCGAATACTATGAATTCTGCCAGCGGGAGCATCTGACGCCGGGCGGACTGGAAAACGCAGTTGCTGACGGGTTCGACCGTTCCAGAGTGGAAAAAATGAGCCGTGACGAGCAGTTCCTCCAGACCTGGATGCGCGATACTCACGATCTGTATCACGTCCTTACCGGGTACGGAACCGACCTTCTTGGCGAAATGGGCGTACTCACCTTCACCGCTACACAAACTAGGAATCCCGCGATCTGGTTTATGGTAGTCGTCGGCGGGCTGATGATCTCCGCAAGAGGGCACCCGAACCCACGGCTGTTCGCAGGAGCAGTCTGGCGCGGTCTTCGCGCACGATCGATCATCACGCCGGACTGGAAAGACCTGCTCGAACAACCATTGGACCGGGTCCGGGACGAACTGCGGGTTCCGCCGCCGCCGCGTTACTCACCTGTATATACGGACCTGGACCGGAAAACCGCAAAGATGTAGCCGGCCCGACGCGGGGAAGTGACTTATGAAGCCATTCGATCCGTTGGTCGTCTTTACCGAGAATGACCGGTTCACGGAATACGCACGCGGCCGGTCAGAATGCCCGGTCAGCAAATCTTCATTTCTGCCGATGTGGAACGTATTAAAGTACGACGATTGCGTGGCAGTGCTACGTGATCCAGAACATTTCGCGTCGAGTCCGCAGATCGCCCTTGAACGGGCGGCCACCAATAAAGGCGGCACGATCCCCGCGATAGACCTCGCCAAGGTATTCGATTCCCTGCCGACGATGATGCGGCACATGATGGTCACGACCGATCCGCCCGATCATCAGCGCCTGCGTTCTCTGGTGACCAGAGCGTTTACTCCCCGCATGATCGCACAGCTTGAACCGAGGATATCCGAACTGTCTGAGGAACTGATTAATGGAATCGAGAAAAAAGACCGTTTCGATCTGATGGAAGATTTTGCAGTGCCGTTGCCAATCTACGTCATTGCCGAGATTCTCGGCATTGATCCGGGTATGCGCCGTCAGTTCAAGGATTGGTCGAACAAAATGGTTCTGGACCCGACCGGGAACATGCTGATGAATGCCGGCCATCCGCCCGACTTGAGCTGGGTCGGAGAGTTCACCAGCTATTTTGAGCGGCTGTTCGATGAAAGACGTAAACGGCCGATGGACGATCTGATTAGCCAGTTGGTCATGCTGGAAGAATCAGGTG
>CAZMGV010000049.1:0-1976 GCA_964565925.1 uncultured bacterium
TCGTCAAAACTCACGAATTCATTCCCCAATGATTTCCGGTCGGAGCCACCTGGATATGGACGTGATCGCCCTGGCCGACGTCGTGCCGGAGAGCTGTTTTGAACTTCGGGTTTCCTTCGTACGGAAACGCGGTGTTCAGGTGATTCACGAGCCCGGTAATGATCTCTTCAGACAGGCCACGTATTGATATGTCCACTGCGCGCCCATCCTCGTGCGGCGACCGTGCGGGCTCCTTAGCCCCAACGGAAACGGCCTTCTTGTAGATGCTTTCCTGTACCGCCCGGTCCCTGAGCAGACAGGTGATGGTGAGTGGGCAGTTCTGCCTTGCCAGATAAGCAGCCGCCTCGAAGATCAGGGCCTTGATACGGCTGTCGATTCTGGGGAGATCGGCTGCGGCTACGCTGTTTCTGAAGGCGATTGTGATTGGCATGTGTGGCTCCCGGCGGGGCTGCGCCCCATCACTGGCGCGGATTGCCGTTCGACGACATGGAACGGTTCTCAAGACGCTCGATGCGGTGGCGATGGTCATCCATCGCCTCCTGGCCTTTACGGATTTCGACGACGTCCCTGAGAACCTCGGCGATTTTCGCCTCGATCTGGTGGAGACGATCCAGGAGCGGTTTCAATTTCTGTTCGATCCGTTCGTCAGTGAAGCTCCGGACGTAACTTCCGACGAGAACACCCAGGATCGAAAAGAGACCAGAGAAAAGGCCCACAGCGACTTTCGAGTTCAGTATTTCAAGAATCTCGGTCATGGCGCTATCTCCTTTTCCAGAACAGGAATGCGGCGGCTCCGGCGCCCACGAGTGCGAGGGGGAGAATTCCGCCGGCCATTGAAGCCTCCGAAACAGCCGGGCCACCTGAGCCGAAGTCCTTTGCGTATTGGGCGGCCCAGTACTGGTAACGCTCCACCACCTTCTTCCGAGCGGCGAGAAAATCGGCTTCTTTCGTTAGTTTCTGGAGCCGAAGCACATCCGCATCGTCCTTCAGCGTGTCCACCATACGGCTGAACGAGTCCAAGCTTGAAAGTGTCGCGGCATCGGAACCGAACTTCTTGAGAAGCCTTACGGTGAACAGCGGCCCGGCGTTGTAGGCGAACTGGACCAGTTTCACCTTGAGTTCGGGATTGATCGGAACCTTCACATTGGGCGTGATGTAACGGTCGATGATCTGGGCGATGTATTTGGTTCCGGCCTTGATAGCTGTCTCCGGATTCACAAGTGACGAGTGCTCGACGCCAAGGGTCTTCGCTGTGGACGGAAGGAACTGCATGAGGCCGAGTTCGCCGCCTGGACCTTTCGCGTCAGGTTTGAAGCTGCTTTCGGCGTGAATCATTCCCTTCACATAATGAGGCGGGAAATCCGGCCGGTTGGCGTAAGTGCGAATCATGCTGTCGAACTGGTTGTTCACGGCTTAAAGCTCCCCAAAAGTCCGGAAAACGTCTCTCGGGATCCGGGTGCCGCGAATGCGGGCGTTGATGACAACGGAGTTTTCCCAGTCGAGCGGTGCTTCCTGGAATACGCACGACACCTTGAGGTTATTCAGGTTCGATCCGGTTCCGCCCTGAACCCTGAAAGCGTATTCGGCGATTTCCATACCCGGAGTGACGGTCAGGGTTCGCTCGCTACTCGTCCAGGGATTGATATTCGTACCGATGACGGCTTCCGGCACAATGCTGTCGTTCGGAGGGCTGGGATTAAAAACCTCGACTGATGTGACGACGGTTGGATCGGGAGCGGATAGCGTCAGGTTCGCAAAGAGCGTGATGCGACCTTTCCCCTTAAAGTAAATCCGCTGTTCCAGCGGCGGGAACGGCCATCCAGTCGGAATCGGAAGGCCCGGTGTCCAGTCGATAAGCGGTACGGCATCTCCAAGGGAACCAAGCAGCGGGTCATCTGCGTTATATATGTCGTATTGCGGCGTGAACCCCTGCGGAGTGAGCGGGGTGTAGCCGTATCCGAGCTGGTAGGGCTGAA